>CAZFLE010000333.1:0-1532 GCA_964519895.1 uncultured Enterobacterales bacterium | reverse complement strand
CCCAGGTCCTCGATGTCGCGACGGCCACCTCCACAGCGTGTGTCATCGACCTCCAGGAACGGCTCTTCCCAGACACCAGCCTCGATCGGCCAGCCGTCTTCGCGCCCCGGGATCGTGTAGACCCGCTGGGGGTTGCTGCTGTACAGGCCCGGGTCGGAGGTTCCGAGAACAATGTCAGTGAGGCCATCGCCGTCGAGGTCCGTGCCGCCCATCCGCGAATACCCAAGGGACTGGTCGCTGAATTCGTTCATCCAGACGCCGTCGGCCCCCTCCGCCATGCCCTCGATGGGGCACCAGTGGGCATCGATAGGTCCCAGGTGAATCACCAGGCCGCCCTGGCCGGTATCGAAGCCGTCCATCTGGCTGAAGCCGTAGTCAGGGTAGCCATCCCCGTTGAAGTCGCCCAGGTTCATCGCGGAGATGTTGTGCTCGAACCAGTCACCTTGAAGCAACCGGACGGCCTCCTCGCCGACCCAGGTACCCAGCGGGGCGGCTCCGGGCTGCACGATCACAGCGCCGCCTCCGACCCACTCCATGCCCTCGGGAGAGATGGGCTCGAACAGCGCCGAGCACCAGTAGCACCCAACCGTGATCTGACCCATCACGCCTGGCGTCGCAGCGGGCACGATCGCGGGCGTGAGTAGCCAGTCCAGATTGGCCAGCGGTCCCCGGCCGCCACGCCACTGAAAACTGGCCGCTTCGGCAGGCTCGACGGCCTCTGAACACACACCTGGTGCCAGCGGGCTGCCATCGCAGTCATGGTCCCAGGGATCGCACCTCTCTGGGGCGCCAGGATGGGCGGTGGCCCGGCGGTCGTCGCAGTCATCGCCGCCGTGCTCGACGCTGACGAAGCCGTCCTGGTCGGCGTCGTCGCCCCAGCGGGACGACTGCCACGGGGGAAGCTGGATGCAGGGGCTCAGGGGCAGCGGTTGCGCGTGCCCAGGCGGAAACCACGGCCCTCGTTCCGTCGCCTCGGCAGCCGTGTCTATGGCTGTGTCGGTACCGGGACCGCAGCCAGCGAGCAGCAAGATCAGTCGCAAGGGTTCGAACTGAGCCACCACTTGCCCCATTGCTGGACGCCACTGCCGTTGGTTGCGGCATAGAGATCGGCGAAGCACAGCTTGAGGTGTGGTGATGGGTCCGAAATGCTGGAGCGGTCATCTCCCCCCCATGCCAGGTCCAGGACCCCGCCGTTGGGCAGCCCACTGCTAGGAAAGGGTTCAGTTACCCAGAGTCCGGTGGAGCCGTCGAGCGAGACTTGGTAGGGCCCGGGTGCGGAACAACTGAAGTTCGGCGGCGCCGAACCGGGGAAGAAGAGCGTCTCACAGGTCTTCTGGGTCTGAGAGTCCAGGAGTGTGCCCAGGAAGTAGTGATCCTGGACATCCGGGTGAGGCAGAGCGCGTGTATACGATATGGGATCTTGGGCGGGGTCGACGAGCGTCTGGCGCTCCCGGTAGGGCTCTCCAGTCCGCGGCTCGACCTCCACCATGCAGACGCCCCCTCCGGACTCCGCCCTACCAGTCCCCCCCCGG
>CAZFLE010000332.1:0-1542 GCA_964519895.1 uncultured Enterobacterales bacterium | reverse complement strand
GGATCCGGGTGGCCTCGGCGGGCACCTGGAGCAGCGTGTTGAACAGCACTTCGCCTTCGCCGGGCCTCTCGTCGGGGACCAGGGTGGCGGGATCGCAGGGCAGCGCATCCCCCCAGGGTGCGTACAGGGCCACCCGCGCATCCTCGTAGAGGGGGGCCCCTGTCATCGCCAAGAGGTCCTTTTGCATGCGGCGCAAGCGGGTCCGGCGAGCGGTGATCACCGACTGCGCCACACCGCCGCCCTGGAGGTAGGCGTCCTTTTGCACCACCACGTAGCCGTAGCCCAAGTCGTGGAGAGCCTGGCGATCGGCGGGGGTCCAGGCCGCGGGCTCGCCGCCGAGTCGGGCCACCCCGAGCAGGGCCTGGAGGTAGCTGTTGTCGGTCCGCAGCGACGCGGACTCGGCAGGGGTGAAGACGTCGTTGTTCTCGAGCATGCCGCCCAGGATGGGCCGGCCGTGGGCGACCTGGTAGTACAGGTGGGCCTGGGTCCACGAGTAGGGCAGCTCGATGAGCGCCTGGTCCCCGCCGTCGGCCAGGCACTGGTAGCCCGCCGGGATCGCGGCGCTCCAGGTCGGGAAGGGCGCCAGACCGAGCTGGCGCAGGTCGTGGCCCCACAGGCCTGCCAGCAGCAGTGCCACCGCAGCCTGGGCGCCACGGCCCTGGGTCCGCACCGCCGTCAGCACGGCCACCACGCACAGGGCGATGACGATCACCGGGATGGCCATGGCCCGCGACGGCCACCACAGTCGCCGCAGGAAGCGCACGCCGAGCATCCAGCTGGCCCAGAAGGGGTTGATCACGTGCTCGTGGCCCCACAGTAGCAGGGGGCCGCAGGCCAGGAGCATGCACGGCAGCGCCACCGCCACGGCCCCGCCCCGATCCAGCCGCCCGGGCCGCCAGCACCACAGCGCCACCGCGACCAGCGCCGCCCACGACACCAGGGGGTAGCTGGGCAGGAAGTGCTGTGTGCCGTCCGACGCGACCCGGTACAGGCCGGCGCTGCCCCAGCTGGGCTGCCAGCTGAAGATCCCGATCAGCTCGCCCTGCTCGGTGATCGGCGTCAGCTGCTGCCACGTCCACGCCTGCACGTCCAGCAGGCCGGGCACGTCCTGTCCCTGGGCGGTCTGGAGCACCAGGGGCAGGGCGACTGGCAGGCACAACAGGATGGCGGTGCCGCCCATCAGCGCGTAGCGGACCAGGACGTGCCCGCGAGGGCCCGCCCCCGGCGGTGGGCACACCGTGCGCCACAGCCCCAGGAACAGAGCGGCGAGACCCCCGAAGAAGGCGTAGAACCAGTAGATGTGTCCGGTCAGGGCCAGCCAGCCCCCGCCGGCGAGGGGTGCTCGGAGCCCCGGCGTCTGTCCGGTGCGCCAGGCCTGGCGCAGGAACAGGGGCAGCGTGATCAGCAGAGCCTGGGTCGGCCGCCCATCGCGCAGCTCGTAGAGCACGTAGGGGGAGCACGCGAAGAGCACCGCGCCGACCGCCAGGGCCACCGGGTCGTCGGTGAACTCGGTGGCCAGCCGCCGGAAGGCCAGGGCCGCCG
>CAZFLE010000331.1:0-1573 GCA_964519895.1 uncultured Enterobacterales bacterium | reverse complement strand
GGACCAGCACGCTTCGTGGGGTGCCAGGACCGGAATGACCGTCGAACATGGGCGGCGAGGGTCTGCAGCGCCGCCTTCTCGTCGGCTCCCGGGTCCCGGGCTCCGATCTCCAGCAAGACGATGCGGTCGGGGTCCAGACGCGGACTGCGATGCCAACAGAGCCGTGCCCCAACGGCTTGCCGAGCGCCGAGGGCGAAGACCGACTTGAACGCCTGGACAGCGGACGGGGACTCCGTGAGGTCGACGGCGAGCACGAGCTGGAATGGGACGACGTCGGAGCCCCTGGAGAGGCCGTCCAGCCCGCAGCGCAGCGTCTTGACCTGGGTCCTGGAGCAGATCCTCTACGCCATTGGCGGCTCCGGCGCCTTCCGCGGCGCTGTCTCTTGGTCCTGGTTCTCCCGTTGTCTCAGCCCGGGCCTGAGACGGACAATTCCTGGCCTTAGAGGCTGAGATCATGTGGGTGGAGGTGCTCATGCCCGCGACCCCGTCTTCCCCATCCACCTGGCTCGGGTTTGCGGACATGTTCCCCGACGAGACGTCCTGCGAGCAGTGGCTCGCTGAGTGGCGGTGGCCAGACGGTTTCCGCTGCCCCGCCTGTGACGGCCAGGACGCCTATCGCCTGGCGAGTCGGCCACTCTGGCAGGGTTGCTCATGCCGACGCCAGACATCGCTCACCGCTGGCACAGCGCTTCACAGGACCAAGCTGCCGCTGCGGATCTGGCTCTACGCGCTCTGGCTCATCGCGATCCGCAAGGTCAGCATCTCGGCGCTCCAGCTCCAGCGAGAGACCGGGCTCGGGTCCTACAAGACGGCTTGGCTGCTGCTCCACAAGGTCAGGGCCACCCTCGAGGAGTCGCCGGACTACTACCCGATGGCCGCCAGCATCAGCGATGCGCCCGGAGTCTTCGCCGTCTCCAGGGTCATCGGCGACGTGAATGCGACCCCAGGCGCGACCTGGGTCACGGGCCAGATCAGCGTCACCGGCCTCACCCACCCCTCCTTCTTGGACCTTGAACTGGGCGAGCTGGGCGGCACGGTAGAGTACCTCTTCGGCGCCACTGGCGGCTCCGGACCCGTAGAGGGCCTGTTCTGCCAGGAGATGCAGGAGGACTGCGAGTGACGCTGCTGCTCCTGGCCACCCTGCTCGGCTGCACCGGCAACGGCACGACATCGACCGACGACACGGACACGGACACCCACGCGACCTCGCTCCCTGTGGACACCGGCCCATTCGACAGCGACGGGGACGGGGTGTGGGACAAGGACGACTGTGCACCCGACGACCGGCAGGTCCATCCCGGCGCCGAAGAGACCTGGTACGACGGCACCGACCAGGACTGCGACGGCAACGACGCCGACGCGGACGCGGACGGCTACCTGTGGGAGGGAGTGGACGGCGGCGACGACTGTGACGACACGGATGCCGACATATACCCCGGCGCACCCGAGACCTGGTACGACGGCATCGACCAGGACTGCGCCGGCGACGCCGACGAGCACGACCGCGACGGCGACGGCTGTCTGGGGAGACTACGACGGCCCTGGTCCGCCGCCCGATCCGCTGGCGGTGCTC
>CAZFLE010000330.1:0-1578 GCA_964519895.1 uncultured Enterobacterales bacterium | reverse complement strand
ACCTGCGGCCGTTGTCGCTACTGGTTGACAAATGGTGGGGAGTCCCCCAGCAAGACCCATGCCGATGCGGCCAGGACGAGCACCAAGGCCAAGCGGCGCTGGCCAGCCTCATGGTCCATGTTCTCGGACATGTCCAACCCCCTGGGGACCGCCAGCATACCTCGCGATCAGCCAGTTCCAAGGCGGTGATTGAGGAGCTTCGGGTGCCGTTGAGGGAAGGCCCGACCAACACGGTACCAACACCCGCGGATCCCCACCGTGAAGCCCTTCTACGGGCCGATTCGGGCCGATCTCGACAGATTCGTAATCAGTAGGTCAGCGGTTCGAGTCCGCTTCTCGGCTCCAATTTTCAATGAGATGCGCCGTCCCCCAGCCACTGGAGCCGTGGCGTGTGCTGGCGCACGAGCGCAGCCATCGCAGCTGGGTCGCCGCCCCGAACGCCAAGTGCCAGGGTCCTGTCGTCCACGGAGTCCTCCAGGCTACCCGACCCTGATGCCACCACGACGGTTCCGTCACAGGCCCGCCGGTGCTGTCATTCGAGCAGGACTACGGCCAGGTCCGGACGTCGTCCGACTCCAGATCGACGAGATGAGGTGCCAGGGCTGTGCAAACGCGGCCTCGGAAGCGCTCTCGCGGATGGACGGGGTGGTCGAGCCGGAGGTGTCCTTCGACGACGGGTTGGCCACAGTGACCTGCGAGCCCGGGAGGGTCGATTCCCAGACGCTGGTGGACACCCTGCAGCCTGTGGAGATGGGCGGTGTGAACATGCCCTTCGAAGTGAGCCTCGGGCCGTGAGGTGGCAAGACGGGGCTGTGGTCCAGCGACCGGGCAAGTGCGTCAGCCAGGGCTAGTCCCCGCGGCGTAGCCCGTACTTCTCGAGCCTGTACGCCAGCACGTGCCGCGGCACGTCGAGTCGCCGTGCCGCAGCACTCACGTTCCAGCTCGTCTGATCGAGCGCGTGACGGACCCACTGGAGCTCGACCTCGGCCAGGCTCAGACCCGGAGGGACGTGCTGGACCCATCGGGCATCACTCGAGCCGAGCCTGCGGCTGCGGGGCAGATCCTGGACCCTCACGCGGTCTCCGGGCGCCAGCAGCGCGAGCCGCTCGCAGGCGTTGCGCAGCTCTCGGACGTTGCCCGGCCACTCCCGCTCTCGCAGGACGCGGGTGATGTCCCGGCCAACCCGAAGCGCCCGCCCCGGCGCGAGCTCGTCCAGGAAGGACCGAGCCAGGAGCAGGATGTCCTCGGGGCGATCCCGCAGGGCCGGCACCTCGACCCGGATGACGTCCAGGCGGTAGAAGAGGTCCTCGCGGAAGTCCCCAGCGGCGATCTGGTGCTCCAGGTCCTGGTTCGTGGCCGCCACGATGCGGACGTCGACCGGCACGACGGCTTCCCCGCCGACCGGCGCCACCGACCCCTCCTGGAGCACCCGCAGCAGCTTGGGCTGGAGCGCCAGCGGCAGCTCGCCGACCTCGTCGAGGAAGAGCGTGCCGCCCTCGGCCGCACGGAAGTGGCCGGGTCTGTCGCGCACCGCCCCCGTGAAGGCGCCCTTGACGTGGCCGAAGAGCTCGGACTCCA
>CAZFLE010000329.1:0-1585 GCA_964519895.1 uncultured Enterobacterales bacterium | reverse complement strand
GCCAGCCCGACGGCTGGGCCCCGCCCCACCAGTGGTTCGCCCAGGCCAGCCCCGGGGACCGCTGCTACAGATCCACCGAGCGCAGCAGGAAGAACACCGGCTCGTACTCGTCTTCACTCTCCTTGGAGTAGGCCCCGTAGACGAGGAGATCATCCAGGCCGTCGCCGTCCACATCGGGCAGGCCCAGCAGCAGGGTCCCGACGGCCACGTGCCGGTCCGGCGCGACGAAGAGATGGGCGGCTGCCGTCGCCGGTCCCTGGGCCCCCTGGACCGGTCCGAGCCAGACATAGGCACCGCCGACGCTGATGTCGTCTTCTTCGTGGCCCGGCACGCCGATGGCCGGGTCGGCTCGGCCGTCCCCGTCGAGGTCCTGATCGAGAGAGAGGGCCCGTCCGAGGTAGGCCGGATTCCAGGCCCCGGAGGGGTCCGGATCGGGCCGAAAGGAGGCGTCGGCCTGGGAGACTTGCAGGTCGCCGGCCAGGGGCCCGTAGAGCAGGTAGGCGGCTCCCTCCATGTCGTCTTCGTTGATCGCGCCGAGCAGGAGATCGGCGTGGCCGTCGCCGTCCGAGTCTCCTGTGGACAGTGCGTAGCCAGAGACTGAGCCGGGCTCACCTGCGATGGTGGCTACGGCGTCTCCGGCTTCGGTGCGCAGACCCAGGGGGCTCTCGTAGATGAGCGTCAGGCCGGCCCAGCCTCCGTAGAGCGCGTCGGAGGCCACGACATCTGCCAGACCGTCGCCAGTGAGGTCATGATCGGACGCCCTCGGTACGAACGTGCCGCCCCCCGGGCCGACGATGATGCCCGAGGCCAGATCCTCCATCTGACCTCCCGAGGAAGGCGACGGCAGCAGGTAGAGGAACCCGTACTCATCGTCCTGCCCAGAGTTCGCCTCCGCTCCGGCGATGAGCGTCGGACTGCCGTCCTCGAGCAGGACCATGATGCCGCTGCCAGCGTCGTTGTAGTCCCCGAACAGGAGGGTCTCCACGTCGTCGAAGGAGTGGTCTCCTTCCAGGCCTCCCGGGAGGATGGCGATGACCCCGGGGCCGAAGGAGCCGCTGCCGTTCAAGTTCCGCTGGGGGTCGGCGACGAGGCTCTCAGGCAAGCCGTCGCCATCGAGGTCCGCTGCGGTCACATCGATCCCCAGTCCCACGTTCTCGTCGGAGCCTTCGACAGTCCAGATGGTGTCACAGCTCGATTGTTCGCCCGCGATGAGGCGTTGGCCGTCCAAGGTCGAGAGCTGGGCCTGGCCGTTGGTCTCGAATTCGAATGTGTTGCCTCTCAGGATCCGTGGGTTGCCATCGGCGTCCCTGTAGGTGTCAGCAGCTTTGAAGTGTCCGCAAGAGACGATCGGCGTGTCCCTGAACAGATCCAGCTCGACCGTCTCGAACACGGTCACGGTGGCGGCCGGCTGTGCTGTTTGCTCAGCGGCCGGACAGCCGGTTGTTGCCAGGAAGACCCAACCCAGGAGCAGGGCCCTCGGGAGATGCCCGTGACACCCTTCTCCCTTCATCCAACCCGTCCCAGGTAGTCGGACCACACGCTGTGCACCCGGCGCTCGAACCAGTCGTCGTCCCAGAGGAGGGCT
>CAZFLE010000328.1:0-1589 GCA_964519895.1 uncultured Enterobacterales bacterium | reverse complement strand
CCCCAGGGCGATGGCGAGCGCGGTCTGGACCCGGTCCTCCTCTCAGCGCAGGATCGCAGCGTAGCTGAACGGCACGTTCCGCGGACCCGAGCCCTCGGTCGGCCGACGAGAATTTGTATCTTTGTCGGTCTCCAAACCCTATTGGTGGAGGGACGTGCCCAGGGACTCTGCCCTGGGCGGCATGGGAAAGGCCCCCGAACCGCGCCCACCCGGCGCCAGGATCCCAGATGCCTCCCCAGTCCGTCGCCGCCCTGCTCCTGGAGCTGCACGCCACCGGCAAGGCTGCGATCCTGCACATCGAGACCCCGTGGAACCTCGCTCGCATCCACGTGCAGCAGCAACTCCTGGTGGATGTCGAGGGTGTGCCGGCCCTGCTGGTGGACCTCCTCGGGCGGCTCCTTCCCGGCACCGTGCTCTCGGGCCGGCTGGCCGATGACATCCTGTCCTGTGCGCTGGCCGGCGTGCCGGCCCACGAGATCCTGTCCGAGGCCGAGGCCGACGTGGCCCGCTTCCTCGCTGCGTCCGTCAGGGGCGACCGAGCCTGCTGGCTGACCCCTCCCGATCGGCCCGGTCGACGGGAGGTGCTGCTCGCCCGCCCCGTGCTGGAGCTGTTCTGGCAGGGCTGCCGTCGGCACCGCCCTGCCGACCAGATCGTCCTGGACGTCAGCGGTGACCTGGATCGACCCCTTCACGTCCGCGCACGCAACCACCGGGTCCTCTCCCGCCTTGATCCAGAGATACCCGTCGAGCTGGCACGCCTCCGGCGACACGGCACTCTCCGGAGCGTGGTGCAGGAGCTCCGAGGCCTCCGCATCGGCGGGCTGCGGCTGTTCTGGCAGCGCTTCGACCTGTTGCTCCAGGCCGGGCTCGTGCACCTCGAAGGGGCCAGGGCCTGCGAGCCCGGCCCCCTGCCCGGCACCGTGCTGCGCCACCGCCGGGCCGAGCTCCTCGGCGCCCTCGAGGCCCTGAGCTCCTTGGATGGCTCGCTGTCGATGGGACCCGCCGCCCAGGAGCTGGACGAGAGCTTCTGGGCGCCCGACCCGATCGCGTCCCCCCGGGAGTGACAGGGGGCGATGAGGCCGTCAGGGAACCGGGGCACCCGCGGTCCTCCCCTCAGCGCAGGATCCCAGCGTAGCTGAACGGCACGTCGCGCATGCCCGGCTCCCAGGCCGTGCCGTCGATGGAGACGATGCGCTCGGTCTCGAGCTGCCAGCCCGCCTCCGCCACCAGCTCTCGGACCTCCTCCACGGTGCGGAACAGGTGGATGTGGTCCAGGTTGGCGGCGTAGATCGCCGTCGTCATCCAGGCCCGACCGCTCGGCTTCACCACCCGCCGCAGCTCTTGGAGCGCCGCGCCGGGGTCCTCCAGGTGCTCCAGCACCTCGCCGCACACCAGGCCATCCAGCGCACCGTCCTGGAAGGGCAGGTCGTGGATGTTCCCCGCCTGGATCGCCCACCGCTCGGGCGCGTGGCCGTGGAAGCCCAGGGTGCGCTTGGTGTAGGCCCGGGACGAGGCGCTCAGGTCGATGCCGACCGTGCGCCAGCCCGGACAGTGCTCCAGCAGCAGGCTGGTGAACAGGCCGTGACCGG
>CAZFLE010000327.1:0-1628 GCA_964519895.1 uncultured Enterobacterales bacterium | reverse complement strand
TAGATAGAATAGCGGGTGCCGGAGGAAATCATTTACCATTAGTGAGATTTTGGCAGTTACATGTACAAGGAGATCTTGAATCCGCATCTTGTTTTGTAAATGGAATTCAGCATAAATTTGGTACGAGCACGTATACTTCCCCTCATCAGCACGTAGCTACGGGAGGAGTAAATTCAGCGCAAATTGAGAGTCTCGGTGGTGGTTCGTTTGCTACGTTGCCTCCGGGTTTTTCAGAACCAAATTCATTTAGCCCACAAAGCTCTTTATTCGGTCAATACGGATCCGGACAAACCAGTACCATGATGGTCCGCCTTGGTCAAACATCAATGCAGCTTGATCCAAGCGCGAATGGTTATTATGGCTCCTTGTCGACACTTGGTTTAGGTCACATGCAAGGTGGGTCACCTCACGTACCCGGGCAAGGGTCTAAGATAGCTTTGGGCGGTTCGTCTTTTCAAAACTTAAACCGAATGGGTGTAGCAAATAACTCTTCGACAATGATGTTAGGAATAACAACATCTTCAAATATTGGCGGTATCGTAGCAAGCGCTGTTGAAAAAGCACAAAAAGCCCGTAACAATGGTTTAAGTGAATTAACTAACCAAAAACAAATAGAAATAAATAACCTCCATGCTTCAGGAGTACCCTCCCAAGCAGAAGTGGAGGCAATTAATAAAAAATATAAAAATAAAAGGCGTCAGTTCCTAGCTGAATTTAGTAAGACTAGTAACTCTACTGTACTTGCTGCACATAAAAGTCTCCGTAAACCCTCGGGCAATTCGTCCAGTAAGGGTGAGGCTCTAGCTAGCGGTAACCCCGGCTTTTTTGATCCCCCAACAACCCCAGATCCCGCACAAGATCCCGTGGAACAATTACCGGAGATACCGGAATCACCTGACCAGCCAGATCCCGTACAACAAGCGGGTCCGATTCCTGACCCAACCGGCTTGGAAGATCAAGAGGCCGGTTTCGGTAGAGAGATTGAATAATTTTCCTATTGATTTATGCTTGATTTTCTTTCGGAAAAATGCGATAGTTATGCATGGCTAAACAGATATTCTCTCATCAAGTTGAGAAGCACACACTAGGTGGGTTGTTACAATACCCGCAGATTTTTCCAGACATAGATCCCTTCATTACAGAAAAAGATTTTTATCAAGATGTGCATTCTACTATTTATTCGGTAGCAAAGCAATCCCTTCTTAACCAAGAAAAAATAGATAAAGTTTTAATCGCTAATAAAATTAAAAACCTTGGTATAAGTTTTAAGGATGAAATTAATATTTTTGATTATGTAGAGGATTTGTTTTTTACTCAGATAACTGAAGAGGCTTCGCTAGACGCGGCTAGAGAGTTGTCTAAGTTGCGAATGTGTCGTGAGATTCATGGAACATTTAATGAGGGCAAGCAATATATTGAAGAAAATTTAAATGATGGCGTCGATGAAATTATTGCTAATTGTGATAAAATTTATGGAGATAAACTCGAGAGTTTTTCCTTCGGACATGAGCCTGTTGATATCTTCGAATCGTTAGAGGATGTAGTAGAAGAGCGAGGCAATAATCCGTCTGAGGAGAACGGGTTTACCACTCCTTATCCAGAATTTAATAGACTTTTTGGTGGACTTT
>CAZFLE010000326.1:0-1753 GCA_964519895.1 uncultured Enterobacterales bacterium | reverse complement strand
CCTGGACCTGGGCGGCTTGTAGACCCCAGGCCCTGGCTTTGCGGCAGCCGTGACGGGTCATCGTGTGGATGAGGCGCTCTCCCTCGGCCCGCCTCCGATAGGCCCGCTTGGTCTCGGGCTCCAGCCAGCGTCGGCGTTGTTCTCGAAGCTCCTCCTCCTGGGGATGGAGGACGAGGGCTCGCTGCCGCCGCCCAGTGCCCAGGCACCGACGCTGGACGGGACAGCTGGCACACTCCTCCGGTCGCCACTTGAAGCGCGGGCTGTGGACGCTGTCTTGGCTGCTCCAGCTCCAGACCTACTCCTTTGTGCTCGCGCCTGATGGGCAGGTCGCGACCATCTGGTCGAAGTCGATGCTGAAGTCCTCCTTCCGAAAGCGGTCGTTCTTCCTCCTCGCAGCGGCCTGAGGCTTGCCGATGAGGTCAACACCGAGGGTGTCCCGAACGACCTTGCGAAGGCGCACAGACCCGTAGTGGGTGTCGCCCAGGACCTGCTCGATGTCGTCGCACAGAGCCTTGGCACGGCTCATCAACCGATGGGCAACGGCACCATCGTGGATGTTGGCGGGTGTGACACAGACCGAGGCAATCAGGCCGCTCACTGCATCGCCGAGGACGTGCAGCTTGAACCCGTTGAACGTCTTCTTTCGGCTCTTCCTGGCGGGCCGGGCCTCGGGGTCGGTGCGACTCACGAGGCGACCTTCAACGACCCTTCGGGCCACCGTCAGACGTCCCTGGCCATCGGCTTCCAGGTCGCTAGTCCCCTGTCGCGGAAGTTCGCGGGCGCTCGCTTGCCCTCGTCGCGCCTGGCGGCCCGCTGGCGCCTTGACGTGACTCGGCCACGCCGGCAGCGCCAGCGAGCCACCAGCCACGACGATCGCGGCGCGATCACCTCACGAACTTCCGCGACAGGGGACTGGTGAGGCACGGGCAGCCCTACCAGAAGTCCGGATCATCCCACGGCACGTCCCAGCCGGGGAGGATGCCGACGCCGCTGAAGCCCGCTGGATAGAGCTCTTCGTCCCAGTACTGGACGAGGAGGTCGTCATCGCCGTCGCCGTCGGAGTCGCCTGCGTTGAGGTAGCTGCGGTCAGCAAGGGCCAGGCGCTCGTCGACTGTGACGGCGGGGCCGGAGAGAAGCGTGCGTCCGGGCAACAGGACATGGGCTGCCTCGCCAGCCTCAGTTGCTGAGAGCGTCAATACGTCACTTAGATCATCGCCGTCGAAGTCGAGGGTGAGGCAGAACTCGCCACCGAGGTACTGCTTTTCATAGCCACCGATCAGATAGTCAGATGACCAGTCCTCTGGGTCTTCAGTCGTGGTTGCAGCACCGGAAGATCCGCCTGGAAACTCCGTGATCGCAAACACCGCGCCCAGATAGGTCCCGTCCTCTGGATACGCCGGATCGCAGATGAAGAAGTCTGAGTGGCCATCGCCATCCAGATCCCCCGTCCCCCTGGTGATTCCGTCCGTCTGGGGTCCCTCGAGAATAGCCGATGCCAGGTCAGTGACAGACGACTCCTGGAGACCGACGATGTCACTGCCTCTAATCAGGTACACGTGCCCGGGATAGACGGTCTGGGCGACGAGCAATTCGTCGAGTCCATCGCCGTCCATGTCTCCTGCGCCAGCGATACTCGTGAGGTTGTCGAACGCAGGATCCTCCGCCAGAATCGTCGGTTCGTCCTCGGGGGAGAGTGACCCCTCGGCCTCGCTCCGGCCGAACAACAGCACCGCCTTGGACTCGCCGTCCGACT
>CAZFLE010000325.1:0-1761 GCA_964519895.1 uncultured Enterobacterales bacterium | reverse complement strand
TGCCCTGGCAGCCCCGACCAGGCCCGCAGCGCACTCGTGGAGCTCGATCCCGACAGTGGAGACGAGGTCTGGCGGCTCGAGCTCGAGGGGGAGAGCGACGCGATCTACCGGGCCGAGCGCCTGGCGGGCTGCGACCTGTTCGACCACCTGGGCGCCTGTCCCTGAGCGCGGCACCCGGCCGGGAAGAGCGACTCGCCGCCTGCGACACCCCGCGACAGTTCCAGCAGTCCTCCCGACCCAGGATGAGTCCAGGAGGTCTCTATGTGGATTCTGCTGGACATCCCACGGATCGCCTGCTCGATCGGCGCCGTCGAGCCTTGAGGTGCCCAAGAGGCAGGGATCAGTCCTTGATGTAGGTCCGGCCGTTCACCTTGAAGCCGCTCGAATTCAGCTTGGAAGCCGGCAGGATGAAGCCCTCCGGCCCCTGGACGACCAGGTACCCGTTGATCACCGCATAGGTGCCACGCTGGGGCCCGCTGCCCCGCCCGATGTGGGACGCCGACGAGCTGCTCTCGTAGCTGCCGTCATGGTCCAGGTCAGAGGCGGACCAGGCCGACGTCGCCTGGTTGCTGGAGACCCGGTACCCGCCCCGGCCGTCAAAGGTGTAGACCTCGTAGGCGGTGGAGACCACGCTGGAGTGGCTGCTGTAGCTGCCCGCCGACGACATGCTCTCCCAGCGCCAGCCCCCCTTGAGGCGGGCCGTGGCCGAGGCATCGGGTCGGAGCGCACCCTGGAGCGACGCCGCAACCGACGTCACGTGGTCTCGGACCGTGTCGGCGTGCTCCTGGAGGGAGAAGCCAGCCACACAGACGGCCAGCTCGCCCAGCTCGACAAAGACGAAGTGGGCCTGCCACTGCCGCCCACCCTTGTCCTGTCCCGAGTAGGCGGTGGTCACAGACCGCCTCTCGCCCGTCTGCCCCAGGCTGGGGGCGACGGGCTGGCGGAGCTGCCGGAGCCCCAGCGCCCCCACCAGCGCCACGGCCGTCTGCTCGAGGGCCGCGGGATCCCGGGTGACCAGAGGCACGACGATCAGGAACCCGGGCTCCGTGGCCGACGCGACCTCGTGGCCGTAGAAGCCCTCGACGCGGTGGACCCTGACCGCGTCGTAGCCCTGGGGCTGGGTGTAGCCGACGTCCCAGCCGGCGATCGCGGTGGCGTGGGCGGTCGCGGCACAGAACATCATCCACAGACTCAACAGTGTCGTCATGCCCCCAGGATCGCCGGGGGAGCGCCCGGGGCCTACTCGCGCTCCCCCCGCCGCCTGCCGGGCCGATCGGCGGGCGGCGAGGGGTCGCTCCGCTCAGAGACCTCAGCGAGCAGGCCGATGAGGAAGGCTCCCATCAGGACCAGTCGGGGCCGAATGTCCGGTTTGGGAAACCAGACGGGTTTCAATGTCCGCGAACGGGCCCGTGAGGGCTCGGTTGGGGCCGAATTCGGCCTCCGAAGACCCAATCCGGAGCGTTCTGGCGCCTGATCCGGACATAGAACCCCGACTGGTTCTCGAGAGCGGACATCCGACCCCGACTGGTCGGGCTGAAGGACACCATGTGGCGTCGAAGGTCCACGTCGGGCCCTGGTCCGTAGCCGGCCTCGCTCGCGACAGGGCCGGTTCACGTCCCTGTCGTCGTCCAGTTCCATCTCCATCTCCATCTCCGCGTCGGACGGGGAGAAGGAGAACGAGAAGCACATCGAGATGGAGAAGGAGCCGCGAGCAGGAGGGCCCTTCTTCATCTGCCCACTAGGGCTGAGTGGCGCTCTAGC
>CAZFLE010000324.1:0-1873 GCA_964519895.1 uncultured Enterobacterales bacterium | reverse complement strand
CCACGAGCGCCAGGCGCGCGTACTTGCCGAACAGGTCGTACTGGAGGTCGGTGACCGCGGTGCAGGTCGCTGCGGCCTGGGAGAAGTCGATCTCGGCCCAGGTGATGCCGCCGTCGAGGGTGTAGCCCATGCGACCTGGGATGGACTGGGTCGTGCTGAAGGCCAGCTCGTCCAGGTCCTGGTCGGCGTCGTAGCTGCCGAAGGTGGCGATGGCCAGGTCTTCGTCCAGGGCGACGATGTCCATCGGGTTTCCCCAGCTGATGTCATGCGCGGTTAGGTCTACCGTGATTGTCTCCCGGAAGGCCGTACCATCCGACTCTGGACTTCCGGTCAGCTGGTCGTCACACGGCTTCCAGTCCTCGCTGTCGAAGACCGGGTAGCTCCAGATGGTGTGGCTGTACTTGTTGCGGTGGAATATCTCATCGGCCTTGTCTCCCACATACTTCACCCCTGATGCCGCATCCGTGGACCGATTGATCGCATCGCCACCATCCTCCGGCGTCCCAATCTCAATCACGCCCTGGTAACAGAACGTGTCCCCACTGTCCGCCGACCGCAGGATCCCCTGCCTGTACGGCGGTCCGTCCCCCGACCCCTTGTCATACAGCGCGATCCACACCGCCCCGTCGTCCCCGGCACTCACCTCCGCCGTCGCCACGGCCCGCCCGCCGGCACCGAACACCGTGAGCTGCGGCGGCCGCACCGCCCGTGTCGCGGGTCCTTCGTCCTCGTAGACGAAGCCGTTGTCCATGTCGAGGGACCAGATCCGGCCGTCCCAGCCGAAGCCCACGTCCCGAACCACGGTGCCCTGGAAGGTCGTGTTGCCCAGGTCGCCGGCGTTGTCGAAGAAGGTGACACCGATGGCGGTGTCCTCGTCGAGGGTCTCGTCTTCGTGGCCGTCCAGGGCGAGAGACTCAGGCCCGTCGTTGCCGGCGCTGTCGGCGTGCCAGGCCCAGAAGCCGAACGAGGTGTTGCCCACCAGGTAGCGCGGCGAGGCGCCGCTCTGTTGGTAGGTCACCGCGTCGTAGACCCCGGCGTGCCAGGACGGGAAGGCCTGATCGGCCATCCACGTGCTGCCCGGGTCCAGCTCGGTCTCCTTCAGGTACTCACCGTCCATGTCGTCGTCGGTGCTGTCGGTCGTGCTGTCGGTGTACCCGGGGGTCAGGTACTTGTCGTCGGCCAGGCTGATCCATCCAGACGTGGCCGAGGTGGAGCAGCCGCTGCTGGGAGAGCCCGTGGCGTCGATGTCCCGGGCCTCGCACTCGTCGATGCGCCAGGCGGGGGAGTCAGAGGAGTACCAGCCGGCGTGGCCGTTCGGGGTGAAGGCGGTCAGGAAGGTGTTCGACGGGGACAGGCTCAGGCCGGTCACGGCCTTCGCCGTGCGCCCGGAGTAGGTCAGCCCCTCGGACATCAGCGGGGTCACGATGTCCTGGACGCTGTCCGAGGCGACCGTGTCGTCGGAGTAGTCGACGTCCCAGCGCCAGACCCGCTCGCCGCAGCGATCGCCCGAGGCGATGCTCTCGCCGCTGTCGAGGCAGGTCGAGGTGCCCCCGTCGTTGCGATCCCGCCGACCCCAGTCGGCGACGTAGACCGCCGCGCTCGTCGAGTCGGCCACCACCTCCAGATCCGCCACGTCGATGCCCTCGGAGCCGCTCACCGCGCCACAGGTCGGGGTGTCCGAGCAGGTGGGGACGCCGCTGTAGGTGCATCGGAACAGGGCGTGTTCGCCGGTGGCGGTGTTCAGATCCCGCTGCCGATAGCCCCCGAACACCATCTGCTCCCCCCTACCCGTTCGCCAGTGGCGTCCAGCTCGTGCCGTTGTCGGAGCTGGCCAGGAGCTGCCCGCGCAGCCCGCGTCCATCTGGCTCGCCGT
>CAZFLE010000323.1:0-1911 GCA_964519895.1 uncultured Enterobacterales bacterium | reverse complement strand
GCGGGCATGCTGGGCGTCGGCGTGATCCCGCGTCAGAGTGGGGCCGAAGTCCTGTTCACCTGGAGGTTCTGATGTTCTCGCTGCTCGGCGTGCTCGGCTGCATCTGGGTGGACCAGACCGAGTACAACGACATGCGGGACCAGCTGCTCGACTTCGACTCGGACGGCTTCCAGACCCAGGCCGAGGGCGGCACCGACTGCGACGACACCGATCCGGCGGTGTACCCGGGTGCCCAGGAGACCTGGTACGACGGCGTGGACTCGGACTGCGGCGGCGACGACGACTACGACCGGGACGCCGACGGCGCCGCGGCCCAGGCCTATGGCGGCACGGACTGCGACGACGGCAACGACGCCATCGGTCCCCACGCCACCGAGGTCTGGTACGACGGCATCGACCAGAACTGCGACGGCGGCAACGACTACGACGCCGACGGCGACGGCTACACGTCTGCGGAGCACGACGGCGACGACTGCGACGACACCGAGCCGACGGCCTACCCGGGCGCCACCGAGGTCTGGTACGACGGCATCGACGGCGACTGTCTGGGCGACGACGATCACGACGCCGACGGCGACGGCTACCCCATGGGCGACCAGCCCGGCGATGACTGCGACGACACGGACCCCGACAGGAACCCGCTGAACCTCGAGACCATGGGCGACGACCTCGACGCGGACTGCGATGGGGGGCTCGACTCCTTTGGGCTTCCCCACACCTCGACCATGGATGTCACCGGCTTCCAGGGCCCCATCGTGCGCATGTCCGATCGGGAGATCAGCGTGGGCTACGCCGCCGAGGAGATCGTGGATCCCTCCGACGGCTACACGGTCTACGACGCGCTGTCGGTGGTCAGCTTTGCCCCCAATGGCTTCGCCGACGGGCCGACCCTGGACTACCCCTACGGCTTCAGCGGGTCGTCTGGGAGCATGGGCGAGGCCATGGACTTCTGGAGCGACGGCTCCCACTACTTCTGGGCCAGCTCGCTGCACCGGACCAGTCCGACCGAGCGTCGGGTGCTGTACCTGGACGCCATCGACTTCACCCGGCCGGCCAACGACGACACGGCGGGCATGAACATCAGCGACGTCCAGTTCGACGACCCGTACTCGTCCATCGACCTGTTCGTCGACGACGACGGTGGCCTCACCATGGTGGCCTGCGAGGGCACCTTCGGCACCACCTCGGTCATCCAGGACCACGTCGACGAATTCGTGCCCGATGCCTTGCCCAGCTTGCAGCTCACGTCCGACGATCCCTTCCAGCTGTGCGAGGTCGCGTCGGGCACCCCGGACTCACCCCAGTTCTGGACCACCCGAGACGGCGTGGCTGGTGCTGGGGTGGCCACGGTCGACGAGGGCGCTCTGGTCGACGGCGGCGCTCTGGACCTGGGCGAGCTCGAGATCGCGTCGTGGACCCTGGTGGACTGGGAAGTCGAGGTCTTCCACAGCGTGATCTGGACCATGGTGGTCGACGCGGCCGAGGGCATCTACCTGTGGGATGGGGCCGAGGTGGACTGGCTGGTGCCAGACGGCGAGAGCTACCTCCGGGCCGACATCGGCGCCGATGCCCAGGGCAATGCCTATGTCTGTGCCGTCACCGACAGCGGGGCGCTGCGTTTCTGGGTGGGGCCGCTGGGCGAGCTGGTCGAGCTCACCATGGAGACCGGGCTCACCACGGTCGAGCAGTGCAGCGTGGGCGCATCGGCGACGGGTCTGGTGGTGTTGGCCGTGCGCGGAGACGACCAGCTGATCATCGGAGGCGCGCGGAACCCGTCGGAGTGAGGCGGAGGAGTTGACGGCCGCGGGGGCGTTGGCTAGATGAGCGGCACGTCGGGGTATGGCGCAGCATGGTAGCGCGCTTGCTTCGGGAGCAAGAGGCCGCTGGTTCGAATCCAGCTACCCCGACCAT
>CAZFLE010000322.1:0-1964 GCA_964519895.1 uncultured Enterobacterales bacterium | reverse complement strand
TACGCCCTGAGTATCTGGAGTCAACGTTCATACCAAGATCCATTAGATTCTTGTAGCTTTCCTCAGCTTCTACAGCCAGCTTGTCTAATTCGAGATCTGACAGTTCTCCGAGTCCTTTTACCTGTGGCAAGGCGGCGGCAATCTTGTCAAATTCGGCATAACTTTTCTGTAGATTGGCCTGTGTTTTAGGATCTAAATTTTTAGAGGATGGGTTATGGCCGTTAGCTTCCTTAATCTTTTTGTCTTTTTCCTTTTTATCTACTTCTTTAAATGCTTCTTTTACATTTGGTAAATTAAGTATATCTTCTAACTTTTTTGTCATATTCGTATTTACTTACGTTTGCCGTTGTGGAACAACTGTTCTTCTGATACTACCCTAAATTTTATCTTTCTTTGTTTGGCGTAAGCACTTGCCGCCTCCCACTTGGCCATGTTTATGATAACTTGTTTCTTTTTAGCCACGCTCTTTCCGGCGTACTCCATAGTGGTCTGTGATGCAGGTTTGACTTCAACCATCTCGGCATGTTTCTTTCCATTCTTATCTTGGTAAATTATGAAAAAATCAGGAACGTACACAGTGTACTTGCCAGTAAAAGGATGCCTGTAAGGAATCTTTATAGATTCACTTGCCCACTGATATACATTAGGATGTTCATCACACAATCTCATAAACGCTTGTTCCCAACTTGATCTGTATGTTGGTGTTTTCGTACCAACGTACTTTGCTTGGTTCTTAGGTAAGAACTTCCCCCGTGCAAATCGTGGAAGCATTAGTCTATTATGTTTCTAGATACTGTCTCTTTTGTTGTTAGTGTTTTTCTTACACCCAACCTGCTAGACTTGTACCTGTTGGCATTTAAAATTATTGTGATAAGTTCCGACAACAAAGCCGGATTTGCGTACGTCAACTGATCAAGAATCTGCTGAGGCTTTATGTCGTCTATCTTTGCCTGGGAAAGTATGGCGTATGCGGTTGATTCGGCCGATACTCTACTAAAACCTCGTTTTACAAAAAATGCAACCGTGGAATCATACTCGCCTACATTGAATGAATAGTCCTGCTGATAATCGGTCGTTGTTAACTTTTCAATAGTCTTATCTAGTTGATCTTTTTCCTTAGGTGGTAAATTAGAATATAGTTCAGTCATTATAATGATGCCTTCTCTGTTGCTATTTCAACATTAAGTGTCTGTCTCCTTATTGTGATATATCCTTCAGTAACAAGTTTCCTGATGTCTGTAATTACTTTGTTGGTGTATACAGTTTTTACACTGTCCGAGGATCCTTCATACTCTACATCAGACTCTGCAACTGTTAAAGATTTACGTGATCCAATATCTTTGTAGTATATTCCTGCGGCAATCTCATCTCGAATGGCAGTGTCATTAGAAACTAATTTAAATGATTCGTCAGCGGTCAGAAAAGTATTAGTGTCAGGTATTGGATTTACTATTACCGTGTTGTTAGCCTGATTATTGTTGTCGGCCGTACCTCTTGCTATGGCCTCTGTGGCAATTACGGCACCTGCGGCAACTGCCGTGCCTACTGTAAACTGTGAGACAGGATTTGTAATTGTACCCGCCTGTCGTCCAACTTCTAGCACTCCTTCTTTGGCAATACCTTTTAACTCTTCTTTTACATCTTTTTTCTTGATTTTTTTTGCATTGTTATATGTATTTGAAGCTGTAAGTATAGCGCCTAAGATGTTTCCTGACTGCACATTCCTGATCCGGTCACGTCTGCCGACCGGGTTCCACACGGACGGCAGTCCGCCTGCGACAGTTCGTCATCTCTGGCGTACACACCTGCGAGAATCAGCCCATGAGCGACTCAGACCCCGGCACTTCTTCTGTTGATCTCCCCCGAATCGAAAATGCCGTTCGGGAAATTCTTGCTGCTGTCGGCGAAAACCCGGATCGTGAAGGACTTCTCGAGACTCCCGGCCGTGTGGCGCGGATGTACGC
>CAZFLE010000321.1:0-1990 GCA_964519895.1 uncultured Enterobacterales bacterium | reverse complement strand
ATCCGCCAGCAGCCGGTCCACGAAGGGGGTCTGGTGGTCCCAGCCCGTGGCGTTGCCCTGGACGAACTCGGGCAGGGTCTCGGCGGTGACCCGCTCGACAGTGACGTCGTCGGGACAGGTGATCGTCCAGCCGGTGGTCTGGCAGCCAAAGGCCTGGACCGTCCACGACCGCCCCCTGGCCCCCAGTCGCTCCGCCAGGTCCGCGGGTGCGCTCCCAGGCCCCACGCTCCACTTGAACGGGGTCCCCAGCTCGGCGTAGCGGGCAAAGGTCTCGTCGATCACCCGGTCGGCGTCGGTGGTCAGGGCGCAGTGGTAGACTTCGTTGCGCCACGACTCGGGGGCCGAAGGGGCCTCGACCCGGGCGAAGCCAGGCACGTGGATGAGCCGGGTGTCCGCCCGCATGTGGAGCCCGTCCAGGGGCGCGAGCAGGGTGTCGAGCACGTCGAAGTCCATGGGCTCGCGGTAACGCAGCGACGGGCCTGGGGGTTAGGCCCTTGTCATGCTGACAATGCTCGCCCTGGCCTGCACCGGGGCCTCGACCACCGCCGACAGTGGGCTGACCGACAGCGGCCCGGAGCCGGCGCTGGAGTACGTGTTCTCCTTTGCCCTGATCGCCGACCCCCACATCGTGAGCGACCCCGAGCACGAAGAGCGCCTGATCCAGGCCAGGGACTGGCTCGACGACCAGGCCGAAGACCGCGGCCTGGAGATGGTCCTGGTCCTGGGCGACATCGGCTGGGGCGATGGCCTGGAGCGCTCCTACGAGCTGCTCGACGGCTTCCAGACGCCCTGGGTCCCCATCGCGGGCGACAACATGATGCACGCCGGCGACGAGGAGCGCTGGCAACAGGTCTTCGCGCCCCAGCTCGCCGAGCTGGCCACCCTGTTCGGTGGGATCGACGAAGCCCCCCAGCCGTCCTGGAACCCGACCTATGAACGGGACGCCTGGTACAGCAACTACACCTTTGCCCACCAGGGCGTGACCTTCATGGTGCTGGACTGGTGCTCCCGCTCCCACGAGCCCATCTGGGGAGACACCGCCGAGCTCCACGACCACGACGGCGGCACCTGGGGTTGGTTCCAGGACCAGGTCAAGTCCCTGCCCGACGGCCCCCAGGAGTCGGTCGTGATGGCGTCCCACATGGCCATGCACCTGGGCCCCGGCTCCTTCAACATCGCCGCCGACGACCAGCTCGAAGGATGGGCCGGTGCCTATGCGGATCGGCTGGCGCTCAGCGTCGGCGGGCACCTTCACATGAACATCGACGACGTGGCCACCGTCGGGGGCTGGGACGTGCACGTGGTCGACGCCACTTGGGACGACAGCCTGAGCCTGTCCATCGTGGACGTTTGGGGCAACGGAAGACGGTTCGCCTACGAGCTCGAGCGGCTGGTTCTGGATCGATAGGGATCGCCCGCCCGGGCGAAATTGGCGCCTCCGCGGGCACTTCGCTGGCGCATTGATTAGACGCCGATGTCCTGGATTTCCCTGGGCCCGAGGAAGTCTTCGGGCGTACCCCCAGGGACCCACTGCTTCTGACGGAGAAGACCATGCAGCAGCTCAAGACCGACATCAAGGAACTCATCGTGCGTGCCCTCATGCTCGAGGAGGTCAAGCCCACCGAGATCGAAGACGCGGCGCCGCTGTTCGGCGAGGGCCTGGGCTTGGACTCGGTCGACGCGCTGGAGCTGGCCATCGAGATCGAGCGGTCCTTTGACGTGACCATTCCCGACGACGAGGACAACCGGAAGATCTTCACTTCCGTCGACTCCCTCGCCACCTACATCACCGAGCACCGCGCGGCCGCCCAGGCCTAGGGAGCAAGCATGAAGATTCGTCTCATCTACCCGGTCTGGGAACGCATCTACTACCAAACCAAGTACATCCTGCCGCCCCTCGGCGTGATCACGATGGCGTCGACCATCCCCGAGGAACACGACGTCAAGCTGACCGACGAGAACGTCGAGACCATCGACTTCGACGAAGACG
>CAZFLE010000320.1:0-2026 GCA_964519895.1 uncultured Enterobacterales bacterium | reverse complement strand
TCCCATCGTGACCACCCGCTTCGGGGCCAAACAAATCTTGCATCACCTGACGACAAGACACGCCTTCCACAGCGTCTGCAAGGCTGATCGTGATACCACCATCGTCCTTGTTCCAAGCCGCTACCGCCATATGAGCCTTGCCCGTAGGGTCAGCGTACAAATGGTTGCAAAAGCCCCTCTCGGTGCTGGTAGCACGAACCAAAATGGTTCCACCACCCTCTACAGCGAAGGTGCCAGCGAAGGTTGCTCGGTTCAGATCCGCTTCGTTCGTTCGCATAGCGATACCAGCGTCAATGTGTGTCTGCGACCCGTTGAAAATGCGCTCCAACGCCGAACCAGCGGCGATGACATGGGCCGTGACATCCGTGATCTCGTCTCGGCTGAACCGAGGGAGAGCCGTCTTCCATGCCCAAAATGCGTACAAGCGAGTCAGGTCTTCTTCACTCGCCCCACTTTCGGAGAGCTTGTGAGGCCCGTTGAGGTCCACAAACTGAGCCAAATCCCAAAAGGGTTGGTACTTGGACTCAAACAAACCAGCAAACACACCCGATGCTCGGAGACACCCACCAAAGGTGTCGAGGTCAACATGACTCACCAAAACCGTACCACTATCCAACGCAGGAATATCCTGATCGTTACAGGGTGCGGGAAGGTGCTCCATCCCCGGCTGATGGTGCGCCGCCGTGTAAACACGACCTTGAGCAACATACGAACCGTATTCGGCTTCGACCGTGATGTCGGCCTCAACCGTCTTGGAAAGATCTGCACTTGGAGCAAGAATGTATTGAACTGAATCTGTCATTTATCACCTCTCTTATTGGGTTTACCGACAGGGCTATCAATTAGCCCCCCCTTACCTTTTCTTTTTTTTCCACGACCTTGAGGACAATATATTCCTCAGGCAACTCGTCCCAATCGAGAATGCTCTCACCCGAACGGACTTCGAGAACATGCCCTTCACTGTGTACGAGAACACGGTCATTCATTTGGAAGTCGTAAAAGGTCGAACCCATTGCATCGATCATAACGACCATCGGCTCTCGGTTGATTTCGTCCATTGAGTTGCCGTACTCACCGCTTTCTTCGTCGCACTTATCTCGGTAGGCTTCAAACTCAGCCATAGTCGCATCGTCAAGGTCGAAGCCAGCCTGAACCATTTGCTCTGATGAGAGCTTACAGAAAGACTCTTCGGAACCCGTAGTGGGCCACCGCTCATCCTCTGTCGATTGGATAACTCCCGCCCGAACAGCCGCTTGGCGTTCATCGGGTGTCAGGCTTTGTCGGCCCGACTGCTTAATCTTGTTTCTCAAAGTTTTGTCCATAAAACCCTCCTTGGGTCTGAACTGGATACTGAATGTTTAGAAAAAGGGTCAGGGGGTTAGCCCCAACTCCTGAAGTTGACCTCGAAAATCCGCATCTGAACGAACCTCTTGACGAGTACGCTCACCGTAAGAACGAGGATTATGATACTGACCGCCTTTAGAGAGCCAACGCTGACCCTTACGAAAACGGCCAACCTGTTGATCACAAGGGCAAGTAACAAGATCCGCTGGAGAAACTCCCGGAACCCAATTACGAGCAAATGCTCCCATCTCTTGTGCATGACGAATATGAATCGCCTTATGTTTACGCCACTCTCGAAGAGTACGATCTCGCTCTAATGCTGCTCGACGCATTGCGTCCTCCTATCACTTCCAGAACGGAGAACCGTTCAAGGGCTTGGGGGTCGGCACCCGAAGGCACCTTGGCTTTTGACGGAAGCAGCCCACCTGCTCCCTAAATCCTCTTCATGCTTTTTCCTTTAGTTTTGGGAGTTGTGTCCCGTTCTCTTGGACTACCGATGGAGGTGTTGATTAGCCCCCACCTTCAACAAATAAAAATCCCCCCCGCTAATGACTTCGCCCAAGTCAATAACGGGAGGGATTGAGGGGATGGGTTTCAGAGTCCCACGCTTAACTCTTGGCCCAAGTGTGCGTAATCCGCTTTCGACTCGCTTCTATCAGCTTGCCTAACGACAGGGATTACC
>CAZFLE010000319.1:0-2038 GCA_964519895.1 uncultured Enterobacterales bacterium | reverse complement strand
GGACGTCGTGGACCACCCCCAGGCCTTCGGTGTCGATGGTGCCCGACGCGCTGTGGCCCAGCTCGGCGGTGTAGCCCCACTCCACGATCGAGTCTTCGTCGGTTTCGGTGATCCAGAGCACTCGCTGTCTGCTCGGGGTGGGGGACTGCAGGTACGGCGGCACGATCAGATCCGTCGTGTCGACCACCCGCACGGGCGTTCCGGTGTCTGGAGGCGTTCCCGTGCCGGCGCAGGCCCACACCAGGGCCCAGATCACGGCGGATCCGCGCCGGTCAGGTCCAGGTCCACACCCAGCTCGGCCAGCCGAGCCCGGAGGGTGTCCAGGTCGGAGCGGGACACCAGGTACTGGGCCCGAGCCACGGACCGGCGCAGGATCGGGCCGACGATCCGGTCCCTGCGCAGAGGCTCCGCGGCCCGATCCGGCACGTGCAGGATCAGCGCCGGCTCCACGGTGCAGGGCTCCAGGCCCTGGGCTGCCAGCACCGCGACCTCGAGCTCCCCGGGCAGGTCGCCTTCGACGTGCAGACGCCGCAGGGACTCCAGGGTGTGCTCGGGGTTGTCCAGGGGGACCGGCCGTGGACGGTAGGCGTGGTGGTCGGCGGTCGACGCCAAGGGCTCGGCCACCTGGCTGAGCCTTGCCCGCACGGTGAGGGCGTCTTGGCCCCGGGGCACCCGGAGCTCACCGTCGACCATCAGGAAGCTGGCCGCGGGCGGGTTGACCCCGCCGTACTCGATGACCCGGGCGTCGTCGGGCACCACCGCGGCGCGGACCAGCTCGCCGTCCTGTTCCACCACGTTGACCCCGGTGAACAGGGTCACCCGGGCCACGTTGCGCATCCAGCCGGTGAGGGTCTGGGTCACGGTGGTGGGCATGCCCGTCCGGGACAGCCCCTCCAGGAAGGCCAGGGCGTCGCTGTGGCCCGCTGCGAGGTCCGCGCCGATGCCCTCGCGGGAGAGCTTGTGGCGGTGGACCCGATCGCCCTCCTGGTAGGGCGCCAGACGACACAACCGCCCATAGTCCCGCAGGCCGAGCTCTCCTGGCGCCACGAGGATGTCCAGGTCCGGGGTGAGCATGAAGCCGGTCGCCCGGCGACGCTCGGGGAGCGCCTGGCGAACCGCCGTGGGGCCGTCGGAGCCGAGCTGCGCGTCCCAGACCCGGGTGCGGACCATGATCTCGGAGACCCTGCGCAGGGCGGCGGCCTCGACCCGCTCCCAGCCGTCCGCGTCGTAGGGCTGGCTGGGGCTCTCGGAGTAGCGGGCGCCTTCGGGGGTGCCGTCGGGTGAGTGCAGGACCCAGCGGCAGTGGTCTCGGAGCACCTGGAGGAGCTCGGTCATGTGGAGCCAGTCCTCGTGGACGAGCCGCAGCAGCACTCGGCCCGCAGGCACGTCTTCGGGATCGAGCACCGACACCGGGTCCACGAGCGCCCGCGGGGTGGCCTCGGGGAAGCCGAGCAGTCTCCCGCCCGCTCGCCGGGCCAGACCGGTGGCCTGGGCATAGCGCACCGCCAGGTCCCAGCGGGTGCGGTCTGAGCCCAGGGACTTGAGGATGCGCTCCTCGGTGTCCCGGCGCATCCGGCCCTCCTTGGTGAGGGTCGGCGGGTCCAGCTCCAGGCGGGCGGCGACCACGAGGGCGTCCCAGCGGGCGTCGGACGGCGGGAAGCCAGGGTAGAGCTCCAGGTCCGGCGCGTGGAGGACCTCTGCCAGGGGGCGGCGCCGGCGCAGCGCCGGTGTCAGGCGACAAGAGGCCGCGTAGTAGCGCGGATCCACGGTCGAGCCCCGTCGGGGGCGGATCTGGGGGAGCAGGAAGCCCTGGAGCCACAAGGCCTCACCGACAGCGTCGATGGGCTCGCGGAAGCGTGGATCCACGGGCTCGCCGGCCCCACACGCCAGCAGCAGTGTGTCGAGCAGGTCTCGGACTTCGCCGGGCAGGGCCTGGGCCCGGGCCCGAGCCGACGACTCGTCACAGGCCTCTTCCGGGGAGACGGGCATGCGCTGTCGGAACTCGGGGTCATAGGCCCCGATCAGGGCGGGCACTGCC
>CAZFLE010000318.1:0-2058 GCA_964519895.1 uncultured Enterobacterales bacterium | reverse complement strand
ACCAGGTCCACCACGTCCTTGGAGCCGTGCATGTCCCGGGAGCCGAGCTTGTACTCGCCGCCCTTTCCGAGCACGGCCTTCTTGAAGTAGACGTAGGTGCCGGAGTTGTTCTGGCGGCTCACCCGGACGATCTCGTCGCTGGGGCAGCCGGGCACGGTCACGCCGAGATCCGACCACTTGTCGGCGCTGCCGCCCTCGCCGTAGATCTGCTTGAGCTGGTCCATGGAGATGGTGTCCATGGGGTTGTCCTTGTGCAGGAAGACCGCCAGGGCGTCGAAGCCGACGACGTGCTCCACCGGGTCGATGCCCTTGGCCTGGGCCGCTTCGATCTCCTTGTCCTTCATCTTGCGAGAGGCGTTCGCCAGGTCGACCGTGCCGTTGAGCAGCGCGGAGATGCCGGTGCCGGAGCCGCCGCCGGACACCGCGATGGCGACGGAGCTGTCGACGTCCTTGTAGGCCTCGGCCCAGGCCTGGGCGACGTTGACCAGGGTGTCGGAGCCCTTGTTCTGGAGCACCGCGCGGCTGCCCTTGTTCTCGGTGGCCGCGGGGGCGTCGCCGTCGGCCTTCTGGCTCTGGCTGGTGTTCTTGGAGCAGGCGACGACCGTGCTGGCCGCCAGAGCGAGGAGGAGGACGCGCTTCATGGGTTCCCTCGGTGTGGAAGCGCGGTTTAACGGTGGCTCCGCATCGGTAGGCGATCTCCACCGTGACGGACGGGTGTCACCCCCGGCGCTGCGGTGAACACCGCGAGGCCGTCGCCGTCCATGTCGATGCCGCCGGGTCGAGGCGCGGACCTCACCCCACTAGCGGGAGAACTCGCTGAAGAACGCCCAGAGCAGCTGTGGCGTGGACACCCCGCCGATGCTGCGTGGCCAGTCGTGTCCCAGGTCGTCGATGCGGTGGTGCTCCACCCGGACATCGCCGTCGCAGCTCCAGTAGTTCTCGTGCTGGCCGTAGTCCTCGAGGGTGACATCGCCCTGGCCACAGCTGTAGGTGGTGCGCCAGTGGTCGACGAGCCCCGGCACGTCCCACATGGTGCCTACCTCGTCCCAGTTCTTCCAGTCCCAGGTGTTGCCATAGGCGATGAGCCGGTCATTGCCGCCGTGCAGGTGCATGACCGCGACCGGATCGGTCACTGTGCAGTCGTCGGGCTCGACCGGCATGGTTCCAGCGGCTGAGCCGATGGCGGCGAAGCGGTCGCTGAGCTGACAGGCCAGCTCGTAGGTGAACATCGAGCCCAGGGAGAAGCCGGTGGCGTAGACCCGGGAGGTGTCGACGCAGTGCTTGGACTCCAGGTCGTCCAGGAGCGCCGCGATGAAGTCGATGTCGTGGTGGCGGTCATCGGTGGTGTTGAGCTGCCACTCGCCTTCGTTGCCTGGAATCAGCTCGCTCAGGGGGTAGGCCGTGATGATGCCGTGCTCGACGCCCAGAGCGTCGAACTCGGTCTCCTGGGGGTAGGCGGCCTTGCGGCCGTCGGCGCCGTGCACCGCCACGATCACCGCCAGCTCGGTGCCGGCGTCGGTCGCCGGGAGCGTGAGCCTGTACTGGCGGGTGAGGGGGCCCACCACCAGCTCGACGGTCTTGTCGTCCACCGCCACCGAAGGCTCCGCGCAGGGGCCCGTCGGGGCCGTGCTGCCGGAGTCGGTCGGAGGGGTGGTGCCGCCGCTGTCGGTCGGCGGCGCCGTGCCCGAGTCGCTGAGGGTGGCGGTCGTGCCGCTGTCCGTGGCCGGCACGGGGGCGGAGTCGGTCGTGGTCGTGTCGTCGCCGCAGGCGGCGAGCAGGAGCAGCAGGCTCATCCAGCCCCCTGTGTGGTGTCTCGGCCCGAGCCGGGCATGGCCAGTGGGACCGGGGGCCGGCCCGTGGTGCCTGGATCCGATAACGTGCTTGGATCGCTGGGGATTGGCTCGGGGAGCCGACCTTCGGCGAGGTGGGTGGTCGGGGGTGAGGTGGGGTCGGAGGGCATCGGCGGGGGTGGGTGCGGAGGGGGTGCGGAACGCTCAGGGCACCAGGTCCAGCGCATCGACGTGTCTCGGTCGGAGTACGGCGAAGTGGCGATGGTCG
>CAZFLE010000317.1:0-2100 GCA_964519895.1 uncultured Enterobacterales bacterium | reverse complement strand
CCGTAGGGGCAGATCCACATGCCCATCCAGATGTCGAGGGTCGACGTGTGGTTGGAGATGTAGATGGCCGGCCGTGACTGCTCGACGCGCTCCTTGTGCGCCACGCGCAGCCGGGCGCCGGAGATCCAGATGTTGAAGCGGCCGATGGTCTTGCCGAAGAAGTTGCAGGCCCGCACCCGGCCCTGGCGCCACGGCAGGATGAAGAGCAGCGCGGCGAAGAAGAGCATCGACGCCACCGACGTGACGACGAACGCGATCCAGTACCGCAGCTGGGTCTCGAGCACGCTCACGGTGCGGGCTTAGCACGCCGGGGCGCCGCTGTATGCTCCCGCCGTGCCGAAGAGCCGCAAGAGGTCCCTGGGAATCCTGGTGAGGGCGGGCAGCGTCCTGGTCGTGCTGGCGCTCACGCTGGCGGCGTTCTCCCAGGGCATCGGCCTGTCCGAGCGGTGTGGCATCGCACTGAGCGAGGGCTCGGTCCAGTCCTGTCCGGACCTGGGCTGGCCGGCGCGGATCTACTACGCGGTGTCGCTGTTCTTCCTGGGCGGGCTGGACCTGGGCACCCCTGTGGGACCGCCGGGGCCGTGGCGACGGGCGCTGTGGGCCTGCTTCTTCCTGGCGCCGGCCATCACGACGGGGGCCGTGGTCGAGGGCCTGCTTCGGGCGCTCAAGCCCACCCTGTTGCGCCGCCTGTGGATGCGCAACCACGTGGTCATCGTGGGGCTCGGCCGGGTGGGCATGCTCTACCTGGAGGCCCTCCGCCGGGTGGAGCCGCACCGCCTGGTGCTGGTGGTGGACACCGACTTCAACCCCAACGTGGCCGAGGCCACCGAGCGGTACGGCGTGCTGTTCCACCGGGGCGACATCACGCACCCCATCACCCGGGACGCCCTGGTGCTCCGTCGGGCCCGGGGCGTCGTGCTGCTGACGGGCAACGACCTGGTCAACCTGGAGGCGGCGACCGAGATCGCACCCCAGGTGCCCGGCCAGATCGTCGTGCACTGTTCCGACATCCGCATGAAGCGGGCCATCCGCGAGCACCTGTCGGGCCAGGAAGACGTCGCCATCTTCAACAGCCACGACATCGCGGCGACCGAGCTGGTCACGAGCCACCTGGCCGAGCACTTCCAGGACACCATGGCCCGGGACGTGGTCGTGCTCGCCGGGTTCGGCCGCTTCGGACAGACCATCCTGGAGTGCTTGCAGCGGGGCTTCGTCGACGAGCTGCTGCACGTGGTGGTGGTGGACCTGAGCGCCCAGGTGCGGGCCCGGCAATTCGAGCTCCGGGTCGGCTTCGCCAGACGGGTCTCCTGGACCGCCATCGCCGGCGATCTGGAGGACCCGGAGACCTGGGTGCGGGTGGAGGAAGCCATCGCGGCTGGGCCGGTGGACGAGACCGGGCAGCAGCCGACACCGGTCTACGTGTTGGGCAGCGACGACGACCGCTCCAACCTGCAGACCGGTCTGTGGCTGCAGAGCCGCGACGCCCCGGCCCGCATCATCATTCGGTGCTTCAGCCAGTCCAGCTTCACCAGCGAGCTGGAGAGCCCGGGCGAGCTGGACATCTTCGGGGTGTCCCGACTGCTGCGCGACTCGCTGGTGGAGCGGCACCACCAGTGGTTCTCGTGACTTCGCTCCGAGTCTGACCGGCCGCCATCGACCGGCGCTGACCGCCATCGACGGCGCGGCGCCCGGGGCTGTGCTCGATGCCCTGGTCGACCTCAAGGGCCGTCGTGTTCCAGGCTCCTGTCGACAGACAGTGGGTCCCGACGCCGCACGTGACGCAGACAGAGGGGTCGAGTGTCGGGGGTGGCCTCCTCAGTTGGGCCCGACGGTCAGTCAGCGGAGGTGAGTGCCGCACTGTTGGGCCTGTAGCACCCCGGGGAGTTCCTCCCCCCGACACCGGACCCGTCTGTCTACGGGGAATGCGGCGTTCGACCCGTCTGGCTGCTGTATTGACACCGCAGACTGTGCCCAGCCGCCCTTGTCCTGGTCCACGCCTTCGTACCAGGTCCCGCTGGCGTCCGGGTGGACCTCGGGGGGAACCTAGTCTAGCAGCGTGCGGTGAATCGGGGGTCGTGAGACGTGGTCGTCCACGTGCAC
>CAZFLE010000316.1:0-2140 GCA_964519895.1 uncultured Enterobacterales bacterium | reverse complement strand
CCACCTGCACCTGGGAAGAAGATGGTGTGATCGCCAACCCCGCCTACATCCTTCCTGGAGGCAGCGAGGGGCGTGACCGGGTCTTGGACTCATCTGAAGTGACTTGGTTCTACGGGTCAGACTCGCACCTCGAAGGCGGCCGAAATGGCTCCATGAAGACCGGAGACTGGAATGGCGACGGCATCCCTGATCTGGCCCTCACCGAATCGGCGAGCAGCGGCTACATCGATGCTGCGTACATGATTTATGGACCTGTCATGGACCACCCGCCCCAGACATGGATCCGGGAGGCCATGAACGTCTCGTGGCTGGCCCTATCAGAGGACTACTTCGGACTGTATGGAATTGTCTCTGGTCACCTGGACGAGGACGCGCTGGCCGATCTCCTGATCGCAGCACCCGCGGCGGCCGACGACGCTGGCATCGTCTATGGGCTTCCCGGGCGACTTCACGCCGACGCCGAGCTCTCTCCGATCGCCGAGAGCCGCGTGGAAGGCGACCCAAACGCCGACGGGCGCTACTTGGGCACCGTATTGGAGATCCTGGGCGACCTCGACGGCGACGGGATCGACGAGGTTGCCATCGGCCAATGGGGAAGCACAGCCGCAACCGATGATCTCTTCATCATTCGCGGCCAGGACCTCATCGACAGCGCCGGAAGCACGGCTCCGGAAGTGGCCTTCGAACACTGGACTCTCCCCAATCTTCGCACCCCGTGTCCCCTCGGGGACCTGGACGGAGACGGCTATGGCGACTGGCTGATCGGGGATCCAGAAGCCGATCACAACGGTGAGGACAGCGGCGCCCTCTACTTTCTGTCCGGCCTGGATCGATCGAGGTGGGGCCTGCATCCATCAGAGGTCTCAGCCGGCTACTGGACCGGCGTGGAGACCGACAGTGAGCTGGACTTCTGCAAGAGTGCCGACTTTGACGGCGATGGCACCGGGGAGTTGGTCACCGGCTTCGACGCAAACCCAGGAGACATCTTCGAGGTTGACTGGGTCATGAACATCCTACGCTTGGACCACATCCCGGAGCCCGCCGAGCCGCTGCCCAACGGGCTCCTGTACCGACGTTCGGAAACCTGGGTTGATGTACCCCACCTCGACGGTCAAGACTTCACTGGCGACGGCACCGATGAACTCCTCTTCACCGGCTACGGCCAGGATGTCCCCGGCCACCCGGGGGGCTTCGTGCTGATGAACGGCTGGGAGATCCCGTGGGACGACCCGACCTATTGGTAGGTAGAGGCCTCGAGACTCGCAAAGCAGCGCCACATAGCCCACCGACTTCCGCTGAGAATTGTTGATCGGAACGCCCGAGTCCCCGCACCTTGCATTCAGAGGGAGACCGGAGATGCTTCTCATCGTCCTGCTGACAGCCTGCGAAGGCGAGCCTGCCTTCACAGCGACCGACCCCGACGTCCCGGACAGCTCGGACACGCCCTGGGACCAGGTCTGTCCCAGGTACTTCGGCCCCCACGTGCTGGGGGACTGGCGCAGCTACCGCATGTGGCAGGACGACGACCCCGACTACGAGCTCGGCTACCAGGTCGCCGTGACGAGCGCGTCGGACGACGGCACCACGATCGTCCGGGAGGACCGCATCTACGACGAGGACAGCGGCGAGTTCGAGCCGGTCCAGACCCTGCGCTACTCCTGTGATGACGACGGCGCCTGGTTCCACGAGTGGATCTCGCTGCTGGACTCGTTCGAATACCACTGGGAGTCCGAACCTGGCGGCGTGCTGTACTGGCCTGCGGGTCTGGCAGAGGGCGACACGTTCATCCGCGACCTGGCGTGGCTCTACGCACCCGAGGACCGCGACGCTGTCGGGTCCCTCTACCAGGCCCTCTACCGGCTCGGTGCCACCGAGACCCGGACCGTCGAGGCCGGGGAGTTCCAGGCTGCCAAGGTCGAGTACTGGCGCTTCGAGGATGACTATTGGGACGGCGATGCGCCCAGCACGACCGCCTATCGGGACCCGAGCCTGGGCCTCATCGAGTCGACCAGCATCGGCTCGGACGGGGGTGAGCTCGGCGAGATGCTGATCGACTTCATCGTCTCGGCGCCGTAGCGCTCATGCGTCCTCGCCGGACCAGTCGTAGCCCTGGAGCTGACGCCAGGGCACCACATCATGG
>CAZFLE010000315.1:0-2142 GCA_964519895.1 uncultured Enterobacterales bacterium | reverse complement strand
CTTCCTCTCCTCTTACTCCCTTCAACAACCAACTGAAACCATCACCATCTCAACAGCAACAACAAAAAGAAAAAAAATCTACCACAACATCACCCAAAAGAGGAGAGATCAATCAACCATCATCATCATCATCTCAGATTTCCAATGAACTAAAATCAGATGAGAAAGAAGAAGAGAAAGAAGAAGAAGAAGAGAAAGAACAAGAAGAAGAAGTGGTGACTATATATTCAGAAGAATTGGATGTGATTGCTAAAGAGATTGAATCATCCAAACAACAGGTGAAAGAAGAGAAAGAGAAGACTCAAAATGCTATAGATCAAGTGGTTTCAACAGTGGATGATGAGATGAATAAGTTGAATGATGAGAGAAGGAGAATGGATCAAAATAATAATAATAATAATTATGATGATGATGAGAATGATGATGATGAGAGTGTGATAAGTGCCTTGTCAGATGATGGAGGAGATTCCACCATCCTAAAACCCCACTCTTCTTCCAAACAACTAAGAACCTCAACTCCCCAATCATCATCATCCAAAATCTCAACTAATAAAAACAACAAGAGTTTGCTTCTTTCCTCCACTCCATCAGATTGGGATGCAGACCGAATAAAGAAGTTGAGAGGTCAGAATGAGGTTATAAAGAAGAGGAGGATGGATGGGAAGAGCAGAAGGAGAGCTTCTATGGCTAAAGTGAAAAACAGATGGTCTGTAGTGGTGGATATTGATCTTGATGGTGGGAATGGAGGGGAGATGGGGGAGGAGAGGAGGAGGAACAATCTGAGAGAGAGGATGGGGATGAACTGGTCTGAATTCGAGGTGTGGGAGAAAAGAAGAGAGGAGGAGGAGGAAAAAAAGGAGAGGGAAGATCAAATGGAGAGAGATCGGAAACAAAGGTTGAAGAGGAGGGAAAGGGAGATTGAAAATGAAAAAAAATCTCAGACTCTCTCATCTAGTTCAATTTCAGATGAAGATGAGGATGATGATGAGAGTTTTGATTTCAGATCTGAAGGATTGAATGAAGAACAAAAGAAGATGGTGCAAGAAAAAAAGAAGAAAAAACAACAACAAGAAAGAATGAAGAACCAAATAGAGGATGAAGAATCTTGTTCTAAATCAGAACAGAAGGATGGAAGAAACAAAAAGAAGAAAAGGAAGAACAAGAGAAAATTGGATAAGAAAAGAAGAAAAATGTTGGATAAAAAATATGAGAATTTTGCCAACCATTGGGAGGAGCCCATCAACCCTCTCACACCTCGGGCAAAGAACCATCTCAGACAAATGGCAAGAAAAAAGGTTTTTGACTTTTATTAGTTTTAAAAGTTGAAAACAGATTTTATCAATTTTATCGATTTTATCAATTTTATCAATTACATTATTTTTTCATTGAAAATAAAAGGGCCAAGCCTTCCAGAGGGGGTTATACTTATTGGAGTATGAGTTTGGGGAGATGGCTTTTGTGGATGATTGGGATTTGGATTGGAGACGAATAAGAGATGAACAGCAGAAAATGAGGAGTGAGAAAAAGGAGGGTGAGAGGAGGAGATCAATCACAAATGACCATCTAATGAGGAGAGGGAGAAGTGGCTCTGAGATAGTCATGAACAATGTGCCACAATATATGGTAGAGAAAGACACATTGAGATCAGCTCTTGATCAACCCTCCTCTCGTCAAAAGATGAAATGGATAGCTCACAAGGCGGTTATGAACACAACTCAATCTAACTCCAAAGTGATTTCTTCTTCTTCTTCCAATGATCATTTGGTGAGGACTAGGGGGGATAAGATCAAATACTCAGTAGGGCCTGATTATAGAAAAGAGAGGTACAAGAACCAAGAGAAGATGAGTTAGATTGGTATATATATATTAGAATGATAAGAACTTTTTAGATGACTTTTTATTGTGTTTTATCAAGCGTTATAATTTGACATGAGATCCTTCGCTCTTCTTCTCTCCTCAATCTCCCTCCTCATCCTCACCCTCCTCAACCTGGTTATTTCATCATCATTATCTTCACTCTCACTACTCCTAGATCTCCTTTTCTTCTTATCAGATTTCCCACTCTTTTTCTTCTTCTTCTTTTTGTATTTGTTTTTCTTCTTCTTTCTTCTTTTATGATCATCTTTCTCCTCCTCTTGGTCT
>CAZFLE010000314.1:0-2283 GCA_964519895.1 uncultured Enterobacterales bacterium | reverse complement strand
CATACATAATATCATTAAATAAAAGAATATATTATTTAATGGGTTATTATCTAATGTAAAGAAAATAAATACGAATAAACCTGCATAACAGATATATTGTCCAGCTTTAAAAATATTAATATTTAATGTCATTTAAAAAATTAGCTTATTTTATAGTTATTTTGATATATTTAAGTCGCGCACCTTTTTTGATTTTTTAATTTATTTTCAATTATTAACTTTAATATTGATTTTATTGTATTTATCTTACCTTGTATTTATATCATCTCTTTATACAGTATATTGTAATAATGAATATATTATGGGAGAATGGTAAATAAAGGTAAATAAATTGTAAATCAAATATTTACCATTTCGTCCCTTTTCTTCCCATTTGTAAACCATTTCAATTTATCAAGGTAAATCTTCTATTTTTGATAATTGATGTAGTGTTTTTCTACTGTTTAGAATAGCGTTATTAATCAAATCAAATTGTTTTTGTAATTTATTCATAGCATTTTGTATATTAGATAATTCTGATAATACATTTGATATTTCTTCTATATCGTATTCTATTGCATATTCGTCAGGAACTATATCTTGATCTTTAATGTCGCTTGAAACAGGTTCGTCTTGCATTTTCAATTATTCGTTTGTTATGCCATTAAGCGGGTCATTCAAGCTACGATACTTATAATCCTTAAAATTAGCATCAATATGCGCTTTGACTTGTTTGGCTACAATCTTGAAATCTTCGTATGGATTGTAATTGCCTGTTCTATCTTCTGCAAAGTCCTTTAATGATACTGCTTCTGTATCAGTCAACTGCACAACATATTCTCGTTTTTTAGTCGTTGGCATAATTCTTTAATTTTTGATAATGAATACTGCTTTTCTCTGCCAAGTTCCTGACCTCGCTCAATGTCTCCTTAATGTCGGTTCTTCCCCAACGAGTAGTCACAATGGTCTGCTCATTATGCCCTCGTTCAAAAGAGATTGCTGTATCTAAATTAAACAACAATTCTTGGTTGTTTAAGTCTGTTACTGTTACTAAATGTGCCATTTCAGAATATTATACTATATAGCCGCGATTTCTGCAAGTCTTTTTTATTCTCCTAATATCTCTATTTTATATTCTGGATTCAATTTACCTAGAAAAGTATTAGTTTGATATGTGCGTTTCCATAGTTCCTCCATCTTGAAAGCGTACAATGTAGGATGATTTCTGCCTATATGGATTGTTAGGTTCTCATTTGCTGCCATAGACTGCATTCTGCCTCTATGTTTGTTTGCTGCCTTCCAAGTAACCTTCGTGCCAAATAGATGTAATTTCTCCAATTTCCACAAGTCTCGTAGATGTATAAGGCTTTTATCTGTTATATTAGCATTTCCCCAAACATTTAATCGTTCTAATTGTGGACAAAACTCCACGATTTTTTTGATGCCATTATCTGTTATCTTGCTATTGGATAATTCTAATCGCTTGATTGTGGGGAATTGAGCTAATATATCCAAGCCAGAATCAGTTACTTGCGATTTCCTCAAGCGTAATTGATAAACCTTTTTACCATACAATTCAGTCATTGCCTTGATAAAATGTTCGTCATTTAAGTATTGCTGTTTACTCTTATCCTCCGCGAATGTATTGCTTGGAATATTTACAAAATATTCATCACTACCTTGGTGAATATTCATTACCAATGCGTCGAATTTTTTAAGAGTGCTTTCAAAAGGTTTAATTTGTGCCATGCCAGATGCAATAATAACTGTTAGTATCGGTAATATAATTAATTTTTTCATGTGATTAAGTTTTTTAAATTTTAATAAATATTTATTTTTATTATCTTGTTAGTTCTTTTACCCATTTCTCATCTGACAAGTTTGCAAGTTCTTCTGGCTTGGTAATCCAATTAGGATTATATTTCTCTTGTAGCCTTACCCATGCCTCTGTATAAACCTTTATCCACTTCTCCCTATCCTCGTTTGTCCAATTCAAACCCCTACGAATATCAAATTGTGGTCTGCTATCTGTAACAGTAGGAAACTCTGGATGTATTATCCTTTGCGCTCGACTCGGAGAGCATCGAATATGCTTGTCGAATACAAAGTGCTGATACGGACTATCCTCCGAAAATTCCCCTGTTTCCAAGGCGAGATGGATTTGAGATTCCCATTTGCCTCGTATTGGCTCTTTGCAAGAGTAACAATTTTCTTTATCTACTTTTCTACGCATTTTTTTCTGCTTCTAATCGTGCTATTGTTTCTTTGCGTAACAAATCTTCTGCGATTGAACCATGTTGTTGT
>CAZFLE010000313.1:0-2334 GCA_964519895.1 uncultured Enterobacterales bacterium | reverse complement strand
GTATCCACTCAGCGAACGGTGAGTGTCAGCCCGCCCCTGCCGTGTGATCTTCCCTCGCGAGCCGCCACTCTCTTGGCATCAGCTCTCGCACCCTGCTGACCGGATGGTCCGGCAGCCGGTCCAGGATGTCCACCAGGTAGCCGTGGGGGTCGATCCCTTGGAGCATGCAGCTCCCGATCAGCGTGTAGAGCGTCGCCGCGGCCTGGGCCCCTCCCTCCGACCGCGCGAACAGCCAGTTCTTCCTGCCCACCACGCACTGACGCAGCAGGAGTTCGCTGAGGTTGTTGTGCATCGGCAGCTCGCCGTGCTCCAGGTGCAGCCTCATGGCCTGTTCCTGGTTCGTGGCGTAGCCCAGGGCATGCCCGAGCTTGGACTTCGGCCGTTGGCGCTGGGACAGCGCCTTCACCCAGGCGAAGAAGCCGTCGACCAGGGGAAGCGCGAGCTCCTGCCGTTGTCGTCGGACCTCGTCTGGGGGCTTGCCCCAGAGGGACCGCTCGATCAGGAACAGGTCTCGGATGGTGCCCAGCGCCAGGTGGGCCTCGCCGGGATGGTGGTGGCGAGCGTCGAAGAAGTAGGTCCTCAGGTGGGACCAGCAGCCTCCGCGGCCCAGCTGCTCGTCCCGGACCACCTTGTTGAACTCGGAGCCCCCGTCGACCAGGAGCAGTTCACCGGCGAAGCCCTCCAGCAGCCGGGCTGGGTACTCCCCCTCCTTGGTGTCGGTGAAGGCGTAGAACGCGTGGTCCTGGTCGGTGAAGGCCCACAGTCGACCCTTCCGCAGGACACCGTCGCCCCCGTCCTGGACCGGGAAGCCCGTGTCGTCGCCCTGGAGGAAGGAACTCGAGAGCAGGTCCTGCTGGATCGTCCGCGCCAGGACACCCAGCAGGGACGCGGCGTTGCGGACCCAGCCGGACAGCGTGTTGGTGCCTACCTCGAAGCCCTCTCGGCCCATCCGGCGGGCCTGGCGGTGCAGCGGGAGGTGGTCGCAGAACTTGTCCACCAGGACCCGCGCCAGCAGGCTGTTGCCGCACAGCGAACGGTCCAGGGCGTAGGGGCCGGGCACGGTCAGGACACCCTGTTCGGGGCACTGCGGACAGGCGCACTTGTCCCGGACCAGGTCCTCGACGATGAAGTGGCCCGGGACCCAGTTCACGCGGAACGAGACCGCCTCGCCGATGACGCCGAGGGCTCCACCACAGGAGACACAGACCGCGTTCGGATCGGCCTCGCACCGAACCGTGCGAGACGGCAGGTGGGCGAAGTCCTCCCGCTTCCTCCGCTTCGGGGTCCGGCCCTTCCGGCGCTTCTTGGGCGGCGCCTCCTCGCCCTCGCTGTCTTCGTTCTTCGGGGCCCGAGGCGGCGGGGCGACATCACCGGGGAAGGGCAACAGCTCCTGGCCGTCGGGCACGTAGCGCTGGGACGCGGGACCGCGACCCTTCAGGCTGAGCAGCTCGAGCTGTCGGGCCAGGTCGTCGGCGGTCGTGCGGAGGGCGGCGACCATCGCGTCCCGCTTCGCGAGTTCGTTGGCCTGTTCACGAAGACTCGCATCGCGCATGGCGACGACCGCCCGAAGTCGGCGGTTCTCCTCGAGGATCTCGGCCAGGCCAGTCATGGGGTGAACCTATGCCGAGGCGCCGGTCGGCGCTAGGTCTCGAGATGGATTCCAGCGCTTCAGCCGGCGGGACCGAGACAGGTCGATGCCCTCCAGCAGGGCGGCGAGCTCCGCTGGCGTGATGACGCCCCGGTCGGCCTCCAGTCCCGGCCAGCGGAACCTGCCGCGCTCCAGCTTCTTGTACATCAGCAGGAAGCCGCCGTGGGTCCACACCAACATCTTCAGCGCCGAGCCCTTCCTGTTCCGGAAGACGAACAGCGTCCCGTCGAGGGGTTCTTCGCCGAGGTGGACCTCGCAGACCGCGGCGAGGCCGTCGATCTGCTTGCGGAAGTCGACGGGCTCGCGGGCCACGAGGATGCGTCGAGGCGTGGGGATCAGCACAGCGCCTCCGCCACCCGCCGCAGCAGGCCCAGGTCGGTGTCGTCCTCGACCAGCACGCGGGCCCCCGTGGCCCCGAGCTCGACCACGACGGTGCTCGCACGTGCGGGAAGCGGGTTGTCGGCGACCACCAGCTCGATGAACGGCGGATGCCTGGCCGGCGTCGAGCGACCCAGCTCCCAGCGCCACCAGGCGAGTGTCTTCTTGTTGAGGTCGTTGGCGTCGGCGAACTCACGGAGGGTCTGGCCCGAGGTCTCGAAGCGGTCGATGATGGCGTGCCAGCGGTCGGCGGCTCTCGGTGTGGACATGGGGCTCTCCTGGGCCTGGAGAGCACGTCACCCGGCGGG
>CAZFLE010000312.1:0-2574 GCA_964519895.1 uncultured Enterobacterales bacterium | reverse complement strand
CAAGCAAGGCTCCGCTGGGACCGAGGTGACGCTGGAGAAGTCGCTCGACCACGCGGGCAACACCGACGTCCAGTACCTGGCCCACCACGGCTCTGCCAGCAGCTACATCACCTACGAGCGCGACAGTGCCGGTCGGACCACCGGGCAAGAAGTGGTCAGCGCGTCGGCCACGCACTCCACGGACTGGGACTTCAACGGGTCGGACCTGACCGTCACCGACCCCAACGGCATCACGACCCTGCACGAGCTGGACGGTCTCGGCAACATCGCCAAGACCACCGCCACGGTCGGCTCGCACCTGAGTGGGATCCACTTCGGGGTCGCCACCGACTACACCAACGGCCCCGTCCAGGCGGTGGACATCCAGGACGCGTCGGGCGCGACCAGCTGGACCCAGTACCGATGGCTCGACGACGGCGGTCGATCGTGGCGGGTCCAGGACCACCAGAGCGGCACCGGTGGGTACACGGTCACCACCACCGACGCCACGGGCGACGTGGCGTGCGTGACAGACCCTGCTGGGAACGCGGTGGTCTACGAGGCCGACTTCGCCGGGCGGCAGACGGCCGTCTACCACGACACGTCATGCACACCGACCACGGACCCGGTCACCGAAGCCACCTACGACGGCAACCTGCCGGCGAGCATTCCCGCTGGACCGGGCTTCAGCTCCGCCAACGCGACCGGTCGCCTGTCGGGTTCGACCGACGAAGCTGGGGGCCGGGCGCTGAGCTACGACAGCCAGGGCCGAGTCGCTGACGAGCTGCGCTGGTGGGACACCTCGGGGCCCGCGCCGTTCTTTGCCGAGCTCAGCTACTCACACGACAACGAGGGCAACCCGGACAGCCTGACCCTGCAGTGGCGTGGCGGGTCCACGATCTCGGTCCAGAAGCAGTTCGGCCCCGGCGGCGTGGTCGAGGACATCTCGTTGTCTGGCGTGCTCCTCAACACGGGCTCGACCCCCGCGCCCATCAGCCAGACCGTCATGTCGTCGGCGTCGTACCACCCCAACGGCGCCTACGACACGCTGGTGTTCGGGAACGGGGTGACCCAGACCCTGGGCCTGGACGACCTGGGCCGCCCAGACCTGCTCACGACCTCGGGCGCGTCCACGGACCTGGACCTGGACGACTTCGACGGCGCGAACAACATCACGAGCATCACCGACGCCGGGGGAACAGACGAGTACGCCTACGACGACGCCTATCGCCTGACAGGCGTCGTCTATGGCGACACCGGCGACACCCTCGCCTACACCTACGACGACTTCCACAACATGACGGACCTCGGCGGGACCGAGGCCACTCGCCTGGGCATCGACTTTGCCGGGCGCTCCTTTACCTACAACCTCGAGACCACCGGGGACCTGTCCTACGACGCCCGGGGCTGCATGGCGACCACCCCGGACTTGTCGCTCACGACCGATGCCGCCGGCGACCTGATCACCCTCGACGACGGCTCGGTCACCCAGGAGATCTACCGCGACGCCCAGGGGAACCCGGCTCTGGTCCAGCGGCACGGGAGCGTCGGCACCGCCACTTCCTTCCTGCTCCACGATGCGTCCGGGCGTGTCCTGGCCCGCTTCAGCCGAAGCGGCGGCCGGGTCGAGCTGACCTGGATGCTGGTCTACCTGGGCGATCTGCCGGTCGCGGCGGTGGTCCAGGGTGCCACGGGCCTCGAGGTCTTGTGGATGCACAACGACATCCACGGCAGCACGCGGCTCATGACCGACTCGGGTGCGACCACCCAGCTCGAGCTCGAGTTCACGCCGTTCGGAACCACGCGGTCGGCGACGGTCGGGTCGCCGAAGGCTCGGCTGGCGGCACGGTGGGCGGGCCACGATGCACCGGACTCTCTCGACTCGGTCAACATGGGCTCGCGCCACATGCTGCCGGGACTCCCGGGCATGGTTCGCGCGGACATGGTCGCCCTGGGCGACCTGGCCAACCCCGTCAGCATGAACCGCTGGGCCTACGCCTACCAGAACCCCATGGCGTGGACGGACCCGACGGGCGACATTGGCTTCCTGGCCGCGTTCGCCATCGCCTGGGTCGCGGTCGAGGTCGCGCTGACCGTGGCCGACACCGTCGCCTTCGCCAGCACCGCCCATGCCTATGCAAACGGCCAGGCGTCCGGGCGGGACGTCTTGTTGAGCGGGGGGCTCCTGGCGGTGGGAATCGCTGCACCGGCGGGTGGCTACGCCGCCGCGGTGCGGGGTCTCAACAAGATCCGCGCGGCCAACATGGTGCGTCGCATGGAGTCCGCGGCCAAGGTGAGCAAGTATGTCCAGGGCGGCAGGGCCTGGGGATCGTTCGGGTCCGCCAAGAAGGCCCTGGGCACGCGAGCTGGGCACGACTGGCATCACATCGTTGAGCAGGGCCAGACGCGGGCTAAGAATGCCTGGCAGACGGCGGTGCACAATGAGAACAACCTGGTGTCGTTGCCGAAGGCGGTGCACGGTAAGATCAGTGGCTATTCCAGCAGGGCCAGGATGCCCTGGACCCAAGGCAGGCGAGTCCGCTTGGAGCTCTCAGCGGCGGGTTTGATGAACTGGCCCGAAACGCTGAGCTCGAG
>CAZFLE010000311.1:0-2613 GCA_964519895.1 uncultured Enterobacterales bacterium | reverse complement strand
TGCATCGGCTCGTTCAAGGAGTCCGACAACGGCATCCTGTGCAGCTCGGCCAGCGAGTACAGCTTCCGGTTCCTGATCACCGATGAAGACGGCAACACGTCGACCAAGGAAGCCCCGGGGTACCAGGGATAGGGTCCCCTGTCGTCTCGGGGACTACGAGATGAAATAGCGCGGCGGCACCCAGCTCCAGCCGCTCGGGCCACTCCCGGACACCTCGACCCCCAGACAGTCCTGGACACCGGCGACCAGCTCGTCGGCGTCGAGCACCGTGTAGTGCTCGAGCGTCAGGTTCTGGGCGATGCCGGGGATGTCCTTTTGGCCCAGGGCCCGGGTGGGCATACCCGGGAAGCGCTCGACCACGTGGCCCTGGATGGTGCGCACGAAGCCGGCGAAGTTGCGGTCCTCGGCGGCCACGACCAGGCGGCCGGTGCGGCCCACGGACTCGTAGATCAGGTCCAGGTCCGGCGGCACCAGGGTGCGCAGGTCGATGACCTCGGCGCTGACGCCCTGGTCTGCCAGGGTCTGTGCGGCCTTGAGCGCGGTCCAGACCATGCGGCCCCACGCCACCACGGTGACGTCGGTGCCCGCACGCCGCACGATGCCCTTGCCAAAGGGCACGCGCAGGTCCCGGGGCAGGTCGGGGATCTCGCCGCGCATGATGCCGCGCTTCATGGTGGCGATGTCCGCGGGGTCGGTCGGCTCGCCCGGGAACGCAGGCCCCAGGGTGTTGCGGTACATCCACTTGGGCTCCAGCACCACCACCGGGCCGTCGTAGTCGGCCGCGGTCATGAGCAGGCCGTAGATGTCCCAGGACGTGCTGGGCATGAGCAGCACCAGGCCCGGGATCGGCGAGAAGTAGCCGTCGACGGACATGGAGTGGTAGACGGCGCCGCCACCGAAGGGATCGGTGGGCATGCGCAGGGTGACCCGGGTGGTCGTGCGGCCGTTGGAGCACCAATAGAGGTTGCCCATGTGCACGAGCCAGTGGAAGGCGTTCAAGCTGTAGTCGCCGAACTGGATCTCCGGACAGGCCCGCACGTCGCCATGGAGTCCCGCACCCATGGCGGTGCCGGCGATGAGCGGTTCGTTGAGCGGCGCGTCGATGACGTGGTCCGGGTACTTCTTCTTGAGCCCCGCGGTGGCCTGCATGACGCCGCCGAGCTTGCCGACGTCCTGGCCGATGATCAGGCCCCCCCGCTCGCCGATGGTGTAGTCCATCGCCGACCGGATGGCGGCGGCGTAGCTCACGTTGGTGGTGCCGGGCCCGGGGGTGCCCTCGGTCACTTGGGGGAAGGGGGGGCGGACGTGCTCCAGGACCGACTCCACCGGGGGATCGGGCTCCTTGCGGACCGCGTCCATGGTGGCCTTGATCGACTCGTCCTGGCGGCCGGCGATGTTGCCCAGGTCGTGGTGGGTGAAGAAGTCGCGGCCCTCGGCGGGGATGCGCTTCATGATGTCGGCGGTCTCGAGCACGCCCATCGACACGAGCTTCTGGCCAAAGGCGATCAGCGGGTCGTCCTGGGTCAGGTCAAAGGTCATGTCCGCGGCCGAGGAGTGGCCGTTGAACCGCGGCAGGTCGTGCACGTACAGGAAGGCGGGCTTGCCTTGGTCGCGCACGTAGACGCCGGACTCGTAGGCGGCCCGATAGCAGTCCCAGAAGTCCCGGCCGTCGCACGAGAAGAAGCGAACGCCGAAGCCGGTCGCGTAGGCCTCGAAGTCCTTGATGCCCCGGCCCTCGGCCGGGGTGGTCGAGATGGCGATGCCGTTGTCCGTGACCATCACCACCATGGGCAGGTCCCACACGCTGGCGGCGTTCATGGTGTCGTGCATGTCGCCTTCGGCGGTGGTGCCGTCGCCGACGATCCCGCAGGCCAGGCCCCCCTCGACGCCCTTGCGCTTGAGCCCCAGGGCCCAGCCCGCGGCCTTGCCCAGCTGCATGCCGACCGGGCTCTGGACCGGCAGGACGCCGATCTCGGGGATGTCCAGGTGGTTGACCATCTGGCGGCCCCGACTCATCACGTCGGAGTCCTTGGAGAACTGCTGCCGCAAGACCGCTGCCGAGAAGTCGCCCCAGCCGTGCAGCGCGGCCCACATGCTCACCATCGAGCCGGACCGATAGTGAGGCACCAGGCCGAACTTGGCCACGTCGTCGATCACGTGGGACCAGGCCAGCGCGGTGGCGGTGCCGTGGACTTCCTCGCCCGGTCCCCAGATGGCGAACTTGACCTCGCCGCGGGCGGCGAGGCGCACGATGTGCTCTTCCAGGACACGGGAGCCGCAGGCGACCTCGTAGGCCAGCCTGAGCTCCTCGCTCGTGGGCTGCGCGGTCACGGGGCGCTCGCTCGCCTTGCCGTTGCTGCCTGGGTCGGCAGTGGCCACCGGGGTGCTCATGGGGGGGCTCCTAGGACGTCAGGACTGTGCCGGGGTGGTCCTAACCCGTCCCTTCCTGGTCCCCTGTCTCACAAGTTCGCGAGGTGAGTCGCGCCGCGATCGGCGGCGCTGGCAAGGCGCGGCGACGCAGTCGTGGCCGAGTCACGTCCAGGAGCCGGAACGCAGCCAGCGGCGTCGAGGGCAAGCGAATCGCCCGAGAACTTGTGAGAGCAGGGGACTAGC
>CAZFLE010000310.1:0-2668 GCA_964519895.1 uncultured Enterobacterales bacterium | reverse complement strand
CATCGCCGCCGGAACCCGGGTTGGTGGCCCCCAATTCCCTACAAGCTCCTAGACCCCAGCGTAGCCGCCAGGCGTCCGGCTTGTCTGCGATTCGCCAGCCTCAACCCGGGTGATCGGCGCCCGCTCAGTGCTTCTTGTCCTCGTCCACATCCAGCGAGCGCAGGCTCGTCTCCAGCTCCATCGTCCACGGACTGTCCACGGTCTCCCGATGGAAGAAGAGCATGAATTCCCGAGACTTGATCTTGTCCAGGAACAAGAGCTTCACCTTGAGCCGGGTCTTGACCCGCGCCCGCAGCCCGGTGGAGTCGACCTCGGCCATCACGATCTCGTACTCCATGATGTCGAGGCCCTCGGGCTTCACGCCGAAGAGCCGCTCGATCAGGTACGGGATGTCGACGCCGTCCTGCTTGTCCGGCGCGTGGTAGGTCGCGGCACGCTCGAAGTCCTTGAACTGGATGTCCTCCCAGAAGGACATCGTGGTCTTGCGCAGCCAACCCAGATCGCCGCCCAGAGGCAGACCCAGGGTCGGAAAGGCGCCGCCGCTCAGGTGCGACGCCGCCAGGTAGCCGCCGCCACCGACCGCGAGCAGTCCGACCAGCCACAGGACCTTCTTCACGTCTCCCTCCGGGGCACGAGCGCGGCCACCGCCAGCGATCCAAGCACGAGCGCCTGCACCGCCAACACCGTGAAGGCCAGGACCAGGTCCCCCCAGGCGGTCTCGTCGGCCGCGAGCTGGGTGAAGACCTCGTAGGCCCAGCGCACCGGCATGAAGCGCTCGACCCACGTGACCACGTCGCCGAACTGCTCCCTTGGGATGGCGAATTCGCTGAACAGGATCTGCGGCAGGATGAGCAGTGGGATGGCGCCGACCGCCCGCTCCTGGGTCTTGGCCGCCGCACTGACGAGCAGCCCGAGCCCGGTGCCACACAGCGACGCACCCCACAGCGCCAGGGTCTGCACGAAGAAGGCGCCCTTGAGGGCCAGCTGCCACTCGACCGCCGCCTGGAGCAGCAGGACCTGGATCAGGCCGAGCACGGCCAGGACCTGGACCTTGGACGCGATGTAGGCGGTCAGGCTCAGGCCGAAGAAGCGCTCCCGCTCGAGCACCGCCCGCTCCTTGACCACCTCGCGGCAGGCGTTGATGCAGCCGAACCAGACCGCCGAGAGACAGAGCACGAAGTAGAGGCTCGGCGTGTCGGTCTCGATCGAGCCCCACACCAGCGTGCAGAACCAGCCGATCAGCGGGGCCTGGGCCACCAGCAGCACGACCGTGCGCCAGTCCCCCAGGGTGCAGGCCCAGTAGCGGGCCGCCAGGATCCGGGCCTGGGCCCGAGGTGCCAGGGCCGCGTCGCTCACTCGGCCTCCGAGCTCTGAGCAGCCTTGAGCCGGGCGAGCTCGGCCCGGGCGGCAGCCAGGGGGTCGTCGGTGGGCGCAGGCGCCGGCGTGGGCGCAGGCTCAGCGGACGCCGGGGCCGGCGACGCAGCGGGCGCCACGGGCCCCCCGAGCGCCGGGCGCGGCCGACTGGCAAAAGCCGTGCGCTCGCTCGACGTGTTCCAGGCCTTGCCCCAGGCCCCGGGCTTGCGCTTGGGCAGCTGGTCGAAGATGCCGGCGTAGCGATTGGCCCGGAAGTACGCCGGCGCCGCGGCCGGAGGCCCGAAGTAGGCCACCCGCCCAGCGACCAGCACCAGCAGCGCAGAGCACTTGTCCAGGCTCTGCATGGCGTGAGTGGCCACCAGCACGATGCGGCCCGACGCCGCCACCTGTTGGAACAGGCCCATGGTGCGCGCCTCGAGCCCGGGGTCCAGACCGCTGGTGGGCTCGTCCAGGATCAACACCGGGGGGCGGGTCAAGAGCTCCAGGGCGACCGACACACGCTTGCGCTGCCCCCCCGAGAGCCGCCCGACCCGCACGCCCAGCCGCTCGCTCAGGCCGACCTGGCGGCAGACCTGGTCGATGCGATCCTGGCGCTCGGTGTCCGTGGCGCCGGGCAGCCGCAGCGCCGACGCATAGTCCAGGGTCTGGGCCACCGTCAGGGTGCGATGGAGCGCGTCGTCCTGGGGCACATACCCGATGGGGCCGGCGTCGGTGACCGGTCCGCCCCCGAGCTTGGCGTCCCCCGCCGCGGGCTTGCGCAGCCCCAGGAGCACCTTGATGAGCGTGCTCTTGCCCGCCCCGCTGGGGCCGATCAGGCCGCAGAGCTCCCCCGGCCGCAGCGCCAGGCTCACCCCGTGCAGGATCTGGAAGCTGCCCGCGCGGACGTCGACGCCACGCAGGGTCAGGGCACCCGCCGCTACTGCTGCTGACACTTCCAGAACATGGCGTCGCAGTGGAGGGTCACCCGCTGACCGGCGGCCACCCGGGCCTTGCCGGCGACCACCGGGTTGCCCCCGTCAAAGGACGCCTTGACCTGGTAGCTGCCGGGCTCCAGCGGCTCACCGGGCTTGTAGGTGCGCCCGCCCTTGCCCACCAGCCAGACCCCGCTGTGGTCGCCGGTGACGAAGATTACGCCGGTCGTGGCGGGTTCCTTGGCAGCTGGGGCCTTGGGCCTGGGGGTGGCCACGGCCTTGGGCGGGGCCGTCGCGGGCTCGTCCGCGGGCGCGGGGGTGTCCTGGGGCGGGGCGGTGGTCTTGGGCGCCGCCTTGCCCGTCCGCTTGCCGCTCGGGGTGGC
>CAZFLE010000309.1:0-2669 GCA_964519895.1 uncultured Enterobacterales bacterium | reverse complement strand
GCCCGGAGCCGCGAGGACCGCGTGCTCAACCCCAAGGAAGCGGTGCTCATCGTCCAGGTGGACGAAGCCACCGCGATCGTGACGCCGGTGCCCCGGCTTACCCAGAACACCACCCAGTCCTAGCCCTCTCAGTCAAGGAGCCCATCCATGGAGAACCTGATCGGCCTGATCTGCGGCGCAGGAGCGGCAGCCGGCGTGCTCGGCTTCGTCGTCCTGGTCGTCAAGCAGTTCCTGTTCATCTGCAGTCCTTATGAAGTCCTGATCTTCTCGGGCCGGAAGCGCCAGCTCACCGACGGTGGCTCGGTCGGCTACCGCATCATCCTGGGTGGCCGCGCCGTCCGCATCCCGATCATCGAGCGGGTGGATCGGATGGATCTGCGGAACATCCCCATCGACATCCACGTGTCCAACGCGTACTCCAAGGGCGGCATCCCGCTGCGCGTGCACGCCGTGGCCAACGTCAAGGTCTCGAGCAACCCCCGCTTCCTGGGCAACGCCATCGAGCGCTTCCTGGGCCGGGACCCCGCCGAGATCAAGCAGGTCGCCAAGGAAACCATGGAGGGCCACCTGCGCGGCGTGCTGGCCAACATGACCCCGGAAGAGGTCAATGAGGACCGGCTCAAGTTCGCCCACAACCTGATCGACGAGGCCGAGGAGGACTTCGAGAAGCTCGGCCTGCAGCTGGACATCCTGAAGATCCAGAACGTCAGCGACGAGGTGAACTACCTCAACAGCATCGGCCGCCAGGCCATCGCCCGCGTCATCCGCGACGCCGAGGTCGCCGAGTCCATCGCCAAGTCCACCGCCGAGCAGAACGAGGCCCAGAGCCGCCAGGACGGCGAGGTCGCCAACCAGCAGGCCGAACAGGCCATCGTGACCGCCCAGAACGAGCTCCGGGAGATCACCGCAGAGCTCGAGGCCACCGCCCGCTCCGAGGAGGAGACGACCGAACAGGCCGCGCTCCAGGCTCGGGCCGAGGCCGAGGTCGAGCTCCAGACCCTGCGCAAGAGTCTCGAAGAGGTCCGTCTCCAGGCCGACGTGGTCCTGCCCGCTCAGGCCAACCAGACCGCCCAAGAGTTCACCGCCCGAGGCCAGGCGGCCGCCATCCACGAACAGGGCAAGGCCATGGCCGACGTCCTGCAGATGATGACCGATGCCTGGGTCAAGGCCGGCGACAACGCCAAGGACATCTTCCTGATCCAGAACCTGGAGAGCGTGCTCAGCACCGTCGTCGACCGCGTGAACGCCGTCGAGGTGGGCGAGGTCACCGTCCTGGACGGCGGCGACGGCGAGGGCCTGGCCCGGTACGTCGGGGCCTACCCCGCAATGGTCAACCAGGTCCTGCGCGAGCTGCGCGAGACCACCGGTGTCGACGTGCTCGGCATCCTCAGTGACGACAACAAGGGGAGCAAGTGATGGAAGACCTGATCATGATCGCGGCCACCGTGCTCACGGTGGCGGGCATCGCCGGTTTCGCGTTCCTGTACACGGTGCGGAACCTGGTCTACATCTGCGGCCCCAACGAAGTCCTGGTCTTCAGCGGCACCACCAGCGTCGTGGGCAACAAGCGCGTCGGCTACCGGATCGTCAAGGGTGGCATGTCCATCCGCAAGCCCATCATCGAGCGGGTCGAGCGCATCGATCTGACCAACATGACCGTCGAGGTCAAGGTCTCCGAGGCCTACTCTCTGGGGGGCATCCCACTGACCATCCAGGGGGTCGCCAACCTCAAGGTCGCCGGTCACCAGCCCGAGCTGCACAACGCGCTGGAGCGCTTCCTGGGCAAGACCCGCAAGGAGATCCTCCAGGCGGCCAAGGAGACCCTGGAGGGCAACCTGCGCGGCGTGCTCTCGCAGCTGACCCCGGAACAGGTCAACAACGACAAGCTGGCCTTTGCCGAGAAGCTCCTGGACGAGGCCGAGGCCGACCTGCGCAAGCTGGGTCTGGTGCTCGACGTGCTGAAGATCCAGAACGTGACCGACGACGTGGGCTACCTGGACAGCATCGGCCGCAAGAGCTCCGCGGACATCGTCCAGCGGGCCCGCATCGCCGAGGCCGGCAACCAGGCCGAGTCCACCATCCAGGACGCCGAGCAGCGTCGCCTGGCCCGGGTGGCCGAGGCCAAGGCCGAGATCGAGATCGTCAAGGCGAACACCGCCAAGCGCATCACCGATGCCCAGACCCGCCGCACGGCCCTGGTCGCCGAAGAGGTCGGGCGGGTCAAGGCCCTCATCGCCAAGGCCGAGGCCGAGCTCTTCGTCCAGCAGGCCCGGGTCGAGCAGGTCCGTCGCCAGCTGGCTGCCGACGTGGTCGCCCCCGCCGAAGCCCAGATGGCCAAGGACCAGGCCGACGCCCGCGCCAGCGCTGCCAAGATCATCGAGGACGGCAAGGCCACGGCCGCCGTGCTCGAGGAGATGATCACGACCTGGAACAACGGCGGCGAGTCCGCCCGGGACATCTTCCTGATGCAGAAGCTCCAGACCGTCATGGGTCGTCTCGTGGACACGATCCAAGCCGTCAAGGTGGACCGGATCACGGTGCTGCCAGAAGGCTCGAGCCGCGCCTCGGACGCGGTCAAGCTGGTCGAGGAGCTCAAGGCCGGCATCGGCGTGGACCTGCCGCTGATCGCGAACCGACTAGGCGTGAAGGCCTAGCCCTAGCCCTAGCCC
>CAZFLE010000308.1:0-2700 GCA_964519895.1 uncultured Enterobacterales bacterium | reverse complement strand
CGTGATCAGGAGGGGTGACCGAGTGGACGAAGGTGCACGACTGGAAATCGTGTGTGCGGCAACGTACCGTGGGTTCGAATCCCACCCTCTCCGCCACGCACAGCGTCCCGGGACGCGGCAGCACCCCCGTCGTGGGTGCCGTTGATGGTCGGGTCTCCTCGACCGAGGCCCGTGAACCCCGCCAGGCCCGGAAGGGAGCAACGGTAGTCGGACACCAGGGGCGAGGAGGAGCCCGGCCATCAACCGCATCCACGGCGGACACCCACTGTCCGACAGAGCGCTGCCGACCCTGATAGTGGCCTCTCAATGAGCTACCAGGCCATCGCCCGCAAGTGGCGCCCGACGACCTTCGACCAGGTCGTCGGCCAGGGGCACGTCACGCGCACGCTGCGCAACGCCATCGAGCGACAGCGCATCCACCACGCCTTCCTGTTCACCGGGGCGCGGGGCGTGGGCAAGACCACCTGTGCCCGGGCCTTTGCCCGCTGCCTGAACTGCGAGCAGGGGCCGACCCCCGAGCCCTGCGGCACCTGCCAGAACTGCGTAGAGACGCTCGCCGGCAGCGCCCCCGACGTGGTCGAGATCGACGGAGCGTCCAACAACTCCGTCGACGACGTGCGCAAGCTCCGCGAGACCGTGGGGTACCTGCCCGCCCGCGGCCGGTACCGCATCTACCTCATCGACGAGGTGCACATGCTCTCCATGGGGGCCTTCAACGCGCTGTTGAAGACCCTCGAGGAGCCGCCGCCCCACGTGGTCTTCCTCTTTGCCACCACCGAGCCCCAGAAGATCCCGGACACCGTGCTGTCGCGGGTCCAGCGCTTCGACTTCAAGCGCATTCCCGCTGGGGTCGTGGTCGGCCGTCTGCGCACCATCGTCGACGCCGAGGGTGTTGGCCTCAGCGACAACGCCCTGCGCATGATCGCCCGCTCGGGCGAAGGCAGCATGCGCGACTCCGAGTCCCTGCTGGACCAGGTCATCGCCTTCGGGGGCAGCGAGATCCCCGACGACGAGGTCGCGTCCATCCTGGGGCTGGTCGACCGCTCGCTCCTGTTCGGCATGCTCGAGGGCCTGCTGGTGGGCGAGCCGGATCGCTGTCTCCAGGCCATCCACGCCGTCTACGAGTACGGCTACGATCTGCCCCAGTTCACCAGCGAGTTCCTGGAGTTGCTGCGCAACGCCGCGCTGGTCGTCCTGTCCGAGCAGAGCCAGCGCTACCTGGACATCCCCCAGGAGGAAAAGGAGCAGCTCCAGACCCTCTGCCGGGATCTGGACGTCACGGTCTTCTCCCGCTGGTTCCAGGTCATGCTCGACGTGCACGACCAGGTCTCGCGGTCGTCGCGCCCGCGTCTCGTGCTCGAGATGGCCGTGGCGCGGCTGGCGACCGTGCGCCGGGTCCAGCCCGTCGACCACCTGCTGGCACGGCTGGAGCGGCTGGAGAAGCGCCTGCGGGACGGCGGGGCACCGCCCCCCAAGGGCCCCGGTCGCGGTGGTGGTTCGGGTGGAGGTGCTTCCTTCACCGACGTGCCACGGCGGGAAGAGCGGCCCCGCTCGGCCCAAGGGCCTGGCAGGACCGAGACACGCCAGCGCCGCGCGACCCAGTCCGAACCACCGGCTTCTCCCAAGAACCCGGACCCCGCCCCGGGCCCGCCAGCGGCACCGGTCGACGCCGAGCCCGCGGCCCCGCCGCCGCCGACCCAGCACCAGGCGGCACCGGCTGCGGCCCGAAGGCCCGAGCCGCCCGCTCCCGCGCCAGAGCCTGAACCCCAGCCCGTGATCGCCGTCGAGCCGCCAGCCGATCCGGCTGCGGCGTGGCAAGCGGCTTGTCGGGATCTGGGCGCTCTGGGCATGGGGGTCCAGGTCCTCAAGGACCACTCCGTGTTGGTGGGGCAGCAGGGCGCGGTCCTGCAGGTGGGCTTTGCCAGCCAACGGACCCTCAAGCGGGGCCGCCAGGTCGTCGGCCAGCCCAAGGTGCTCCAGACCGTGCAGCGGCACTTCCCGGGTGTCGTGCGCCTGGATGCCATCCTGCGGGGCGACAACAACGGGGCCCAGCAGACCGGTCGGGAGCGGCTCGACGCCGCCAAGCAGGCACACCTGGAGCAGCTGTGGGCCGAAGCGCGGGCCGAGCCCCGCATCAGTGAAGCCGTGCGTCGGCTGGGCGCCACCATCCACGAAGTCATCCCCCTGAGTGAACCGGAGGAACCATGAGCGATCCATTCGAGGCCCTGGGCGGGCTGGGCGGCCTGCTGTCCGGCGTGACCGAGCAGATGAAGAACATGCAGGCCCAGGCTGCGGGCGTCGAGGTCGAGGGCCAGGCCGGCGGTGGTCTGGTGACCGTGCGCTGCAACGGGGCGATGGAGATCCTCATGGTGACCATCGCCGACAGCGCCTACGAGGAACGCGAGTTCCTCGAGGACCTGATCCAGGCCGCCACCAACGACGCCCTCAAGCGCGCCCAAGAGGTCATGAAGGGCCAGGCGGGGGCGCTCGCGGCGGGCCTGGGGCTGCCCCCGGGCTTGTTCTAGGGCGGACCCTTGGATCCCCTTCGCCGCTGCGTCGACGCCTTTGCCCGGTTGCCCGGCGTGGGGGAGAAGACCGCCTGGCGGCTGACCTGGTGGTTGTTGTCTGCCCCCGACGACGTCGCTCGGGAGCTGTCGGGCGCCCTGCAGGACCTGCACGCCGGGGTCGTCGAGTGCGCCG
>CAZFLE010000307.1:0-2721 GCA_964519895.1 uncultured Enterobacterales bacterium | reverse complement strand
ACCAGGTCGTCGTTGGTGATGTGGGAGCCCATCCAGCCCCCGGACATCATCGACGCCGGCAGCTTCATGGTGCGGTCCACCTTGGGCAGGTAGTTCCAGATGTTGTCGTCGACCTTGAGCGTGCACATGCCCGCTTCCTTGGGCGGCTCCAGGATGCGGATGAGCGACTTCTCGGTGCCTTCGGTCCACATCTGCATCTTGACCGTGCGCTCGTACCGCGCCGTCTTGATGTGCATCGACATGATCCCCGTGCTGCTCTCCCCCCGCTGCACGTCGTCTGTGGCGTTGAGCAGGTCGTCGATGGTCGGCTTGTCCGCGGCCAGGACCGCCGGACTGGCAAGGGCCAGCAGTGCGGCCAGGAGGAGACGCTTCATGGTTCGTCCTTGGATGGTCGTGGCTGTAGAGTGGGCTGACCCTCCAGTCAACATCGAGCGGTCTGAACGTCTGCGGTGGAGCGGGAGGACACCGGTTGCGATCTCCCTGGGTTCGGGGCATTGAAGGGCCATGATCCCGCTGCTCTCGCTGCTGTCCTGCTCGGGGACCGATCTCGATCCAACGGTGGTGCCTGCCTTTGACGCCGTGGAGCGCGTGGTCCTGGTGGGGGACAACACGGCGAGCAACCCGTCCTGGTCCACAGGCTACGCCGCGCTGCTCGAGCACAACGACGACGCGCTGTTTCCGGAGTGGGCGGGACACGACCTGGCGAGCTGGCTGCCTGCGGCCCAGGTCGTGCGGCTGGACCGCGGGGGCGACAGCTACGCCGCTCTGGGCGTGGCCACCGTCCCGATCGAAGTGCATCCGGGGGACCTGCGCCCGACCCTGGTGACCGTCGGGCTCGGCCTCAACGACATGGTCAGCGTGGCCTTGCAGCTGTTGACCGACGGCAGCCTCCAGGAGCACCCGGAGTGGGCGATCGAGGACTTCCAGGACCACGTGCACGGCGTGCTGGCTGCGACCGAGGACACGACCTTCTTCCCCCGGGCCCCACTGGTCGCCATCGCCAACCTCTACGACCCCAGCGACGGCATCGGAGACCTGGCCGAGCTGGTCACCCAGCTGTTCCCCTTCGATGGGGCCGAGGCCATCACCCCCGAGCTCGCCCTGACGCTGATCGCCGGCTTCAACGACGGGATCGCTGCCGAGGCCGAAGAACACGGCGCCGTGCTGGTGGATCTGCACGCGCCCTTCCTGGGCCACGGCCTGCACTACGACGACGACACCAACCCCCACCACGACCCCAGCGACGCCACGCCGTGGCTGCAGGGGGTCATCGATCCCCAGCTGCGGGGGGCCCACGGGATCCGCCGCGCCTTCTTCGACGCCCTGGCTGGAACGTCCCTGGACGACGTGCCCACCGACCTGCCCCTCGCATCGACCGCCGGTGTGCCCGACGTGCCCGACGACGGCTGGGTCAAGGACGTCGTCGACAGCGCCGTGACCTTGGAGCTCGACGACGGCAGCACCGTGTGGCCCAACGTCGCCAGCGATCCGGTCGAGGTCATCGGGCCCCCGACCGGCGGCGGCACGACCGACGTGGTCGCTCTGGGGGTCCTGGGTGCCTGGATGGTCGTGGACCTGGGGGCCGCGGCCGCACCCTGCAGCTCGAGGCCTGGCGCCCAGACGAGGACCCGCGCTGCCTGGCCGACGTGCCCGCGTGGGACTTCAACTGGCAGCAGCTCTACTTCTACACCGAGCCCGAGTACCTGTGGCCAGACGACACGCTGCGGCTCAGGTGCACCTTTGACACGTCGGCAGACGATGAGCCCGTGCGGTGGGGAGACGGCACCGACGACGAGATGTGCCTGATCGGGCTGGTCGCGACCCTGGGCTGATCGGGCGCGTCAGTAGACGTCGGTGAATTCCACCAGAGCCGTGGGATCCGTCGGCACCTGGCCCAGGGTGGAGCGGTAGGGCCCGACCAGGTCCAGGCTCTCGAAGGACGCAAAGGCGGCGTAGTCCTTGTCGCCGTCGATGTCGGTCAGCCCGGTGACCACGAAGGGCTCGCCGGTGCCGGTGGGGTTCAGCTCGTCCACCGCGTAGGCCCCGCGCACGTCTCCGTCCGGTGTCCACCCCAGGTCATCGAAATTGGACCCCTTGCCCCAGGCCATTGCCTTCTTGCCGGGGTTGTTGCTGGGATGGTACGGGGCCGGCAGCACCGCGTCGAAGGACGAGACGTAGGCATTGACCGCGTCGCCGATGCCGCGGACGTTCAGCGGGAGCTCTGCACGCTTGGCCTGGTACTGGTGCTTGAGCACGTTGGGGATCGCGATGGACGCGAGGATCCCGATGATGGCGACCGTGATCATCAGCTCGACGAGTGTGAAGCCGCTGCGCTGTCTCATGTTCTCCCCCTGGGACCACGCCGCGGGGACGGGGTGGTGATCGGTTTCCCCGGGGGGCACTTTAGAACAATTCGGGGCTTTCCCGTCAGGGTTTTCCTGTCAAGACGTTCCCTCAGGCGTCGTCCTCTGCTGTGTCTTCCACCGTTGGACGTAGGGCCCGAGCCCCCGCAGGACCCGGCCGAGTCCCCAGGACATCAACGGGCCGAGCAGGAAGTGCAGGGCCTTGAAGACGAAGCGCGGCTCATAGGCCACGGTCCAGTCCAGCCTGCAGCGGCCCTCGCCCAGGTCGGTCACCAGGTATTCCTCGCCAAAGGCCCACCAGATCCGCTGGGTGGCGCCGGTGAAGGTAAAGGCCATGTGCTTGCCCGTGTCCCAGGCG
>CAZFLE010000306.1:0-2807 GCA_964519895.1 uncultured Enterobacterales bacterium | reverse complement strand
AACTAACACTCATCTTTTAGGTGCTACAAACAACACTGATAAAATTTACCCAATGGCAGACGCATTAATACACCCAACACTAAATGATACGTTTGGCATGGTGCCACTTGAGGCAATGCTACATAAACTTCCCGTCATTATTAGTGACTCCAGTTATTGTGGACTTAGTGAATATCTCAACAACAAAGAAGCAATAATTCTTAAAAATCCAAAAGATATAAAAGAATTGTCTACAGCAATATTGTCAGTATACGATCAGCCAGAAAAATACAAGGAAATAGCTGAAATTGGCTTTACTAGAGCTTTAAATTTTAAATGGGATAAAACATTAAGCGAAACTCTTAATGTATATCAAAAAATGAGAATTCAAAAGTAATGCAGTCACTGAATAATTTATATTTAAAGCAAAATACGCCTAATACATTTCAACAATACAGTTATCAAACTGCCTACTGGTGCTCTCTTTTATTTGCATTTTTTATACCAATTAGCACTGCATTAATGAATTTGTTCTTACTGCTTTCATTAGCTTTTATTATTCTGTCTGGGGAGCTAAAAAATCACCTAATAATTTCATGGAAAAATCCAGTATCAAAGGTAGCTATATTACTATTTACACTACTCTTTCTTGGTACTTTTTGGTCAACAGCAGAGGGGAATGATGCATACCTAACACTAAAAAAATACAGTGAACTTTTGTATTTAGGCATACTCCTCCCATTGTTTCAAACAGAGTCCAAAAAAAAACTAGGTATTGATATTTTTCTAGTATCCATGCTAACAATACTAATTCCAACCTATTTAATTTACTTTGGAATTATGCAAGAATTTACCACCTTTACTTCAGATAGTTATGACGCTAATTTTACTGTAGACGAAGGGTTTAAGTCTCATATTATCACCAATATACTAATGTCATTCGTAGTATTCATCTCAGCAACCCGTGCAAAATTAAACATAGGGAATAGTAGGCTAAGGTTAGTTTATATATTATTGTTCATATTGTCAGCATACTACACAATTTTTATTAGTACAGGTACAACTGGAACTCTGCTTACTTATGTACTGGTTACTTTGTTTCTATTTCAACATTTTAAAAAGAAATACATTTTTTATTTGCTATTATCATTGTTAGTCTTAATAGTGATAATGAAAACACCAAATAGTGAAAATAAGGATGGCACTGTTAACAAACTACTCAATAGACTATCATCGTTAAATCTCAACACCAGTCACAGAAATACTAACCATAGACCACAACTTTACATTAATTCAATAAAAATGTGGATGAGCGACCCTATACTTGGAACTGGCACTGGTAGTTATAATGCCGCCTTTCAAACTAAACGACCAGTTATTTATGATATCACCAAAGGAAGCAAAAGAAACCCTCATAACGAATACCTTCTTATTGCCGTTCAACTTGGTTTGACTGGCGTGCTTCTTTTACTGTATTTATTTTATGTACAGATTGTAGCTTCTAAGAAAATCAACAATAATGAAGTTAAATACCTGTCTCAAGGATTGGTATTGCTAATTGTTATAGGGTGTTTGGGAAATTCACTTATTATGGATTCAGGTGAAGGTCATTTTTGGGCGTTTTTTAGTGCGGTCCTGTTTTCAAAAACAAACCTCATTTCAAATATTACATTTCCCAAATAGATTTAGATTTAGATTTAGATTTAGATTTAGATTTAGATTTAGAACGACTCATCTCTAGAAACTTAGCATATTTTAAATATGATGTTAAACTTACGCTCAAAGCAATAGTCAAACCATTCAAGCCTTGAATAAAGCCCCTTTGAAAAAAATATTTTTTAATAAAAGCCCAAAATCCATGAATAATTGGTGAAAATCGATTAACCCTTGCTCCTTTATCGAACAAAATATTTGCACCACGCGTACTATGTCTATTCGCTTTATGGAATAAATCATCATAGTTCTTAAACGAATGATGAATGATATTTCCTGGTAATTCTTTAATATTTTCCGCTCCAACATGTGAATGTTCTGATATATTTTGATATTTTGCTGTGTTTTTATTATACAATCTCGTGCAAATATCAGGGTACCAGCCACAATGTTTGATCCATCTATCTCCTATATGATTTTTTCGTCTAAAACTGTATGCATCATACTCTTGAATTTTATCGGACTTCAGCTTAAGTATTGAACTTATCATTTCATCATCGGGCACTTCATCTGCGTCAATACTTAAAATCCAATCATATTTCGCATGGTCTAATGCAATATTCTTTTGCTGCCCATCACCAAGATACTCTTGAATTACAATCTTTGCGCCTAAGCTTTTTGCAATTTCCGTTGTATTGTCAGTACTCAAAGAATCCACAACAATTACTTCATCACAAATATCTTTAAGCGCATTTACACAAGTTGTTATATTTTTCGATTCATTGCAAGTAATAATATTGGCACTGATAAGCATTATTTTCAAAAATGTTAGTATATAAAATTAATGTAAACAGTATAAAGTATTTGTTTTTGATCTATAAATAATTAGCAATAAAAATATCTATAATTAAAACTTAAAATAAAGTCGTTATCTTATGATTAAAAATTTATTGGGCAAATATAGTTTCTGGATATCTCTATATATTATTATTCATTTAATAATACGATTATCCTTTAGTCAAACCATGCAGGTGGACGATGCTGAACAGATTCGTCATGCACAAGAGTTATTATTAGGCTACCCTATCCCTCAGCCACCGATGTATAGTTGGCTAAGTTTTATTATGTTTCAAATTTTTGGCACAGGACTACTTGCGCTAACATTACTCAAATAC
>CAZFLE010000305.1:0-2824 GCA_964519895.1 uncultured Enterobacterales bacterium | reverse complement strand
CCGGCATGTTCTGGTACAACAACATGGACCACAGCATCGAGAACGCCATGCAGCTCTGCCGCAAGCTGCTGCGCGACGCCGGGCGCACCGAGATCCGGGAAGCGAACCTGGCCCAGGGACTGCAGAGCGCCTGACTTCCAAGTCGCGGCGGCATTCTAGGCAAAGCTAGGACGCCGAAGGAAAGTCCGCGTCGAAGCCCAGGCTCCAGTCCCCGCTGAGCTCATCGCCGTCTGAGCCCGTCAGGGTCCACGTTCCCCAACCCGCGGCTGGTTCCTGGTCCTCGGGGTCCTCGACCTGGCCCACGAGCGTGCCCGTCCAGGTCCGGGCCTGCACCCCTTCGCCGGTGTCGCCCGTGTCCCCGGTGTCGTCCACCTCCTCGACGATCGCCAGGTCCACGACCAGGCCCAGGGTGCCCCGCCAAGCGGCCTCGCACTCGCCCCCCTCGATCGACGCGACCCCATAGGCGGCGCTGGGACTCACGGGACTCGGCTGGTCGATGAGCGGACCGAGATCCAGGTCGCGCAGGCTCAGGTTCAAGGACCCGCCTCCGCCGGGAATCACGACCCCGGCGAAGAAGGCGTAGAACTCGCCGATCAGCGTGGCGTCCAGGTCGCCGGTGAGCTCCCCGGACCACCAGCCCTGCCAGGGCTCGCAGGTGTACTCGTCGTCGTAGGTGCAGCCGGTCAGGGCGAGGAGCAGGGTGATCACGGGCGCATCCTATGCCAGCGACAGCCGGTGACACCGAGAGACGGCCCGCGGACATCCGAAGACGCCCCAGGCTGCGTAGGTACCGGCAACTCAACCAAGGAGCACGGGACATGATGACCCTGACCGCCGCACTCTTCGCCCTGTCCGCCCACGCCGCGGACGCCCCGACCGCAGACGACTGCCTGGTCGACCCCCCGACCCCGGCCTGCACGGCCCACGTGGTTCGCATCTCCGGCACCGCCCTGGACGCCTCCACCTGGCAGGCCCGCCTGACCCAGGCGCTCAGCCCCCAGGCCCCGAACCGGGCCAAGCACCATGCCGCCCAGCTGTCCCGAGACATCGAAGCCTTCTTCCTCCCCCGGACCTTTGACGACGCAGGCGTCGACGGACTCGTGGCCATCCTGGCCGGCCCCGTCATGGGCGAGCCCCTCGATCGCCTCGAGCGCCAGCTGCTCGCCGCCGAGCTCAACTGGCTCGACGGCTACCGCCTGGACAACGAAGACCTGCACCTGCGGCTGCTGATGAAGGGCGAGGCGCTGATGGCTCGCTCCCAGGTGGAGCAGGTCGACACCCTCGACGTCCTGCGCACCGCCCGCACCCTGGCCGCGATCAACCAGACCGGCGCAGACCGCAGCGACGACTGATCCCACTGGAGGAGACCGACGAGGGTGCCTGGTTCCAGCGCCCTCGAGGGCTGTCCACATGCGGCCCTGGCCCCTGTCAGCTCATCCGAGCTGTCAGGGGCCTCGGCCTTGTTCACAGCGATCGGCGCCGGTCAGAACGTGACGGTCGTGCCGATGGTGTGGACCAGGTGGTGTTGCGCCAAGCCCAGCACGACCCACTGGAGCCCGTAGTCCAGCCGGGCCTGTTCGCTGACCGCACCCACGCCCAGGCCGAGCAGGCCCTGGCGGTCGTCTCCGAAGGTGTGGGAGTACCCGGCTCGCAGGGACGCGACCCCCAGTGTCACCCACTCGACCCCGCCTCGGAAGCCCAGCCCAGACTCGGTCCAGGTGCCGTCCAGAGCCAGGGACAGGGTGTCCACCGGACGCCACCACGCACCGACCTCGCCCGTGATGGGGCGCCCGTCGTCGCCCGGCAGCACGTCGTGCAGAGTCGCCGCCAGCACCAGGCCCTCGAGGGGCAGGCCGGCGATGGACAGGTCCATCTCCCACAGGTTCTGGTTGCCCACCAGATCCGAGACCCGCCGCTGCCAGGCCCCGGAGACCGCCACGCTGAGGCGCCGCGCCGCCAGGCCGTAGCCCAGGCTTAGGCGCAGATCGTGCTCGGTGGTGTCGTTCTCGAGGGTCTCCCCAGGGTTGATCCACCCCGGCAACTCAGACGACAGCGGATCGGGGTTCGAGTCGGTGCGCGTGTAGGACAGGACCGCCGACGTGTACCCGGACTGGCTGTCGCGGACCGTGGTCGTGCCCCACCACCCCTCGTCCAGGGAGTTGTTGAGCCCCAAGTCGACCTGGGTCGTGTACAGGGGCACGAGCGCCGCGGTCGCAGGCGCCTTGAAGGTGCTCGAGTTGTCATAGGGATTCGCGGTGCCCGCACCCGCCATGCCGGCGACGCCAGCATGATCCCACTCCGCAGCCGCCGCTGGGGCCGATACACCCGACCCGAGCAGGAGAGTCACGACGAGGATGTTGCTGACCATGTTGCCCGTGGCTAGTATGGCGAGGTTCAAATCCGAGCCATCGATGGCTCGGAGCGGCGGCACAAGGTAGCATCCGTCGCCGATCTGGAGTCTCGATGGAACCCGAGAAGCTCGAATTCTTCCGGAACCTGCTCAACGACCGCCTGCGGGCCCTGCTGGAAGAAGCGGGGGCCGAGCTGCGCGAGCTGACCGACGACAAAGAGAACCTGGCCGACGCCATCGACTTCGCAGCGATGGAGTCCAGCCGGGAATTCACTCTTCGTCTCAGGGATCGTGAGCGCATCCTCATCCGCAAGATCCAGGACGCCCTGCGCCGCCTCGAAGAGGGCGAGTACGGCTACTGCGAGAACTGCGGCGAGGAGATCGGCGAGAAGCGCCTGATGGCACGCCCCGTCGCCACCTGGTGCATCGACTGCAAGACCGAAGCGGAGCGGCTCGAGCGCCGGTCCTGGTCGT
>CAZFLE010000304.1:0-2833 GCA_964519895.1 uncultured Enterobacterales bacterium | reverse complement strand
CTGGGGCGACGGTGGTGATCCATCGATATGTCGAGCAGGGCCGGCGGCTCGTGCCGGTGAAGCTGCAGACTGTGACGACGCCGTTGACGGAGCTCGAGCTGGACCGGGGCAGCTACCTGTTCATGCTCGAGGCCGAGGGCTGTCACCCGGTGCGGTACCCGGTGTTCCTGGAGCGGCTGGAGCACTGGGACGGTGTGCCGCCCGGGGAGTCGGAGACCCGGCCGGTGTACCTGCCACGGCTGGGGGAGCTGGACGAGGACGAGTGCTATGTGCCGGCGGGGTGGTGTTGGGTGGGGGATGACGAGGGCGCGATCGAGCCCGAGCCGCGGCGGAAGGCTTGGATCGATGGGTTTGCCATTGGGCGTCTACCCGTGAGCAATGAGGCCTACCTGAGCCATCTGCGATCTGTCGAACCCGAGCGCCTGGACGAGCTGCTTCCCCAACGCCCGGCACAAGAACAAGGAGGGGTGGACGCCGCGTTCAAGTTGCATGGCGAGGACGTGGCGTTCCAGCCTCCCAATCTCACCCACCGAGTCACTCTGGCCCATGGTGTCTCTCTCGTGACCCACTCCCAGGCCAGGGGTTTTTGCCGATCCCTTGGCCGCAGACTCCCAACCTCCATCGAGTGGGAGAAGGCCGCCCGCGGGGTTGATGCGCGTGCCTTCCCATGGGGCAGCGGTATCGATCGCGCCTTTACAAACATCGATGGCAGTCAGCCCGCGCCCAACCCTCTTCCAGCTGGCTCAAGCCCAGCTGACACGAGCCCATATGGGGTCCAAGACATGGCTGGAAACCTGCGAACCTGGTGTGGCGACCACTTCCGCAAGTCGCCTGAGAGTCCAATCGATGAACGTTTCTGGTTCATCCGAGGCGCGATGTTCCTGAGCACAGACGCGACTCACTGCAAGTGCAGCTCACGGTTTGCAGGGGTGCCTGGGGCATCCTATTTCGTCGTAGGCATTCGGACGGCGCGAAGCCTCAGATGACCTCGAGATACTGACCGTTGAAGGCGGGGACGAAGTTCTGCGCCTTGCGGATGAGGGTCAGGTTGGCGAGAGGCAGGACACGCCCAGCCTGCCCCGACGTGGCCACAGGAAGCCGGCCAGTCACCGGGGCGTCCCCGTGGCCCCACTCGATCACGCCGTTGGCGGGGTCGTCTTTGTTCACGGCGACGAATGCCACGATCTCGCCTGTGCCGGTCACGCGGACCATGTATCTCTCGTCGTGGCCAGCCAACAAGGCCACCGCCGCGGCGTCGATGTCCTTGGGGGTATTGCTGAAGCGCTGGCCCTCGGCCACGTAGACGGTGCGGGGCGACAGCGACGGCATCGTGCCGGCGTTGTTGACCAGGATCGCCCGCATATTGCTAGCCGGCCACTCCTCCCCTTGCTTGAAGACCCATAGGTCAACCGTGAGCGCCCGCTCGTGGCTCCCGATGACCGTGCCCTGGGGGTCATCCAGTCGGAAGCCCTTGATGGTCGGATCGACCTGCGACCCACCAATGCTCGTGTTCTCAGCCATGCCATCTCCTAGTTCTTGATCTTCAGCAACTCTCAACACCGCCCGCAGGTCCGCCTGCAGGTTCAAGACCGCCTGGTCCACCGCGATCCCGCCATCCACCGCCACCGCCAGCAGCCCCGCTGCGATCGGCGAGGAGAAGCTGGTCCCGCTCGTCACGACGCCCGTGACCCCGCAGTACAGGTCCACGCCCGGCATCGACAGATCCGGCTTGGACCCCGCCAGCAGCTTGCCGTCCTGGTCCGACGGTGACCCGACGCCGCTCCACGACGGGATCGAGCCGTCCGCGGCTTCGGCGCCCACGCCGACCACCTTGGAGAACCGGGCCGGGAATTCCACCACCTCGTGGTTCCCAGCTGCGGCGACGACCGTGACCCCGGCCGTGAGCAGGTTGCTCAGGGCTGCGACCCAGGTCGGATCGGCGGCCTCGGCACCCCAGGAACAGTTCACGATCTGCACGTTCTGGGTCGACAGCCACTCCAGGCCCGCCGCGACCTGGAGCACCTCGCCGGTCTTTCCGTCGTTCCCGGTGAGCACGGCCGCCACCACGGCCTGCGCATCGGGAGCGACCCCTTCCGTGGTGCCACAGGCAAAGGACGCGACCTGGGTGCCGTGCTTGCTCGTCTGGGCGTAGTCCCTCTGGCCGTGGAGCAGCTGGTCGCCGCTGAGCTCGTCGAAGGCCGCATACGCCGCCACCGTGACCTCGTGGCCCCACGCCGGGTCGAAGCCGCTGTCGGCGATGCCGACCCGGACCCCGGCACCCGTGCCCTGGATCGCCGTGCCCAGCGCCGTCAGGTGCCAGCCCGGGGTGCCCGACACCGGGATGGCCACCGGTGCAGCGGACCGTCGAAAGGTGACGGGCTTGCCGACCCGTACACTCTCGGTCGGCGCGCGGTCCATGAAGCGATCGCGGTCCTTGGGGCGGGGAATCCAGGCGCCGCCGAGACCCGGGAAAATGCGCGTCCCCCGGCGATAGGTCAGCTCGGGGTCTTCGTCGGGGTCGGCCAGCCAGTACCGGAGCAAGGCTTCGCGGGCCGAGCGTTGGGTATAGGTCAGGCCCGCCGCCGCAGGGGTGACCCCGTCCAACTCCAGATCCCCGGAAATGAGCCGCCGGACGTGGTCCTCCAGCACGTCTGGATCGACAACGACGAGCGCCAAGCAGCCTCCGTGCAGCAAAGAAGTCGCGAGATTCACGCCATTCGACCACACACCGGAGCCCCCAGATCCCCCCTGGGAACCCCTCTCCTCCTCGGGCCCCAGCCAGCCTCGATCCGCGACCGATGTCCTGGCGATGACATCGGCGCAGCCCGCCGCT
>CAZFLE010000303.1:0-2880 GCA_964519895.1 uncultured Enterobacterales bacterium | reverse complement strand
GCCAGGCGCGGCGAGGGCAAGTGAGCGCCCACGAACTTGTGAGACAGGGGACTAGGCCGCGGGGCCCTCTGTGGCCGCCGCGATCCGCCGCAGTAGCACCGTCTGCTCCTCCATCAGCGCGAGCATCCGGTCCTCGACCGACGTCTTCTTCTCCTCGATGCGGTGGGAGAGCGACGACCGTGCGGCTTCGGCGTCGCCCGCCCAGAGGCCATTGAGCACGATCGGGCGGGAGCCCCCGGTGGTCTCCAGCACCAGGAGCGCGAAGAACCAACCGCGACGCACCGACACCGAGCTGATCTGCTCGAAGCGGATCGTCTCCTTGTCGCGCTTGATCAGGCCGTTCTTCTCGTAGAGCACGTGGGTGGCCTCGACGATCATCCGGTCGGGAAAGAAGACATTGCCGGCCGTGAGACGGCTGGACTGGAAGCTGAGGTCGTTCATCGGCCGAGGGTACGCCACGCCGACCAACCCCGGCCCGTCCGCCAGCTCCGCCAGGTCTCGTGGCTGCCGTCGGAGCGCAGCTGGATCGTGCCCAGGGTGTCGGTGCGCAGGAAGCGAGCGCCTGCCCGCAGGTAGCGGCTGACCACAGCTGGGCGGGGGTGGCGGTAGCGGTTGTCCACGCCGCTCGACGCGACGGCCACCCGCGGTTGGAGCGCCGCGATCAGTGCCGACGACGACGACGTGAGCGAGCCGTGGTGGGGCACCTTGAGCCACGAGACCGGCGCTAGGTCAGAGGCCACCAGCGCGGCTTCGGCCCGGGCCTCGATGTCTCCGGTCAGCAGCAGGGCGGTGTCTCCGTGCGCGACGCGCAGGACCACCGATGCCTCGTTCAGGTCCTCCTCGTTCTCCAGGAAGTCCGGCGTCGGGTGGAGCACGGACACCCCCTTCGGCGCCGGCTCGTGGGGCCCGAGCACGGGCACACCGGCGGACTGTGCCGCAAGCCACAACGACACGAAGGCGTCCTCGTCGGCCCGGGGCAAGCGCGGGACCCTCAGGGCCCCGACGGACACGCCCTCGACGACCGGCAACAGGCCGCCCCCGTGGTCTGGGTGGGGGTGTGTCAGCACGACCTCGTCCAGGTGGGTGATGCCCTCTCTGCGCAGCCAGCGGAGGACCCGGGACGAGGGTGGGCCGCCATCCACGAGCAGGCGCTGACCGGACGGGAGCTCCACCAGGGCCGCGTCGCCCTGTCCGACCGCCAAGAAGGTGACCACCAGGGATCCGGCGGTGCGAACACGAAGGGTGGCCGCGAGAGCGAGGAAGACCGAGACCCCGGGCCGGCGGAGGCTGAGCACGGCCAGGCCCAGCAGCGCAGCACCCCCAGGCCCGACCGCCGGGTGCGCCACCGGCCCGTCGACCCAGCGCAGCCAGGCCAACGTGGTCTGGACGGCCAGGTCGGCGGCCTCCAGCGCCCAGGGCATGTCGGCCAGGGCCGCCAAGGCCGCTGGCACAGCCACCGTGCCCACCAGCGGCACGGCGACCAGGTTGGCCAGGGGCGAAGTCCAGGCGAGCTCCTGGAAGACCCAGGCCACCAGGGGCAGCGTGCCGGCGGTCGCCCCCAGGGTCACCGCGCAGGAGCTGGCCGTCCAGCCCACGACCCGCGGCAGGTCGGGCGGCATGAGGGCGTTCAGTCTGGGCACCACCCACAGGATGCCTGCGACCGCACCAAAGGAGAGCCCGAAGGCCAGGCCACGCACGTCCCAGGGAGAGCCCAGGCACAGCGCCAGCGCCGCCCCTCCCCAGAGGTTCCACGGACGCACGCCGCGCCCTGTCGCGGACCCCGCCAGAGCCCCGGCGACCATGACCAGAGCGCGCCGGGCCGAGACCGGAGAGCCGGCCAAGAGCGCGTAGCTGCAGCCCGCGCCGAGCCCCGAGAGGACCGGCACGAGCCGCAGCCACCCTGCGCCCAGGGCGGGCCGCCACACCACGATGGGTCGGGTCAGGAGGCGTCCGACCAGGGCACCCAGGGCCGAGACCAGGCCCACGTGCAGCCCCGAGATCGCCAGGAGGTGGCGGGTCCCGGTGCGGCGCAGCAAGGCGTCGATGTCGGGATCCAGGGACCGCCGATCCCCCCGGGCCAGCGCTCGCAGGATGCCCGCGTGGCGCGCCCCGGCAAAGGCGTCGCTCGGTGCGCGCTCCGGCCCGAGCACCAGCGCCCGCTCGGCTCTGAGTCGGCAACAGACGCCCTGGGCGGCCGACTGGGCCACCGGGTCCCGCTCGCCGGGCAGCACCGGGTCCAATAGCGGCACCGTGCGCCCGAACACCGCGACCCGGTCCCCCACCGCCGGGCCTGGCTCTCGCAGGTCCACGCGTAGCCGGGCCGTGACCGGCGCCCGGTCCACCGCCGTGACGTGCAGCAAGAGCCGTCGACCCGAAGCCGAGAGGACCGTGCCGGACACCGCGTGGCGGCCGTCGAGGACGAGGGGCCCCGGCGACGCCCGAGGCGATGCCACGCCCAGCAGGAGCACGCCGGCCCACGCGGCAAGGAGGGCGGTCCGGGCCCCTTGGGCGGCCCCCCACAAGGCCAGCAGGCCGCAGACCACCGCTCCCAGTGCGGGTGCCCCCCAGGGGCCGGACCACGCAGAGCCTGCCAAGACCCCGAGGATCGCGAGCAGTCCGGGCACCAGCAAGGGGTCGCGCACGACGGGCCCGATGGCAAGGACTGGGCCAGGCGCCAACGCCCACGGTCTGGCCATGCGCGGTCGCTGCAGTGTCGCTTCGCGGACACCTCAGGGGTCGAGGGCTGACACCTGAGGGGTTGGGGGACGGACAAGGGACGAACGTCCGTACTTCGGACGTTCGTCCCCCCCAACTCAGTTGGTGGGCCTCAACGTCCGAAGTACGGACGTTCGTCCCCTCCGCCGTGCCGCCAGCCGACGA
>CAZFLE010000302.1:0-3014 GCA_964519895.1 uncultured Enterobacterales bacterium | reverse complement strand
GACACCGACACCGACACCGACACCGACACCGACACGGACACCGACAGCTTCGTCGGCCACGTGGTCGAGCCGACCGGGGCGACACCGGCCAGCGGGAGCTTGTCCATCGACCTCCGCTCCTTGACCCTGGGGGACGAGTCGCTGGATCTGGACGCGTCCTACTACACCGGCACAGTCGAGTCCGACGGGACCTTCTCCGTGCCCCTGGGCACGCCGGACGAAGCCGACCTGGTCGAGCTCGACCCTGAGAACCTGCCCGGCTTCATGGCCCTGCTCACGGTGGGTGTGGTGTTCAGCGACGGTGACGGCAACGGCGAGTACGACGACGGCGAGGACTTCCTGGGCGCCAACCTGTCCAGGTGGGTCGTCTATGGGGCCGGGACCGTGCCTACCGGCTGGCCCGAGGGCTGGGCCTTGGTCGACGCCCACATCTTCGACGAAGGCGAAGGCGCCGAGCCGGACTTCTACCCCATCACCGACGACGTCGAGGTCAACCTCAGCGGCCTGGTCGTGGACGCGGCCACCCTGGGCGGGACCTGGGAGAAGACCAACAGCGGCGGCGGCGGTCCCCCGGGGCCCGCACCGGCCGAGGAGCGCATGGTCGTCATCGGTCTCGACGAGAACTTCGAGCCCGACTTCGACCTGAACTACGCCGACGCGCTCATGGCGGCGACGTGGTCCCTGGACCTGACCGGCTCGCCCGGCGAGCTGTTCCAGCTGGCCAGCGCCGAGACCGAGGGCTTCGATCTCTATGGCGCCTATGCGACCGGTGTGGTCTACGTGGACTTCGACAGCAGCGGAGACTTCAACCTGGGCGGAGCGGGCAGCGACAGCGTCACAGGCGCCACCGCGTGCACCCGTGACGGCGACGCCGTGCTGCCGGCCTACATCGGCGCACCCACCAGTGCCCCGGCGGGCCTGATCATGAGCGCCTTCGGCTTCACCGGCGGCTGGAACCTGATGGTCGTCAACGACGAGGACACCACCGACACGGGCAAGACCGCCCCTGCGATGAAGGGCGGCGGTGACGAAGGCGGCGGACCCCCCGAGGTCGTCGATCCGGCGGACTACGGCAGCCTGGTCGTGAACTCGGACTGCACCCTCTGATGATGACCCTGGGCGGGGCGGCAGCGCTGCTGCTGTCCGCCTGTACCGGGCCGGGCGACGACACCGGCTCGGTGCCTTGGGCCTACGCCATCGCAGGGCAGGCGGTGGACGTCGAGGACACTCGGCGCCCCGACGCCTTGCGGGCAGCGGCGGTCCTAGTGCGCTTCGGCATCGAGTTCCAGGAAGACCTGGAGACCGGCGAAGGGGTCAGCCAGGACGAGGTCAATCCGGACGGGACCTTCGTCCTGGGCCTGGCCGAGGCCCCGCCCGAGGAGCACCTGGGGCCGCTGTCCAACGTCTACGACGACGCGCTCGTTGGGGCGCTGTACTGGGTGATGGTCTACGAGGACGACGACGGGGACGGCGCCTTCACAGCGGGGGTGGACCGCGTGGCTGGCGGGGACATGGATCGCTGGCTCATCTACCTGGACCAGGCCGACAACCCCGAGGCCGAGGCCTGGCCAAGGGGCTGGTCCCTGGTCGACCTGCAGCTGTCCGGCCAGTACGAGCCCAACCGCTGCCTCTTCGACAGCACCGAGCCCCTGCTCTGGATGACGGGCCTGGGACTCGAGCCCGAGTTCCACGAGCTGGCCAGCGACGTCGAGGTCCCCCTTGCGGGGCTGACGGCGTCGCTCACGATGGGCGGCCAGGTCGGCATCCTCGCCGACGGCGTGGTGGCGTTGCCCTACCAGCACCTGGTCCAGGGCGTGGACCTGGACAAGGTCTTCGACACGCCTGTCGACGCCAACGCCTACCTCGGCACCGTGACCGAGCCGCCTCCGGACAGCCACTACGTCAACAGCGATCCGGACTGGACCTACACCTATGCCCTGCCGGTGCCCTACTCCGAGGCGACCCGGGACGGGGCCTACAGCACCGCCGACGACCTGGAGAACGCGACCTTGTGTGTAGGCGACGAGCAGGTCTACCTGCGCTACACCCGGCCGGTCACGACCTACCGGGGCTACCGCTTCCTGGAGTGCTACGGCGGCACGGCGGGCTGGCGGCTGGCCACGACCGACCCGGAATCGGGGGCGCCCCTGTTCTGGACGAGCGCCCAGGCGCTCGATGCGGACCTGGATCCCCAGGTGTGCCCGCTGTGGTGATCGCCACAGTCCCTTCCCTCTTCCGCCTGGGGGCCGCCGAGGCCCGGTTGAGGGGTCTCAGGGCCCCCAGACGGTCATCTCCGACCTGATCAGTCGCCCCAGGCGGAAGAATTCAGGGGCTCTGGTCCCGCAGGCGGAAGAAGGTGGCGGCTCTGCCTCTGCTGAGCGCCTTCCGACGCCTGCCCCTCTTCACCAACCCGCCACCCGACATCGCCCAGGACAGGGTCACTGGATAGAGGCCCGGCCCCGTGCCGGCCCCCAGGAGGACCCCATGCCGTCGAAGCTCGCGAATGCCCGCCGCACCCACACCTGCGGAGAGCTCCGGGCCGATGACTCGGGTTCGGTGGTCGTCGTCCAAGGCTGGGTGCACAACTACCGGGACTTCGGTGGGGTCGTGTTCCTGGATGTGCGCGATCGCCACGGCATCACCCAGATCACCTGTGACGAGCGCGTCGCCGACGACGTCAGGGCCCTCGCGGCCCGCTGCCGCCAGGAGTACGTGATCGAGGTCTCCGGCAAGGTGCACGCCCGCTCCAACCCCAACGACAGGATCCCCACCGGGGCGATCGAGGTCCTGCCCGACGCCTTGGAGATCCTGACCAAGTGCCCGCCGCTGCCGTTCTCCATCGAGAACGCCGAAGCGGCCGAGGAGACCCGGCTCCAGTACCGCTACCTGGACCTGCGACGAGCGCCCCTGCAGAACGCCCTCATGATCCGCTCCCAGGCCGCCCAGGCCGCCCGGCGCTACCTGGACGGGCTCGGCTTCCTGGAGATCGAGACCCCGGTGCTGACCCGGGCCAC
>CAZFLE010000301.1:0-3018 GCA_964519895.1 uncultured Enterobacterales bacterium | reverse complement strand
GGGGGGAGAACCGGGGGGGCAGAACCGGGGGGGCAGAACCGGGGGGCAGAACCGGGGTCAGGAACCTCTGGTTAATACTTATCATCTCCGACCTGAGCAGATAGATTCAAGGGGAATAAATGGGGGACAGGGTCACTGGCTGAGGTCCAATTCCTCCCTCTCTGCGCCCGTGGGATACTGACGCTCCGGTCATCCCGGGAGCCGCAGTGACCAGAAGGGCCGTGCTGGCGGGCAGCTTCGATCCCATCACCCAGGGGCACATGGACATCCTGCGTCGAGGGCTCCAGCTCTTCGACGAGGTGGTGGTCGCCTGTGGCAACAACCCCGCCAAGGAGACCCTGTTCACGCTCCAGGAGCGGCTGCACGTCCTCGAGGACTGTACCCGCGACTTGGCTGGCGTCCGCGTGGACACCTTCGAAGGCCTGCTGGTGGACTACTGCCGCGGGGCGGGTGCCACGGTCATCCTGCGGGGCCTGCGGGCGGTCTCGGACTTCGAATTCGAATTCCAGATCGGGCTCGCGAACATGGACATGGCCCCTGGGATCCAGACCGTGTTCCTCCTCACGGAGCCGTCTCACATCTTCGTCTCTTCCAGCCTGATCAAAGAGATCGCCCAGAACGGGGGAGACGTGTCCCGCTACCTCCCCGGGCCGGCCCTCGCCGCCCTCCAGGACAAGCTCCAGTGAGCCAGGACCACGAGCGCTGGATCGGCACGCCCCAGGTCAGAGCCGCGGTGCGAGGGGTCTTGGCCCGTGAGCTGGTCATCCGCGTGATGCTCCACGACCTGCGGGGCTCGCTGACTGCCGTGCGCGGCTGGGTCGAGCTGCTCGGCATGGACGGCCGAGAGGTCCCTGGCGGCCTGACCCGCAGCGTGGCGGGCTTCCAGTCTGTGGTCGAGCGCTACAGCGACCTGGCCTGGTCCGGGCAGCCCCAGCCGGGCCAGCCGGATCTGCTGGACCTGGTGTCCCTGGCCCTTGGCGTGCCTGTGGACGGGGCAGCTGGCCCGGGCCCGGTGGATAGCCTGCGGCTGATCGCCGCCCTCGAGGTGGTAAGCCCCAGCCGCGTGACCCTCCACGAAGAGCGGGTCGACGATCTGTCGCTTCGGACGGTGCGGGTCCATGGGCTCTCCCCAGAGGCCCTCCAGCTGGGCCTGACCCCCCACCTGGACCAGGTCCTGCCACGGCTGGACGCGCCCGACGAGGTTCTGGGCGCTTGCCTGCTGCGCGAGGTCGCCCGCGGCGGCCAGGGCGAGGTCCGCAGCCGGGAACCGGGGACGATCGACCTCGTCTGCAGGGTCTGAGCTCCGGTGCTGCTGCCGCTTCTGGTCCTGCTGGGTGACCCTGTCTTCGCCCAGGCCGACGACGCGACCGCCCTGGCGGTGGCCCGGTCCCGCGCAGCGCTGTGGGCGGCCGATCCCGAGGCCGCAGCCGTCGAAGCCGCGGCGGCCCTGGCGAGCGACCCCGGGGCCTGGCAGGCCTGGTGGGCCTGGCGGGAGAGCTTGATCGCCCTGGGGGGACAGTCCCAGCTCGCGGCCGAAGCCGAGCTGCTGGCCCAGGACTCCGATCCCTGGCGGGCCTGGGTCGGCGCTGCGTGGCAGGCCCTCGACGCCCAGGAGCTGCCGCCGGACCTGGCCCAGGTGGCCGGCGCCGCCCTGCTCACGGCTCGCGCAGCGCTGGCCCAGGGACGCAGCAGCCAGGCGCTCCGGCTGGTCACCGGAATGCCGGGTCACGAGGCCGCTGCCCTTCGGCTGCAGGCTTGGACCGATCTCGGGGACCTGCGAGAGGCCCTGGGCCAGGCCAAGCAGCTGGCCGCACAGGCACCGGCGCGACCGGATCTCCTCACCCCGGTCTGCGAGCTCGAGACCCGGGGGGCTGCAGCGGTCAGGCGCGGGGCGGTCCAGCGAGCAGCGCACACTCTGGGGGGCCAGGACCCGCTGGCGATCTACCGAGCCCATGCCCTGCTCGTGGCTTGTGACGAGACCGAGCTGGCAACCGCCGCCGCGGCGCGGCTGAGCGGCCTGGGCGAGCAGGCCGTGCTGGGCAGCCACCACCCCTGGGGCGCCGCGATGATCCGGGACCTGGGCCGGGTGCTGGCCATGCAGCGGGACCCCGCCGCGCCGGCGGGCAGCACGGCCAGCGAGAGCCAGCGGGTGCTGGTGGCCACCGCGCGGGAGCTCCAGGAGCGCGGCCGGGCCGACGACAGCCTGGCGCTCTGGCGGCGAGCGATGGACCTGTGCGAGCCCCCGGCGCGGCTGGGCCTGGAAGCCGCGGCGGTCGAGCGCCGACGCGGCGATCCAGAGCGGGCGCTCGCCCTGGCGCGCTCGGCTCGGCGGACCCTGTCCTCGATGGCCGTCGATCCGGGAGAACAGGGCCGACACCAGCGCCTGCTGGCCGACGCCTGGCGGCTCGAGGCCCACGTCCTGCGGGGGCGCGATCAGCAGCCTCAGGCACTCGAAGCCGCGGCCCTGGCCGCCAGCACGTCGGGTCGCGCCCGGGACCTGGTGCTCTGGGGGGAGCTGCTCGAAGAGGCGGGGCAGCCTAGGGCGGCGCTCCAGGCCTATGCGCGGGCCGCGGCCCTGGGTCACCGAGGCCTCGAGGAGCGGCTCGAGCGGCTCTACGTGGGCCCCAGTGACCCCGACGCAGTCGTCGCCGCCTGGCGCAGCACCCTGGACCGGGACCCGCGGAGCCAGGCGGTCCAGGAGGCCCGTGGGGCGCGCCTGCCCAGCCGAACGCTCGCCACGACAGCAGGACCGCTACGAATCGGAGAACCCGACGGGGAGTGGCTGGTCGTCAACTTCTGGGCCAGCTGGTGTGGTCCGTGCCAGCTCGAGCTGCCCGAGCTGGCCGCGCTGGCGGCCGCGGCCGAGGCGGAGGGGCTGCCCGTGCGCATCCTCGCCGTCTCGATGGACGAGAGGCGAGGGGACTATGAGCGCTGGATCTCCGAGCGCGAGACCGGTGGCCTGGTCCTTGCGTGGGACCCGGACCTCGGTCGGGCCCTCCAACTCCGGAGCATCCCGAC
>CAZFLE010000300.1:0-3025 GCA_964519895.1 uncultured Enterobacterales bacterium | reverse complement strand
CGCCGTCGATGTCGAACTTGGCGTCGGAGCGGGTGTTTCCGCCGTTGGTCATCGCCACGTCCAGCAGGCGGTCCCGCTGGGCATGCAGGGCCCGACTCATGGCCTTGAGCAGTGCGCCGCGCTCGGCAAAGGTCAGCGATCGCAGGCCGGGTCCCCCGACGGTGCGGGCGTGCGTCAGGATCCCGGCGAAGTCCAGGCCGTTGGAGCTGGTCTCGGCGACGACCTGTTCGGTCGCCGGATCGACCAGGGTGCGAAACGGCGCCTGGCCTTCCTGCCACCTGTCCAGGACGTAGTTCTTCAGGCGGACCACGGGACACCTCCGAGAGGCGGCGCCCCTAACGCGATCAGTCTCGGAACAGCAGCACGCCACCCAGCAGCAGCAGGGGGAGGGGAAGCCAGTACAGCTGCAGGGCCGGGTGGCTCGTGAACCACCACCGCACGTAGCGCGCCTTCATGGACAGGTGGGCCGGGTGGAGCTCACCGTCGACCACCGACGCGGCGCGAATGGCGCTGTCGAAGGTGCCCAGGCGGCCTTCCTCGCCGGCTTCGGCGATGGAGAGGCAGCTCAGGCCGACGTCGTCCCAGGTGGTGTAGAAGAAGGCGGCCTCGGCGGGCTCTTCGAACAGGGTGCCCTTGACCCGCCACAGGTAGGCGTCGCGTGTCTCGAGCGGGATGAACTCCAGCCGGCCGTCGTCCTTTGGGTGCACGGGCAGCTCGCTCAGGGAGTCCACGAAGAGCTCGTCGACGCCGCTCGCGATGCGCACCCTGCCTCCGCGGAGCATCACGCGGGCATAGGTCAGGAAGTTCTCACCAGCCATCGGGGACTTGGCGGGGTCCACCACCTCGAGGGTGGCGTCGGCCATGGCTTCGCACTGGAAGACCAAGCCCTCGAGCTGGGAGTCGTCGACGATGAACAGGTTCGCGAGCTGACCCGAGAACGGACCCTCGCCGGCGATGCGAGCGGTGGACAGGCCTCGGGCCTCGAGCGGGGTCAGCGCGCGCCACCCGGTGGGCAGATCGAGGGCGTAGCCGGCCGGGGCCTCGATCCGCCCCGTCGGAAGGTCGGCGACAGGCACCGGCGGGCGGGTGACGTCGAGTAGGGCCAGGGCGGCCGCGAGCTGCTCGTGGGCCATCTCTGGGCTCATGGACGACGTGGCCATGGCGATCACGCCGTGGCTCTCGATCGCGAACACCGCCAGCTCGGACCACAGGTCCTGCTCCATGAAGGCGTCGTGCACGGTGAGCGGCAGTGTGAGCACCTGGCCGAGCACTTCGTGGTCCAGGGACACCAGCTCTCCAGCCTCGTACTTCAGGTCCTCGTCGATCACCTTGCGCAGGTACGGCTGCAGGTTGGGTCGGACCGCCTCGAGGTTGGGCTGGAACGCCGTCGCCATGAAGGCCACGTCGGTGAAGGCCGCTGCGTTGCGCATCGACAGGCGAATGTCCGACGTGCTGTCGCCCTTGGAGTGCTTCCACGGTGGCGGAAGCGCGGGGTCCTCTGCCTCGGGAATCGTGACCTTGAGGCCCAGGCCTGGAACCTGGATCTTCTTGGCCTGGGCCGGAGAGGCAGTCAGCAGCGCGACGAGCAGCGGGAGCATCGGTCCACCGTGCAGGGGGGCCCTACTTGACCCAAGAGGGGCGGCTTAACCCAAGAGGGGCGGCCGGTGGCCGCCCCTCGCGTGCTGTCGGACAGCCTGGGCTAGTCCTTGACGTCGGCGCCTGTGGCGTGGGTCTCGGCAGCCGCCACCTGGGCTTCGCTGTCGAGCTGGCCCAACAGACCGATCCAGGCCAGGAGCAGCTCGCGCTCCTGGGCGTCACCGGTGCCACGGGCGTGCTTGGCCAGGCCGCGGTCGATGGTCTTGAGCTGCTTGAGCGAGGCGTTGATGGCGTCCTGGGGGCTGGGCCCGTCTTCTTCCATCGGCTCGTTCAGGCCCTCCGCGAACAGGGCGTCCATGCGCGTCATGACCGCGGCTGCGGCGTCTTCCATCGCCATGCCCTCGTCGACTGCGCCGCTCTTGGCGGCCTCGACCATCGCTTCCACGGCGGTGTTGGTCAGGATGCTGGTGACCTCGTCGACGATGGGTGCGAGCTCGTCTTCCATGACCTGGCGGTAGGTCGGGATCATCTGGACGATGCTCTGGGATGCGGCCTCGGCGAGCTCGGGAGCGCCGTCGACGACCAGGGCACGCAGGCTATTTGCGGCCTCGGGCACGGCCTCGACGGCCACACCGGTGGCGGCCATGGCGATGCCCTCGGGGTCCATGACCTTGTTGACCTGGGATGCGGCCCAAGCCAGGTAGACGCCGACCAACAGGGCCATGGCCACACCCAACATCAGGGTGCGCATGTTCTGTTCGCGGACGTTCTGGAGCTCGGCTTCGAGGAGGCCTTCGATTTCCTTGATGGCATCAGCACTCATGACTCAGCCCTCCTCGTTCATGCGGGTGTTGACGATGTCCATGAAGAGCATCATCACGTCGTCGACGGCCGGGTCACCGTCTTCGGCGGAGGCCCCGTGTGCCTGGGCTTGGAGCTTGCGGAAGGACTCGTTGATCGACTGGAGCACGTTGATGTGTTCCTTGAAGGTGGAGTCCAGGTGGCCCTGGGCCCAGCCCTGGGCGTGGGCGTGCAGCTTCTTCATGAGCGCGTCGTAGGCTTCCGCGTCGGAGCTGAACTGAGGCAGCTGCTCCTTGAGCGTGTCCTTGTGCGCGTTCGCGGCCGACAGGAACTGGGCGTCCAGGGACTCCGTGATCTTCTTGTTCACGTTGTTCTGGAAGACCTCGCTCTCGGTCACGATCTTCTCATTGAGGGCCGGCAGCAGGGACTCGGCCTCGGCCTCGAAGGCTTCTTGGATGGCGGGGACAGCGTCCTTGGCGACGGAGTCCAGCTCCCGGGAGACCAGCGGCCAGACGGTCGTGGTCGCCGATTCCTGGATCCTGGTCATCAGGACGGTCGTGTCGAAGTTGCGCACGCCGCTGACGATGTTGAAGGCGAACAGGAGGAGGAAGGCCAGGACGACCAACCC
>CAZFLE010000299.1:1744-3145 GCA_964519895.1 uncultured Enterobacterales bacterium | reverse complement strand
TGTCTTGTCCCACCGAATTCGCCCAGTCGCATCCCAACCAATCTTCCCGGTCGCCGTCGCGGGATGACGCCTTTCACGGTGTCCCAGCCCAACAGTGCCGCCAGCCTGGGACGTAGTGCCGACCTGGGTCCCGACAGCGCCGCGGATCGGTCCCCCAGGCCTGGGACGCGGTCTCCCCCGTGTCCCAGGCCGGTCGTTCTCAGCCGATCTTGCCGCCGGTCCGGTACAGCGGGTGGGCGTGCAGGACTCGCTTCATGCGCTGTCCGTCGATCTTGTCCAGGCCCTGGACGGCGGCCGCGATCAGGGCCTGCAGCGCCACCTGGTTGATCGAGCGCGGCACGCCCTTGGAGGCGTGGAACAGCGCTGTCACTGCGTCGGCCGAGAAGACCTCGTCCCGGGCGCCAGCCTGCTCCAGGTGGAAGCGCACGTAGTTCCGCGTGTCCTCGATGCTGAAGGGGCGCAGGGCGGCGACGAAGGTGAAGCGGGTCGCCAGGGGCCCCAGGACCGGCTCCCGCAGCGTGGTCAGCAGCCGCTCGGTGCTCGCCAGCAGGACGCTGAACCGGGTCTCGGCATCCATGTCGTTCGCCGTGAGACGCCGGACCAGGTCCAACGCCGCGGTCGTCATGCCCTCCGCATCGTCCAGCACCAGGACGGGGTGGGTGCCGTGCTGATCCCGCCAGGTGTCCAGGCAGCGCTGGGCGTCGTCGAACATGTCCACGGTGTGCTGCCGGGCACGCAGTCCCAGGCGGCGACACAGCGACCGCAGGAAGCCGGCCGGGGTGGTGGGGATCTGGCCGAACCGGAAGATGGCGTAGCGGTCCTGGGGCAGCTCGCGGACGAACCGACGGAGGGTGATGGACTTGCCGGCACCGCTCGGCCCGGTGACCAGGGCCAGGCCCTCGACCTCCGTCCAGAGTCGGAGGCCGTGGAGCAGCTCTCGTTGGCTCTGGGAGTCGAACATCTGGTGAGCGCCGACGTTCTTGCGAAAGGGCAGTCCAGCCAGGCCGAAGTGGCCCTTGAGGCGCTGCTGGTGGGCCACGGGCACGGTGGGGGTGTTCATGCCTCCCCTCCCTGCAGCAGGGCGGCGTGGAGCATGTCCAGGTACTCCTGGACGTGCAGGCTGGTGCCCATGGAGGGCAGGGCGAAGTCCAGCAGGTCGACGACGGGCTCGGTGTCCAGCGGCCCGAAGCGCTCCAGCCAGCCGAACACCACGGCCTCGTCGAACACGTCGGCGTCGAGCCGGCTGCGCAGGGCGTCGACGACGGCCTCGTCCAGCAACCGTCGGCGCTCCAGCTCCGCCTTCAGCTCCCTCTCCGGGTCGAGGTCGAGGACCTGACCGCGCTCGGCGACCAGGTGACCGAGCCAGTCCGCGGTCGGCTTGGCCTCGGGCTGGGGTTGTTG
>CAZFLE010000299.1:0-1644 GCA_964519895.1 uncultured Enterobacterales bacterium | reverse complement strand
TTGCTGCGATACGTCGCGCCGTTGTCGTAGTACACCTTCCGGGGCAGCCCGTGCCGGCGCACGGCCTGGCGGAAGACCAGCTCCAGGGCGGGCAGGTCTCCCTTGAAGGAGAAACGTCCAGACAGCAGCAGGCGGCTGTGGTCGTCGATGAAGGCGTAGAGGTACGCTCGGCGCAGCTTGCCGGGCTTGGCGGGGTCCGGCAGCCAGGGCCCCACCAGCATGTCGGACTGCCAGAGGTCGTTCGGAAGGTCGGCCTCGTAGCGGTCCAGGTCGCTGTCGCTGGTCTGGGGCTTCGGCCTCCCGGACAGCCCGTGGGCCTTCAGGGCCCGGTGCAGGGTGCTGCGGGTCACGACACCGGGCTCGACCAGGGCCATGTCGGCGAGGATCTGCAGGATGCGGTCCAGGGACCGCTCCGGGACCTCCTTCTTCAGGTCGCACAGCAGCGTGATCTGCTCCGGGGTCAGGACCTGCACGCCCTTGGTGGCGAGGGGCTTGTCGGCCAGGGCGTCGAGGCCACCGAGCCGGTAGCGGCGGACCCAGGTGCGCAGGGTCTCAGCGGCGAAGTGGACCTGGCGGCCATCGGGCAAGGTCCAGGTCTTCGACGCCAGCTTGTCCAGCAGGGCGCCGCGCTGACCGCGCGGCGGGTCCTCTGCGAGGTAGGCGCTGATCGCCGAGAAGCGCAGCAGCGCCATGGGAGTGGGGGGCAACATCACGTCCTCCGGGTTGGGGAGGTGCACCCTGGAGGGCCTCGGGGATCTTCTCGACGACACGCTCTGTTGGACAGCGAGGTGGAGCCTGCGGTCGCCCTGACTGCGCGGATCCGTCCGGGCCCTCCCGGTTCGAGGGGTGGAACGTCAGTGCTGTTGCCGGGCCTCGAATCTCCGTCGCGCCTCGACCAGGAGCTGGGTCCGTGAGATGTTCATGAGCGGTGCGCTGTTTTCGAGCAGGCTGAGTCCGTTGCTGAGCTGTCCGGCTTGAACGGTCTCCCTGGCCCAACGCACCAACCCACCCGGCGGGGGCAACCCCGTCGGGTACCACTCCTTCAACGGTCTCGGCGCGAGGTGGTCGACCACGACGTCCCGGATGGCGACCTGCCAGGCCAGCGCCTCGGTCAAGAGCCGGGCGAGCCAGCGCTGGACCGTGCGCCGGTCAGGCCGCTCCGGTTCCCAGGGCCAGTCGACGTGGTGCAGGCCCCGAGGGGCATTCATCCAGGCCCAGATCGCCCGGAAGACGACGACCAGGCCGTAGCGGGCCCAGCAGAGGTCCCTGGGCGGGCGGTCGTGCACGGTGTCGCCACCCGCGGTGTCGCGCCAGCGCTGCTTGTGGACCTCGAGGTTCACGAGGCGGCCCTGGTGCAGGATCGACAGGGTCTTGGTGGTGTAGCCGTGGCCGTGCCAGTCAGGGCCCGGGCGCTGGCACCTGAAGACCCAGCCTCGGGGCTCGAGACAGAGCGAGGAGCTGGTGGCGAAGATGGCGGGCCTGGGCGACACCCCGGTCGTCTACAGGAGCGCCGTCCTCGTCGCTACGCTCCTGCGGGCGGCGCTGTCAATCCCAGGGGGTCTACCGGGAGAACGCAATGGGATGTGGGTGGGCGCGGTGAGACAGAGAGGGCCTCAGGCGGGATGGGGGCGTGGGATGGGACAG
>CAZFLE010000298.1:0-3229 GCA_964519895.1 uncultured Enterobacterales bacterium | reverse complement strand
ATCTCCAACGGGGGCGTGTTCGGCTCGATGATGTCGACGCCGATCCTGAACCTGCCCCAGGTCGCGATCCTGGGCATGCACGCCATCCAGGACCGGGCGGTGGTGGTGGACGGTCAGATCTGTGTGCGACCGATGATGTACCTGGCCCTGTCCTACGACCACCGCATCATCGATGGCCGCGAGGCTGTGAGCTTCCTGAAGCGCATCAAGGAGCTGGTGGAAGCCCCAGAGCGCATCCTGTTGGAGGTCTGACTCGACGAAGATTTTTCTTGCGGACGCAGAACTTCTGCGCTGTAAGCTGGGATCACGCACCACCGGGCGCCGGCCCTGGGTGATCGCAAGGGGGGCCGGTGGCTGACAGAGGGGACATCCTTGCGAATCGAGCAACGCAGACTCGCCGACGGGCTCTGGTCCGTGGACGCCAGCCCGGGCTTGGGCGGTGCGGCGGATCTGGTGCTCGCGGTCGGCACTGCACAGGCTCTGGGCAGCCCGGACGTCTTCGGAGACCTGCGGCGGGCCTACCCCCACGCCCGCCTGGTCAGCTGCTCCCGCCCTCGGACCGATGACGACGACGACGAGCTCTCGGCGGTCGCCGTCTCCTTCGAGCGCTGCACGGCCCAGGTCGTGCTGCGCCAGGTCGCGCCGCACACGACCGGTGCCGACATAAGCCGTGACCTGGGCCTGGCGTTGGCCCACGAGGATCTGCGGCACGTGTTCGTCTTTGGGGGGAGCGCCGGTCTGGAGGGCGCCGCGGTGGCCTCGGGGCTGGCGACAGCGCTGCCCCCGTCCGTGTCCATCGTCGGCGGTCTGCTGGCGGGCCGGGTCGGCCTGGACGCACCCCCCGACGTGCCCGCGGTGGTGGCCGTCGGGCTCCGCGGCGCCAGACTGGATCTGGACGTGGTGGTCGAGGCTGGCGACGCCCTGGCGCCTGGTGAGGGGCGGGTCGCACTGTCTCGGCGGCCCCCTGCGGTGGGCAGCCGCTTCGCCTTGTTGATGGCCGGCCCCCAGGACGACGGCGGCGAGGCTCGGTCGGCCCTCGCGGATCTGGCCCGAGACTCCCTCGGGGCACGGGCGGCGCTGTTGCACCTGCCTGTCCGGACCGCGATCGGCCGCTGCGACCGCATGGCGCTCCCCCTGTCACTGCCCCGTGGGCTCGCCCTCGCGGCTGTCGGGGAGGCCAGGGGGCAGCAGGAACCCTGAGAGGGCCTGGTCCCAGTCCGGGGATGCCAGACTGCACGGGTGACTGCACGCCTGCGGATTCGTGGCGAGGAGCTGGAAGTCCAGGTCCTGGACCTGGAGGAAGACGTCCGGGCAGGCCTGGTGCCTTCGGTGGCCCGGGTCCACCACCCGCCATGGACCGGACAGGACTGGCGCAGGGTGGGCGAGATCCCCGAGCTCGCCGAAGCCCTCGATGCGCCCAGGGCACGCCTGTCCGCGCAGCTGCGCACGGGGCCCTGGCCCTGGGTCAGCACGGTCCTCTCGGTGCTGATCCTGGTGTGCGGGGTGCTCCAGGGCTTCGCCACCCTGTTTGCACCGAGCCTGGGGGCGCCCGGTCTGGCGCTGCGCGAGTTCTTCTCAGGCGGTCTCACCGGCTTGGATGCCCTGGTGTTCGAGGGGCGGTGGGCCACAGCCTTCACCTCCCAGCTGACCCACGGTGGGCCGGGCCACCTGTTCCCGAACCTGGCGGTGATCGGGTACGCCGGCTTCCGCGTGGAGCGGGCCCTGGGAGCCGGGGCGACCCTGGTGGTGGCGGTCTCGTCCGTGGTCGCGGGCACCCTCGCGATCGCGCTGCTGGAGACCGTGCCGGTGATGGGGTCGTCGGTGCTGGGGTACGGACTCTGGGCGTCGATGCTGGTGGTCGGCCTGCGGCTGGACGACCAGCTCCCGGCGCGGGATCGGCGCTTCTATGGCTTCGGGGCCATCGTGTTGTTCGTTGTGCTGGTGATCGGGTCGGTGGGCCAGGAGGGCATCAGCCACACCGGGCACGCCTTTGGCTTCCTGGGGGGTGCGCTGGCTACCTTTGCGGTGCGGCCCGAGTCGATGGTGGCCCGGGCGCGGAGGCGAGGCCAGGCTCGGCTGAATGCGGCGGTTGCTCTGGCGCTGGTGGTTGTGCCGTTCGTCGCCGCTCAGACGCTCTACCGCTTTCCCACCCTGCTCCTCGGTGAGGCCCGGTCGGTCCAGGTGGACGGCTGGACCCTGGAGGTGCCCGCCCAGATGGCCGATCGCACGGCGTCCATCGGGGGGGCCCGGGGCTGGACCACGTCCGAGAATTCCAGGGAGGGGGTGTTCGCGACGCTGCGAGAGCTCGGGGAGCGCAGCGCAGATCCGGTCGACGTGGCCTGGGGGCGTCGAAGCGATGGTCCTCTTCAGGTGCTGCCGGCGCCGCCGGTCCTCGGTCCTGACTGGACGTCCTGGCGAGGGCGCCTGACCCGTGCCGACGGACGCCCGCTGGCCGAGGTGGTGGAGCACCGGCGCCAGACCGGCCACACCCTGTGGCGAGTGGGCACGCTGGTCCAGGTGCGGGCTGACGGGGAGCTGGGGCGCCGAGCGCCGACACTCCAGGCGATCCTGGACTCTGCCCAGCCCCAGGAGTCCGACGCCGCCCGGGTCGCCCGGGTGGCATTCGAGGCCAGCGGGCGGGGCCGGGCGTCCCTGGCGTGGGCCGAGCAGCAGCACGGGCTCGGACGCCTGGCCGAGGCTGACGCGCTCCTGGCGGGGTTGGCCGGATCACCCAGGGTGGCGGCCCAGGCGGCCAAGGACCGCTTTGCCCTGTGGGCTGCCCACCCGGAGGTCGTGCCCCAGGACGCGGTGGCGCAGGTGCTGGCCAGCCTGGAGGGCCACAGCGGGGACTGGCGGCTGATGTCGACCGCGGTGACGTGGTTGCTGGAGCAACGGGCCTGTGACGCGGCCTGGGAGGCGCACCGGGCGCTCCAGGAGAGCTGGGGCGATGCGCAGGCCTGGGAGCGGTTGGATGTTGAGGTGATGAAGGCCTGTGCGCGCTGAAGGATGCCGCCGGGCCGAGACGATGCTGTGGCACCATCGGTGTAGCTCGGCGTTCCAGAGCTGCCAGTGAGGCCTTCCATGCGCTCCCCCCCCCAAGTCACGTCGCTGCGGGCGTCTTGGGCCTGTCCCTTGTCCTCGCCGCGGGCACAGCCGTGGTCGCGGCTGACGAAGAGTCCGAGACCCTCGACGCGGTCGAGGGCAGTGGCTTTGCCTGCGACATCCTAGA
>CAZFLE010000297.1:0-3230 GCA_964519895.1 uncultured Enterobacterales bacterium | reverse complement strand
GCGGACCCCCGGGGTGCTGTGGCCCCAATTCCCACAGACCTCAAAGGCACCCCCGCCAGGACTCGAACCTGGGACCGTCGGCTTAGAAGTTCGACAGGATCGGCTTGAGGGGCTTGCTGGGGCTGTGATTTCAGCGGGTTGGGCTTGTGGGGCTTGCTGGGCTTGCGGGGTGGGATCGGGTGAGGGTGCCAGGATGGTGCCAGCGGGGCGGGCGGGGCGCCAGAGTCGTGTATCGGGGTACCAGAACCCGTATCACGGTACTCGAACTGTCTGATTTTGCTGAGTTTTCTTGTTGCGGTGCTGCTCGTGCCGCCGTAGGCTGCTGTCACCGACCTGAACCTCGTTTCAAGGAGCCTGACGGGAAGAGCCCCCAGCAAAGGTAGTGGAATGGACACCTCACTTCAGGTCGGTGAGCGCAGGTATGTTGGGTACTCCGAGCTCTCGGGGATGCTCGGGATTTCGCGCGGCACCTTGTACAGCATGGTCGCTCGCGGGCAGATCCCGCACTTCCGCATCGGGCCGCGCTTGGTGCGCTTCGACCTCGTCGAGATCGCGGACTGGCTCCAGGGGCGGTACGTCCCGGTGAGCTCCGGGGCCGAGCAGTGAGCTGCGCGAGCTGTGGCTGGCCCGCGTCGGACGGGCGGCGCTGCCTCCGGTGTGGTGCGCCACTCTGGGGCGGGCGCAAGCCACCCGTGCGCAACGACAATTACTTCTCCCCCATGACGACAACTACTTTTCCCCATCCTGAGGCGCCCTGATCGCCGCCCCGGTAGCCGTCGAGCGGTCCACGCTCGGAGGGTGCAGCAGGTGGTGTCAGACGCGCAGGTGAGGAAGCTGATGAGTGAAGTCGACAAGGGTGCCGGTGTGGGCGTGGCAGCGCTCCGCGCAGGCATGGATCGCAAGACGGCTGGGAAGTACCTGGAGGCGGGGAAGTTCCCGTCGGAGCTGAAGAAGCCTCGGACCTGGAGGACGCGTGCGGACTCCTTCTCGGAGGACTGGGCCGGCATCGTGGCGATGCTGGAGGCCGCCCCGGAGCTGGAGGCCAAGGCGCTGTTCGAGGACCTGATGGGTCGTCGCCCGGGCCGCTACGAGCCGGGTCAGCTCAGGACGCTGCAGCGCCGTGTGCGGCACTGGCGGGCGCTCCAGGGCCCGGACAAGGAGGTGTTCTTCGCGCAGGTCCATCGGCCGGGAGAGGCGGCGCAGACCGACTTCACCTGGGCGACGGAGCTGGGCATCACGCTGGCGGGGGTGCCGTTCCCGCACATGCTCTGCCACGTGGTGCTGCCGTACTCGAACTGGTCCTGGGCGACGGTGTGTCGCTCGGAGTCGATGGCGGCGCTGAAGTGCGGGGTCCAGGAGGCGCTGTTCCGGCTGGGACGGCGGCCGGAGTGGCACCAGACGGACAACTCGACGGCGGCCACCCACGACGTGCCCGGCGGGAAGCGAGGCTTCAACAAGGCCTACGAGGACTTCATCAGCCACCTGGGCATGAAGCCCCGGACGATCGGGGTGGGCAAGAAGGAGCAGAACGGGGACATCGAGGCGGCCAACGGGGCGCTGAAGAGGCGGCTGGAGCAGCACCTGCTGCTGCGGGGCAGTCGGGACTTCCCGTCGCTGGAGGCCTACCAGGCCTGGCTCTCCCAGGTGCTGGTCAAGGCCAACGGCCTGCGGGAGACGAAGCTGCAGGAGGAGCTCGCGGTGATGGAGCCACTCACGGCGAGCCGGGTGCCGGCCTTCACCACGGAGCGGGTCAGGGTCACGACCTGGAGCACGATCCGGGTGAAGAAGAACACCTACTCGGTGCCGTCCCGCCTGATCGGTGAGGAGGTCGTGGTCCGGGTCTACGAGGACCGCATCGAGGTCCGATACCGAGGCGTCCTGCAGCTGACGACCGAGCGCCTGCTGGGCCGCAACGGTCACCGGGTGGACTACCGCCACATCATCTGGTCGCTGGTGAGGAAGCCCGGGGCCTTCGCCCGCTACCGCTACCGGGAGGAGTTGTTCCCGACCCTGGCGTTCCGGCGGACCTACGACGCGCTCACCGAGGCCCTGAGCCCACGGAAGGCGGACATCGCGTACCTGCGGGTGTTGCTCCTGGCGGCCTCGACGATGGAGTCCGAGGTCGAGGCGGCGCTGGACTGCCTGCTGGAGGCCGGCCAGGCCCCCCTGCCCGAGGAGGTCAAGGCCCTGGTGTGCCCGCGCACGCCGGAGGTCCCGGAGCTGAAGGCCTACGTGCCCGACCTGACCAGCTACGACGCCCTGATCGGCCAGGAGGTGGCCCTGTGAGCACGTCACCCCCGAGCCTCGAGGACAGCCTGCGCGTCCTGCTGAAGGCCCTGAAGCTGCCGGGCTTCCTGGACCACTACGCCGACCTCGCGGTCCAGGCGGAGAAGGACGGGACCGCCTACGGCCAGTACCTGCACGCCCTCGCCGAGTACGAGCTGCGTGAGCGGCGAGACCGACGGATCCAGCGGGCCTTGAAGGCCTCGGCGCTGCCCTTGGAGAAGACCCTCGCCACCCTGGACCTGAGCCGTCTGCCGCCCAAGGTCCGTAAGCGTGTGCCCGCCCTGTGCGAGGGCGGCTTCATCCACCGGGCGGAGAACGTCCTGGCCTTCGGCCTGCCCGGCCGTGGCAAGAGCCACCTCTGCTGCGCCATCGGCCACGAGCTGATCCGCCGGGGACACAGGGTCCTGTTCACGCCCACCTACCAGCTGGTCCAGCGTCTGCTGCTGGCGAAGCGGGAGCTGGCCCTGGAGAAGCTACTGAAGCGCCTGGACCGGTTCGACGCCGTCATCCTGGACGACCTCGGCTACGTCCAGCAGGACCGCGAGGAGATGGAGGTCTTGTTCACCTTCCTCGCCGAGCGGTACGAGCGCAGGAGCGTCGTGATCACCAGCAACCTGGTGTTCTCGGAGTGGGACCGGATCTTCAAGGACCCGATGACGACGGCCTGCGCGATCGACAGGCTGGTCCACCACTCCGTGATCCTGGAGCTGACCGGCCCCAGCGTGCGTGCCGAACACGCCAAGGCGGCCCGGTCCGGACAGCGGCAGTGACCACGAGGGCCATGGACACCACCGCGCCTGCCGAGGGCCATGGACAGGCCATGGACGACTGCGTCGCCCACAACCTGCCCACAGCCCTCTTGGACAAGCCTGACGGCTTGCCCACAGCCGCTTGGACAGCCCCTGCGGGCCTGCCCATAGTGCCCACAGCCCCGACGAGTGCGG
>CAZFLE010000296.1:0-3515 GCA_964519895.1 uncultured Enterobacterales bacterium | reverse complement strand
TCGCCGAAGTCGAACTTCTCGCCACAGGCCAACAACGTCGAGAGCATCAAGAACATGACGGATTGGACCCCGGACCGGCCGAGCTTGGAAAGGGCAATGTCGGGCAGCCGCGCCTACAGCCCATAGATGCGGGCCGCGTTCCCGCCACCCACGGCAGCGGCCGTGGCCTCGTCCAGCTCACCGAGGAGCGCCCAGGTGTTGGAGAAGGCCGCAGGCAGGTCCCCGTTGCCCACGAACTCGTCGGCTCCCAGGGTGAAGCGATCCGGGTACTCCGCGATCAACGACGCCCACTCGGCCTTCAGACGCGTCGTGGGCTCCCCGTCCTCGAAGACGACCAGGGGGTTGTGACCCGGGTCGGGGGCTACGCGCAGGCCAAAGGCCAGGGGACAAGCCCCGGCACCCGCTTGGGCGTCGCAGTCCGCCAGCACCTGGCGGAGCACGTCCGGGGTCAACGAGCCGGTGTTGTCCCAGCCGATGTGCTGCCAGACCACGGTGGCACCGGTCTGCTCCAACAGCGCCAACAACGGCGGGATCGTGGCCGGCAGGACGTCGTCGGGGTTCAGCGCACACCGGTCGTTGAGCCCTGCCAGGAGCTCGGGGTCGTCCAGGCCCCCTTCGGGCACGGCCTCCATGTGCAGATCGATGGGCACGCCCGCCGCTGCAGCGAGGTGACCGAGCTCGATGAACAGCGGATGGTCCGCCAGCGCGACCTGGTAGGAGTGGGTGTCGCTCATGCACAGGTGCAGCGAGATCATCTCGCCGAAGCCGGCGAAGCCCGGCGTGTCGATCAGGGTCTGAGCCCGGTCGCGGAAGGCGTCGATCACGTCGTCAGACCGATCGGGGTCGGTGCACTGGATCAGAGGGCCCAGGGACCCACCCCCGGCCAGAAGGCCGAGCCTGTCGGGGTGGTCCTGCCAGGCGGCCTCCAGCAGCCGCTGGTCGTCTCCGAGCTCCCCCAGCCCGTGGCTCTCGCAGAAGCTGTTGCCCGGCGTGGCCAGGTTCGTCTCGGGCACGTTGGTCAACAAGACCCGGTCCACGTCGGCGTCGTCCATCATCGCGAGCAAGGTGTCCGTGCCCCCGCTGCGCACGTGCATGTGTGTGTCGTAGCGACCGGTCTGGACTGGCGCAGACGTCGCGCTGTCCTGGGAGTCGAGGGTGCCGCGGTCCACACAGGCGCACCAGAGAAAGCAGATCCATGCCATGGCCCATTGTGCCCTGCCGGTCGCCGGTCCAGTCTGGCCGGGCTAAGAAGTGGTCGGACCACTGGACCACCGGACCTCAATGGCACCCCGCACCGACCCGACCGTCATCCTGAGGGCGTGCCCCGAGTACGACCCGGAGCACATCCGCCGGCTGGTGCGCGAGGGCCTGGACAGCCTGCAGCTCACCCCGAGCGGCAAGACTCTGGTCAAGCCCAACGTGGTGGCCGCGGGGCGCTTCTTCCCCCACGCCTACACGCGGCCCGAGTTCGTCGAGGGCGTGCTGCGGGCGCTCCGGGACCGGGGCCAGGACATCGACGAGCTGGCGGTCGGCGAGCGCTGTGGCATCACCGTGCCCACCCGCATGTCCTTTCGCGAGGCCGGCTACTACCCGATGGCCGACCGCGTCGGCGGCGTGGAGATGCACCACTTCGACGAGTGCAGCCAGGTCGAGGTCCGCTACCGCCACGGTGACCGGATGCGCGACCGGGTCTTCACCCCCGAGCCCGTCGCCAGCGCCGACTTCTTCGTGAACTGCCCCAAGTTCAAGGCCCATCCCTGGACCACGGTGACGTTCTCGATGAAGAACTACATCGGCATCCAAGACGACCGGCACCGGCTCGTGGACCACGACCACCGGCTCGATCGCAAGGTGGCCGACCTGCAGTACATCGTGCAGCCCCAGTTCGTGGCGGTCGACGCGATCACGGCCGGCGAGGGCCGGATGCTCACGCCGCTGCCCTTCGACCTGGGCCTGGTGATCATGGGCAACAACCAGGTGGCCCTGGACGCGATCTGCTGTCTGATCATCGGCCAGGATCCGCTGGAGGTCCCACACATCCGGCTGGCCCACGAGCGGGGCTTCGGGCCGGTGGAGCTGGCGAAGATCACCCTCGAAGGAGACGTGTCCCTGGCCGAGGCCCGGGAACGGGCCCAGGGCTTCCAGGTGGGCCTGATCCGGGTCGAGGACTACTTCCAGGGCACGTCGATCAAGGCCTACGGCGGCAAGCCGCCGGGCGACGAGGTGGACTACTGCTGGGGCGGCTGCCCCGGCGCCCTGGAAGAGGCCATCGAGATCCTGCGCCTCTTCGACGAGAACACCGACGAGAAGCTGCCGCCGCTGCACGTGGTCTTCGGCCGGCACGACGGCCCGATCGACGCCCGAGAGGGAGAGCGGGTCGTGTTCCTGGGGGACTGCGCTCAGTTCCACGGGAACATCGGCGGCAAGCCGGTCCGGGTGGAGAGCCGCTACCGGGACCGCACGGGCATGGACGCCCTGGACGCCACCGCCGACGACATCTACAAGAAGATGCTGATGGTCACGGCCCGGATGTTCCGGGACCGCAACCGCCAGGTCATCCGGATTCCCGGGTGCCCGGTCTCGGTGGCGGAGCAGGTGCTGATCCTGGTGAAGCTCGGGGGACTGAAGAACCCCTACTTCGACCCCAGCCAGGTCATCAGCTTCAACCACGCCTACTTCAGCTGGCGCACCCGTCGGGCCCTGTCCACGGTGTTCGGCCAGCCCTACAACAAGCCCGGCCAGACCCCTCGCGGTCGCGCCCGGCCGCGCCAGGACCGGGTCCTGGAAGGGAGCGCCTGATGCCGTTCAAGCCGGTGCGCAAGCAGAAGGTGGCCGAGCAGATCGCCGAGTCCATCCGCGAGGCCATCCTGGGCGGTTCCTTTGACCCGGGCCAGTCCCTGCCTTCCGAGCGAGACCTGGCTGAGCAGTTCGCGGTGAATCGGTCGAGCGTGCGCGAGGCGATGCTGCGGCTCGAGGCCCAGGGCCTGGTCGAGGTGCGCCATGGCGGTGGGACCCGGGTCACGGACTTCCTGACCACGGCGGGACTGTCGATCCTGCCGTTCCTGATCGCACCCGGGGGGCGGCTGGACCCGGAGATGGTCCGGGACCTGATGGACCTGCGGCGCACGCTGCTGGGCTTCACCGCAGCCCGGGCCGCCACCCGGACCTCGCCGGTCCAGGCCGACGAGCTGGGGCGGCTGGTCGATGCCATCGACGCGAGCACCGAACCCCAGGCCATCCAGGAGCTGGACTTCGCCTTCTTCGAGGCTCTCGTGACCTTGAGCGGAAACCGGGTGCTCGGCCTGCTGGTCAACGGGATCAAGCGGGTCTACGACGGCAACCGGGCCCTGTTCGCCGGACTCTACGTGGGTGGCTTCGACACCGAGCCCCACCGGCGCACCATCGCCGCGCTGCGCTCTGGAGACGCCCAGGCGGCCCAAGTGGCGATGGAGGACTACGGCGCCGCGGCGCTCGGAGGTGTGGCATGACCCCGATCCACGACAACGCCGTGCGCT
>CAZFLE010000295.1:0-3529 GCA_964519895.1 uncultured Enterobacterales bacterium | reverse complement strand
GACCCGACACCGAGAAGAGCGCCCTGGTCAGCGATCGCGGCAGGTCGAGCGGCGCCGGCGGGCCGCCCTCCGGGGGAGCCAGAGGCCCGAAGTTCCAGGCCTCTCCCCCGACCCTCGTGAAGTGGTTGGGGGAATTGCCCCACAGCTCCCACAGCACCACGTCTGGCTGGAGCTCGGGCTGCCGATCCCGAGCCAGCGCGAGCTGGGTCTCCCAGGCGCTGGCTGGCTCGGCCAGGTTGTGCACACACCCCGGCGGCCCCGGCAGCAGGTCTCGCAGGGCCGGCGCAAACGTATCGGCCGACCTCAGCCCGCTGCCGTGGAGGATGGAGGAACCCAGCGCCGCCACGGTCAGGCCACCGGGCGCGGCCCGGCAGTCCCGGGCGTGGTGCTCTGCGTCGTCGGTGATCCAGTAGGGCACGCCGTCTCGCTCCCCAAAGACCGTTTCCGCTGTGGCCCGTACGTGCTGGACCCTGCGCGTGGCGCGGGTCCCGGCCCAGAGATCCAGGGCCGCCAGGGCGAGCAGGCTCAGCAGCGTGAGGGCGACAGGGCGGCGCAGGGGTGGCACTCCGGGTGGGACGGTACCCCCACGGGGTATCTTGTGCCTGACCCGAAGTTCAAGTTCGGCCCTTGTCGGGAGCCCCTCAGCTGCCCTCAGTCTGACCTCCCTTGCGACGACGGCCACAACCACGGGCACGCTAGGGCGCCGGACAGCACCCGGGCGGTCTCGTGGCCCATGCCCCCGAGGATCATGGAGAGCGCGGACTCAGTCCCCGTGGTGGGCGCCGTGCTCCGCGTGCTTGGTGTCCCCGCCGCCGTGCATGCCGTGGTCCATGCCATCGTGGCCAGGGGAGACGGCCTTGTCCTGGCCCTCGCCCTTGACCGGCTGCAGGTCCATGCCACAGGTCGGACAGGAGCCTGGGGCGGACGCGGTGACCTCGGGGTGCATGGGACAGGCCCACTGTCCGACCGGGTCCGCGGCCGGGGTCTGCACCGGGTTCTCCACGACGGCCTCCGCGGCGGCGGGGGTCTCTTCGGCGACGGGCGGCGGCACGGCGTCGCCACAGGCGAGCAAGGTCAACAGCAACGGGGTCATGGGGTCCTCGTGGGAATGGGGGTGCCCCCTTCCCTTACAAGAGCCGTGCCAGGGCCACCGAGCCTCCCGTCGGCCGATCACGTCCCCGGAATCGAGAATTCTCCGCACCCTTTCAGAGAATCCTAAATTCTGGGCGAGCCCGACCACGTCGAACCCCCCTGGGGTATCTGGCACGGGACTTGCTCTGTCGAGAGACCGGAGGTCCACCTTGTCTGTCAGCCCGTCCCGTCCGACCCTGGGCCGGCTCCCCTTCGCGGCGAGCTGCCTCTTCCTCTGCGCGATCGCCGTGCTCCGGCCCCTGGCCCCGAAGGTGGCCCAATGACTCCGTCAGACGCCGAGAATCATTCAAACCTGGCACGGGGCCGTGCCGAACGGTGCCATTCCACCCAGCCGGCTTTCACCGAGGGACGCCTCACCGGCACCCACGACGACGCCCCGGTCATGACCGTCGAGCTCCGGGCCGACCGGGAGCTGTGCGCGAGCTGCCCGGGCCACGCGGAGCACGCCCTGAGCGGCCTGGCCGGGGTCGAGCGCGTGCACGTGGTCGTCGGCACACCGGTCCTTCACGTGCGCTACCGCCCAGCCCAGGTCGCCCTGCCCGCCATCGTGGCGGCCCTGCGGGAGCACGGCCTGCGGGTCGGGGCGGACCACACGACCCTGGCGCTGGAGGGCCTGCACTGCGCGAGCTGTGTGACGCGACTGGAGGCCGCCCTGGGCCGGGTGCCCGGGGTGCTCCGGGCCACCGTGGACCTGGGCAGTTCCAGGGCCCACGTAGACTACGTGCCCGCGGCGACGGCCCTGGACCGGCTCGCGGAAGCGGTCCGGGGTGCGGGCTACGACGTGGTCGAAGCCGCAGCGGCTGCAGCGGAGCCCGAAGACGAGTTCGCCCGAGAGCAGGCCGCCCGGGAGGCCGAGGTTCGCTCGCTGCTCCGACGCTTCGTCGTCGCGGCCGTGGTCAGCGTGCCCATCGTCGTGCTGATGGTCCCGGCGCTGCTGCCCTTCGAGATGACCCACGAGCAGATGCGGGCCACCTGGTGGGCCCAGCTGATCGCCGTGATCCCGGTGATGGCCTACTCGGGTCGGGACTTCTACGTGGGCATGGTGCGGGCCTTCCGGCACCGGCAGAGCGACATGAACACGCTGATCGGGGTCGGGACCCTGGCGGCCTTCCTGTATTCGGCGGTGGCCGTGGCCGCGCCCGGGCTGTTCCCCGAGGCGCGCCTGGCCGAGCCCTTCTTCGACGTGATCGCCGTGGTCATCGCGCTCGTGGTGCTGGGCCAGGCCCTCGAGGTGCGGGCCAAGGGCCGGACCAGCGACGCCATCCGGAAGCTGATGGCGCTCCAAGCCAAGACGGCCCGGGTCATCCGCGACGGGCAGGAGGTCGAGATTCCCGTAGACGAGGTCATCCTGGGCGACGTGGTCGTGGTGCGGCCCGGCGAGAAGGTCCCCGTCGACGGCCGCATCACCGAGGGACGCAGCGCCGTGGACGAGTCCATGGTCACCGGCGAGTCGATGCCGGTGTCCAAGACGGTCGGCGACAGCGTCATCGGCGCCACCCTGAACAAGACCGGCGCCTTCCGCTTCCAGGCCACCGGGGTTGGCAAGGAGACCGCCCTGGCCCGCATCGTGGACATGGTCCAGCGAGCCCAGGCCACCAAGCCCCCCATCGGACGGGTGGTGGACCAGGTCGCCGGCGTCTTCACGCCGACCGTCATGATCATCGCGATCGTCGCGTTCCTGGCCTGGTTCAACGCGGACATGCCCCTGTCCTACGGGATCATCGCGGCGGTCACGGTGCTGGTCATCGCCTGCCCCTGCGCCCTGGGCCTGGCCACACCGATGAGTCTGGTGGTCGGGGTGGGCCGCGCCGCCGAGCGGGGCGTGCTCATCCGCAACGGCGAAGCGCTGCAGACCGCGTCCCAGCTCGACGTGGTCGTGCTCGACAAGACCGGCACGGTGACCCGCGGCCAGCCGGCCCTGACGGACGTGGTGCCGGTGGGTGCGCTGGACCGCGACGAGCTCCTGGGGCTGGCGGCGTCGGCGGACAGCCCGTCCGAGCACCCCCTCGCAGAGGCGGTCGTCCAGGGCGCCCGGGACGAGGACCTGGCGCTGGTCGAGCCGTCGGACTTCGAGGCCATCGTCGGACACGGGGTCCGCGCTGTCGTCGAAGGCCGCACCGTACACATCGGGAACCGTCGGCTGATGGGGCGCATCGGCGTCGATCCAACGCCGGCAGACGGCACGATCGAGTCCCTGGGAGACCAGGGCCGGACCGCGATGTTCGTGGCCGTGGACACAGAGCTCGCCGGGGTGGTGGCGGTGGCCGACACCGTGAAGCCGGACTCGGCCAGCGCCATCCGCCAGCTCCAGGCCCTGGGCACCGAGGTCATCATGCTCACCGGCGACAACCCGCGCACGGCCCGGGCCATCGCGGCC
>CAZFLE010000294.1:0-3539 GCA_964519895.1 uncultured Enterobacterales bacterium | reverse complement strand
CGAATCCGTCCAGGTCCTCGGCCTGGTCCGGGCAGCGGTCGTCGACGTCGGCGACCCCGTCCCCGTCCAGGTCTGGCGGTGCCCCGGGATCCCCCCACGCCAGCCCCAGCACGACCCGCCAGTCCGGTGCCCCGACCCCTGCGATGAGGCCGGTGCCGACGGCCGCCGTGACCCGCAGGCCTGCAGGGTGCAGCAGGGTGCCGTAGACGTGGCCTTCGACCGGGTTCTTGGTGTAGGGCCCCAGGCCCCCGGCCAGGGTGCCGATGGCGTCGATCTCGCCCCCGGCGAGGACCAGGTCGTTGAAGCGGTAGTGCAGGTTGACGCCGCCGTTCACGTTCAGCCCTTGGGTCGCGTCCCCGATGGCGGCCTGGGGGGCGTACTCCAGTCCCAGGTTGGCGGCCCAGCCCAGGCCGAGCACGGCGCCACCCGCCACGCCGGTCAGGCCGCCGGTGAAGCCGGCGTCCGACACGAAGAGTCCAGGGGTGCCGGTCGGTGCGGTCACGTGGGGCACCACCGCCACGCCGGTGCCGCTGGGGCCGTGGGCCCACAGAGGCACCGTTGCGGAGATCCGCAGGTCGCCGACCGCTCGGCTGCTGTTGTCGATCAGCTGGACGTAGGGGTACAGCGGCGCGTCGACGTCGAAGCGGACCTTGCCGAGCACGGTGTACCCACCGACGATGTGGGTGGCCAGCATGACCTGCAACACGTCCTGTTCGCTGCCGTCCTCGAGCTCGATGACGACGGGGTCGTCCGCATAGGACCCGGCGACCCCCAGGTACCAGCCGTCCGGGTCGCCGACGAAGGGGCTCCGGACCTGAAAGGTGCCCTTGTCGTCGTAGACGTCGCCGCTGAGCGTGAGTGTGTCGAGGTTCTGGGCCGACGCCGAGCCGCAGGACAGCAGCCACGCGGCGCACGCCCGCCAGGCCCACTGCTTGCCCCTCAGCATCATTGCGCAATCCGGGTCGACGACAGCGGCCATCTTAGTACCCGGTCAGGCCCGGAGAAATTTCTTCGTCGGGCCTCAGGGCGTGAGGACTTCGATGATGGCGGCCTCCAGGGCCCCCAGCAACCGTTCGAGCTGGGCCTTGGTCATGCAGAGGGGCGGCATCAGGACCATGGTGTCGCCCAGTGGCCGCAACACGACGCCGTGGCCGCGGGCAGCCATCGCCACTCGGTGACCCACGCGGTCGTTCGCGGGGTAGGCGGTGCCGTCGGGGGCGCGCAGCGCCACGCCGGTCATGAGGCCGTGTCTGCGGACCTGCCAGACCTCTGGCCGTCGGCCGGCCAGGGCAGCGAGGCCGCCGGCCAGGTGGGGGATGAGCGTGCCGACGTGGGCCAGGGTCTGCTCCTCGTCGAACAGGGCCAAGCAAGCCAAGGCGGCGGCACAGGCCAGGGGATTGCCGGTAAAGGTGTGGCCGTGGAAGAAGGTGCGGTCCGCGGCGCCCAGGAAGCCCTCGTAGACGGCCTCGGTGGCGACGGTGGCGGCGAGGGGCAGGTAGCCATTGCTCAGGCCCTTGCCGATGCAGAACAGGTCCGGGTCGAACCCCAGCTGCTCGGTCGCGAAGAGCGTGCCCGTCCGGCCCAGACCGGTGGCCACTTCGTCGATGATGACCAGCGCGCCCAGGTCCCGGGCCGCCTGGAGCACCGGGTCCAGGTAGGCGGGTGTGTGCATGAGCATGCCCGCGGCGCCCTGGACCAGGGGCTCCACGATGATGGCGGCCAGCGTGTCGCCGGCCTGTTCCAGCCGGGCGATCGCCTGGGCGGCCAGCCGTTGTTCGTGCTCGCGAAAGCGGGGGGCCTCCAGGGAGAGTCGGTCGAAGAGCAGGGGGCCGTAGACCTGGTGGAAGAGCGGGATGCCACCCACCGAGACCGCACCGATGGTGTCGCCGTGGTAGGCGTTCGACAGGGACGCGAAACGAACACGCTTGGTGTCTCCGCGCTGTTGGTGCCACTGGAAGGCCATCTTGAGGGCGATCTCGACGGCGGTGGACCCCGAGTCGCTGAAGAAGGTCCGGGTCAGGGCTCCGGGGGTCACCTGGGCCAGCCGCTTGGCCAGGGCGATCCCGGTCGGGTGGCTCAGACCGAGCATGGTCGAGTGGGCCACTCGGTCCAGCTGGTCCCGCACCGCTGCGTCGACCCGGGGGTGGGCGTGGCCATGGATCCCGACCCACAGGCTGGCGATCCCGTCCAGGTAGCGCCGTCCGTCCAGCCCGATCAGCTCGCAGCCCTGGGCAGCAGCGATGACGAGGGGTTCCTGGGTGGCCCAGGCCGACTGCTGGGTGAAGGGGTGCCACAGGTGGGCTTGGTCGAGCCGAGAGAAGGCGTCACGGTCCATGGGTGGCCCTATCCCGGCCTCATCGGGTTGCGAGGGGCACCCCTGAGCGGGTAAACGGGCCGGCCACACGCTCCAGGAGAGTCCCATGTCCCTCGTCCCCGTGCACGGTGGTCTCGACCAGCTCGTCGACCGCACCATCCCCCTGAAGCACCGCAAGGCCTTCCTGGCCGAGGTCGCGGGCATGCCGAGCTTCTCGGTGACCGACGCCGACCTGGCGCTCGTCTACCGCATCGCCGACGGCACGTGCTCGCCGCTGACGGGCCCGATGGCCGAGGCCGCCTACAACCAGGTGCTCGACGACAAGAACATCACCAGCAACGGCAAGAAGTACGCCTGGACCATCCCGGCCATCCTGCCGATCACCGACGCCGAGGCCGCGGCCCTGAAGGTCGGTGGGGCTGCCGCCATCCTGAACAGCGCTGGCGAGGCCATCGGCAAGATCGAGATCTCGTCGATCTACGACTGGGACAAGGCCCGCTACGTGGAAAAGGTCTACGGCACCACCCGCATGGACCACCCGGGTGGCGACATCGTCGCCAACGACCCGAGGACCAAGCTCATCGGCGGCAGCATCATGGCGCTGCCCAGCGTCAGTGACCCGGCCTTCGACGAGTACGTCCTGAGCCCGGCCATGACCCGCGCCACCATCGCCGACAAGGGCTACGAGGCCGCCCTGGCCTTCCAGACCCGGAACCCGCTGCACCGGGCCCACGAGTACGCCCTGGTCTACGGCGCCGAGCAGCTCACCCGCTCCGGCAAGTTCACCGGCGTGTTCCTGAACCCGCTGGTCGGTCAGCTCAAGGGCGACGACGTCACCGCTGCCATCCGCATGCAGACCTACGAGGCCCTGCGCGACGGCCGCGGCCTGGGCGTCGGCGACTCCGACGCCGCCCTGTGGGACGACGTCGGCTACGACATCAACGACGTGTTCCACCTGGTGGGCCTGGACATCAAGATGGCCTACGGCGGTCCCGCCGAGGCCGTGATGCACGCCATCTACCGCCAGAACCACGGCTTCACGAACATCGTCATCGGCCGCAAGCACGCCGACGCGCCCTTCCACGACAAGACCGCGATCTGGGGCGACTTCGACGCCCACGCGATCTTCGACGACCTGGGCGGCGAGCTGGCCATCGAGCCGGTCAAGGTCGGCTTCGCGGCCTACTACGACCACCTGGGCCGGGTGGACCTGATGTCCAACCAG
>CAZFLE010000293.1:0-3595 GCA_964519895.1 uncultured Enterobacterales bacterium | reverse complement strand
GCTAGGAGCGGACGCCCTGGGGCGCAGAGCCCCTTCCCTCTTCCGCCTGGGGGCCTCCGAGGCCCGCTCGAGGGGCTGCGAGGGCGTCAGCAGCGCCCTTGGGACCTGAATTGGGTGTCAAAGCGGAAGAATTCAGTCGCTCTGCTCCCGCAGGCGGAAGATTGGGCCGGCTCTGCCCCGATGATCAGGCCCCCCGTCTCCGCCGCGCCCGCAGCGCCTCGCCGACCAGGTCCAACACCCGCTCCGCCGTCAGGTCCAGGCTCCGAAACCGGGGTCGCGAAACCGGGGCCGCACCGAGTCCTGCCAGGCCGCTGGCACGTAGGAGAGGAGCGCCCAGTCTCCGTCCAGATCGGACGGGCACAGCTCCGGGCGATCGGGCTCACCGCACTCGGGGTAGGTGGGGAGCGGAAGCTCGGCTTGGACGGAGCACAACAGGGCGAGCCACATGGCGGCGATCCTCACGGCTGCGGCCGCTTATCGCGCTGCATGCGACACTTCGGGGGATTGGACCAGGCCACTTGTGACCGCTGACGCCCTGCTCGAGCAGCTCGGACTCCCGGAGTACCGCCACGCCCTGCGCCACGCCGGCGTGGTCGATGTGGACAGCCTGAAGGCCCTGACCGACTCCAGGCTCAAGATCCTGGGCATCACAGATGCCGGTCACCGAGAGCGGATCCTGGGCGCGGTCTCAGCGCTCCCGTCGGAACAGGCTGCCGAGCCGCCCCAGGCACCGGAGCCCGGCCTCGCCCCGACGGGCACGGCCGACGCCGATGCGCCGACGGCGATCTTCGTCAAGGCCGAGCTCGAGGACGCCGGGTCCGCCGCCTTGACGGACCCTGCGGCGGTGGACGAGACGCCTGTGCCCGGTGGCACCGAGCCCGAGTCCGCCGACCTGGACTCGGCGGGCTTCGACGACGGACCCGGGGACACCCAGGCCTTCGTGTATGGGCAACCCCCAGGGACGACCGAGCCCACCGCGCCCCAGCCCCCGCACGACGACGAGGACGAAGACGACAGCGACGACGTGAGCCTGGACCAGTTCGACGGCCAGGTCACCCTGGGGCTCGAGGCCGACGACGACACCGACCTTCCCCAGAGCGATCTGCTGGGCGACGTCCTGGAGTCCCACGATGAGCTGGATCGGGCCGGGGGCAGCAGCCTGGGCAAGATCCTGGGGTTCCTGGCGGTGTTGGTGCTGATGGCCGGCGTCGGGGGCTTCTTCGTCGTCCAGTCGGCGCTGAAGTCCGACGAGGCCGTCTCGGTGCCCCCGACGGCGCACCCGATCCCATCGCCGCCACCCGCGCCGGCCGCGCCTTCCGTTCCGGCCGCGCAGGCCGAGCCCGAGCCAGTCCCCGAGCCCCCTCCGGCCCCGGCCTCCACCGAGCCCATCCGGCCCAGCTTCCCCTGCACCAGGGCCGAGTCCAGGGTCGAGCTGCTCATCTGTGGCAGCGCCGAGCTGGCCAGGCTGGATCGCCAGCTCGCCCGGTCCTATGGCGACGCTCGCCGGCGCATGGACCAGGACGCCTTTGCCGAGGTTCGCGCCGCCCAGAAGCGCTGGCTGCGGAGTCGCGACGCCTGCACCGACGATGCCTGCGTGGCCAAGCGCATGGGGGAGCGCCTGGCCGAGCTGGAGTAGGCGTGGCTTCGGCGCTCGTCGGCGCTCTGGCGGCCTTGCTCGCCTGTGGGGCACCGGGAGCCGACCCCGAGCCCCCAGCGGCTCCGGCGGCCGTGGTCCCGCCCCCGCCGCGCTGCGATCCCGGCTCTCTGCCCGTCGCCGTCGACGTGGGCCACAGCCCCGAGAAGCCCGGCGCCACCAGTGCGCGAGGCCAAGGCGAGTACCACTTCAACCGGGCCCTGGCCGACACGCTGCTCGCAGAGCTCGCCTCCCAGGGCTTCGACGGCTCCTTTCGCATCGACGCAGCCGACGCGGCCCTCTCGCTCACCGCCCGTCCCCGCCGGGCCTCCCAGGGGGGCGCTGCCGTCCTGCTGTCCCTGCACCACGACTCGGTCCAGCCCCACTACTTGCAGGACTGGCGGCACCCGGACGGCCCGGGTCGCTACGCCGACAACTTCTCCGGCTTCTCCCTCTGGATCGCGCCGGACGCGCCGGCTGGCCCCCAGAGTCGGGAGCTGGGTCAGGCCCTGGGCGCCGCGCTCCTCGCTTCGGGACACCGGCCGACCCTGCACCACGCCGAACCGATCCCCGGTGAGGACCGAGAGCTGCTGGATGCCGACGTGGGGCTCTACCGCCGGGACACCCTGGCGGTCTTGCGGACGTCGACCCTGCCGACCGTGTTGGTCGAGGCCGGCGTCATCGTGAACCGGGCCGATGAGCTGCGCCTGCGGGACCCCGACTGGCAGCAGGGCTTCGCCCAGGCCCTGGCCGCCGGGCTGACCGCCTACTGTGCCGCTACTGCGCCTGGACCCACGCCATGAGCTCGGCCACGCGGGCGTCCAGCAGGGGCGCGGTGTCGATTCCCAGGGAGTTCGTCTCCTCGTAGTGATCCCCTTCGGGCTCGTCGAAGTAGGGGTTTACGTCATCCAGGATGAAGTTGTAGGGCGGCACGATGTAGCCGATCTCGTCGTTGGCCAGGCCCAGCAACCACTTGTGCTCACCGGACATGCGGTCCTTGAGGTACGGGCCCTCGGGCGCCTGGGTCAGGTCCGGTGGGTTCGGGTTGTCCGACGCCACGATGGGGTCCACGTGGGTGCCGATGCTCGAGCCGTCGTAGCCCCCGATGGCGAGCTCGGGGAGCAGCTCCCCGGGGATGGTCAGCAGCTCCAGCGGCCCGAGCTGGAGGTGCACGAGCTCGGTGAGGATGTTGGGCACGTTGCCCTCTTCGATGATCTGGCTGCTGTCGTAGTCGTAGAGGGCCCGGTCGAAGATGCCGGACAGGAACATGGCCTGGAAGCCGTAGTTGTCCACCGGGAATTTCATCGTGGTGGTCGTGAATTGCAGGTCCATCGACGTGGCCGGCGTGGCCTGGGCCAGAGCCTCGTGGGCCAGGGAGGCCTTGACCCTGCCGAGGGCGTCGGTCTTCTCGAAGGTGTACTCGCGGTACTCGGTGCCATCCAGATCGGTGGTGGTGATGCCGAGGGGGGTCATCATGCCCCCCACCGCCGCGGACCACCAGATGGCCACGCCGCCATAGGCTGGGATCTCGACGTCGCCCACCGCGACGCCCTGCTCGAGGGTCTCGCGGAAGGCGTGGGGGAAGTCGCTGGTGATCAGCGTGTTCTCGTCGGCCATCGCCTCGGGGTGGTTGCCGAAATTGCCGATGGTCGCGATGGTGTCGCCGCTGGTGTCGGTGACCTGGAGGGCGTTCATGTGGTGATCCACGATGAACGGATCGCGCTTGTCCTGGAGCAGGTTGAGCACCCCGAGCTCGTGGTAGGGCTGGACGTCGACCCGCCCCACCTTGAGCTCGGCGACCTCGCGCAGGTCGGCGACGGCCAGGGTCACGCTCTCCAGGATCTTGTCGCGGATCTCGGCCTGCCAGGTGTCGTTGCGGCCCGACCGGGTCTCGGTCTGGCCCCAGATGCCCAGGGTGTCCGGGGCCTCGTGGTTGTGGGTGGCGTGCACCACCAACAGGTC
>CAZFLE010000292.1:0-3667 GCA_964519895.1 uncultured Enterobacterales bacterium | reverse complement strand
GGGGTCGTGGTCTACACCGACGGGCCCTCCCCCGACGACCGGGCTCGGCTGGAGCCCGTGGTCCTGCTGCGGGCCCTCACCGAGGCTGGGCTGGCCGAGGCCCTGGAGCGACTGGCCCAGGGCAGTCCCCTGGGGCTCGTCCCACTGCAGCCGGGGGTCGTGGACCTGGATCGCGGGCGCTTGATGGGGCCGGATGGCGCCCAGACCGCGCTCTCGACCCTCGAGGTCCGGCTGCTCGGGTACCTGGGGGCCCGTGCGGACCGCAGCATCTCGCGGGAGGAGCTGCAGCGCCAGGTCTGGGACCATCGGAAGTCCGTGCCGAGCCGGGCCGTCGACATGGCCATCTCCCGACTGCGCAAGAAGCTCGAGACCGACCCCAGCCGTCCCCAGGTCCTGGTCACCGTGCGCCACGAGGGGTACCGACTGCTGCGGCAGCAGCCCCCCCGGCCGCCCCTGCCTCCTCAGCCGCCCACCCTGGTGGGTCGCGATCAGACCCTCGACACGCTGGAGCGGCTGCTCGAACAAGCCGGGGCCGTCCTGGTGACCGGCCCGTTGGGGATCGGCAAGACCGCAGTCGCCGTCGGACTGGGCCTGCTGCGGACCGCAGGGGACGCGGGGGCGCTGCTCTACGTGGACCTGGCCGGCGTCGAGGGTCTGGAGGACGGCCTGGCGGCGATCGCCCGCTGCGGCCTGGTGGGGCCCCCGTCCGCTGCGGGTGGGCCCCAGGCGATCGACACCCTGTGCGGCCGGCTGGCCGAGGTGACCCGGGTGCTCGTGGTCGACCACGCCGAGGGCGCGCCCGGGCTGGTGCGGGGACTGCTCAACCGGGCACCGACGGCAGGGCTGGAGGTGGTCGTGGCGAGCAGGGTGGCCGCCGCTGGCGTGCCGATGGCGAGCCTGGGTCCACTGGACCCGGAAGTCGCCACCGCCCTGCTCCAGGCCATGGGGCTGCGGGAGGGCGTGACGCTCCCGGACGAGGAGGCTGCGAGCCTCGCCGAGCGGTGCGGGGGCGAGCCCTTGGCGCTGGCGCTGTCCGCCGAAGCCGTGCGGCTCCAGGGGTGGGAGGGTCTGGCGGGGCGCCTGGCCGATCCCACCGCGGCCCTGGCTGTTGTGGGCGAGCCCTTCGACACCGCGCACCGGGCCCTGGCGGCAGCGTGGCAGCTGCTGCCGGTCGAGGCGCGTGGGGTCCTGACCCGTCTGGCTGCCCTCCGCAGTCCCTGCTCCCTGGCCGAGGCCGAGGGCTTGACCGGCGCCCCGCTGGGGACCCCGTGGCGCGTCCTCGTCACCCACGGCTGCCTGGTCACCGGTCCCGGGGGCTCCCACGTTCCGGTCCTGGTCGCCGCCCACGCGCGAGCCGCGGATCCGGAAGGGTGGCGAGCCGCCCTCGACGCCCACGTGGCCTGGCTGCACGACGCCCTGGAGCCCTGGCTGCCGGCCCGGGACGGCACCACCGACATCCGCGACCTGCCGGCGCTCCTGGCCCGGGGGGCCGACGTGGCCCAGGCCCTGGACACGGCCTGCCGGCGGGGCCTGACCGCACCCCTGGGACGTCTGCTCGAAGCGGCAGACCTGGTCGCGTTGCTGACCGAGGACGCCGCTCAGCGACTCGAGCGGGTCGAGCGGGTGCTGCCCGTGGCATCGGGGGATGCCCTGGCCGAGGCCCGGGTGCGCTACGTGCGCGGAACGCTGCTGTACAACCGGGATCGTGCCGGGGCCCGCACGGACTTCCTGGCGGCGGCGTGCCTGGCCGAGGGCTGCCCGGAGCTCGCGGGCCGAGCCCGCCTGATGGCCGCCAACCTGACCTGGCTGTTGGACGGCCCCCACGCCGCGCTGGAGGCGCTGGCCGCCGTCGAGGGCCGCGGCCTGTCTCCGGCCCTCGCCTTGCGCCTCCAGGCCGACGCCCTGGTCATCGGCGACCTGGTCGAGGCGTCGTCGGACACGGCACCCCGGCTGGTGGTGCTGATGGAGGAGCTGGCCCTGCAAGAGGCCTGGCACGACGCGGTGCGCATCGGCCTCCAGGCCCTGGTGCGCTACCAGCTGACCCGGACCGGGGGCCGGCTCGAGCTGGCCCGGCGGCTCCAGGGCTGGAGCACCGCGATCCCGGATCCTCGGCTGCGGGGCCACATCCTGGTCCACGTGGCCGAGATCGAAGGCCTGGACGGGGACCGCGCGGCCAGCGAGGCGGCCTATGACCAGGCCCAGGCGCTCTTCGAGCGGGCGGACCCGATCCGGGTCTGGCAGGTCCGGCGCTCCCGCGCGGTGGTCAGCGCCGAGCTCGCCGAGGACGCGGCCTGGTCGCGCATGGACCAGTACCGGGCGTGGGGGGCCTACCAGGGGGCGGTGACCGTCCAGGCCGACGCGCTGTTGTGGCTGGCGAGCATCGCCGTGGACCGGGGGGAACTGGCCCGGGCCCAGGCCTGCGCCCAGGAGGCCGAGGCGCTCGCCGTCGACGCCGAGCTCGACCACTACGTGGCCTTTGCCCGCCTGTGGGCGGTGACGGCGGCGTTCCTGCGGGACCCGGGCGCGGCCCAGCAGGCGGTCCTGGCTCTGGCTCCGACAGCGCTCAGCGGCGTCGGCCTGGTGCAGCGCCAGGCCCTGCGGGCAGCGGTGGGAGACCCCGACGCCCCAGAGGCCCTGGGGTTGCTCACCGCGGGTCCAGGTCCGCTGATGCAGGTCCTGCGGGACGTGTCTGCCGCCCCAGGGCGCGACCCCGCCATGCTGGCCCAGACCGCGGCCGGGACCCGGGGTCCGCCGTCGATCTCAGTTCGGGTCGTCGCCCGGATCGCTCAGGTCGGTGACCGCCCGTAGCAGGATGTGGTCGAACCAGGCCTGGGTGTAGGCGGGGTCCAGAGTGTTGTTGTTGGCGGCCAGCACGACTCGGACGTACTCCGTGGCCGAATTCGTGGAGAACTCGGCGCCGGCGTTGACCGTGGTGCCCAGCTGGGTGGTGCCGGCCACGGTGCCGCTGGTCAGGACCGCCGTGTTCAGGCAGTCGTTGTAGGACGCGAACTGCTGGATGGCCATGGTCGCGTTGGGGGTGCCGGAGGAGTCCAGCTCCAGGCTGCCGCGCAGCAGGTAGGTCTGTCCGGCGTCGACCGCCGTGCAGCGGGAGCGGGCTTGGGCCGAGATCGCGGTGCTGAGGACCTCGGCCCACAGGGCACCGCTGCCGGACCAGCCCGCCAGGTCGTCGCTGGACCAGTCCACCTGGTAGGTCGGCTCGTTGTCGCCACTCCAGTGCACCAGGTTGCTGGTGAAGGCGTGGTTGGCGATCAGGGTCTCGTCGCAGTCCGGGGTGTGGTTCGCGTCCAGGTCGACCCCGTCGTCTTCGGTGGGGCAGACGTCGAGGCTGTTCGGGGTGCCGTCTCCGTCGCTGTCCGGCTCGGCGAGGGTGTCGCCGGTCTTGGACTTGACGAGCTCTTCGACCCAGACGGGGGGGCCGGCGAAGGCGAGAGGAGCGAGCAGGGCGAGTGTCATGGAACCTCCTTGCCGAGGACTCGGCGGAGTCTCCATAGGGTGGGCTCGATGGCGATTGGACGGTTGTTACCGGCCGTTACTCCGCGGGGCCAAGGGGCTCAGGGCGCGCTCGGCAGGACACAGGGCCCGTCGGGGCCGAAGAAGCGGGCCTCGCCTTCGAGCACGGGCACCAGGGCGAGCGGATCCGCGGGAC
>CAZFLE010000291.1:0-3702 GCA_964519895.1 uncultured Enterobacterales bacterium | reverse complement strand
CTCCGGTGACCTGGCCCAAGCCACCGACCTGGCCCGCACCTGTCCATGTCTCCATGGGCCGCCCCGCCACCCCCCGGCCCCAGATCCGCGCGACCTGAGACCGGCCCCAGACAGCCCAACGCGACACCCCAACCCAGAGTCATGCCCCAGGGTCAGAACCAATCGTAATCCCGATCCGACGCCGCGCGGCTAATGCTTAACAAAAGGTTCCCGACCCCGGTTCCCCCAAAGGTTCCCGACCCCGGTTCCCCCGGTTCCCGCGACCCCAGACCCTGGCAGCCAGCCACTGGGGTGGGCTCCGTGACCGAGTACCAAGGCTGCCACCCCGGCAGGTGACGTACCCCCACCCGCCAAATAGAGACGCCAGATGGACAAGGGCCACCGCATCAAGATCGTGAAGGGCCAGAGTGGCGTCGGCGTTACCGGCGAGATCTTCTGGGTCGGCGAGAACAAGTACGGACCGGGGAAGCGCTTCGGCGTCCGCGGCGACGACGGCGAGACCTACTGGGTCGACGCCGAGCTGGTGGAGGCCTCTTCCGACGCCGCCCCCGAGCTCGAACCCGGGGAGCTCTTCCAGAAGGGCGACCAGGTCGCGTTCAAGGTGGGCGGTCGCGAAGGCGAGGGAGAGGTCTTCTGGATCGGCGAGAGCCGCCGGGGTGGCCAGCGTCTGGGGGTTCGCCCGACCGACGACGACGAGGCCGTCTGGCTCGACTCCAGGCAGGCCCGTCGCATCGACGCGCCATCCCTCGACGCCGAGCCCGACCTGAGCGCCCCGCCACCGCTGGACCAAGGCCCGCCTCCGATTGACGACGCCACCCTCGATGCCTGGGCCAGCGCCGTCGACGACCTCGAGGACGCGGAAGTCTTCTAGCGGGTACACCGAAGCACCCGGCTCCTCACGAGTCCGGGGCCCCCGGCCCGGTGAACATCAGGCGGGCGCGCAACTGCGCCTACACTGTGACGCTCTACAGGCGGAGTTCCCATGAATCGAGACGCCTCGCTCCTGTTGTCGTCACTGCTCCTGCTCTCCTGCCAAGAGCTGGCCCCCATCGACAGCGGCGCAGACAGCGCGCCCGCCGGGCCGGTCGCAGAGACCGGCCTGCCCGCAGACACCGCCTTGCCCAACGGCACCGATCTGCCCCCCGGCACCGGGGTCGGTTGGTTCGCCGAGGTCAGCCAGCGCATCGCCACCGATGCCCGCAGCTTCCGGGAGCTGGAGCCAGGCCGTTTTGCTGCTGATGTGCGTGGCCACCGCGCCGAGCTGGGCCCCGACGGCCTGCTGGCCACCAACCGCGCTGGCGACGGCGAGCTGCTGCTGCGCTTCTCCGCCTGGGGCCGCGAGGGCCGGGTGGAGCCGGTGGCGCCCGGGTCGCCCCTGCTGGGGGACTGCGCCTCCCCCGTCCAGGTGCTCCCCGACGGTAGCTGCCTGCGGCGCATCGAGCTGGCCCATCGGGGGCTGACCGAGCTCTGGCAGACCGACTCGGACGGCATCGAGCAGTCCTGGGAGATCGCGCAGCCCCCAGCGGGTCAGGGCCTGCTGCTGCTGCACGTGGACGTCGAGCAGGCCATCCACTGGCAGCTCGACGGCGATGCACTGGGGGCCCAGCTCCTGGACTCTTCGGGCAGCGCCTGGCGCTACGCCGGGCTCCATGCCTGGGACGCCCGTGGCGAGCCGCTGGCGGCGGCGATGGAGACCACCGCCACCGGCCTGCTCATCGTGCTGGACGATGCCGGGGCCCTCTACCCGATCACGGTGGACCCCACCCTGACCGAGGACACCAAGCTCACCGCCTCGGACGGCGCGTCAGACGACATCTTCGGGTTCTCGGTCTCCGGCGCGGGCGATGTGAACGACGACGGCTACGACGACGTCATCGTGGGGGCCTATCAGGACGACGACAACGGCGCGGGCTCCGGCTCCGCGTACGTGTACCTGGGCGGATCGGGCGGTATCGACAGCACCAGCGAGACCAAGCTCATCGCCTCGGCCGGCGCGTCGGGCGACGGCTTTGCCAGATCGGTCTCCGGCGCGGGCGACGTGGACGGCGACGGCTACGACGACGTCATCGTGGGGGCTCCCGAGGACGGCATCAGTGCCGGCTGCGCCTACCTGTACCTGGGCAGCTCGGGCGGCATCGACAGCAGCACCGAGACCAAGCTCGTCGCCTCGGACACCGCGTCGAACAACTTCTTCGGCTACGCGGTCTCCGGCGCGGGAGACGTGGACGATGACGGCTACGACGATGTCCTCGTCTGGGCCCCCTACGACGCCGCAGGCTACACTGCCGGCTCCGTCTACGTGTACCTGGGCAGCTCGGGCGGCATCGACAACACCCGCGAGACAAAGCTCACCGCCTCGGACGACGCGAGCTCCGACAACTTCGGCGTCTCGATCTCCGGCGCGGGCGACGTCGACGGCGACGGCTACGACGACATCATCGTGGGGGCCTTCGCCGACGACGACAACGGCTCGGCTTCCGGCTCCGTCTACCTGTACCTGGGCAGCTCGGGCGGCATCGACAGCACCAGCGAGACCAAGCTCACCGCCTCGGATGGCGCGGCATACGACTACTTCGGCTACTCGGTCTCCGGCGCAGGCGACCTGGACGGCGACGGCTACGACGACGTCATCGTGGGGGCCTACGGCGACGACGGCTACAGCGGCTCATCTTCCGAAGCCGGCTCCGTGTACGTGTACCAGGGCAGCTCGGGCGGCATCGACAGCAGCAGCGAGACAAAGCTCACAGCCTCCGACGCCGCGTCAGGCGACAGGTTCGGCTACTCGGTCTCTGGCGCGGGCGACGTGGACGGCGACGGCTACGACGACGTCATCCTGGGCGCCTATTCAGACGACGACGACGGCTCATCTTCCGGCTCCGCCTACGTGTACCTGGGCAGCGCGAGCAGCATCGACAGCCTCAGCGAGACCAAGCTCACCGCCCCGGACGCCGCATCCGGCGACTACTTCGGCTACTCGGTCTCCGGCGCGGGCGACGTGAACGGCGACGGCTACGACGACGTCATCGTGGGGGCCTACAACGACGATGACGACGGCTCATCCTCCGGCTCCGCCTACACCGTCCTGGGCTCCTGCCCGACCCCAGCCACCTGGTACGCCGATGCCGACTCCGATGGCTACGGCGATGCCAGCGCCACCACCACGGCCTGCAGCATGCCGACGGGGTACGTCGCCGATGCCACGGACTGCGACGACACCGAGCCCCTGGCCTGGCCCAGCGCGAGCGAGGTCTGCGACGGCGTGGACAACGACTGCGACGGCACTGTGGACAACGACGACGCGGTCGACGCCACCACCTGGTACGCGGACGTCGATGGCGACGGCTATGGCGGCTACGCGTACAGGGTCACGGCCTGCACGGTGCCCAGCGGCTACGTGGACAACTCCAACGACTGCGACGACACCGAGGCCCTGGCCTGGAGAGGTGCCGCCGAGGTCTGCGACGGCGCCGACAACGACTGCGACGGCACCGTGGACAACGACGACGCGACCGACGCCACCACCTGGTATGCGGACGCGGACGCGGATGGCTACGGCGACGTCGGCACGACCACCACCGCCTGCAGCATGCCGTCGGGGTTCGTCGCCAATGCCACGGACTGCGACGACACCGAGGCCCTGGCCTGGCGAGGTGCCGCCGAGGTCTGCGACGGCGCCGACAACGACTGCGACGGCACGGTGGA
>CAZFLE010000290.1:0-3749 GCA_964519895.1 uncultured Enterobacterales bacterium | reverse complement strand
CCCAGCGCCCGCAGCGCCTCGACCTGGTCGTCGGAGAGCTCCTGACTCTCGGTGGCCGCGAAGTTGGCAGAGAGCGCCTTGCCCGCATTGAAGCGATCCACCGCGGCCTGGCGCAGGCGGGCCAGGTCCTGGGGGCGGGCCTGGGCCAGGTTCTTGCGCTCGTGGGGGTCCCGCTTCAGGTCGTAGAGCTGGGGCGCGCCGTCGCCGAAGATGGCCTTGAGGCCGCTGGGGTCGTAGACGGCCTTCTGGTTGGCGTACTCGGAGTAGACCAGGCGCTTCACCGGCTTGCCGCCGCGGACCGCGTCGGCCTGGGAGACGCTCATCCAGTGGTCGGCCTTGGGCACGCCGGCCAGGTCGGCGACGGTGGCGCCGATGTCGATCATCTCCACCCAGGCGTCCAGGGTCCGGGCCTTGGCGCCGGGGGCCTTGACGATGAAGGGCACGACCACGTTCTCCTGGTACAGGTTGCCGTGGAAGTATTGGCCGTGTTCGCTGAAGGCCTCGCCGTGGTCCGCGGTCACGACCACGATGGTGTTGCCGTCGACCCCGGTGGAGACCAGGTGCTTCATCAGGCGGCCGAACTGCTGGTCGAAGTACTCGACCTCGGCGTCGTAGAGGTCGAACAAGTGCTGCACGTCGGCGTCCGTCGCCTGCTTCTCGCCTTTCTGGTAGGGCACGATCTCTTTGTGCAGGCCGGTGAAGGGGCCCCCGTAGCTGCCGTCGGCGTACTTTCCGTACAGGGGCTCCGGGGCCATGTAGGGACTGTGGGGGTCCATGTAGTGCAGGTACAGGAAGAAGGGCTCGCCGCCCTTCTGCCGATCGATCCAGGCGGTCGCCGCGTTGGTCAGCTGCTGCCCGGTCACCCCGTGGGCCTGGACCCCGTCGATGACCCGAAAGTCGTCGAAGCCCTGGGAGAAGCCGCGGCTGGAGTCGATGACCTTGGACTTGAGCAGGGCGCCGGTCTTGTAGCCCGCGGCCTTGAACTGCTCGGCCAGGGTGGTGTGGTCCAGGGACATTGTGTCCATCTCGACCCGCTTCTCGACCTGGTAGCGCAGGACCTGGTGGCCCTGGGGCTCGACCTGGGTGAACAGCGACGCGACCGAAGGCACGGTCCACGCGTTCTGGCAGATGGCGTTGGAGAACACCGTGGAGCGCCCGGCGAAGCGGTCCAGGTTGGGCGTGGTGTCCCGGGCGTCGTAGCCGTAGGGGCCGGTCTTGTCGGCGCGAAGGGCATCGCCCAGCACGATGATCACGTTGGGGCGGGCGGGGGCGGCCTCGACAGGCTCGCTGGCGGAGAGGCAGCCGGCGTTGAGGCCCAACAGGAGCGGCACGGTGGCGAACATCGGCAGTCCGGGGAGCGCGGGAAGGAAGCTGCCTAACGCAGCATCCATTCAAGTCTACGCAGCACCAGAACCCAACAGATCAGTTCGGCGCCGGCGTCGGAGGATTCCGGCGCCAGCGTCGGTAGATCCAGGCCACGAACACCACCGCGGCGACCAGCACGAGCCAGGGCGCAAAGAACGCCAGGACCACGGCGGCGAGGGCCGTCACGTCCTCGACGATGGACAGGACGGGGTTGGCCAGAGTGCCGGTGAACGCCGTGGAGAGCACCCGCGTCTTGGCCTTGGCCAGGTGCACGATCTCGGCCACCGAGCCTCCGGCGATGAGCCCCAGCACAAGCGCCAGCAAGGGGTCGAAGTCCTGGATCATGCTGGCGGTGGCCACGGCCGCAGCGGTGGGCTTGACCACCACGCCCAGGCCGTCCAGGGCGTGATCGATGGCCGGGAACTTGTCGCCGGCGAGCTCGATGACCACCGCGGTGCCGAAGCAGGCGAGCGCGGCGGGCGAGGCCATCCACTGGAAGGCCTCGGCCAGCTCGGCCTTGCCGGTCGCACCGGCGATGCCGATGCACAGCAGCGGCAGGAAGGCCCGCAGTCCGCAGGTAGCGGCCAGGGACAGACCCAGGATCAGGCCGAGAGCAGGGTCGGTGAGGGCGGCGAGGTCCATGGGCGTCTCCAACGGGAGTGTACGGCCCTGGGCCGGCGCTATTCCTGGTGGGCGGACGGCAGCGCATACACCCCCGGCACCACCGGCGGCCCGAGCGCGGCCTCGAGCTGGGGCGCCAGGTCTCTGGCGCGCCCGAAGCGGTCCAGGAGCCAGACCTGCTCGAAGCCCCTATCGGCCAGCGCCTGCCACAGGCCCGGCGGGGCCTGGCCCGTGCGCACGAAGCGGTCCACGCCACCCTGAACGCCGTCCCCTGGCCGCTGGAACCACAGGGGCTCGAGCAGGGGCCGGCCATGCACCGTCTGCAGAGCCAGCGCCGTGCGGTGGTGCATGCCCAGCAGGTCGACCACCGGCCCCTCGCCGGGCGCCGCCAGCTCCGAGAAGTCGGGCTGGGCCGGCTGGTCGTAGGTCGTGGCCTCGTCCATGGGCTTGTCGACCCAACAGGCAGCCACCACCAGGGCCGCTGCGAGGACCCGCCCGCCTCGGATCCAGGTGAGGCCGACCGCGATGGCCGCGCACACCAGGGGCAAGGCCAGCAGCACGGCCCGCAGCGGATGGTGCATCCGGTTCACGGGTGGGAGAGCCCACTGCAGCCAGGCGAAGGGGCCGGTCCCCTGAGCGTGGCCCAGGGTCCACTCCAGCTGGGGGCCCAGCGCCAGGGCCAGCCCCAGGGCGCCGGCCAGGGCCAGGCGCCGGCCACGGCCCAGGCCCAACAAGGCAGCGCCGAGCAGCAGGGGGTGCACGCGAAAGCGCGGCGGCACGCTCTCCAGCCCGAATAGGCCCGCGCCGGGGAGGTGGGTGTAGCCGACCTGGGGCGTGTCGGTGGGCACGTCCCCCAGGCCACCCACGAGCCACGCCACGTAGGGAGCGACGGCCACCCCGCCGACCACCGCCGCCACCCCGGCGGTCCGCAGGGACCGGATCAGCGGCAGGCCGACGATCAGCAGGACCAGCCCGTGCCAGGCATAGGCGACCCCCTGGAGCGCCGCCAGTAGGCCAGCCGCCAGCCCCCGCCCCTTCAGCAGGGCCGCCAGCGCCAACAGGCCGGGCCACACGATCAGGTTCGACGGCCGACCGCCCGCGACCTCGTGGAGCAGCACCGGCGACGCGGCGAGCAGGCTGGTCGCGGCGCCCGCTGCCCACCAGCTGGCCCCGGCCGCGCGGGCCAGGACGACCGTCGCGACCAGCGCACAGACCAGGTGGACCAGCTGCACCCCGTTCCACCCGAGCACCGTGGGCGGGCCGATCCAGCCGAGCACGAGCATGTCGACCGGGTTGGGGATCACCCCGGCCAGCGACGACACGCCACCAGGCCAGTCCAGCCGGGCCCAGCCCGGGTCTCCGCCCCGGGCCTCGTGACTCGCCCACCAGAGCCACCAGCCCCCGTTGAAGTCCCCGTTCCGGAAGGGGTTCGCGGGTCCCCAGAGGCCCGAGCCCAAGGTCGGCAGCACCCGCCGTAGCCCCCAGGCGAGCACCCCCACCGGGAGCAGACAGCCGAACAGGGGCGGGAGCAGGCGGCGCATCGAACGCCGATGCTGGCACACCCGGGCCGCCCGGAGATGCCGGGGGGGACCATGGGGTCCGTCCCCCCCGGCAAGGCAGGAACCGGGTGCCACGCCAGGTCCGGACCGGATTGCCCATTCCGTGCGCGACAACCCTTGGGTGTGGGGTCCGCGCGGATCCTTCAGCTGACGCGCCCGTGGGATGCTCCCCCGGTGAAGCGCCCTTCGGCCAGGACTCTAGGC
>CAZFLE010000289.1:0-3799 GCA_964519895.1 uncultured Enterobacterales bacterium | reverse complement strand
TGGCGGGATTCATGGCCTTCAACCTGTTCTACGCCTTTGCCGGCCAGCCCACCTTGCGGCTCGCACCCGCCTGGCTGCGCTGGGCCCTGGCGACTGCGGTGGTCCTGGGTTCTGCAGCGATCTTGTTTCGCCGATGGCCAAAGTCCGAGGCGGACTTCGTCCGGGACCGCTTCGCCTCCCGCCTGAGGAAGCGGTGGGCCTGGGACGCCCAGGCGCCAGACATCGACGCGAGCGGCGTCGTCACCGTGCACCAGGAACGCACCCGCGCCCTAGAGGCCCGCCGCGACGCCTACCGGGAGACCCTGGTGGAGTTGGCGTCGGCGGGCACGCTGACCCGGGCCGATCTGGTGACCATCACGACCGTGCGGCGCCAATTCGGCCTCACCGATGAAGACCACGCCCAGGTGCTGAAGGGGCTCGAGGACAGCCAGCGGGATCTCTTCGACTCCGACCGCCTGGCGTCGGCCGAGCAGGACCTGCAGGCACGGCAGCTCCGCCAGGAGCTCCAGGACCTGGTCGCGGTCACCGTGGCGGCGGGCACGTCGCCGGATCAGGCGGTCCTCGAGGATCTGCGCAAGCGCCACGGCCTCGATCCTCGGACCTGGCAGACCCTCTGGCACGAGGTGGTCGAGCCGTCGTCGGCGGTGCGGGGTGCGGTGGAGGGCCAGCTCGAGGCGCTCGAGGGTCTCTCCCGGATTCGCGCCTGGCTGCTCGACCGCGACCATCCGGCACTGGTCGACCTGGCCCGGCACCTGATCGCCTGGCACGACCAGGGCCACAGGTCTCGGCTGGACGCCGTCCTGGGGGCGGCAGGCGCCGACCTGGCCCCGGATCTGAGGGAGCGGCTGGCGGCGTCGGTCCACGTCGAGCTGGCGCCCCAGACCGTGGATCCGGCTGATCTGGCGGATCGGCCGACCCTGGCTGCGGTGATCGCCAGCCTCGCCGATGGCCAGCCGGACCCCCACCTGGCGGGACTGTTGCAGCTTCGCGGGGTCGGGCTCTTCCACGCTCTGGAACCACCCCACCTGATCCGGCTCGCAGAGCGCGTCGAGGCGCGGTCCTTTGCGGTCGACCAGCCCTTGTGCCGGGCCGGCCAGAGCGGGGACCAGATCTTCGTGGTGCTGACGGGCAGCGTGCGGGTGGAGTCCCCGACCCCTTCTGGGCCCCTCCACCTCACCACCCTGGGTCCCGGGGCCTGCATCGGCGAGCTGGCCGTGCTGGATCCTGCGCCGCGGTCAGCCACCGTCACCGCCGAGGAGCCGGTCGACGCCCTGGTGCTCCCCGGAGAGGCCTTTCGCGCCCTGGCCCTGGAGCAACCGGGCTTGACCCTGGACCTCGCCAGGGAGCTGGCTCGGCGGCTGCGCCCGGCCGGAACGGAAGCTGTCCCCCCCGCCAGCGGGTTCAGGCCCACATGATCGCCCTGTGGCTCAGCACCGCCGCCATGGCCCAGACCCTGGTCTGGGACTGGCCAGCAGGCACGGAGCGGGTGTGGCACATCCAGGCCGGCGTGGCCTACTCCAACCCGATCTGGCTGCGCTCCAAGGACAACGTCGAGGGCCGCGTCGAGCGCATCTACACCGAGTTCGTCTGGCGCTGTCGCGCCGGCGAGCCCGATCGGAACGGGTGGGAGCTGGCGTGTCGGATCGACGACGCGCGCCTGTTGGCCGACCCCTTGCCCACCGAACGGGACGCGGTGGCGGCGCTGCTCCCCGAGCTCGAGGCCGGCCTGATCGGCGCCACCGTCCAGCTGCAGCTGGACCGCAACGGTCACCTGCGCGCCGTGGACCTGGAGGGCCTGCCCAAGGACAACCGCCGGTCGGGGGCGATCCACGAGACCCTGCGCCTGCTCGTGGCCCGAAACGCCGCGGGCTTCGACCTGCACCTGCCCAGCAACGGGGACCTCCAGAAGAGCTGGAAGCAAAGGGACGATCTGGTCTACGCCTACCCGATCTCCTACGGCAGCCTGTCCGGCGCCCGGGTAATGCATACGCTGGGCGACGCGAACGAACGCTATGTGCAGATCCGGAGCGTCGGGTCCGGCACGGTCCGGGTCGGCGAGCCCGTGGTGGACCCCACGTCGCCTTCAGGCACCCAGGAGCCCTGGATGCTGGACCTGAACAGCGAGGCCCAGGCCCTGTTCGACGGCGGCGAGGGACACCTGGTCGCTCGGCGGTGGGTGGCCGTGGGCCGTCCGATCGCGTCCAGCGGCTGGCAGGTGGGGCTGGGCGTGGAGCCCTATGTGCAGACGGGCGTGCTCAGCCTGCTGCCTTCAGAGGCACCCCCCATGACCCTGGCGCCGAGCGGCCTGTGGTCGGTTGACACGCCCCCGGGCGCAGCCTGGCACCACCTGCTCGCGTCCCCGCTCTGGAAGGCACCCACGACCCCGTGAGGTCCCGCCAGCGCTATCCTTGCGCCGTGCGCGCGCTGCCCCTGATCACGCTGCTGCTGACCGGTTGCGTCTCCATGCGGGCGGACCAGGCGCTGGTGAACAAGCTCGACCGCGAGGTCATCGCGCTCCAGCAGCAGGTCCGCTACCTGGAGCAGGCGGCCCAGGACTGCTCGGATCTGGAGGCCCCTCCGGACGAGCTCTACCTGGAGCTCCACCAGGTCTTCTCCTACATGGGCATCGAGGTCCTGCGCGACGGCAGGGCCTCGGTCGTGACGCTGCCCGGCACCGAGCTCTTCGCCCCGGGCTCGGTGCGCATCCGCGACGAGGCCGAGAAGTACCTGGACCTGCTGGCCACGGCCCTGGGGCTCCATCCGGAGTACCGTGTCCTGGTCGAAGGCCACACCGACGACACGCCCATCACCGGTCGGCTGGCCAAGTCCTACCCCACGAACTGGGAGCTCAGCACCGCACGGGCCGCGGCGGTCGCGGTCCACCTGGCCCAGGAGTACGGTCTGTCCGCGTCCCGGTTCACCGTCGCCGGTCGCGCCCACTACGCCCCCCTTGCCGACAACAGCACCACCGAGGGCAGAGCGATGAACCGCCGACTCGTCTTCACCATCACCCCCCCGGAGCCTCGCCGCCTGTGACCCCCTTGCTGCTCGCCATCCTGTCCTGCAACGGCGCTACTGAAGACAGCGGCGCGGCCCTGGACGACAGCTGCGGAGACCTGGACGGCGGGGGCGGCGACACCGGGGACATGCCCAGCCTGCACGGGGACTGGAACATGTCCTTTGGCGACGACCTGTGGTGGGACGACTGCGACATCGCCAACTTCGGCCAGGGCACCGAGGGCTGGCTCGACGACCCGTTCTCGATCACGGGCCAGGTGCCCGCCCAGTTCCACGCCACGCTCGACGGCGACAGCTACCCCGGCCTCCAGGAGCCCGGCGGCGGCGTGATCTTCACCGGGACCCGCATCGACAAGGACCTGGGCGCGGTGACCGTGTCCTTTGGCGGCCACCCCTACAGCGACGCCTACCGAGACGTCCAGGTGATCGAGGGCTTCGGATTCCTGGGCATCGACCAGGACCAGGACGGTGTCCAGGACTGCGAGGTCCGGGCGGACTTCGAGGCCCGCAAGCAGGCCCCCTTGGCGTGCGGCAGCGCCGACGAGGACCGGGGCACCGATGGCCCCAACGTGCTGGGCCGCTGGACCATGATGGTCGGCACCGACCGCTGGGACGACAATTGCGGCCTGAGCGACTTCGGCGTCTCCACCGAGACCTGGCTCTCCACCAGCCTGGAGATCGAAGGGCGCCTGCCGGATCAGCTCTACATCGACATCGACGACACCGGCACCCGCCTGTGGGGCCAGGTGGACAGCGGCGATCGCTTCATCTTTGGCGGCAT
>CAZFLE010000288.1:0-3977 GCA_964519895.1 uncultured Enterobacterales bacterium | reverse complement strand
GATGGTCCCGATGTTCACGTGGGGCTTGTCGCGGTTGAACTTTTCCTTGGCCATGGCGAGTCTCTCAGGTACGCCCGGTCAGCTGTTGCGCCAGCTTCGCAGGCAGGGGTGTGTAGGAGTCCAGGTGCATCGTGACGGTGGCTCGCCCCTGGGTCAGCGACCGGAGGGCCGTGGCATACCCCCGCAGGTCTGCGAGAGGGGCCACGGCCTGCACCGACTGCTGCCTTCCTTGGGCAACCATGTCGAGGACATTCCCGCGCCGGGAGTGAAGGTCCCCGAGAACGGCGCCCATATAGTCCTCCGGCGTCACGATCTCAACCCGCATCGTGGGTTCGAAGACCGCACAGCCGACCCGGTCCAACGCGTCCCGGGTCGCCAGCACCCCGGCCAGCTGGAAGCTCTGGTCGGTGGAGTCGTCGACGTGGTGCCTCAGCTCGGTGAGCTCAACCCACACGTCGACCACGGGAAAGCCCGCCGCAGGCCCCTGCCTCAGGGCCTCGCGGACCCCCGACATGGCGGCATCGACAAAGGTCCGGGGACACGGTGATCTGCCGACCATGCGCACCTGTTCTCCTTGACCCAGCGGGCCCGGTCCGACCCGAAGCGCCACGTGGGCGAAGCGGCCCCGTCCGCCCACGAGCCGGTCGACGGTCCCGACCCCCGGTCCGGTGGCCAGGGGGACCTCTCGGTAGGCCACCTGGGGGGTGCCGGCAGACACCGCGATCCCCCGCTCCCTGCGCAGCCACTCCAGGGCCACCTCCAGGTGCAGCTCGCCCATGCCACACAACAGCTGCCGCCCGGTCGCGGCCTCTTGGCGGACCTGGAGCGAAGGGTCCCGCCGACGCAGCCAGGCCACGCTCTGCCGTAGCGCCAGGTCCTCCTGCTCCGTCATGGGCTCGAGGGCGACATAGAGAACAGGGGCCGGAAGCCCGATGGGCTCCAAGGCGATGGGGTGCTCCGGATCGCACAGGGTGTCGCCCGACACCAGCGCGTCCAGCCCCTCGATCGCCACGATGTCCCCCGCACGGGCCACCGCCAGCGGCGTCAGCTCCAGGGCCGACACCCGGGACAGTCGACCCAGCGTGACGCTGGCATGAAGCCGAGGCACCCAGACCGGCTCGCCAGCCCTGGCCGCGCCACTGTAGATCCGGGTGAAGGCCTGGTACCCGCGGCCGTGGGCCTGGAACTTGAACACCAGGCCAGCAAAGGGCGCCTCGTCGCTGGGCGGCCGGCCGGGCGCACCTGCCGAGGGGGCGCCGACCCCCAGTGCAGGCGGTCTGTCGCAGGGAGACGGCAACACCTCGACGAGCCCGTCGAGCAGATGCCCCACCCCCAGGCTGTGCTTGGCAGCCCCGCAGAAGACCGGCACGATGCGACCGGCCAAGGTGGCCCGGCGGACGGAGCGCCAGGTCTCCTGGGCGCTGACGTCCCCGGTCTCGTAGAAGCGCTCGAGGGCTCCCTCGTCGTCGAGCAGGACGGCGTCCAGCAGGAGCTCACGGCCGAGCTCGAGCTCCTCAATGAGGTGATCCGGGACCTCCTCGGCGACCAGCTCGCGGCCCCTGGCTGGCCGCAGCAAGCGACGGTTCACCAGATCGAGCACCCCCACCAGGCCGTGCTCGGCCCCCACCGGCAGCGCCAGCGCCACCGGCTCTACCCCGAGCCGCTCCCGAAGCGAGAGCAGCGCCCGCTCCAGACTGGCCCCTTCGCGATCGAGCTTGTTGACGAACACGACGCGAGGCACCCCGTGACGATCCGCCTGGGTCCACACCCGCTCCGTCTGGGGCTGCACGCCCTCGACCGCCGAGACCACCACCACAGCCCCGTCCAGCACCCGCAGGCTGCGCTCGACCTCGGCGGTGAAGTCCACGTGGCCCGGGGTGTCGATCAGGTTGATCTGATGATCACGCCAGGGACACATGGTCGCTGCAGCCAGGATGGTGATGCCCCGCTCCTGTTCCTCGGGCAGGAAGTCCGTCGAAGCCGTGCCGTGGTCGACCTCTCCCAGCCAGGCCGATCGGCCGGTGAAGTACAGCACCCGCTCGGTGAGCGTGGTCTTGCCCGCATCGATGTGGGCCAGGATGCCCAGGTTCCGCACCCGCTCGAGCGCGAACCTCTCGTGGTCCTGATCCGACATGGGCGAGGGGCTCCAGAGCACGAAAGGGCCCCGCGGGGCCCTGTCGGTCGATCGATGGCCCGAGCTACCAGCGGTAGTGGGAGAAGGCCTTGTTGGCCTCGGCCATCCTGTGGGTGTCTTCCTTTTTCTTCACGGCGTTGCCGCGGTTGTGGCTCGCCTCGATGAGCTCGTTGGCCAAGCGCTCGTGCATGGGCCGACCCTTGCGGGAGCGGGCATAGCCGATGATCCAGCGCATCGCGAGCGCTAGGCGGCGGTCGTTCCGGACCTCGATGGGGACCTGGTAGGTGGAGCCACCGACGCGGCGGGACTTGACCTCGACCACGGGCATCACGTTCTCGATGGCCCGGCGGAAGACCTTGACCGGGTCGTCTCCCGTGCGCTGGGAGATGACCTCGAAGGCGCCGTAGACGATCTGCTCGGCGGTCGACTTCTTGCCGTCCAGCATGATCTTGTTCATGAATCGGGTCACGATCTGGTCCCCGAAGACGGGATCCGGGGCGACCGGGCGATGGGGTACTCCGCGACGACGGGGCATCGAGCTGTCCTACTTCTTGGGGCGCTTGGCGCCGTACTTGGAGCGACCCTGGCGGCGACTGTCGACGCCCTGGGAGTCAAGGGTGCCGCGCACGATGTGGTAGCGGACACCGGGAAGATCCTTCACACGACCACCGCGAATGAGCACCGAGGAGTGCTCCTGGAGGTTGTGGCCCTCGCCGCCGATGTAGGCGGTGACCTCCATCCCGTTGGTCAGCCGCACACGAGCGACCTTGCGCAGAGCCGAGTTCGGCTTCTTGGGGGTGGTGGTGTACACGCGGGTACAGACACCGCGCTTCTGGGGGCAACCCATCAGGGCGGGAGACTTCGACTTCGAGGTCGTCTTCTTCCGTCCCTTGCGGACCAGCTGGTTGATGGTGGGCATGCGTTCTCTTTCCGAGTCAATCGAGGGGCGACAGCCGTGTGCCTGGGCCCCAGAGCCGCTGCCTTTTATGGACAGCGGCCCGTGATGTCAAGCGGCGCGAGCCGCAACTTGGGTCTACTGAACCGCCAGCTCGCCCGAGGGTATGCCCTCGTCGACCTGCATGAGCTCCTCACCGTCCTCGCCCTTGGTGATCATGCCGAGCTGGCGGTAGGCCGCGAACCCGGTGCCGGCGGGGATCAGCCGGCCCATGATGACGTTCTCCTTGAGGCCCCGGAGCTTGTCCAGCTTCCCGTGCAGGGAGGCTTCGGTCAGCACGCGGGTCGTCTCCTGGAAGGAGGCGGCCGAGAGGAATGAATCCGTCGAGAGCGACGCCTTGGTGATGCCGAGCAGCAGCGGCTCGGCCTGGGCGGGACGACCACCCATGGCCATGATCTGCCGGTTGGCCTCGTCGAAGGCGTGCCGGTCGACCTGTTCGTCCACCAGGAAGTCGGTGTCGCCGACCTGGCGGACCTTGACCCGGCGCAGCATCTGACGGGTAATGACCTCGATGTGCTTGTCGTTGATCTTGACGCCCTGGAGTCGGTAGACCTCCTGGACTTCGTCGACCAGGTAGCGGGCCAGGGCGTCTTCGCCCTTGATCTTCAGGATGTCGTGCGGGTTGGCCGCACCGTCCATCAGGCTCTCACCAGCGCGGATGTAGTCACCCTCGTTGACGGTGATGTTCTTGCCCTTGGGGATCAGGTACTCGCTCGCCTCGCCGTCCTCGGCGTTGATGATGATGCGGCGCTTGCCCTTTGTGTCCTTGCCGAACTCCACCACGCCGTCGATCTCGGCAATAATGGCGACCTCCTTGGGCTTCCGGGCCTCGAACAGCTCGGCGACCCGGGGCAGACCACCGGTGATGTCCTTGGTCTTGGTGGTCTC
>CAZFLE010000287.1:0-4043 GCA_964519895.1 uncultured Enterobacterales bacterium | reverse complement strand
GAACCAGGAGGCGGTGGGCATGTACCAGGTGGCCGTGCTCGAGGCCGGCAGCCCCAAGGCGCTCCAGCGCTGGATGGACGACAACGGCTACCGCTACCCCAAGGGCATGGACGACGTCACCCAGGACTACGTGGACGCCCGTTGGTGCTTCGTGGCCATCAAGGCCAAGGTCGGGCAGATGCCCGGCGTGAGCCCGCGGCCGGGCATGCGCAGCGTGACCCACGACCTGCCCCAGGGCGCGTCCTTTGACGGGCACGTCCAGGGCATGGGCTTCCGCTTCCGGGTCGAAGAACCGGTGGTGCCGATGCGCCTGTCCGTCTTCAACGGCCGGGACCCCCGCAACGTGGTCTACATGCTGACCGACGAGCCCGTGAAGCTGGCGGGGGTCAGCCAGACGCTGGTCAAGCGCCAGGTCAGCGGTGAAGAGCTGATGACCCACCTGACCGGACCCCTGGATCTGGTCTGGCACACCGGGGCCCAGAACGACCTGGACAGCGCCCAGTGGGCCGAGCTCCAGGCCGCGCGAAGTCCGGAGCCCTATGTGGGCGTCGCCCGGGACCTGTTCGCCGCAGACCTGCTCTCGCTGCGCACCGGCGAGCTCTCCCTGCCCGTCGAGGAGCTGGAGAAGGACTTGCTGCGGGTGTCCGAGGACTTCGGCCTGCGGGGCGACGCCATCGACGACCTGCACGCCCAGGCCCTGCGCACCGAGCGGGACCGGGCCCTGGAAGGCGCTCTGGACGACGTCCGAGAGATGACCCTGACCGTCATCGACGGGGTGCTTCCCCACTCGCTGCTGGCCAGGGAGAACCTGACCTTCACCCCCTACGACATGCCCGACGGCCGAAACAAGCGGCGCCAGGACGCCATCGCGGCGCCGGACCAGACCCGGCACTACTTCCGAGGGGGTGGCGGCTGGGTCCGGTAGGTCGGCCTGGCTCGGGCGGAAGTGACACCTCGGCCCCCCAGACCAGTAGTCCCGGGTGAACCCCCCGCTCCCGGGGGATTCAATCCCCCGGAGGCACCATGTTCGGCCCGTCCCTTCTCTCCGTCCTGTTCGCAGGCCAGGCCCTCGCGGCCGAGCTCGAAGTCGTGGTCCAGTCGCCCACGGGCGCCACACTCCTGGAAGAGCAGTTCCTGGGGGTCGACCAGCTCGACACGTCCCAAGAGACCACCCTGCCAAGAGGCGAAGTGGTCCGGACGATCCCCGAGGTGATCGATGGCCTGTTGTGGGTCTGTGTCGGGGTCTCCGAAGACGTGGACATGCCGTTCGAGGGGCCCTGTGTCCAGGTGGGAGGTCCAGACCGCTACGAGGCCTACGTGTTGGACTCGGGCATGGTGGTCGGACTCTGGACCTCCCAGCAGGAGCGCCCCTGGCGCCAGCTCCCCGCGGACCTTCGACTCGGTGTGGCCTTCAGCGGACCCCACTGGATCGACGGCGTGGCCCTTCCGCAGATCGGGGAATGTAGCGATGGCCAGACCCACGACACCCAACACCGGTTCTGCCAGGAGGACGACTCCGGGCTGTGCGTGTGCATCGATGTGACCTGTACGGCCACGTGCAACGACGGGACATGGGGCAACGTGGAGTGCGAGGCAGACGAGCCGGAAGTGGGCAATGGCGAGTGCCCGAACGCCGTGCAGGGCTGGCAGTAGCGGGCTCGGTGGCCCTGGACTGTCCCAGTGTGCCACCAACCCCCGGGGTGCTGACGCCACCATTCGTCGTGCGTACTGCCCTGCCCTCACCAAGGCACGGTTATGGCCGCACTGACCCCCATGACGACGACCCCGCTGGACATCCTCGAGGACCGCTTCGGCTTCCCGGGCTACCGCCCAGGCCAGGAAGAGGTGGTCGACCACGTGGTGGGTGGCGGCTGCGGGTTGGTGGTCATGCCCACCGGCCACGGCAAGAGCCTGTGCTACCAGCTGCCGGCCCTGGCGATGGGTGGCACGACCCTGGTGGTCTCGCCTCTGATCGCGTTGATGAAGGACCAGGTCGACGGGCTGCAGCGACTCGGGATCCGGGCCACCTGCATCCACTCGGGCATCACACCCGACGAGCGCCGAGAGCGGCTGCGCCAGCTGCGCGAGGGGTTCTGGGAGCTGGTCTATGTGGCGCCGGAGCGCTTCACGCCCCGGTTCCTGCGGGACCTGTCCGGGGTCGACCTGCGCCTGTTGGCGGTCGACGAGGCCCACTGCCTGTCCCAGTGGGGCCACGACTTCCGGCCCGACTACCTGCGCCTGGGCCGGGTTCGCGAGGCCCTGGGCCACCCGACCACCATCGCGCTCACCGCGACCGCCACCCCCAAGGTCCAGGACGACATCCTGGCCCACCTGGCTCTGCCCGATGCCCGCCGCTTCATCCGTGGCTTCGATCGGCCGAACCTGCAGCTCGAGGTCATCGAGGTCCACAGCGCCAAGGACAAGGCCGACCAGCTGGCCGAGCTGGTCCGAGGCACGACCGCCCTGGTCTATGCAGCGACCCGCAAGAACGTCGAGCGAGCCACCCGGGCGCTGAGAGACGCCGGCATCCCGGCCGGCATGTACCACGCAGGCCTGTCACCAGCGGACCGCACGGCCGTCCAGGAAGGCTTCATGGCCGGCCAGGTGCCTGTCGTGGTGGCGACCAACGCCTTCGGCATGGGCGTGGACAAGGAAGACGTGCGGGTCCTGGTCCACTGGGACATCCCGGGCACGGTCGAGGCCTACTACCAGGAGATCGGTCGCGCCGGCCGCGACAACAAGCCATCGCGCATCGTGCTGCTCTACCGGGACGGCGACCGGCACACCCAGGAGTTCTTCATCAACATGGCCCACCCGCCGGCGGCCCATGTGCGCATCGTCTACGAGACCTTGCTCCGACCCCGGACCAACCCGGTCTTCCTTCGCAGGGACGAGCTGGCCGAAGACCTGCCCAAAGACGCCGGCGGCGACCGGGCCGCGTCGAGCTGCCTCTACCTCCTGGAGCGCGAGGGCTGGGTGCGGCGCATCCACCCCGCGGACCGCCCGGGCCGGGTCATCCTGCGCACCGACCCCCCCCAGGAAGACCCCAAGGGCCACCGGGGCCAGGTCTGGACCTATGTCCGGGACGCCCTGGCCGAGGCCCCAGACGACGTGCTGGCCGTGCAGCCCCAGAGCATCGCCCGCCGCTTCGGCCTGGAGCGCGACCAGGTCGTCAACGCCCTGAACGGTCTGGCGGATCGGGGCTTCCTGGAGTGGCGACCCGCCGAGCGCATTGGTGGGGTCGAGCTGCTCCGGCTCGGCGAGCCCCTGGACCTGGACGAGGCCCGGCTCCGCAAGCGCCGCAGCCAAGAGTTCGACAAGCTCGATCGGATGCTCGACTACCCGCGCAGCGCCTGTCGGCGGCGGTACCTGGTCGAGTACTTCGGCGAGGTCCCGCCCTTCACGGCCTGCGGCACCTGTGATGGCTGCCTGGCCGGCCGGACCACGTCGGCCCAGGAGCGGGCCCTGTCCATGGAAGAGGAGACCACCGTGCGCAAGATCCTGGCCTGCGTGGCCCGGATGCGCGGGACCTACAGCCCGAACCTGGTCGCCCGGGTGGTCACCGGCAGCCAGGATCAGACCGTGCGCAGCTTCCGCTTCGACCGGCTCAGCACCCACGGCATCCTCAAGAACTGGACCGTCAAGGACGTGGTCGCGGTGGTCAACGCGCTGGCACGGGCCGAAGCGCTGGAGCGGCATCGGATCACCCGCAACGTGAACGGGCGGGAGCGCACCTATGTCGAGGTCGGGCTGAACGAGCTCGGGGTCCAGGTCATGAAGCAGGAAGCGACCGAGTTCCGCATGACCTTTCCCCAGACCCGGGCGCTGACCCCTCGCCGCCGCCCAGCGGTCCGCCGCCCAGGCGAGGCCCGCGTGGCCACGGACCTGCTGGTGTACCTCAAGGACGTGCGCCGCAAGCTCTCCAGCGAAGCCGAGGTCCCGGCCTACGTGGTCGCATCGAACCGCACCATCGAGGACATGGCGCTCTTGCGCCCGACCACCAAGAGCGCCATGCTGGCGGTGCACGGCATGGGGCCGGTGCG
>CAZFLE010000286.1:0-4084 GCA_964519895.1 uncultured Enterobacterales bacterium | reverse complement strand
GGCCTCGACAACTGGCTCGGGTGCGGGCGCAGCTTCGACGACCGGCTCGGGCTCGGGCTCCGGGGCCGCCTGGACCGCCGGTTCAGCGGCCGGAGGGGGCGTGGTCTCGGCCTGCCAGGCACGGTTGACGTCGGCGGGGGGTGCGCCGTTGTCGCCGCGGGCGGTCTTGATGGCCTTCTTCAGGCCGCGCTTGAGGGTCGAGCGGATCATCGGCGGGCTCCGTAGACGTCGGGACGGACACACAGCTTAGCCCGACCTGGACGCGGCGGCCGGGACCTGTCGGATCTGTGCGCGACCCGCGGTCCCGTCAACCAAGAGGTCGTGCTATAGGCCCGGGTCTCCTGGAGAAAGAGGGGTTCGATGGCGCCTTCCACCAAGGACCACGTCCGAGTCGTCGCCGCCGAGATCGAACAGGACGGCCGCTATCTCATCACCCAGCGCAACCCTCACGCGGTGCTGCCCCTGCTGTGGGAGTTCCCAGGGGGCAAGGTCGAGCCGGGCGAGACCGACGAGGAAGCGCTGATCCGCGAGCTCATGGAAGAGATCGGCGTCGGCGTCAGCGTGGGCCAGCGGGCCATGCACGTCTCCCACGAGTACGACAGCTACACCCTGGACCTGATGGTCTACCGGGTGTCCATCACCACCGGCGAGCCGTCGTCGCTGGGTGTGCACGCGTTCAAGTGGGTCACCCCCCAGGAATTCTCCCAGCATGAGTTCCCGGGCGCGGACCAGCAGACGGTGGACGCGCTGCTGGGGCGCTGATCAGAACGTCTCGCCCCACCCCGCGTAGACCCCCCAGCCCGAGTCGCTGACGGCCACGTCGAAGCGGAAGACGTTCAGCTCCTCGGGCGGCAGGAGCAGCCGAACCCCGACGCCACCGGCAGGGTGCAGCCCGGCGAGGCCCTCATCGGCGGGCGCGATCCAGGCCGGCGACAGGAACAGGACGGCCTCCCAGGGGCCGCGCACCATCCACCGCTGCTCCACGTCGACGGCCAACAGGTGGGACACCCGGTAGCGACCAGCCCACGCACCCCGGTGCACGTCGGCGCCCCCGGCCGTGGGAAGCCGCAGGAGCGGCGCGGTGGGCACCAGCTCCTGGCGCCACATCACACGGCCCGCCAGGACCCCCTGCAGCAGCGCCACATAGCCCCTGGCCTCGGCCCGCCAGCCCAGGTGGTCGTAGTCGGCGAGTCCCGGCACGACCCCATCGAGCGACAGGGACAGGCGGACCCCCTCTCGCGTGGCGCCCCAGCCGTCAGACGTGTCCCACGCCACCCCCCCAAAGCCCCCGTGCCCGGCGTAGGGAGCTTCACAACCCACCACGCCGCCGAGGCAGCCCGGGTCCACCAGGGTGTCCGGGACCTGGTCCCAGCGGACGATCCCCCCCGCCCACAGGCTCAGGTCCCGCCAACGCAGTCCGGGTCCCAGCCGCGCGCTGGTGTGCCACTGGACGAAGGAGGAGCGCACACCGTCGGCGTCGTAGAGATCGGCCTGGGTGCGCCCTGCCGTCACGGCCCCGTGGCCGTACCAGCCGCTCCAGACGGGCGTGCGGCCCGCCACGCCGACGTCGAAGGTGCCCCGAGTCGTGCCGGCGGCGTGGAGCGAGACACGCCATCCTCGCGCCGCCAGGTCCGGGTGCAGGAACACCAAGCCACCGCCGAAGCCCGCTCCGGGCGCCGCCGCCACCCCGAGTCCCAAGGTCCAGGTGCCGGGATCCGGCGCCGGCTCGCCGCCATGGGCCAGCAAGGCCTGGCCCAGGCCGTCCAGGGCCTCGGCCTGGCCCAGGGCCTGGAACCACTGGGCATCGCCGGTGGCCAGCCACATCCGCGCGGCCGCCGGTCCCGGCAGCACCTGGACAGCGTGCTCGGCTGCCGCGACCGCCTCGGCCAGGTCGCCGCCGATGGGCGCTGGCGCCAGCAGGTGGAAGTCCGCCACCGCCAACCAGCCCCAGGCTCCCTCCACCTGGGCCAGGGCGTCGTCGATCCGGGGCCCGTGGACCAGGGATCCCAGGTTGCCCGAGAGCCCCAACAGCCGGAGCCGCGCCATGGCCTGGGCCTCGGGTCCGCCCAGCGCGACCGCCTGGCGGTAGTGATCCCGGGCCGTGACCCGGTCCCCGTGCCAGCGGGCGATGTCGCCGGCGGACACGGCATCCATGCCCCGGGGCCAGGGCTGGGCCCAGGCGCCAGCGACGAGCAGCAGGAGTAACAGCAGCACCTCGCGCAGCGTAACGGAGAGGTGTGCAGGCCCAACCGGCCTGCGTGCTACGTTGACCCGGCCCACCCCCCCGGAGTGGTCATGCGCACCCTTCCCGCGCTCATCCTGTCTCTGTTGTTGATCACCTGGGGACCCGGCTGCGTCGGCGGCGAAGACCCTGTGGACAACGACGGCGACGGCGTCCTGTCCGACCAGGACTGCGACGACGCCAGCAGCACGGTGTTCCCCGGCGCGATCGAAGCCTGCAACGGCGCCGACGACGACTGCGACGACGTGATCGACGAGGGGCTCGGAGACGCCGACCTGGACGGCACCTGCGACGGCCTGGACAGCGAGGACTGCGACGGCCTCGACAACGACGGGAATGGCGTGGTCGACGAGGGCTTCACCGACACCGACACCGACGGCATCGCCGACTGCGTGGACCTGGAGGACTGCGACGCCCTGGACAACGACGGCGACGGCACGGTCGACGAGGGCCTCCCAGACAGCGACGGCGACGGCCTGTGCGATGCGCTCGACAGCGAGGACTGCGACGGCCTGGACAACGACGGCGACGCTGCGGTCGACGAGGACTTCCTGGACAACGATGGCGACGGCATCGCCGACTGCGTGGACACCGAGGACTGCGACGGGGTCGACAACGACGGCGACGGCGACGTGGACGAGGGCTACCCGGACACCGACCACGACGGCACGGCCGACTGCCTCGACACCGAGGACTGCGACGGCCTGGACAACGACGGCGACGGTAGCGTCGACGAGGACTTCGCGGACACCGACGGCGACGGGATCGCCGACTGCCAGGACAGCGAGGACTGCGACGGCCTGGACAACGACGGCGACGGCAGCGTCGACGAGGACTTCCCCGACACCGACGCCGACGGGACCGCGGACTGCCTGGACTGGGAGGAGTGCGACGGCCTGGACAACGACGGCGACGGCAGTGTCGACGAGGACTTTGGCGACAGCGACGGCGACGGCACAGCGGACTGCCTGGACAGTGAGGACTGCGACGGCCTGGACAACGACGGTGACAGCAGCGTCGACGAGGACTTCGCCGACACCGACGGCGACGGCACCGCGGACTGCGTCGACTCCGAGGAGTGCGACGGCCTGGACAACGACGGCGACGGCGGGGTGGACGAGTCCTACGCCGACACCGACTCAGACGGCACCGCCGACTGCGTGGACAGCGAGGACTGCGACGGCGACGACAACGACGGCGACGGCAGCGTCGACGAGGACTTCCCCGACACCGACGGCGACGGCACCGCGGACTGCCTGGACAGCGAAGACTGCGACGGGTTGGACAACGACGGCGACGGCGACGCCGACGAGGGCTTCACCGACACCGACGGCGATGGCACCGCGGACTGCGTCGACTCCGAGGAGTGCGACGGGGTGGACAACGACGGCGACGGCACCGCCGACGAGGGCATCGGCGACGACGCGGACGGCGACGGGTCCAGCCTGTGTGACGGCGACTGCGACGACGGCGACGCCAACAGCTACCCCGGCGGGACCGAGGCCCAGGACGCGGCCGACAACGACTGCGACGACCTGATCGACGAGGACTTCGTGAGCCCCGGCGACCTGGTCATCACCGAGGTCCACGTGGACCCGGACGCGGTCAGTGATGCCAACGGCGAGTACTTCGAAGTCCTGAACCCAACCGGGGACGACCTGTACCTGGACGGCTGGACCCTGAGCTCTGGCGCCGAGAGCCACACGGTCGAGGGCACCCTCAAGGTCAAGGCCGGCGACGTCGCGGTGCTCGCTGGTCGCCGGTCCAGCGGGGCCAACGGCGGGTTCGCCGGGGACTACCAGTACGACACCGACCTGTCCTTCGACAGCGCCGACAGCCTGA
>CAZFLE010000285.1:0-4135 GCA_964519895.1 uncultured Enterobacterales bacterium | reverse complement strand
CGTCGCTACCGCATCCGCGTGGTGCTGGGCGACCGGGTCACCGTGGCGGTGAGCCCCTATGACCTGAGCAAGGGTCGGATCGTCTTCCGGCACAAGTAGGGGTCGCTCGAGAACTGCCTGCCTACCTCGTTCGGCCGCTTCCAGCAGCGCTCCGCACGAGCGCCCCGCTGTGGGTGCGGGTTCGGTGAGTGACCGGCTTGCTCGTCCTGTACAGGGTGTATTACTATATGTAAGAACCCCCTTTGGAGGACCCATGGGTGTCGCTCGAAAGAAGCTCCAGCGCATCGGCAACAGCACAGGGCTGGTGCTGCCTGTGGAACTCCTCCGAGAAGCCGGCATGGGCCGCGGGGAAGAAGTGCTGCTCCACGTCGAGGACGGGCGCCTGATCATCACCCGGCTGGACCCGGCGTTCGACGAGATGGTGGCTGCTGCGGATCGGTTCGTGGCAGCGCATCCCAATGCACTGCGCAAGCTGGCGGAGTGAAGTTCCTCACGAGGCGGTTTGTCGTTGGGTACCACGGCCGCCTGATCGAGCTGTTCGGCGGCACGACCGGGATCCGAGACGAGGGCCTTCTCCTGAGCGCGCTGGCTCAGCCCGAGGTCACGTTCGAAGGGCGGTGGCTTCACCAGGACCTCTGGGAGATGGCCGCGGCTTACGGCTTCCACCTTGCCTGCAACCACGCCTTCGTCGACGGCAACAAGCGCATCGCTGCAGTGGCGATGGGCACGTTCCTGGAGATCAACGGCGCCCCCCTCCGAGCGGATGAGGTTGCTCTCTACCGAGTGGTCGTCGCCGTGGCTGAGGGGACGATGAGCAAGACGGCTCTGGCGGACTGGTTGCGCGAGCAGGCGCCGATGGCGGCCCTGGGCACCGACTGATCGCACCAGTAGGGGCCACCCCCCGCGAGCCTCACTCCCGCCGATCGCACGCCACGGTCAGCTCAAAGGGCCCGCCGTCACCGCCCTTGCCCTCGACCGCCACCAGGAAGCTGCGGGGGTTCCGGATGCTGTCCAGCTCCACGGTGCCGCCACCGGCTCGGGTGTTCGTCTCGCAGTTCGAGATGCTGCTGCCGCGGGCCGGGCAGCCTTCTGGCGACCACTGCAGGATCATCAGGTCCAGGTCCGCACAGGGCGAGCTGAGCTCGACGGTGGCGTGGGTCGAGGGCGGCATGTTGAAGCGGTAGATGCGCTCCCCGCCGTCATAGGTCTCCGACGTCACGAAGCAGTACTTGGACTGGTAGAACGCCGTGTCGAAGCGGTTGGGGCCACCGCCCTGGGTGTGGCTGCGCACGGTCTCCCCGCACCCGATGACGTCGGTGACGCAGCCGTCCGAAGGCGCCAGGTCGGCGCCATAGGTGCTGTCGCAGGTGAGGGGCCCCGTGGGCGGTGGGGGCGGTGCCGGCGGCGCAGGCGGCGGTGGGGGGGGCGTCGGCGCCACCGGGGCCACCGGCGCCGGCTCGGCCTGGACCACAGGCTCGGCACTTGCCGTCTCCGCGGCTTCGGGGGGTGGGGCCTGCTTGGCACAGGCGATCAGCACGGCTGCACCCGCGAGCAGGCCGGTCCTGCTGGGGAGAATGGGTCCGGGCATGGTGTCTCCTCGGGTCAGTCTACGCAGCGCCGCACCTGGCGTCACCGCCCAGGCCGTCCCAGCTCCACCAGCGTGGCCCCGCGGTCGGCACCGGCCGACACCTCATCGATCTGCCGACGCACCCTGGGGTCTACGAGCCCGACGGTCGCCGACTGGCGCCATAGCAGCCAGACCAGCGCGTCGCCCTCTGGCGTGAGCAGATCCTCGATCCTCGCGCCCGGCGGCGCTGGAATCACCCAGGCCATTCGGTCGGGCCTGTCCGGGTCGATGGCCAGCAGCCCGGCATCGGTCGCGACCCAGAGCCAGCGGCGGCGCGGGTCCCAGCGCGAGGGCCCCAGGACCCGGCCCAGATCCGGGGTCAGCCCCACCAGCTCCGGACCGGCTTCGCTGGCCTGCCAGATCTCGACCCGGTTGGCCGAGCTGTCGAGCACCAACAGCCGGTCTCGGTGATCCAGGAACAAGCGCTCGCGATCGACGGACCCCGGGGGGGCCACGAGCTCGGCGAACGTGGACAGCGGCTGGAGGCTGACAGGGTCCCGCCGCACGACGTGGGTCCGGCCCGACGCGAGCACCACGGCACCGCGCCACTCGGTGGCGCCCCTGGCAAAGCCCGGGACGTCGATGACGTCCCGGTCGAGGATCTGCCACTCGTCGCCCAGCGGCCCGATGCGCTGGACCGTCGCGGGTCTGCCGGTCGGCTCGCACCCCGCCAGGATCTGCCGACTCTCTGGCAACCAGCTGGCCCAGGAGCAGCCCTGGGTCTCCCGCGTCACCGGAGGGGCCAGGGGTCGGCCCAGGGCGTCCAGCCAGACCAGGGCCTGCTGGCCCTGCGCATCCTGGGCCAGGACGGCCAGGACGGCGTCGGTGCCGTGGGCCGAGTCGCGCGGGACGGGCAGGGCCCAGATCACCGTCTCGTACCCCGCCAGCGCCGGGAGGGGCACACCGTCGCCAGCCTGCCCGAGATCCACGACGAACCTGCCCGCGAGCACGCGAGGCCTGGGTGCCTCGCTGCGCATGATGGTGCCTCTCCAGGAGCCCTCGTCCGCGACCAGGCCATGCGTCCACGCCGGTCCGGCCTTCGGCGAGCAGGTCGAGGGTCCCGTTGTCGTCCAGGTCCAGCGCCAGGACGTCGTGGAAGGCCAGGTCGCTGGCGTAGGGCAGCTTCGTCGCAGGGTGGTAGGGCGCCCCGGGGGTCGCGGTCCAGAGGGTCATGCCGTCGGACCGGAACACCACGAGGTCCAGGGACCCGTCCCCGTTCAGGTCGGCCTGGGCGGGCACGGCGACCTGGTCGGTGGGCAGGCGGTCTGCCAGGGAGCCGCTGTGCGGGCTCCAACATCGCAGAGCCGATGGGCCTGTCTGACCCTGGAGGTAGCAGACCTCGGGCCGGCCGTCCTGGTCCAGGTCCAGGACCCGAGGCGCCCGGCCGTCGGGCCAGGCCGCGAGACCCGCTCGGGCTGTCCTGTCCTCGAAGGTGGGTACGCCGTGCTCCGGGGCCGTAAAGGTCAACGCCACCGGCCCCTGGGCCCGCCGGGTCACGAACAGGGTCGGGCGGCCACTGCCGTCCACGTCGACCGCCACGGCGCCGGTGGGTTGCCCGGAGACCACGGTGGCCAGCCCGGTCCGATGGCTCACGTCCACGAAGCGGACCGGGACGGGCTCTTCCGAAGCTGCGACCAGCCGCAGATCCCCGGCGGTCGGCGTGGGCCCCAGCGACACGGGGGGCACCCCCAGCGGACGTCCGGGGCCCGCTTCGCCAGCCGCCTGGGTCACGGGGCGGTCACCGACCAGCAGCTCGACCTGGTGGCGGCCGGGTTCCACGACCACGACTCCGTCCCCGGGGCCGGGGAGGCGACCGTCGATCCGGAGCTGGGCGCCGTGGGTCGCCAGGCGTCGGGACAGGCCGTCCAGGAACAGCGGCGGGTCGGCGTCCAGAGGTCCGTCGATGGCCAGCTCCTGCATCTCCAGACCGGGGTACAGCTGCGGGTGCTGGGGGGCTTCGGTGTCGGACAGGACGGTCCGGGCGAGCTCGTGGGCGGCCAGCAGACCGTTCCGGTCCCGGAGCGCGTCGACCAGTGCCTGGGTGTAGATCGACCCCGAGTCCGGATTCGCCAAGGCAGGCTCCCCCGCTCGGACCGCGGTGAGCAGGTGCGTGCGGCGTGGCGCGGGAGAGGCCACGCCCGTCGGGACGTCGCTGTCCGGGGCGGCGAAGCAGGCGTCGATGATCAGGGCGGTCCTGGGGGCGTCCAGCGCGTCCAGCGCGTCCAGCAGACGCGAGATCGGCAGCGTCTCGCCCCGGGACAGGGCGATGGCGGGCACCCACTCTCCAGTCTGGACCCGCTCGTAGACGCCATGGGCCGAGACGTAGACCAGAGCCTGATCGTCGTGGCGCGTCGGGGTTCCGGGCTGGCGCGTCAAGGCTGCGATGGCCTTCGCGACGTCCTGGCCGGTGAGGGTCCCGGTCTCCTGGGACCTCACGTCCCAGCTGTGGTCCCCCAGGACGTCGCCGAGGGCGGCCAGATCCGCGGGTGCGCCGATCTCGCCGTCCGT
>CAZFLE010000284.1:0-4140 GCA_964519895.1 uncultured Enterobacterales bacterium | reverse complement strand
CTAGCAGCAGTCCGGCGATCAGCACCCAGGCGCCAGTGGGGCCCGGTGGGGGTGCGGCACAGCCCAGGAGACTCGCCTGCTCGTCCTGTGGAGGCGGGCCGGCAAGGTTGCCGGCGTGGCCGGCGACAAAGCCGCTGACCGCGGTCACGAAGTCCACGTCGACCACGTCCAGGTCGTCTGCCCGGGTGTGGTAGGTGGGCGGCTGGGGAAAGGTGCCCAGGTGCAGCGCGGGCAGGCCTGCCTGCCAATAGGGAAAGTGGTCCGAGCGATCGTCGCCGCCAAAGGTCTCGTGATCGACGCCCAGGACCAGGAGCTCCGGAGCCAGGTCGGGTGCCGCCGCCTCCAGGCTCTCGGCCGCGTCGCTCCAGCGTTGGTCGTAGCTGAACCACAGGATGCCGCCGTCCCCGGGGTCGTAGCCCACCGGATCCAGGACCAGGGCAAGGGCCACCCGGGCGCCGGTCGCCTGGAGCTGCTCGACCCGGTAGGTCGAGCCGACCAGACCCACCTCCTCGGCCGAGAACAGCACGAAGCGGAGGGTGCGCGAGAACCCTCCGGGCTCGGCGGACAGCAGTCGGGCGGCCTCGAGCACAGCCGAGATCCCCGACGCGTCGTCGTCGGCACCGGGGGCCGGATCCACGGCCGCTTCCCAAGGGTCCGGATCCAGCTCTGCCGTGCTGTCGTAGTGGGCGGCCAGCACCACCGCCGGCCGCTCGGGCTCGGCCCCGACCAGCTCGCCGATCACGTTGCGCAGCCCGGTCTGCCCGACGGCCTCGAAGGTCTCGGTCCGCACCTGGAGCCCTTCGATGGCTGCCATCGCCTCGACCAACCAGTCCGCAGCCCGATCGGAGTCCGGGTGGTACACGCTGCGGGACACCAGCGGCTCGGCGCCGGCTGCGGTGAGCTCGTGCCCGGTCAGGACCCGCAGATCCGCCTCGATGCGGTCTCGACGGGCAGCAGCGGCGGTCGCCTCGGCGTCGAAGGCGACCGCTGGTGCGAGGAAAGGGGCGAGCAGCAACAGGGACACGGCCGCAGTCTGCCTCTTGGAGCCGCCCCCGCCAAGGCCTCACCTGGGTGGATCAGCCGCAGCGCCGTCGCCCAGAGGACGTCGGGCGGGTGCCCAGGGTGACGTCGGCGTTCAGAGCGGCCCCCGCCCGCCACAACCGCAGGCTCGCCTGGGCGCCCGCAGACTGTCCGGCCAGAGCAGCCAACAGGTCCTGGGGCTCGGACAGGGCGACGTCACCCAGGGCCAGGATCGCGTCCCCCAGCACGACGCCGGCGGCGTCTGCAGGGCCCCCGGACGCGACGGCCGTGATCAGGAGTCCCCTTGGCTGGCCGGCACCGTCGGGGAGCTCCGCCCCCTGGACGCCGACACCGAGCCAAGCTTGCTGGACGCCACCGTGGGCGACCAGGTCCGCGACCACCCGGCGGACCGTCGCGGTCGGCAGGGTCGTGCCGCCCTGGCGGAGTCGGCGGCTGTTGAGCCCGATGACCTGGCCCCCCGAGTCGACCAACGGGCCTCCGGCAAAGCCCGCGGGCAGGCTGGCGTCCACGTCGAGGTAGGCATCGACGGGGCTGCCGCCGTGGGCCACCCAGGGGCCTCCGATCGCCGAGACCATGCCCAGGGTGGCGCGGACCTGTCGACCCGGGCGTCCCAGGACCAGCACCAGGTGGCCGGTGCGCAGGCCATCCGACTCGGCCCAAGGGGCGGCAGAGAGCGCAGGCGCGTCGTCGGGCAGGGTCACCAGGGCCAGGTCGGTGCCCCAGTCCAGCCCGGTGACGGTGCCCTGGTGTTCGCTGCCGTCTGGCAGCACCACCGGGACCTGGGAGCGACGCCCGATGGCCCTGGCGGTGGTCACGACCTGGCGGGGCGCCCAGGCCACGCCGGTGGCGGACCCGCGACGGCCTGGGATGCGCACGAGGCACGGTCCAAGGGAAGCCACTGCGTCGGCCAGGGCAGACGACAGGGCGATGAGCGAGGAGTTGTGGGTGTGGGTCATGGCCCCAAGGTGGCGCCCAGCCGCTCCGTTGCACAGCCCTCGACCGACCAGGCACACCCTGCCTGATCGGGCAGCTGTTCAGAGGGGCAGGATGCCCAGCCGCATGGCCCGCACCACCACTTCGGTCCGGGTGGCTGCACCCAGCTTGGTCAGCAGGGCCTGAACGTGGAACTTGGCGGTGTGCTCGCTGAAGCCAAGCACGCCGGCGAGCTCGCGATTGGAGAGGCCTTCGGCCAGGAGCTCCAGCACGTCGTGCTCGCGAGGGGTGAGTCGCTCCACGGGTTCGTCCAGCAAGGGCTGGGGTCGCAAGGCGTCCACCCACCGATCGTCGATGACCGTGAAGCCCTGGTCGATGGCGTGCAGGGCTGCCGCCAGACGGCCCGGGTCCACGTCCCGCGAGAGCACGCCCTGGGCACCGTTGGCAAGCGCGGCCCTTGCAGCAGCGGCATCGGAGACCAGCACGATGGAGGGGGGCTCGTGGGCCTGGCGGGGCTGGAAGGGTTCGTCGACCGGGTCCCAGACCGCCAGATCCGGCAGCAGGTCCCGCACGGCCTGGAGCGCCGCATCGCCGGGTCCGACAGCCCCAGCCACGTCCAGGCCTTCGGCGCCCCTCACCAGGGCAGCGAGGCCTCCGCGGGCCAAGGGGTCCTCGCCGACGACGAGGACCTGCAGGGGATCTTCAGGACCGGAACGCACGTCCCATTGTCCTACACACGCCGCGGGCACGGACCAGCAGAATTTCAGACGTGACACACCGCGAGCTTGAGCGGCGCTCGCCCGTCGAAGCTGGGAAAGTCCGCCCCGACGTCGAGCAGCTGGATCTCGCGGACCGGCCGGCCCGCCTTGCGAGCGCACCGGGTGAGCACGTCGAGCCAAGCCTCGACCGTGACCCCGGCCAGGTGGTTCGTGGCCAGCACCCGGCCCCCCGGTGCCGTGGCCAGCACGGCTGGCTTGAAGAGCGAGGGGTAGTCCCGGGCGACGTCGACGGCACCGAAGGGACTTCGGGCCCAGCGGGGCGGATCGAGCACCACCAGGTCAAAGGCGCGGGGCGGTCGCTTCACGAAGGGTCGGCGAGCAGCGCGGCCCTTGATCGCCAGACCCGCGCACTGGCGCAGCACCAACAGGGCGTCGTCCTGGACGCGGGTCATCCGCACCCCGTTCAGGGCTGCGTTCTCGTCGCCGACGTCCAGGCTCGAAGTGGCGAAGTCCACGTTCCAGACCTCGCGTGCGCCCCCTGCGGCGGCCGCGACCCCGACGCCACAGGTGTAGGCGAAGGTGTTCAGCACACGCAGGTCCCTGGCCTGCTCCCGGACCCACTGGCGGCCCGCCCGCAGGTCCAGGAACAGCAGTGGATCCTGGCCTCGGTGGCGGGCCCGGATTCGGAAGCGCAGGCCCCCTTCCCTGCCCTCGTGGTCGGCCAGGGCCTGGGGGGTCGCCGGGGCTTGGGGTGTCTGGGACGATTTCCCTCGGCGGTTCAGGACCCGGTGTGGTGCATCGGGCACGGCCGACGAGAGAAGATCCTGGAGGCGGGTCCAGGCCTCCGCGTCCAGGGTGTCGCGAAAGTCCTGGACCAGGACGAGCGGTCCATAGCGATCGATGGTCATGCCGGGCAGCCCTTCGGCCACGCCGTGGAAGAGCCGGACGCAGTCCGTCTGTTCCGCCGCCAGCCGCTCCAGCAGCGGCCGGCGCGCCTCCAGAGCGGTCTGTACGTCCGGCAACAACGGCATGTCCGCCTCCTGCGCGAGCCCGACCGCCTGCCGGTTAAGGTCCGGCCGATGCTCACGCCCCTCGCGATCTTGTGGACGACCGGCTGCACGGGCCTGCTCGGAGACACCGGTGAACCCGGCGACCCGTGCGAAGCGGGCCAGCGCAAAGAGGTCGTGATCGGCCAGGGCGAGCTGTCCTTCGACGCCATCGAGAGCGAGACAGACACGGTCGAGCTGATCTACGGACCCCAGGGCGGCTACCACGTGGTGATCGCCGCCCGGGCCCAGTACCTCGACGCGGCAGACTTCGTGGCCGCGACGCTCAGCGGCACCATCAGCGGCCAGGAGGTGGGCCAGACCTGGCCCTACATCGACTTTCGCTGCAACGCCGCCGAAGCCGCCCAGGACGGCGTGGGCATGCTGCTGGTGTTCACCAC
>CAZFLE010000283.1:0-4346 GCA_964519895.1 uncultured Enterobacterales bacterium | reverse complement strand
CGGAGCGCTGCAAGCACTGCTTCATCGAGCCCTTCTGCGACACGATGGACAGCGTGGTCGAGACCCTGAACACCCGAGCGGTCGACGTCTGGGCCGACACTGTGGTGCCCGAGTCCGTGCCCTTCGGCGCGACCCGTCTGGGCTGGTCTTGTGACACCTGGGACCAGCTCCCGACCCTGCCCGACGGCCTGGGGCTGCACGTGGCGGTGGCCGAGCCCGGGCCGGTGCCCTGGACCTTGCCTGCGCCGTCGACCGTGGTGGTCACCACACCCGCCCAGCTCGACGCCGTGCTGGCGGGCCCGCTCCCCGACTGGGTGGAGCTCGAAGTCCAGCTCAACCAGGACACCGGCCCCTGGCTGCTCGCTCACCGGGACACCCTGGCGGCGGGCATGGACCAGCTTCGGCTGCACCAGCCCACCCACGCGCGCATGGAGCTGGCCCTGGCGCGGGACATTCGAGACCCGGCGGGGTTCTTCCGCCGGCTGGACCTGCGCGTCCGCACCTCGGGCCTGCCGGCGTGTCTGGCGCCAGGCACCGTGCTCGTCGAGGGACCGCGCGTCGTCGCAGCCGAGCTGTTCGACGACACCGGCCGGCTGGACATCGACGCCCTGGCCCACCTGCACGTCGAGGGGCGCTACCGGGCCAAGAGCGTGCGCTGCGAGGACTGCCGGGTCACCGCGCGCTGCGAGGGGCCGCACATCAACGCCATCCGGGACCAGGGACTGGGCGTCCTGACCCCGCTGGCTGAAGGGCCCTGGGCCGAAGACGCCGCGGCCCAGCTCTCCGCTCGCTGGCCAGAGCCCCCGGTGCGGGTCGAGCGCGGCCGGCCCCTGCAGGGGGCGCACCCTTCCCTGCCCGGCCATCCCCCGCCGGGCGACGTGCCCGAGGACCCCCTGGCTCGCAAGCGGGGCCTCAAGCGCTCGGACTTCTGGGAGAAGACCCGCATCGTCCAGGACGCGACGCCGAGTACCTGATGGCGAACCTCGGCTACATCCAGCTCACTCGGAACTGCGTGCAGCGCTGCCGCTTCTGTTCCAACCCGCCGACCGGCGTGGGCCTGGACGTCGACGCGCTCCACGACCTGATCGATCGCATGGCCGAGATGGACTATGACGGCGTGATCCTGACCGGTGGGGAGCCCAGCGCGTCCCCGCTTCTCTTCCCGGCCTTGAAGCGGGCGCGGGCCCAGGGTCTCTACGCTCGCATGATCACCAACGGGCAGTACCTTGCGGACCTGGACTTCTTCGGGCGCTGCGTCGACGCCGGCCTGACCCACGTTCACCTGTCCCTGCACTCCTGGCGACCGGCGGTGCACGACTTCATCACCAAGTACCCCGGCGCCCACGAGGCCCTGGTGCGGGCCTTGGCCCACGTGCCCGAGCTGGGCATCACCGCCGACATCAATTGCGTGATCAACACCTACAACGCCGACCACCTGGACCAGAACGTGGCCTGGATCTGCGAGCACTTCCCCCACGTGCGGCACTTCGTCTGGAACCACATGGATCCCGACGGCAACCGGGCCGAAGAGCACCCGGACTGCATCCCTCACCTGCGGGAATTCCAGGTCAGTCTCGCCCGGGCGATGGCCTACCTGGATCGGACCGGCCGGACCTTCCGCGCAGAGCGGGTCCCGCTGTGCGTCATGCCGCGCTTTGCCTGGGCCAGCACCGAGACCCGCAAGATCGTCAAGGAAGAGGAGCGCTGCATCAACTTCCTCGACGGCAAGGGCTGGGTGCACCAGCTGGAATTCCTGCACGGCAAGGCCGACGCGTGCCGTTCCTGCGCCTTCGACCCGATCTGTGCCGGGCTGTACTCGATGGGGCGGACCTTTGACGAGCGCGAGCTGAGCCCGGTCTTCGAGCCCTGGGAGCCCGTGGTGGAGCGGGTCCTGGGCCGGCCTGGATCCCCAGAGCTGCTCGCTCGACTCGAGGCTCGGCGGGACCGCCGCTCCGAGACCGAGCAGCCCTCGTCGGCGGCCCGCGCGGCCTATGTCGGCCGCCCCATGATGCCGCCCCCGGACGTGCCGGGCTTGCCGGCCCCGGATTCCCCGAAGAGGGCCGACGGATCATCTGCTAGAGTGCACGCGCGAGAGACCCCATGACTTCCGTGCTCCTGTTCAGCCTGCTGGCCTGCCGCGACGACGGTCTGGTCGTCTACGACTCCCCGCCGATCGTCTCGATCGAGACCCCGGCTGACGGCACGGTCTTCTTCGAAGGCCAGGACGTCCTGTTCACCGCCGTGGTGAGCTCGGGCGGGACCGCTGCGGTGACCGACCTGTCGACCCGGTGGGTCGCCAACGACAGCCCGATCTGCGACACCGTCAACGTGCCGCCGGACGGTGTGGCCACCTGCACGACCTCGTTCGACGCCGAGGGCGAGTACCGCATCACGGTGCACGCCCTGGACCCGGGCGGGGCCACGGCCGACGACAACATCTCGGTCTTCGTCCAGTACAACAACCCGCCGACGGTCGAGATCTCGTCTCCGGTGACCGGCGACGTCTTCGGCGAGGGCGAGCTCATTGTGTTCGAGGCCCAGGTCCTGGACCCCGAGGACGAGCCCACGGCGCTCACGGTGACGGTCGACTCCAACAAGGACGGCGCGCTCACCGACCTGCCCGAGGCGCCGTCGTCGGCCGGCGACTGGGTCGGCGGCACCGACGCCCTGAGCGCCGACAGCCACCTGATCACGATCACAGCCACGGACTCGGTCGGCAAGACCGGGACCGACACGGTCACCATCCGCCTCAACAACAAGCCCTCGGCGCCCGAGGTCGAGATCGAGCCCGTCTCGCCCGTGTCCGGCGAAGCGCTGGTCGCGACCATCGTGACCCCTGCAGTGGACCCCGAGGGCGACCCCCTCACCCACCGTTACGACTGGTACGTCGACGGCAACATCTACTCGTCGACCAACGCCCCCACTGTCCCGCTCAACGTCACCCAGCGCGGCGAGTACTGGGAGGTCCAGGTCCTGGCCAACGACGGCTACTCCGACTCGGCGCCGGGCACGGACAACGTCACCATCGGCAACTCCGCCCCCAGCCTGGACTCCGTCACCATCACCCCATCGGGCGCGGGCACCGAGGACGACCTGACCTGCACCCCTGTGGGCTGGAACGATCCCGAGGGCGACGCCGAGAACTACGACTTCGTCTGGTACTTCAACGGCACCGAGGACACCGACGAGTCCACGGACACGTATCCCTTCGCCAAGACCGCCAAGGGCAGCGAGCTGCGCTGCGAGGTCACCCCGTCGGACGACTGGGCCGACGGCGACACCGTCTCGTCGTCGACCCTGACCATCCAGAACACGGCGCCGACCACGCCCACGGTGCTCATCGATCCTGCGGCCCCCGAACCCGAAGACTCGCTGTACTGCTCGATCCAGACCGTCTCGACCGACGCCGACGGCGACGCCATCACCTACTACTACGCCTGGTACGTGAACGGTGTCCTGAACGGCGAGTCGACCAATGTGCTGGAGTACATCCAGACCGAACACGGCGACACGGTGGAGTGCGAGGTCATCCCCAACGACGGCGAAGACGACGGCGTCGGCGGCACCTATGTCGTGACCGTCAACGACGGCACGGCGCCCGACCCGCCGCTGCTGGACGACCCGGATCCCTACGTCAACGAGGACTACGTCGACCTGACCGGCACCTGCGAGGCCGACTGCGACCTGACCTTCTACTTCTCCGACTCGACGGGTTCGTGGAGCGAGACGAACACGTGTTCGTCGGCGGGTGCGCTGGCCCACACGGTGTACCTGACCCGAGGGTACAGCACCACGGGGTACGCGACCTGTACGGATGCCGCGGGGAACACGAGCGGGAACTCGAACACGGTGACGATGGAGTCGTGTTCGGTCGAGGATACTTATGAGAATTCGAGTGGGTATGGGGATTCGGGGACGGATGCGATCAATGAGTGGTCGACCATGGACAGTACATACACCACGACCCACACCGTCTCTGCGAACGCCCTGAGTACCGCCGACGAGGACTGGTACGTCTTCACAGCTGACGACGCGGGCGTCAGCCCGGACTACTACAATTTCAGCGCAGCGCTCAGCACGGGGGCCAGCACATACTCGTTCACCGTCTATCTGAACGACCCGACCACGCCGGTCGACAGCTTGTCCGGCACCTACGACAGCATGTCGTGCAGCTCCAGCACCTACACCGAATTCGACTTCGGGAACTATCACACCTCGGCCGGTTACAGCTGTGACAATGCGAAGGGCGGTTCTCCGGACTGCTTCAACTACGGCGCCACCTACTACATCCAGGTGACCCGCAACCCGTCGGCCTCGGACAGCTGCGACCACTACGAGTTGGACGT
>CAZFLE010000282.1:0-4523 GCA_964519895.1 uncultured Enterobacterales bacterium | reverse complement strand
GTGTCGGTGTCGGTGTCGGTGTCGGTGTCCGTGTCCGTGTCCGTGTCCGTGTCGGCGTCCCCGCCGTCGACGGCTGCGCCCGCGTCGATCCACTCGGCCACGTGGGCGGTGTCGCAGTCCGGGCGGGCGTTGCCCGGCGGCATCGGGCTCGCGCCGTCGACCTCGGCGACGCGCTGGTAGAACAGGCTGGCGGCGCTGTCGCCGGCCACGAAGTAGACGCCGGCGCCCGAGCTGGCGTCGTTCCGCAGGATGGTCTCGTCGATCTCCGGACCTGCTGCGCCGCCCACGTGGCAGTGGTCGCAGTGGTCTTCGAAGAGTCCCAAGACTCCGTCAAAAGTGGAGGCATAGGTGTTGTCGCAGCCGGTGTCGTCGCCGCCGGTGGGCTCCCCCCCGATGGGGGTGCCGAACACCGTGTCGTCGCAGCCCAACAGGGCCAGCACCGCTGCGCTCGCGAGCAGTCTCTGCATGGTTGACTCTTCCTTGAGGCGGGGAGGCCCCCGAAGGGTAGCCCCCGCCTGGGTCGCCGAGGGCTTATTCGTCCTTATCGGAGGGCCCGGCGATGCTCCTGGTGCTGCTCGGTTGCGCGACTGATCTGCTGGTGAGGCCTTGGCCCGACCCGATCCCCGCCGACAGCCCCGTCCTGGACTCGGCGGGGCGCGGCACCGCCACGGTCGTCGACACCGCGCCCAAGTGGGGCCCGTGCGAACCCGATGGTGCCCCGGTGGGGGACAGCTGCATGGACCTGTACGAGGCCCCCAATCAGCCGGGTCAGCCCCCCCTGGTGATGTACACCTTTGACGAGGCCGAGGCGTGGTGTCAGGCCCGGGGCAAGCGCCTGTGCTTCGACGACGAGTGGGAGGCGGCCTGTGAGGGGCCCGCCGGGACGGCCTACCCCTACGGCGACGCCTGGGACCCCGGCGTGTGCAACGACGAGGAGACCTGGATCGTCTACAGCCAGTCCACCCTGAACGACTGGCCCACCAGCGCCGCGAGCCCCGAGGTGGGAAGCCTGGCCGAGCTGTGGGCCGCGGCGGGGGCTTCGAGCGCGGTGGTGGCCCACCTCCAGGAGCTGTACCAGGGCGAGGGGGGCGGCGTGAACCCGGGCTGCGTGGGCCCGGTCGGGGTGTTCGACCTGACCGGAAACGTCGAGGAATGGACCCGGCGCCGGGACGGCGGCACGACCAGCTTCCACGGCAACCTGAAGGGGCGCTACTGGGCCGAGACGCGCACCTGTCAGAGCGATCTGACGAGCCACGGGGATGGCTTCCGGTTCTATGAGATCGGGTTTCGCTGCTGCTGGGAGCCCTGAGACCACTCCCCCAGGGCTCGTCCGTCCCTGCGGTGCTTCTTGATCCGCCCCTGGAGGTTCTGCCGGGAGAGCCCCAAGAGCTCCGCGGCCTGGGAGACGTTTCCGCCCGTGCGCGCCAGCGCCTCCCGGATCAGCTCGGCTTCGAAGGCCTGGACCCGCTCCCCCAGCCCGGACCCCGGACTGGCGGGGGCGCCGCGGACCTGCTCGGAGAGGTCGGCGAGGGTGATGCTGTCCGGGCTGGCCGAGAGCGACAGCGCCCGCTCCAGCTCGTGCTCGAGCTGCCGCACATTGCCAGGCCAGGGGGCCCGGATCAGCGCTTCGAGCGCCCGCTCCGACAGCTCGGGCACCGTCCGACGCCTGCGCTCGGCGGCCAGGCCCAGGAAGTGGGTCACCAGGTCGGGGATGTCTCGCCGTCGCTCCCGGAGCGGTGGCACTCGTACGACCAGGGTAGAAATGCGCCAGTAGAGGTCCTCTCGGAAGCGTCCGCGGACGACCGCCTCCTGGAGGTGCGCACCTGCCGCGCAGACCAGGCGGAAGGACACGGGCACCGCGGTGGACTCCCCGACCCGCCGGAGCTCACGCTCCTGGAGGACGCGCAGCAGCTTGACCTGGAGCGCCGGGGCGAGGCTGTCGATCTCGTCCAGGAACAGGGTGCCGTCCCGGGCCTCCTCCAGCAGCCCCCTCCGGGCCGTAGAGGCCCCGGTGAAGGCACCGCGGGCGTGGCCGAAGAGCTCGCTCTCGGCGAGGGACTCCGCCAGGGCGCCACAGTTCACGGCCACCAGCGACCCCTCCACCCCGGAAGAGGCATGCAGGGCCCGCACCAGCACCTCCTTGCCCACGCCGGTCTCTCCCCAGAGCAGCACGCTGCACGGGTCCTGGGCCACCCGGGAGAGCTGCCGGATCACGTCGGTCAGCGCCGGGCTGGTGCCCACGACCTCCCGGAAGGGCCGGGGGAGCCGGGCTCGCAGCGCCGCGTTGTCCCGCTCCAGCGCCCCCAGGACACGGTGGCTCCTCAGGTGGGCCCCCACCAACAGGCCGAGCAGGGCCAACAGCTCCACTGCGCTCCGGGCCAGGGGGGGCCGACCCTGGTGGGTGTCCACGTAGAGCAGGCCCAGGACCTCGCCGCGAGCGACCAGGGGCGCCGCGATGACGCTGGCCACCGATCCGCGCAGCAGGGACGCCTGGCCGGGCAGCTCGCCGCTGGCCGCGACGTCCAGGGAGTAGACCGGGGACGGCTCCGCCAGACAGCGGGCCAGCAGGCGCCGGCTGGTCTCGCCTGCATCCCGCTCCACCTGTTCCTCGGCGTCCCGGCGGGCGAGGCACCGGGGCTCGCCGTCCACCAGGAGCCAGGCGAGCCCGCGGTCGGCGCCCAGGTGGTGCACCGCCAGCCCCAGGACGTCGTCCAGCAGCGCCTCGGGCTCGGTCCCGCCGCGACCCAGTAGCGCCGCCAGCTCCAGCACGGCCGCCAGCCGACCGGGCGTGGCCTCGGCCGAGCGGGTCAGGGTGTCGATGAGCTCGAAGGGGTCCCTTGGCACGGTGTCAGTGTAGCGAGGTGCCCTGGGCCAGGTTCCGAGTGAAGGCGAGAAGGGACTGGTGGGCCTCCAGCCAGGCGGCCTGGTCGGCGTCGGCAAGGTGCTCGTGTACGTGACGCACGCTCGCCAGGGCGCGGCCGCCGCACCCGGTGGCCTGGGCCCTCCGCCCGGCGGCGAACCAGCTCCGGGCCGCCAGTCCCCCGGCCTCGATCGCCAGGCCTCGTGCGCCCAGGTCCTCGGCCAACTGGAGCGCCTCGTGGGCGCTGGCGGCGGCGGCGGCCGGACTCGCTGCGCTTTGGCAGGCCCAGGCCTCTCCCAGGAGCGCGACGGCCTCGAGGTAGAGGTCGCCACGGTCGACAGCCTGCCCGCGGAGGGCGACGGCGGCCGCCAACAGGCTCGCGGGCTCGCCGGCCGCTCGGGCCACCAGCAGGTCCCGCAGGAGAGGGAGCCCGTCCGGCTCCAGCGCGGTCTCCAACTGGTCCGGCGTGGCCTCCGACCAGCGCCAGGGCAGGCCCCCGGGACCGACACCGACCCTCCGCGCGACCAGAGGCCCGAGGGCCTCCGGGACCTCTCGCGCCTCCAGGTCGTCCAGGGGCCCGGCCCTGAGACGGGCCCGCAGCAGCCCCAGCTGGCGGCCGGGGTGCCCGGGCGCCACGGCCCCCCAGGCCTCCCCGGCGTCCCGGTGGTGCCCCGCTCGGGCGAGCGCCTGGGCCCGGGCCACCGGATCGCCGGGATCGGGCGCCGCAGCGAGCAGGGCGTCCAGCACGCCATCGACCGCGTTCGGCCGCCCCTCCGAGGGCCCCAGGCAGTCCGCGACCGCGGCGGAGAGCGCCTGAGGCAGCGGCACGCCCCAGCCGGAGACCACCGTCGCCCAGGCGTAGAGATCGTCGCCCGACGTGGCGGCAGCGCCTGCCAGGCGCTCGGGCGACATGGTCGCCGGCGTGCCCGACAAGAGCCCCGTGGTGGCCCGGCCACGCAGGTCGCGGCCACTGCCCAGATCGCTCAACACCGGCCGCCAGCGCAGGGTCCTGCCCGGGCGCAGGAGCACGTTGTCGGGCGTCAGGTCCCGGTGCAGGATGCCTACCCTGTGGAGCGCCCCGAGCGCCCGGAGCAGCGCGACGGCGACGTCCATCGCCTGGGTGGCGTCGCGGGGCGGCTCTCGGCTCAACGGTTGACCGGGCACGTGCTCCAGCACCACGTAGGGCCGCCCGTCCTGTTCCCCCTGCGCCAGGACCCGGATCACGTGGGGGCTTCGCACGCGGGCGAGCAGCCGCCCCTCCAGCCGGAAGCGGCGCACCTGGCTCTCGTCGCGGCGCAGGTGGGCGTGCAGGATCTTGAGGGCCACCGGCTCCACAGAACCGGGCCTCCGGGCGAGCCAGACCTCTGCAGTGGCCCCCTCCCCCAGGAGACGGAGCAACCGCCAGGCCCCGAGACGACGGCCCCGGCCCGCGAGCAGGCCGGCTGCGCCGGCCCCGAGGGCGGCCAGGCCGCCGGGCAGCAGCATGGCCTCCAGGGTCTCCAGGGGCCAGGCCAGGGCCAGGCCAAGAGCGAGCCCCGCCAGCCCGGCCCACCGCACGCTCGGGTCCGGCCGTGCCAGCCGATCGGCCGCCAAGGCCACCAGGGCCCACCCCAGGGCGATGGCGAGCGCGGTCTGGACCCGGTCCTCCTCTCAGCGCAGGATC
>CAZFLE010000281.1:0-4525 GCA_964519895.1 uncultured Enterobacterales bacterium | reverse complement strand
GCTGTCGATGCGCTGGTACAGCGTGGCCAGGTTCGTGCCCTTGGAGCCATAGGTGGCCACCGCGGCCAGCCGATCCGACGACGTGCCGGTGTCCAGCTCCAGCAGCCCGACCAGCGCCTGGGTGTCCAGGTTCGGCTCGGCCAGGGCGATCGGGTCCGGCCGCAGTTGGTCCCACCACGCTTGGGCCTCTTCCAGGGTGGCGCCCATGACCGAGTAGTCGTCGGTGGTGCAGGTGAGCTCGACCAGCTGGCCCTCCCACAGGGCAAAGGCCGGGTGGGGGTCCTGGACGAAGCAGTTCGGCGTGCCGCGGGCCGCGCTGCGCACGTTGATGTGGGACAGGGTGCCCTGGCGGGAGCCGGTGATGATGCCGGACACCACGGTCTCGACGTCCAGCGGCGCCTGGTCCAGGATCAGGATGTCCTGGTAGTTGTACTCGGCGGCCTGGGTGGCCAGCTCGAGCTCTTCCAGGGTGTACATGCGCACGGTTCCGTACGCGGTGCCGGGGGTGTAGGCCTCGTAGGTGATGTCCGGGTTCACCCCGCGAATGGGGAAGTAGCCCTGGGGCCACCCCTCGCTCTCGGCCCGCTGGTTGGCGCTGTTGGGGACCCAGGCGAGCTCGCCGAGCAGGAACACGTCGCTCAGCTGCTCGAAGACCCGCAGGACCTCTTCGAAGCGGATGGTCGCCGAGAGCAGGCCGGGGTTGTCCCACACGGTGAAGCCGAAGCTCGTGGAGCCGTCGTTCTCCAGGAACTCGTGCAGCTCGCCGGACAGGATCTCGTCGTTGTCCGGGTCCAGGATCATGTTCGAGTACTGGGCCTGGCTCATGTCCGGATACGCGTCGCCGTAGACGTCGGCCAGGAAGTCCGAGTGCAGGGCGTAGACGTTGGCGTTGACGAGCATCTGCACGATGGGGCTGTCGTCGGTGCCCGGCCCGAGCCACTTGCCCTCGCGCAGCTTGTCGACGGCCACGCTGGGGACCGACAGGGCCCGCCAGGTGTCCTCGTCGTGGACGAGCTGGGAGCAGACCAGCTCCCCGGCGCGATCCGAAGCACGCGAGCAGGTGTCGTCGCCCTCGACGACGGGACAGCCCAGCAACAGCACCAGGGTCAGCACCGCCGCCGTCCGAGGGCCAGGAGGAAGACCGCGAACCATCCCGGGGCCGCCGCGCGGCCGCCGGCGCTGCTGCAGCTCAGGGAGACCTCGGGCAGGGTCTTGCACACCACGTCGGACGAGTCGCCGCCCCGTCCGGCCTCGTCCTGCTGGGTCGCTGCGAAGCAGACCTCGCCGTCGGACTCCAGGGTCGTGAAGCCCACCGTGGTGGTCGTGACGCCATCTGCGCTGGCGAAGAACGCCCCCAGATCTCGGGCAATGGACTCACCACCGCTCAGGTGGACCAAGGACAGCTCCCGATCCGAAGGCTCGTGGTCCACCGTGAGCGCGGCGGACCACAGGTACTCATCGCTGCTGCGGTCACCGTCCTCGAAGGTGATGCCGTCGATGATGACCGACGGCGGCAGCGTGTACTCGTCGGCCGCTTCGGTGCCGGTGGTGAAGGCGATGTCGAATTCAAGGCCGGTGAAGAAGTCCTCGAGGAACAGGTCGTAGGTCGTCTCGGGGTCCAGGATCTCGTCGGGCTCGAAGCCCACGACCCCCGCTGCGGTGTCGGCCCTGCCGGCGCTGACCTCCAGGACCTCGCCGTCCAGGCTGAGCTCGAACTGCACCGAAGGGTCCTCGCAGTCCGCGTCGGCCATGTCCAGGACCCCCAGCAGGCGGGCGTCCAGCGGCACCCCGGTGCTGGTGTTGGCCGGGCGCAGCGTGGTGACCGTCGGCAGGCAGCGCTCCAGGATGGCGAAGTCCGAGGAGAACAGGTCGACGCAGCCGAGCGGAAGCGCCAGGGCCCAGATCATCCGGCCCTCCGGCGGGCCAGGCCGACCAGGGGCAGGAGCAGAGCCCACCCCGGGGCCGGCGCGGGACTGCCGCTACAGCCGCATCCCTCGGCCTCCGTGACGCTCCAGTCCACGTCGGAGTCGTCGATGGCCGGCACCATGCAGTCCGGTTCGCCCCAAGTGCCCGGGGTGCCGGTGGCGTCGGTCTGGCGAGCCTGGAGGCAGATCTCCTCTTCGGTCAGGGTGTCGACCCAGCGGGCCGCGAGCTCGAGCTCGCCGGTCCCGGGCACAAAGGCGGTCGCGATGGTCGTGGCCGGGCTGCGCACGTCCATGACCTCGACAAAGGACAGCCCGCTGGGCACGGGCGTCGCGCTCACGTGGAGCTCGGCGTCCCAGGTCGCGTTCACCCGGTCCGAGGGCGTGCCCAGCACATCGTAGAGTTGCACGGTCGGTGGCGCCGACGGCACCTGGGCGCTGTCCGAGCCGGTGGTGAAGCGGAAGCTCTGGCCCTCTTCTTCGGTGTAGCCGAGCACCACCGCCAGGAGCGTGTAGATCTCGTCGGGGGCCAGGGCGAGGCCTTCGAGCAGCGTCACCGGCTCGTCCTGGTCCAGGGTCACCGAGTCGTCGAAGACCGTGGCCGTCGGGCTGGTGACCGTGACCTGGACGTTGTTGATGCACCCGTCGCCGTCGAAGACCAGCATCAGCGCGGCGTCCAGGGGCACGTCGACCTGGCCATCGACCGGGCGGTGGTCGGTCAGCGATGGCGCGAAGCAGGCGACGTCGGCCGCGGTCTCGGACTGGGCGTGGCCGTCGTCCTGGGCCAGGGCGGGTGAGAGCAGGATCCAGGCAGTGATCATCATTCCCTCCGGGGATGCTCCGTCACCTGCAACCCGGATGCCAGGCGCCAACCTACCGGGATCACGCGTCTCGGAACAGAGCATACGCCGAGATCGCGGCAGGGATGTCATGGCCTTTGCAACGCCGTGCCCCCTTGGCTGGGCAACTGGTTTAGACTCCGGCCCGCCACGCCCCAGGAGGACACCGTGGAGTGGGATCTCTCTCGTCAGGACACCATGCGCCTGTTGGCCTTCGTGTGCACCTTTGCCTGGGCAGATCACGAGGTACAAGCCGAGGAACGCGCCTTCGTCAAGGATCTGGTCAGCCGCCTGGACCTGGACGACGAGGACCTGGAGCAGGTCGCGGCCTGGCTCAAGCTGCCGCCCCGGCCCGAGGAGATCGATCCCCAAGAGGTCCCCGCCGAGCACCGGGAGCTGTTCGTGGCGGTCGCCAAGATGATGATCGGCGCCGACGGCTACGTGGCCGAGGACGAGGCCGACACCCTGGCGCTCTTCCAAGAGCTGCTCGGTTAGAACCTACCTCCGCCGCAGCCACACCAGCGCCACGAGCACCGCGCCGATCACGGCGTGGCTCACCAGCAGGTGCAGGGGCGTGGTGATCGGGCAGTGGGCCTGGAGCGCCATGTTGCCCACCAGGCCGGCCGTCGCTGCGGCCAGCAGGGCCCGCGCGATCGGCTGGGGGTCCTGGCGCTCGACCAGCCAGGCCAGCAGCAGCGCTGGCAGGCCCGTCACCGTGCCGAAGGCGAAGCACGCCAGCGCGCTCAGGGCAAAGGGCAGGGTCAGGTCATGCCCCGCGGTGTGGGCCGCCGGCAGCACGGCCAGGGCGACGGGCACCGCCAGGGACAGGCCAAGGGCCCAAGGCCCGGTGCGGGGTGGCGCCTGGTGGGGGCCGCGGCTCAGCAGGGGCACGACGAACGCCGTCAGGCCACCGATCAAGACCGCGAACAGCAGCAGCCGGCCCATCGGGTAGTGATCCAGGTCCATCCTGGGGCGCACCAAGGCGACCAACGCCACGACGCCGAAGGCGCCCAGCAGCAGAAGGGCGGTCCGCACGGGCGCCGGCAGGCTGCGCAGCCTGGCGCGCAGGCCCTGCTCCCGGGCCAGATCGGCCTCGAGCTGGTCGAACAAGGCGTCGGCGTCTGTGGCTGGCCCGCCCGGGGCGACCTGGTCGGTCAGGTCCTTCAGGTCCATGAGCCCTCCGCGGTCCGTCCGCTGATCTGCCCGTCGTCGTCCGCGAGCGCCGCTCGCAGCACCTTGTAGCCTCGGTGGGCGCGGACCTTGACGGTGTTGACGTTGGCCCCGAGCACCTGGGCGACCTCGGGAAAGGACAGCTCCTCGAACCAGTGGAGCTCGATGACCTCGCGCTGGGTCGCGGTCAGCCCCTCCAGGGCCGTGCGGACCCGCTGGGCGTCCTCGCCCCGGGTCAGGTCCACTGGGTCGACCGTCGGCAGGGGGTGCCGAGCCGGGTCCAAGGGCGTCTCCGGGCGCCGGCCGCGGGTGCGGAACCAGCCCCGCCGTAGGTTCAGGGCGATCGTGTACAGCCAGGGCTTGAGCCGCGCCCCCTGGCGGAAGTCCCTGCGGGCCCGATGGAGCTGGAGGAAGGTCTGCTGGACCAGCTCTCCCGCGTCCTGGGGGTTGCGGATCTGCTGGCGCATCAGCCGCGTGAGGGGGCCGGAGTAGCGGTCGAAGAGCTGCCGGAAGGCGTCGCGATCCCCGGCCACATAGGCCGCGAACAGGTCTTCGTCGCTGGGCTGGGGGGCCATGGGCCGGCGAGCATAGCCC
>CAZFLE010000280.1:0-4525 GCA_964519895.1 uncultured Enterobacterales bacterium | reverse complement strand
GCCAGCCCGACGGCTGGGCCCCGCCCCACCAGTGGTTCGCCCAGGCCAGCCCCGGCGGGGTCACACGGCTCGTGGTGAGCACCCACGCCGACGCCCTCGGTCCTGTCTTCGCGGCCCTGGTGCGAGCCCTCGAGCCGCCCCTGGCGGTCCGCTACGTCCAGCTCACCCATCGGCAGAGCGAGACCCAACACGAGCACACGGCGCGCCCCTCCTGGGTCGCCATCGAGCTCCCGCCGGACCGCGTGCTGGCGGCCTTTGCCGCCGCCGAGACCCTGCTCTACCGGGACGGCCGTCACCAGACCTGGGTCCGCGGTGCCCTGGGCGACCAGCTCATCCTGGACGAGCTCGGGCTGATCTACGTCTACCCCGACGATCCGGCCCTCAGGGACGCACTCACCGCCGCAGACGTGCCCCAGGGCCAGGCCCAGACCATGCTGGAGCGCGACTACGTCCGCGTCGCGCTCCACGCTGGCGCCGACGAACAGGAGACCGGGCTCATCGCGGGGTTGGGGCTGCAGCGCCTGGCGGAGTGAGCGCTGGGGCTCACGGCTGAACGATCAGCTTCGCCTTCGTCTCCTCGCCCCCGGCCAGGTCGTCGAAGCACTCCGTCCGCCCGCCGTCTGCGGCTGAACAGCGCCACGTGAAGGCCTCGTCTCCCAGGGTGAAGGGTGCGGCGGCCGAGGTCTGGCCGACCCGCTTGAACGCCAGGCGGTAGGAGCCGGGCTCCAGCTCGCCCGAGAGACCCTCGCGGTTTCCCTTGATCAGGGTGTCCCCCTGCGCATCGAGCACCTTGACCCACTGAAAGCGGCGGGCCTCGAGGCGGATCTCGAAGGCGGTCCCCAGGACGGCGGGTGGCTCGGGCTCGGGCTCGGGCTCTGGCTCGGGATCCGGCTCTGTGGGGCGCGCCTCTTCGACGGTGGGCTGGGGCGTGGTCGCCGCCGGCTCCTCCTCGCCGCCGCGCAGCGCGACCAGCAGCGCCACTCCGAGCACCACGATCACCACGAGTGCACCCCCGAGTCCTGCCAACACCATCGGCAGGATCGACCGGCCTTTGAGTTCGGGCGCTGCGGGCGCTGGCGCGGTGACGGCGGGCGTCGGGGGCTGGTAAGGGGGCGGCTCCGGGCTGGGCCCGGGGTTCGCGCCCGGCGGAGGCAGACCCGGGAAGATCCGCCCGTCCTGGATCGTGCGCTCGCTGGGCTCCTCCCACGGCGCGTCCGTGGTCGCGTCCTTGAGGGTGGGCTCGTCGCTGAGCTTGGCCTGGACCTTGGTGGGCCGATCCGAGCTGGTCGTGAGCGACAGGGCGATGCGCTGTCCCTCCAGCTCCCCGGCTGACTCCAGACGCCGGGCCGAGACGGCGGGCTCCACGTGGGCCTCGGCCACGCGCTCCAGCCCTTGGCCGTCGCTCTCGTCGGCAAATGCAGCCAGCACCTTGGACACGGCCTGGGCGTCGGGGCGATCCGTCTCTTCGTAGGCACACAGCTCGGTCAACAGGGTTCGCGCCGCCTGGTCCCACTCTCCGGACCCCAGGCCGGTGTCGGCGATGCGAGCGATCGCCTCGGCGATCGCGGCGTCGTGATCCGCTGGACGAAGGGGCAGCACGGGCAGCCACTGGCGCCCCAGCAGCTCGATCAGCGACAGGCCCAGGGCGTAGACGTCCGAGGTGTGATCCCCGCGCTCTCCGTCTCGGCGCTCGGGGCTCATGTACTTGAGCGAACCAAGCCGGGTGGCCTTGGTGTGGGCCTGGCGCTCCTCGAAATTGGCGCGGGCGGTGCCAAAGTCCAGGACCTTGACCTCGCCGTCCACGCTCAGCATCAGGTTCGACGGCTTGATGTCGCGGTGGACCAGCCGCAGCGGCTGCTCCAGCCCATAGGGCACCTTGCGCCAGGCCGCATCGAGGGCCGAAGCCACCCGCCGACCCAGCTCCCACACGGCGCGCGGGCTCAGGGACTGTCCCGTGCGCCACACCGTCTCTGCCAGGGCCTTGCCGTCCAGACCCTCGACGAACTCCATGACGATGGCCGGCTGCCCCTGGAGCGCCACGAGCCCTTCGACCCGCACGATGCTGGGGTGGCGCAGGCGAGCCAGCATCCGGGCCTCGTCCTGGGTGCGCTGGACGATCTCCTCGACTTCGACCCACTGTTCCCGGAGCACCTTGACGGCCACCAGGCGCGTGATCGCGCCGCCGCTGGCCTCGGCCAGGTAGACCCGTGCAAACGTCCCCCCGCTGAGCTGCTTCAGCAGGGTGATCTCGTAGCTTCGGTCCGCTGGTGCCCCGTCGGGCAAGTTCGCACAGCCCCGGCTGGTGGAGTACCGGGAGGTGATAGCACGGCCCGCGCCTGGACCGGGCGGGGGAGCACGGGCCTTGGCACACCTTGCAAAGAGCGGACGGATCGTGGTTAGACAGGCATTCGCGGGAGCGGTCCGAGCATCATGACCACTGTCTTCTTCTGGTCCACCCTGGTGGCCTGCAACCTCCTGGGCGGCGGTGAGCCCGAGGACCCGGCCACTGCGGCCGTGGCGGCTGCAGACGCACAGCTCAAGGGCGGCGACATCGCCGGCGCTGCCGACGCCCACGCCGCCGCCCTGGCCGCCTATCCAGGCAACCTGGACGCGGCGGTCGGCGCGGCCTTCGGGGCCTACAACCGCGGCGACTACGCCGAAGCCGATCAGATCCTGGCCGCGGTCGAACCGACAGCCGGCGATCGCGCCGGCGAGGTCCGGCTCCGGCGCGCCCTGATCGCCATGAAGGACGGCGACACCGACGTCATGCGCGAGCACGCCGAGGCGTCCAACACCGCGGCCGGGCTCGTCCTGGCGGCCGAGGTCGCCCTCGCGGACGGCGAGCGCGAGGAGGCGCGGGCCTTGCTCGACCGCGCCGCCCAGGTCGCCGGACCCATCGGCACCGTGGCCAAGGGCTACGTGGATCTGCTCAAGCACGAGGACCCCGCCGTGGCAGGGCTGGCCGAGAACTATGCCCTGTGGGCCCTGGGCCAGCGCGAAGTAGCCGTCGCCAGCGTCGAAGAGGTCGTGAAGAGCCTGCCCGAGGACTACGAAGGCAAGGCTTCCGAGCTGTTGGTCTGGGCGGGGCGATCCGCCAGCTTCGGCGAGACCCAGGTCGCGTCGAACCTGCTCGAGGCCATCGACTTCCCGCCCCAGGGTCAAGCCTGGCGGGTGTTGGCCACCCGGGCGATCATCCTGTGCTCCGAAGGCCAGGCCGACGACTGCCAGACCATGCTGCAGAGCCTGGAAGGCAAGGCCCCCGCGGACGGCCTCCAGCACGCTCGCGCCACCGCCGCCATCGCCCTCGGTGGGGAAGACAGGGATGCTGCTGTGGCAGTCCTGGGTTCCTCGGCGTCGGACGCTGCCGCCCGAGCGGCCCTCGTCCTCGGGGATCCAGGACTCGCGGGAAGCCTGGCCACCGACACCGTCATGAAGAACTACATCTCGGGGATGTGAACCATGCGCCAGCTCCTCCGGCTCCTCTTGCTCACCCTGCTCGCCTTGACCTTGGCGCCCGGCACCGCTCTGGCCAAGAAGGGCGAGGGCTCCGTGGGCACTCGGGTCAACGTGACCGTCATGAACGAGGCCGGCGAGGCCATCCCCACCGCGGTCATCCGGCACCCCGACGAGGCGGATCGCCATCGGGTCAACAGCGTCGATGGCAGCTGGGAGGAAGAGGTCCTGTACATGCCGGACGGCACCGAGCTCATCTTCGAGCCCGGCCTGGTGCTGTTCCTGGAGATCTCGGCCCCGGGCTACGAGACCCAGGTCATCCAGTACGAGGTCCGCAAGCGCAAGAATTTCGTCGAGGTGAAGCTGGCCAAGCTGAATTTTGACGACGAGGAGATCGAGGAGCCCATGATGTCCTTCGGTCGTGACACCCCGCGCGAGTCCGACTCGAGCGCCGGCCCGGCCAACTGAGGCACCACGGATGACCAAGAAGCTCCCAGTCCTCGCGGCCTTCACCGCCCTGGCCTCGCTGGGCATCGGCGGCTTCGCCATGGCGAGCCAGCTGGCCGACTACGGCGACTTCTTCCCGGAGCGCCCCTGCCAGGACGGCTGGGCTGGATGCCTGGTGGCCGGGTTCGAGGTCGACGCCGGCGTCGGCCACGACTCCGCGGGACGCCCTCAGCCCTCGGATCTGCGCCTGGGCTGGTTCGATCTCCAGCCCACCGCGGTCTTCAGCCCCTTCAGCGGTCTCTCCACCTACACGGGCAAGGCCCCTGTGGCCGCGTCGGCGTCGACAGCCGCGGCCGAGCCCGACGACGAGCCGGCGGTCGTCGAAGCCAGCGACGAGCCCGAGGTCGAGGACACCGGGGACGCGCCGAGCGACAACAGCGAGCCCTCGTCCTCGTCCTCGTCCTCGTCGTCCAGCAACGCCAGCGGCAGCGACGAGCCCTACGAGGAGGAAGAAGAGGACGACTGGGAGGAGGAGGAGCCGGCAGCAGAGTCCGAGCCCGAACCCGAGCCGGAGCCGGAGCCGGAGCCGGAGCCCGAGCCCGAGCCCGAGCCCGAGCCCGAGCCC
>CAZFLE010000279.1:0-4581 GCA_964519895.1 uncultured Enterobacterales bacterium | reverse complement strand
TTTCGGCCGGGATGAGACGCCATCGGCCTCGTAGGTGTCAGGACCGCGCACTTTCGGCCGGGATGAGACGCCATCGGCCTCGTAGGTGTCAGTACCGCGCACTTTCGGCCGGGATGAGACGCCATCGGCCTCGTGGGTGTCCAGCCTCCCGGGCGCGGGACACCGGACGGCGGCCTCCGCAGGAGCAAGCGCTGATCGTCTTGCGGAAGGACCCAAGCCGCGAGCGACCGCGCAGGGAGCGCAGCCACCGGAGCGGCCTTGCCCCTGGAAGACCTACGAGATTTCCTGCAGCTTCACGACCTTCAGCTCCCCCGCCCTCACCGATCGCACCGCCTCCACCGCCGAGCGACCCGCCTCGAGCGTCGTGATGCACGGGATGCCGTAGCGCAGGCCCGCCAGGCGCATGGCGCGCTCGTCTTCCAGGCCCTTCTTGCCCTCGGGCGTGTTGATCATCAGCTGGATGCGGCCGTTCTTGATCTCGTCGACGATGTCCGGCCGGCCCTCGCGGACCTTGAAGACCATCTTGGAGCCGATGCCGCGGGCGCTGAGCCACTCGTGGGTGCCGCGGGTGGCGAAGAGCTGGAAGCCCATGTGCCGGAAGGCCCCGGCGATGGTCGCCAGGGTCTCGCCCTTGTCCTGGTCGCGCACGCTCAGGAACACGCCGCCGTCGGTGGGCAAGACCATGCCGCTGGCGATCAGGGCCTTGGCATAGGCCTCGCCGAAGCTCCAGCCGACCCCCATGACCTCGCCCGTGGACCGCATCTCCGGCCCCAGCACCACGTCGCTCCCCGGGAACCGAGACCAAGGGAACACCGGCGCCTTGATGAAGTACATGCCCCGGCCCCTCTTGCGCAGCAGGTCCGGCTCGTTCGCCTGGATGTCCGCCAGCTTCTCGCCGAGCAGCAGCCGCGTCGCCACCGCGGCCACCGGCACCCCCGTCGCCTTGGCCACGAAGGGCACCGTGCGCGACGCGCGGGGGTTGACCTCGATGACGTAGACGTCGTCGCCCAGCACGGCGAACTGGATGTTCACCAGCCCGCACACCTCCAGCCGCTTGGCGATCCGGGTGACCGCATCGACCATCGCGGTCTCGGCCGTGTCCGAGAGCCGCACCGCCGGGATGGCGGCCGACGAGTCCCCGGAGTGCACCCCGGCCTCCTCGATGTGCTCCATGATGCCGGCGATCTCCACATCGACCCCGTCGCTCAGCGCGTCCACGTCGTACTCGACCGCGCCCTCCAGGAACCGGTCCAGGAGGATGGGCTTGTTGTCGCTGGCCTCGAGCGCCTCGTCCAGAGCCGACTCGAAGTCCCCGAGGTCGTAGCAGATCCGCATGGCCCGACCGCCCAGCACGTAGCTGGGACGCACCAGCAGCGGGAAGCCGATGCGACCGGCCTCGGCCAGGGCCTGGCTGCGGCTGGTCGCCAGCGCGCCCTCGGGCTGACGAATGCCCAGCTCGCCCATCAGCGCATTGAAGCGGTCCCGGTCCTCGCACAGGTCGATGGCTTCGGCCGAGGTCCCGAGCACCGGGCTGATCAGGTGCGACAGCTTGAGCGGCGTCTGCCCGCCGAACTGCAGGATGACCCCGCGAGGCTGCTCCAGATCGAGCACCGCCTGGACGTGCTCCGGCGTGATCGGCTCGAAGTAGAGCTTGTCGCTGGTGTCGTAGTCGGTGCTCACCGTCTCGGGGTTGCAGTTGATCATCACCGCAGTCAGCCCGGCCGCCTGCACGGCGTAGGCCGCGTGGCAGCAGGCGTAGTCGAACTCCAGGCCCTGGCCGATGCGGTTGGGACCGTTGCCCAGGATGACCACCCGCTCGCTCGGCGCATCGCCGGCCTCGCACTCGTCCTCGTAGGTGCTGTACAGGTACGGCGTGGTCGACTCGAACTCCGCCGCGCAGGTGTCGACCCGCTTGTAGACCGGGCGGATGGCGTCGGCGTGCCGCCGGGCCGCGACCTGGTCCTCGGTGCAGCCCAGGATCCGGGCCAGGTGCTCATCGGGCATGCCCAGACGCTTCGCCCGCCGCAGCTCCTCGCTGCTCACGGCGCTCAGGAAGCGGCCGTCCAGCTGCTCCTCGGCAGCCACGATGGCCCCCAGCTCGGCCAGGAACCAGCGGTCCATGTGGGTCAGGGCCTGGATGTCGCTGGGATCCGCCCCCCGCCGCAGAGCCTCGAACAGGGCCGGCAGCCGGTCCGGGGTGGGAATCGCCAGCCGCTCCCGGATGGCCTGGTCCGTCAGCGCGGCGGCTTCGCTGTAGCCCCCCTCCAGGGAGCTCACGGCCTTGAGCAGCGCCTCGCTGAAGGTCCGGCCGATGCCCATCACCTCGCCCACCGAGCGCATGGTCGTGCCCAGGGTGTTGCTGGTGGCGGCGAACTTCTCGAAGTTCCAGCGCGGCACCTTGACCACCACGTAGTCGAGCGTCGGCTCGAAGCACGCCGGCGTGACCTGGGTGATGTCGTTGTCGATCTCGTCCAGGGTCAGGCCGACCGCGAGCTGGGCGGCGACCTTGGCGATGGGGTAGCCGGTAGCCTTGCTGGCCAGGGCCGACGACCGGGACACCCGGGGGTTCATCTCGATGACCCGGACCTCGCCATCGGCCGGGTTGATCGCGTACTGGATGTTGGAGCCGCCTGTGTCCACGCCGATCTTGCGGATGATCGCGATGCTCATGTCCCGCAGGGCCTGGTACTCCACGTCGGTCAGCGTCTGGGCCGGCGCCACGGTGATCGAGTCGCCGGTGTGCACGCCCATCGGGTCCAGGTTCTCGATGGAGCAGACGATGATGACGTTGTCGGCCAGGTCCCGGATGACCTCGAGCTCGAACTCCTTCCAGCCGATGACCGACTCTTCGACCAGGACCTGGGTGTTCGGCGACAGGTCGAGCCCCCGGCTGACCACAGCTCGGAACTCGTCCCGGTTGTAGGCGATGCCGCCCCCCGCGCCCCCCAAGGTGAAGCTGGGCCGAATGATGGCCGGCAGCCCGACCTCCTCCAGCACGGCCTCGGCCTGGGCCATGGTGTGGGCGATGCCCGCCTTGGCGCACTTCAGGCCGATCTCCTCCATCGCCGCCTTGAACAGCTCCCGGTCCTCGCCCAGCCGGATGGCCTCGGGCCGGGCCCCGATCAGCTCGACCCCGTGCTTGGCCAACACCCCCGCAGCGTCCAGGTCCAGGGCCAGGTTCAGCGCGGTCTGCCCGCCGACCGTCGGCAGCACGGCGTCGGGCTTCTCCCGGGCGATGACCTGTTCGGCGAATTCGACCTCGAGGGGCTCGATGTACGTCGCATCGGCCACCCCCGGGTCGGTCATGATCGTGGCCGGGTTGCTGTTGATCAGCACGACCCGAAAGCCCAGCTTCTTGAGGGCCTTGCAGGCCTGGGTGCCGGAGTAGTCGAACTCACAGGCCTGACCGATCACGATGGGGCCACTGCCCAGCACCAGGATCGTCTCGAGGTCGGTGCGGAGCGGCATGGGTTCTCTCAGTCTCCCCGCGCGAACGCCAGGAAGCGCTCGATCAACAGGTGGTTCGAGTCGTGGGGGCCCGGCGCGGCCTCGGGGTGGAACTGCACCGCCATGACGCGCTGGTCCCGGTGCACGAAGCCTTCGAGGGTGCCGTCGTAGAGGTTGGTGTGGGTGACCTCGCCCCCGGCGGCCTCGATGCCCTTGGGGTCCACACAGAAGCCGTGGTTCTGGCTGGTGATCTCGACCCGCCCGGTCACGTGGTCGCGCACCGGGTGGTTGCCGCCTCGGTGGCCGAACTTGAGCTTGAAGGTGTCGGCCCCCAGAGCCTGACCCAGGAGCTGGTGGCCCAGGCAGATGCCCACCAGCGGCACCTGACCGATGAGCGCCTTGACCTCGCCGACCATCTCGGGCAGGGCCGCCGGGTCGCCGGGGCCGTTGCTCAGGAAGACCAGATCGGCGCCCTCCCTCAGCAGGTGTGCCGGGGTCCTGGCCGGGAAGACCTGGACCCGGGCACCGGTGCTGGCGAAGAGCCGCAGGATGTTCTTCTTGACCCCGCCATCCAACACGCTGACCCCCAGTGTCGGCGCGTCGGGGTCGGCGAACAGGTAGGGCTCCGCACAGCTGACCTCCTGGGCCAGGGCCCGCCCGGTCATGCCAGGCCAGGCCGACAGCTTCTCCCAGAGCTGCGCCCCCGGCGTGCCGTCGGTGCTGATGACCGCCTTCATGGCGCCCGCCGTGCGGATGTGCCGCACCAGCGCCCGGGTGTCGATGCCGTGCAGACCAGGCACGTTGTGGCGACGCAGGTAGCGATCCAGGCCTTCGGTCGCCCGGTGGTTGCTGTGCACCCGAGGGAAGTCCCGGGCCACGAACCCGGCCACCTGGACCCCGTCGCTCTCGACGTCGTCGGGGTTCACGCCGTAGTTGCCGACGTGGGCCACCGTCATGGAGACGATCTGCTCCCGGTAGGACGGGTCGGTCAGGATCTCCTGGTACCCGGTCATCGAGGTGTTGAAGACCACCTCGCCCACACTGGTGGTGCGGGCACCAAAAGCCTCTCCCGAGAATGACCGGCCGTCTTCGAGGAGGAGGATCCCGCCCATGTGGTGCCATCCGGGGTGGGCG
>CAZFLE010000278.1:0-4662 GCA_964519895.1 uncultured Enterobacterales bacterium | reverse complement strand
GACTAGCGTTGATCAGTCGCTCTGGGGCTCTGCCCGGAGCGCCGGGCTGTCGCTGGCGTAGTTCCACTGAGACAGCACCCGGTCGCCGTCGGCGACCAGCCAGTCGGTGGCCCCGTGGCGCAGACCGTTGAGGCCGTTGACGTCTTCCAGGTGCCAGGCCGCGTAGATGACCACGGGCACGTCGGCGTCGTCGGGGTGGGGGCGGGCCAGGATCAGCCGGGGGCGCTCGGCTTCGAAGGACTCGCCGCCGATGACCACGCCGGTCTCGGTCAGGGCCACCCCGTAGTGCGCCAGCCGGGCGGCCAGCAGGGGACTGGAGGACGGGGTGCCGTAGTGGACCTCGGCCACCGTGGCCTGCCCGGGCTGCCAGCGCGTGTCGACCCGCGCCAGGCCCCGCTGGGCGAAGAAGCGTGCGTGCATCGCGTCGGCATAGGCCAGCTCGGCGGGCGCGATCAGCACGGCGCCGGCGCCCAGCAGGTCCAAGGCTGCGTTGATCGGCCCGCGGAAGCCCTGGGGCCAGTCGGGCGCCGCGGCCCACGCCGCCAGGAGCGCCGCCAGCTCGGCCACGTGAGCCTGCAGGTCCAGGGCCTGGCCGTGGCGGTGTGCGTCCATCCAGGCCACGACGTCGTCGACCCAGCCGAAGCCCTTGCCGAGCTCCTCGTCGAGCCGAGCCCGCGCCTGGTCCTCGCCGCGGGTGTCCAGGGCGTAGAGCACGGTCAGGGCGCGCACGCCGGACTCGTTGACCACCGTGTTCCATGTCTTGTAGGCCTGGGAGGCCATCCGGCTCGCGACGTGGGCGTGCACGGCTCGGCCCGGCTCCTCCAGGATCGCGCGCTGGGCGTCCAGCGCGGGGTTCACGTAGGCGTGGCCGAATTCGTGCACCAGCAGGTCCTCGAGGTGTCGCCCGGGCGACGGCTGGGGGCCCACCACGGGCGACATCACCAGCTTGCCGTCCACGCGGGCGCTGACCCCATAGGCGTGGCGCCCCGCCAGCAGGCCGGGATGGAGCGCGTAGTGCGCTCCCTCGACCGGCCCGAAGGTGCGATCGAGCCAGGCCACCACCCGGCCGGCCCCGGCGTCGACGTAGCGGGCCTCGACCTGGGCCCGGTACGGTGCCTGGGCAGCCCAGAAAGCGTCCCAGTCCGTGGCTCGGGCGAACCGCCGGAGCTGCTTCAGGAAGGCGCCCGACGCGTCGGGGGTCCAGCGGGCGTCCAGGCGGTCCGAGCCGGGCTGCAGCAGCAGGTCCTCGTCCAGGTGCACGCCCAGGCTCACGACGGCGTCGAAGCCCACGCCGTGCTCGGCCCGTAACGGCGCCACCATCTGAACCACCGGGTGTGCCCGATGGGGTCCAAACCAGCTGTCGATCGCGTCGGCGTAGGCGGGCTCGGCCTGGGCGTATTCCTGGGTGCCGGCCAGGTGGAAGACCAGGCTGACGAGCTCCACCTCGCGGTCGACTTGGACGGGCAGCTCCCCCGCTCGGGCAGCGGTCAGGCCCAGCACGGCCCAGGTCAGCATCACCCCGCCGACTCGGCCTTGGGCACCTTCTTGGACTTCACCGCCGCCTGCCACAGCACCAGCCAGGTGATCGCCGCAAACAACCCGATCCCCAGCGAGATCGCCTGGGCGTTGCTGAGCACCGGGCCGATCAGGTCCTCGAACACATACCCCCGGGCCGAGTCCCCGCGTAAGACCTCGTTGATCGAGCGAAGCACCGGGTAGATCGACAGGTACGCCAGCATGATCTGGCCGTTGAAGCGCTTGCGGCCCCGCAGCCACACCAGGAACAAGACCAGCGCAAACAGGTAGGTCGCGGCGTAGAGCTGGGTCGGGTGCAGCGCGACGTTGAGCGGGGCCACGCTCATCGGGTCGCTGAAGGTCACCCCCCAGGCGTGTCCGGTGGGCTCGCCGTAGCAGCAGCCCGCCGCGAAGCACCCCGTGCGGCCGAACATGTGCATGATCGGGATCGCCGGTGCGATGGCATCGAGCACGCGGGGTAGGTTCTGACCCCGCTTCATGGTCAGGATGACCAGGGTCGGCAGCGCGGCGAGCAGTGCGCCGTAGAACACCAGTCCACCGTCGCGCAGGGCGAAGATCCGGGTCGTGTCCTCGGCAAAGGTCGCCCAGTTCACCCGCACGTACTCGCCCCGGGCACCGATCACCCCAGCGATGAGCACCCAGAATCCGACCTCCTTGAAGAAGCCCTCGGGCAGCCCGTCCTGCTCGCCCCACCAGTCCGCGGCGTAGGACGCCGACAGCACGCCGATGGCGACCATCACCCCATAGGTGTGGATGGCGAAGTCGTTGGGAAAGGTGAACAGGATCGGGTGCATCAGACGCCCTCGGCGGCTGTGGGACCGTCCCCGATCAGGTCGGCTTCGCCCTTGCGGTCCTCGAAGAAGAGGTAGTGGACCAGGAACAGGATCACGCCCACCACGATGCAAGCGTCTGCCACGTTCCAGCTGGGGTACTCGCAGGTGTTGAAGCGGCTCGCGAGCCACGCACAGGCGTCGGTCCCCCGGGCCACGTAGAAGCGCATGAAGTCGGTCACGCCCTGGTACGCGGCCCGGTCGATGGCGTTGCCCACGGCTCCGGCGGTGATCATGCCCAGGGTAAAGGTGAGCAGCCGGTCGTGCTCGAGCTGGTGGACCTGCCAGATGATCAGCCCCAGCACCACCGCGGTGAAGCCCAGGAACATCATCATGCGGCTGTTCACGTCGCCCATGTCGCCGAAGCTGCCGAACGCGGCACCCCGGTTGGTCACGTGGACGATCTGGAAGAAGCCGTCGATCACGTCGATGGCGTCGCGGCGGCCGTGGATGTTGTCGCGGATCCAGATCTTGGACCACTGATCGGCGCCGATCAGGACCGCGTTCGTGATCACGAAGAGCAGCCACTTGCGGCGGGTGTCACTCATGGCGAACCCCTCAGAGAGGCCTGTTTGTAGCCCCGTGGGTGACCCCCGGCCAATGACGGCGCCCCGTTGGGCGGATACCCGGCACGTCCACGCTGTCGAGGAGCCCGAGAGATGTCCGTCGAACGCGAAGCGATGCCCGTCGATGTCCTGTTCGTGGGCGGTGGCCCCGCGGGACTGGCAGGCGCCATCCGGCTCATGAACCTGATCGAGGCCCACAACGAAGGCGTGGCCGACGGCTCGATCCAGGGCGACGCCATGGACGAGCCGATGATCGCGCTCATCGAGAAGGGCAGCGAGATCGGCTCCCACGCCATCAGCGGCGCGGTGCTCGACCCCCGGGCCCTGGACGAGCTGGTGCCCGACTGGCGGGAGCGCGACGACTTTCCCCTGGAGCGATGGGTCGAAAAGGAAGCCCTGTTCTTCCTGACCGAGCAGCTGGCCTTCAAGGCCCCCATGCTGCCGCCCGAATTCCACGACGCCGGTCTGCCCATCGTCTCGATCGCCAAGTTCCAGCAGTGGCTGGCCGGCATCGCCGAGGAAAAGGGCGTGATGATCTTCCCCGGGTTCGCCGGGTGGGACCTGCTGGGGCTCGAGGACGGCACGGTCACGGGGGTTCGCTGTGGGGACAAGGGTGTCGACGCAGACGGCAACCCCAAGGACAACTTCGAGCCCGGCATGGACCTCGAGGCCAAGGTCACCATCATCGGGGAAGGCCCGCGCGGTCACCTGACCCGCATCTTGATGAATCACTTCCAGCTCGACGCGGACAGCAACCCCCAGGCCTACGAGCTCGGCTGCAAGGAGGTCCTGGAGTTCCCCGAGGGCACGGTCACCGAGGGCGAGGTCTGGCTCACCGCCGGCTGGCCCCTGTCCCTGGACGCGTTCGGCGGCGCCTTCATCTACTCGATGGGCGGCGACCGCATGTGCATCGGCCTGTTGGTCGCGCTGGACCACAAGGACCCGGCGCTGGACGTCCACTACCTGCTGCAGAAGGTCAAGAACCACCCCAAGATCCGCGAGAAGCTCGGTGCGGGCAAGGTCATCAAGTACGGCGCCAAGACCGTCACCATCGGGGGCTGGAGCAGCATCCCCAAGCTCTATGCACCGGGCGCCCTCATCGTGGGGGACTCGGCCAGCTTCCTGAACGCGTCACGGCTCAAGGGCATCCACCTGGCGATGAAGTCCGGCATGCTCGCGGCCGAGACCGCCATGGACGCCCTGGTCCAGGACGACGCCAGCGAACAGGTCATGGCCACCTACAAGACCCGGGTCGACAACTCCTGGATCCGCGAGGAGATGGAGCCCGCCAAGAACTTCCACGCCGGCTTCGCCAACTACGGCTTCCTGGGCGGCGGCGTGCGCTTCGGCATGCAAAAGGTCTTCGGACCCGGCAAGACCATGGCCTACCACGCCGACCACGAGGGCATGAAGCGGCTGAGCCACGTGCACAACAGCAACGCCATGCCTGCCCGGGACGACCTCAAGTACGACGGCACCTACCTGGTCGACAAGCTGACCGACGTCTACCTGTCCGGCACCAAGCACGACGAGCACCAGCCGTGCCACCTCAAGATCGAGGACACCGAGATCTGCGCCACCCGCTGCGCCGAGGAGTACGGCAACCCCTGCGAGCGCTTCTGCCCGGCCCAGGTCTACAACATGGTGATGAACGAGGACTCCGGTCGCAAGGAGATGCAGGTGGACTTCTCCAACTGCGTGCACTGCAAGACCTGCGACATCCGCGACCC
>CAZFLE010000277.1:0-4706 GCA_964519895.1 uncultured Enterobacterales bacterium | reverse complement strand
GGCCCCCAATTTCCCAAGAGTTCTCAGGGGAGACGCACCACCGTCAGCCACGCCCCCACCGCAAACGACCACCCGAACAGCATCGCCAGCCCGGCCCAGCCACCGATTCGGGCGAAGCGGCGCAGGCGGCCGAGCTCCTCGGCGGCCAGGTGCTCCTCGAACCAGCCCCCGCTCACCCGCGACGACCGGAGCACAAAGGAGATCGCCACGTCGGGCCGGGCCAGCACAAGGAACACGCCGGTCGCCAGCACCAGATCGGTCAGCACCAGCAGCGTCAGCAAAAGCTCGGTCAACGGCTCTCCCCGGGGCGACGAGCGTACCCGATGCCCAGGGCTGTCAGGGCCCCTCCTCGGACAGCGGGAATCCCCACGGGTTCAGGCCCTCTGCCGGCACGGCGGGAGGCGGAGCGGGGGGGGCTGTGTCCTGCGGACCCTCCTCCTGGGGCGGCAGCACGACCGGCAGGACCGCGTCATCCTCGACCTGCGCCCGGTGCCCGAAGGGCGCGTAGCGGCGGTGCAGGTTGTCCTCGTCCCCGTGCACCAGGACCGTGCGGCGGGTGTCGGCGCCGTCGCTCCAAGGCGCTCCGGTGCCCGGCGCGACCACCACCCGGGAGAAGCCTTCCGGCACCTCTGACCCTTCCGGGGGCCCTTGCCCGAGCAGCCCGGCCTGGTGGAGCCCCGCGACGATGCCACTCCAAGCCGGCAGGGCCCCGCTCGCACCGTGGAGCCGCGTGGAGCCACGGGTCATGCGGCGGTTGTCGTCGTAGCCGACGTAGACCCCGAGCAGGTAGCCATCGCGCTCCTGACCATCGACAGTCCGGGGGACCTGGCCCAGGAAGGCCGCGTTCCGGAAGTCATTGGTGGTCCCGGTCTTCCCCCCCAGGTTCCAGCCCGGCGCGGCGGCCAGCGCCTGGCGCCCCGTGCCGTGCTTGACCGTGTTCCGCAGGATGTCCTGGGTCAGTGCCGCCGAGACCGGGTCCATCACAACCCGGGCCGTGGGCCGTGCCCGATAGAGCACGTTGCCGTCCCGGTCGCGGATCTCGCTGATCAGCAGCGTGTCCTCTGGCGGAGAGGCCACGGCCCGCCGGACTCGCAGCCCGGGCACGGTGCCCGTCTCGTAGCGCTCGCCGGGGAAGTCCCAGCGCACGCCCGTGACCAGGCTTCCGTACAGGTTGACGGCCTCCTCCAGGCGAATGTCCACCGCCCCGAGGGGCATGGAGAGGACCGGCGGAATGTCCGCACCCACGCCCAGCGCCTGGGCCTGGGCGGCCAGGAACTTCAGCGAGAGCATGACCCGGAAGTCCGGGTGCAGGTACAAGAGCTCCGGGTCCCAGGGATCGAGCCGAGCGGACCAGGCCTTGCGGCCGTCGATGGCCTCGCGCAGTGCCCTCAGCGTGCTCCCGTGGAGCCGCCCGTCCACGACCGGATCCGTGTCCAGCAGTGGCGCCCCCACCCCCTGCAGGCGCGCGACCGCCTCGGCATCGAGCGGGGCCCAGGCATCGCCTGGTGGGACGCCACAGGCGACCTCGATCCGGTCACCGCCCGGGCGGATCCACAGCCCCTCGAGCACAGCTGGATCCAGCTGGACGGGCTCGGGCACCACGGGCTGTTCGGCCTCCTCGGAGCCAAAGATCCAGCGCACGAAGCGACTGGGCTCCACAACCGGGGGGGGCAGCAGCGCCGCGCCCACCGCGTCGACCTGTTGCTGGCAGGCTGGCAGCTGGCCCTCGAGCCACGTCAGGCTGGCCGTCAGCGCCTGGAGTCTCACGTCTCGCTCGCCGCCCGCACGACTGGCCTCGACCCGCTTACGCTCGGCGGTGAACCCCATGCCGTAGTGGAGCGAGCGCACCTCCAAGGCATCTTGGGGCCACCGGCCCTCGCCCACCTGGGTGGCGACCTCCTCGCGGACCGCATTCAGTAGACCGGCTTCGACCCGGGACTGCAGCGCGATGATGCCGTGCCCGTCCCGAATCCGACGGATGTAGGCGTCCCGGGACTCGTCCGCCCTCGGCGCCATGTCCACGGACTCGGCGAGCTCGCGGATCTGTGTCTCGGTCAGGCGGTCCAGCAGGTGGTACAGCAGCCAGATGGTCGCCAGGTTCTCGGACCGCACACCGCTCCAGGCCATCGAGACCTGGTCGTCCGACGCGTGGTCGGGCCGCGGGTAGTAGAAGGTGCCCTCGAATGGGAACACCGCGCGGCGGTTGTCGAGCAGGTCGGTGGGCGCCCACCCCAGCTGCAGCGCCGACGCATAGACCAGCGTCTTCCAGGTGCTCCCGAGCTGCCGGTGGGCGTCCAGGGCCCGGTTGAAGTCCTGGTTGTCGTTGCCTCCGACCATCGCCCGCACGGCGCCGTCTTCGACCAGCAGCGCGGCGCCCTGGAGCTCCGGCCGCAGCTCCAGGTCGCAGTCGAGCACATCGGGGTCGGACTGCTCGGGACGGACAGAGACCCAGACCACGGCGTCTGACACCAATGCGGACTTGAGCGCCGCCCGGTCGTCGTCCCCGACCCGGGCCCAGCGGTTGCCCTTGTCGGCCCGGGCGAGCACCCCCGCAATGCGCTCCAGGGCGTCGGCGTCGAGCCGTCCGGGGAAGCCCGCGACGTCGAGCCGTACGCCTTCGCTGGCCACCCCGACCACCGTGGCGTGCACGAACTCACGGGGCACCGGTCGGCGGCTCCGCGCAGTGTCCGGTCCAGACCCCGTCGCCACAAAGGCCTGGGCCCCGCGCTCGGCGCCTTCCATCACCAGCCCCACGTCGGTCAGGTGGTGCCACAGCCCATAGGTCGCGGCCCGCTGGGCGTCGGCGTCAAGCGTCGTGCGGATCTGGATACCCGCCGTGGACGGGTTGTCGATGCCGGCCTGTTCGAAGAGCTCGGGAAACGGGCTCTGCTCCAGGCGCCGCTGGACCGCGTCGAGCATGACGTTCGACTCGTAGCGGAACTGTCCGCGCCGGAACGGCACGGGCCGCTCGGAGAGCACGTCGTACTCGGCCTGGGTCAAGGAGCCCTCGACCACCATGCGCGAGAGCACGTAGTTCGTGCGCGCCTGGGCCTTGTCGCGGGCCTCGGCCCGTCGCACCTCGGACCGGCCCACGAAGGGGTTGTACCGACTGGGCGCCTTGACCAGTCCAGCCAGGAAGGCACACTCCTGGACCGTCAGCTCGCTCACCTCCTTGTCGAAGAAGTAGCGGGCGCCGATGCCCAGCCCGCGGCCGTTCGACGACACGTGGAATTGGTTGGCGTAGTACTCCAGGATCTGGCGCTTGCTGTGGTGGGCCTCGAGCCGCAGCGCGTTGACGGCCTCCTCCCACTTGGAGCGCAGGCTGCGGTCCGGCCGGTAGTACAGGTTCTTGGCCGTCTGCTGGGTCAGGGTGGACCCGCCCGCCACCACCCCGCCGGCCTGGACGTTGAGCCACATCGCCCGGGCGATGCCCTGAGGGTCCAGCCCGCGGTGGTCCCAGAAGTTCTTGTCCTCGGACGCCACGATGGCGTCGACCCACGCCTGGGGGATCTCCTCGTAGGGCACATACACCCGGTGCTCCTGGGAGAAGAAGACGCCCAGGCGCTCTTGCCCGTCCCGGTACAGCACCGGGGACTCCTGGCTGATGATGCCCAGGATGGCCTGCCGAGACACGTGCTCGCCGGGATCCACGACCACCACGTCCTGGTACCACCAGGCGAACCACAGGCCGCTCGCGCCCGCGAGGACGAGGGCCAGGACGGAGAGGCGGGCGATCAGGCGGCGAAGCATGGGGGTTCCGGGGCGGGGTCAGTCCGGCTCTGAAGCAAGGCCCGTGCCGGGCCCGACCTTCCCCGGGTCCTGCCACAGCAGAGCCCACTTGAGGGCGACTTCCGCAGCCCCGAGCCAGGCCAGGAGCAGCCCCAGCGCCCCATCTCGAATTCCTCCTCTGAGCAGCAAGGCCTTTACGATGTGTAGAGTTGGCCGGGTCAACAGGGCCAGCGCGGACCGTCGGCGCCCGAGCCTGTGGCTCTCCCGGACGAACAGGGCTGCGTAGGCGCTGATCTGGGCCAGGTGCTCGTGGGGGCCTCGGAAGGGGTCGTGGAGCAGCCGACCCGCCAGGGTCGTGGTCGGGCCCGAGGTCTGGAGCACCTCGTGCACGTGCGCGTCGGTCCACCGCGCGTCGGGCTTTCGGGCCAGCCGGAGCTTCGGCGAGGGCCCCCAGGCGCCCCCGCGGACCGGCCGACCGCACCACAGGTTGTGTCGCTGGAGCCGGAAAGCACCAGGGCGGTCGGCGAGCACGCAGGCCTGGACGGCCGCTGCCGCCGCTTCGTCCAGCCACTCATCGGCGTCCAGGGACAGGACCCAGGGCTGGGTGGCCAGGTCCCAGGCCCGGTTCTTCTGGGGCCCGAAGCCCGGCCAGTCCGTCTGGACCACCCGGGCGCCCAGCTGCTCGGCCTCGGCGACCGTCTCGTCGGTTGACCCCGAGTCGAGCACCAGCACCTCGGCCGCGCAGGGCACCGACGCGATGGCCCGGCCGATGCGATCGGCCTCGTCCTTGGCGATGATGACCAGCGTCAACGGGACCAGGGGAGCCACCTCACTGGGCGCATCATCCCAGAGGCGCCGAGCCTTGACACCAGGCCGGCGTCGATTAGCCAACGGGCGCACGCGGCGGCGTGGCCAAGTGGTAAGGCAGAGGATTGCAAATCCTCCATCACCGGTTCGACTCCGGTCGCCGCCTCCAT
>CAZFLE010000276.1:0-4713 GCA_964519895.1 uncultured Enterobacterales bacterium | reverse complement strand
AGCGCTAGCGCTAGCGCTAGCGAGGGAAGGCCGAGCGGAGCGAGGTCCCGGGAAGACTCCCCACGAGCCACTTCCACGTACGGCGGAGGCGGAGGCGGAGGCCGCCGGACCAGAGGGGTGACCGCGAAGAGACGGTGACAGCCGGCTCCGCGGCCTCACCCCCTGAAGAATTAGCGCGGCACCATGAAGTTCACGTCCAGGTTCACGTTCACGTTGTTCGCGATCGGGTTCAGGTTGGACTGGTAGTCCACCCCGAACTCCATGCGGTTGATCGTGATCTGACCGGCCAGGCGGTAGCGCTTCTCGTCGGCGTGCTTGACCGTCACGGGAATGGTGACGCGCTTGGTGATGCCCTTGATGGTCAGGTCTCCGATCACCAGCAGGCTCTCCGGGCTCTGGACCTTGACCTCGCGGGACTTGAAGATGGCCTTGGGGTGGCTGCCGGTCTCGAAGAAGTCCGGGGACTTCAGGTGGGCGTCGCGCTTCTCGATGCCGGTGTCGATGCTGCCGATGTCGATGGTGGCCCGCAGCTCCAGGGTGGACAGATCGCCCCCGTCGACGATGGCGACGGCGCTCCACTGGTTGAAGGTGCCCTGGGCATCGATGAGGGCGGACTCGACCACGAAGCCGACCGTGGAGTGGGCGACGTCGGCCTGGTACTCCTGGGCGGCGGCGGGGGCGGCGAACAACAGGACGGCAGGCAGCAGGGCGCTCAGCATGGACGAATCTCCTCTCAGATTCTTCGGGGGCGCAGGATAGCACCCCAGGAACTCCCGCCCGACCCATGACACGACCCGCCCGCACCCTCTTCCTCGTCGCCCCACCGGGCCTGGAAGCCTTCGTCGCCGAAGAAGTGGCCGAGCTCGCCGAGACCCGGGTCGAGGTGGTGCCCGGGGGGGTCCGGCTGAAGGGAGATCTGGCCGACGCTGCAGGCCTGGTGTTGTGGTCTCGCACCGCCGCGCGGGTGCTGGTCGAGCTGGGCGACGTGCCCGCACCCTCTCTCCAGGGCCTCGCCGCGGGCGTACGTCGCCTGCCCTGGCGCGACTTCCTTGTGCCAGGTCAACGGGTCCAGGCCACGGTCAGCCTGAATCAGGCCCGAATGCGGCGCCCAGACGCGGTCGCAGCCCGTGTGGCCCAGGCCGCCCAAGACGCGCTCAAGGGGCCACGCCAGACCGCCCGCCGTCCTCCCTCGCCGCTCCAGGTGACCGTGCGCGTGCACGGCAAGCGCGCCACGATCAGCGCCGACGCCGGTGGTGGTCTGCTGCACAAGCGGGGCTACCGACAGGCCACCGCCAAGGCCCCGATCCGGGAGACCCTGGCCGCCACGCTGCTGCGGGCCGCGGACTGGCACGCCGACGAGCCCCTGGCCGACCCCATGTGCGGCTCGGGCACCTTCCTGATCGAGGGCGCGTGGATGCGCCAGGACCGCGCACCCGGCCGGGGCCTACGCCCACCGGTCGTGGACTGGCCCGCCTTCCCCAGCCGCCTCTGGCGCACCCTGGCCCAAGAGGCCGAGCGACTAGGCCTGCCGATGGGCGCCACACTCCACGGTCGGGACCGCGACCCCGGCGCACTCAAGGCGACCCGCGCCAACGCGGAACGGGCAGGCGTCGCCGGGGTCCTGGCCCTGGCCCACGGCGCCCTCGACGAGCCTTGGTCGACGCTGCCCGCGGGGCCCGGCCTGGTCATCCTCAACCCGCCCTATGGCGTGCGCGTCGCCGATCGGGCCCGGATCAACGGGCTCTACGACACCTTTGGCCGGGGCCTGCGCAGCGTGTTCCCGGGCTGGCGCCTCGCAGCGATCACCCCGCGACCCGAGCTCGCCCGCAGGCTCACGCCAGACATCGAAGAGATCACCACCTTCAAGAACGGTGGCCTCAACGTGGGGTTCTACGGGGGCGTCATCCCCGGCGGCTAGCGCTATCTCTAGAAGGAGTCAGACCAGCCTACCCAACAGGCATGCCTCGGCCGTGCGAACCAGCTCCAACAGCTGCTGCGCGGCTGCACGGACCTCGGGGACCAGCCCCCGGTCGTCTCGCAGCTTCGTCAGGCGTTCGGTCTTGCGGATGGCTGCGTAGCGAATGTCCTGGCGCATCGCGCCGCCGCCAAGTCCCAGCACCCGACGGGGGGGGGCCAGCCGGAGCCGTTCGAATTCCCGCGTCAGCTCCCGAGCCGAGACGCCGGACGGCTGGAAGGAACGCCCGACCACACCGGCCAGGGCGGTCAGCGAGCGCTGGCTCCGCTCCCGGGCTTCCTCGCGGCGCCGGAGGCGCAGCTCGCCCAGGCTGATGGGGCCGGTGCTCGTCTGGGAGCGCTCGGAGACACTCGGACTGGGCTCGTCCGCGGCGCCGTGCAACGTGGGGGCGTTGTCCTCGTCGTCGATGGTCCAGCCCGACGTCGCGATGTCGTGCAGCAGGTCTGGGACCTCCAGCATGGAGAACGGCCGAGGCAGGAAGCCCTGGGTACCGAGCCTTCGCCAGCACAGCTCGACCTCTTCGCTCAGGTGGTCCAGGGCGGCCGACGTGACCAGCACGGGGATGTCCCGGCTGAAGGTGTCGTTCTGGAGCCGGCGCAGCAGGGTGAAGCCGCTGGCCAGAGGCAGGTCCAGGTCGACCATGATCACGTCGGGCAGGGCCCGCCAGCTCCGCCCCACCACGTCGTCCGGATCCAGGCAGTGCTCCAGCCGGATCCCGTGACTTCGGAGGGCAGCACCCAGCGCGCGGGCCAGGTCCAGATCATCGGTGGCGAGGAGCAGCTTCATCGTGCAGGGGGGAGGTGAGGCTGTGGTTGTGAAGCCATTGTTGGATCAGAGACGGGCATTTCCCTACAGAATTTTAGGAATTTTTAATTTTTTGGCTTCGGGGGCTAATCCACAAGGTCAAGTCCGGCGAACCCAGTTCCGTCACCTGGAGCGCGCCTCCATCACCACGGAGCCTGGATGCCGCGTCACGCGTCTGCTGCCCTCTTCGCCCTCCTGGCCACGGCCTGCACGGCCACCGCCCCCGACTCGAGCCCCGTCGCCCTGGACACCCTCGGCCCGGCCACGGACCCCGGTGCCGACGTCATCCCGGGCCAATTCGTGCTCAAGCTCGCCCCCGGCGTCAACGGGCTGGCGACCTCCGGACGCCTGGTCACCGACCGGCCAGCGCTCGACGACACCCTGGCCCGAGCGGGGGTGCAGGACGTCCAGCGGGCCTTCCCCCGGCAGCGCTTCTCCCGGCCCGCCGCGAGTGCGACCCGGCCCCACGCCACCTGGACCTTCTCCAGCGACCAGGACCTGGCGTCCGTGCAAGGCCTCCTGGTCGACCACGAGGAGATCGCCTGGATCGAGCCCCTGGTGCGTGTCCGGGCCGCGGCTCTGCCGAACGACCCGTACTTCACCTACCAGTGGCACATGAGCACCATCGGCGTCACCAACGCCCACGACTCCGTGCTCGGGGACCAGGTGGTGGTGGCGGTGGTGGACTCCGGGGTGTCGCCCGGTCCCGACGGCATCAGCACCCTGCTCGACGGCTACGACTTCTTCGACGACGACGACAACGCGGCGGACACCGACGCCGATCGACACTCCGGCGGGTCCCACGGCACCCACGTGGCGGGCACGGTGGCCCAGACCACCGACAACGGCGAAGGGGTCATCGGCGTCGCACCCGAAGCCGCCGTCCTGCCGGTGCGGGTGTTGGGGCTGGACAGCAGCGGCAGCATCACCGGCACGAGCGTCCAGGTCGCCAACGGCATCACCTGGGCCGTGGACAACGGTGCCGATGTCATCAACCTGAGCCTGGGCAGCAACAGCTACTCGCGCACCATCGAGGAGGCCTGTGAGTATGCGTGGTCTTCGGGGGCGCTGGTGGTCGCGGCGTCGGGCAACGACGCCTTCGACGACACGGTGTCCTACCCCGCGGCGCTGGACAGCACGGTGGCCGTCACAGCGTCGGACCTGTTGGGCGAGCGCAGCTACTACGCCAACGCTGGAGACAGCGTGGACCTGGCGGCACCCGGCGGCGACCTGAGCAACGACCGAGACGGCGACGGCTACGCCGACGGCGTGCTCCAGGAGACCCGCTACCGGGGCGGCTGGGGCTACTACTTCTTCCAGGGCACTTCGATGGCGACGCCCCACGTGGCCGGCGCCGCGGCGCTGGTGCTCTCGGCACAGCCCTCGCTGTCGGTCAGCGAGCTGCGGGACGTGTTGACGGACTCCGCCTTCGACGTGCACGGCGACGGCTGGGACCCGGAGACAGGGCACGGTGTGCTGGACATCGACGCGGCTCTGTTGCGGGCGGCGAGTGGGGCTGGCTCGCCGGGTGAGCCGGAGACGTTCAGCCTGGATGAGGTGTCGGTGCGGCCCTTGGGGCCGGGCCGGCGGTTGTTGACGTGGCAGACCACCACGCCGGCGACCACGACACTGGTGTTCCCCAATGGGAACCAGCGGGACAACGACACGCTGGTGACGGCGCACAGCGCCCTGGCCTATGGGCCGACGGGGCGGACACTGACGGTTGAGATTCGGAGTGTGACGGCGACGGGGGAGAGCGCGAGTGAGACGGTGGAGATCGCGTTCTGAGCAAGGGGGGGAGGCACAGGGGGCTCGTGATGGGGTCGGTCTGATCTGGCCGGTCGGTTGAGGCTCGGGGCATGGGGGCTTGAGGCTTGAGGCACGAGGCACGAGGCACGAGGCACGAGGCACGAGGCACGAGGCACGAGGCACGA
>CAZFLE010000275.1:0-4730 GCA_964519895.1 uncultured Enterobacterales bacterium | reverse complement strand
CTGGCCGCCGACCCCGTGGACCCCTTCGACGAGCAGGAGCTCTCGGAGCTCTTCGCGATGGAGGAGGCCCTGGTCACGGTGGCGAGCCGCTATGCCCAGACCACCCGCGAGGCGCCGGCGATCGTCACGGTGATCACAGCGGATCAGATTCGACAGCGGGGCTACCGCTCCCTGGCCGAGCTGCTCCGGGGGCTGCCGGGTGTGACCGTCTCCCGGGCCAAGGAGGGCCGTAGCCTGGCCTGGTTCCGAGGCTCGCTGAGCCAGGACAACAACAAGTTCCTGCTCCTGGTCGACGGCGTGCCCTGGTACGACGGGGTCTACCAACACGCCTGGATCGACGCCTACCTGCCCCTCGAGATCGTGAAACAGGTCGAGATCATCAAGGGGCCCGGCTCGACCATCTACGGCACAAACGCCTTCGCGGGGGTCGTGCACGTGGTCACGTGGCGAGCCGACGACCTGGACGGCGGCTTCGCCCAGGTCGAGGCCGGCTCAGCCGCCACGCTGGGTGGCGCAGTCGCCGCAGGTGGGCGTCTCGGCCAGGGCCAGGACAAGGTGCTGCTGACCGCCTATGGCAAGGCCTTCGACACCCTCGGGGACGGCATCGAGACCACGCCAAAGGGCGATCGCGATGTCCAGGGACTGGACCCGGTCCGGGCGATCGCAGCCGGGGCCCGGGCGTCCTGGCGGGGCCTGGAGCTTCGCTACGACCACATCGACTACCGCCACACCTACCTGACCCAGCCCCAGGACGACCTGGTCGACGTGTGGGTCCAGGCCGCCGACCAGTTCTACCTGGACTACCGCAGCGAGTACCTGGCGGCGCGGTGGGCCCTGCGGCTGGGACGCAACCTGACGCTGACGCCTCACGGCTTCTTCCAGGAGCACGACAACCCAGGACTCTACGGCTGGATGTCCGATCCGGAGACCACCGTCGACACCGCCGGCGCAGCGACGACCGAACTCCAGGCGACCCTGGTGGAGACCGAGAAGCACACCCTGCGCTACGGCGGCGGGATCGACCTGGAGGTGCGCCCGGCGGCCGCCCACCTGACCATCGCCGGCCTGGGCTTCGAGGGGGTCCGGATCCTGGCGTTGGAAGACCGGGTCTTCGAGGACTTCGAGGGCACCGCCACCAGCGACGACTTCTATGCCGAGCCCGGCACCGACGCCCACGGAGCCTACGCCTACGTCCAGCACACCTGGACCGCCCAGTACTGGCTCGAGCTCACCGGCGGGGCACGGCTGGACTACAACCTGTTCGGGGGCTGGTTCTTCCCCTCTCCGCGCCTGGGCGTGTTGTTGGTCCCCACGTCCAACCTGTGGGTCAAGCTTCTCTATGGGCGGGCCTTTCGGGCACCGAGTGCCCGGGAGTCGCTCATCTCGGTGTCGCTGGACGAGGACGGCCTGCCCACGTTCACCGCATCGAACCCAGACCTGGAGCCAGAACAGATCGACACCATCGAAGCCGAGCTCACGTGGGCGTGGAACGGCGCCCAGGTCCGAGGCGCGGCTTTCGCTTCCAAGCTGTCCGACACCATCGACGCGAACAGCGACGAGTACGTCTACCGCAACCTGGGTGGCGCCACCGTGTTCGGCACCGAGCTCGAGGCGACCTGGTCTTCAGAGCTGGTCGATGTGGGGCTGTCCTGGGCCTGGACCCGGGGGACCGATGACGACACGGGGTACCGGCTCTACGGCATCCCGGCGCACGCCCTGCACGGCACGCTGACCGTCCAGCCGCTGACGGGGCTCTACCTGACCGGCAACGTCGACGCCTTCTCACGACGCCCTCGCTCGGAGTGGACCCCAGACTCCGGCTTGAGCGACGGGCCAGCCTATGCGCTCCTGGACCTGGCGGTGGCGACGGACCGCATCGCCAACGACCGGATCCGGCTGTCCGGCTCGGTCCACAACGCCTTGAACGCCGACTACGCCGACCTGGTCTACCTGGACGACGCCAACGCCGTCAGCTGGGAGGGAGACGCCAAGTACCCCGAAGACATCCAGGGCGAAGGGCGGCTCTTCCTGGTGGAGATCGAAGCGGAATTCTGATCCGGCCGATCAGGCCGCGAGCGCGTCGACCACGTCGCCGACGGTGCAGTCGCCGTCCTGGGCATCCCGGAAGCGAAGGCCCACCCGGACCCCCGTGTCCACCCGATTCACGTGACGAATCTCCGCCTCGACGCGAACCAGACCCCGGTCCCGGAAGACCAAGGCACCGTGCACGCGGGTGCCAGCGCCGGGTGCATCCCGCAGCTGGGGAACGAGCACGCTGGCCCCGGAACGGGACAGCTCCAGCACCGGACAGGCCCGCTGTTGGCCATCGATCACGAAGCCCAGCCCCAGGGACTCGGGGCCATTCGTGGCGGCCCGGCGGCGAGGTCCACGGCAGTCGATCAGCTCCACGCTCTGGGGGGCCGACAGGAACACGCCGTCCGAAGAGACCCCCACGACGCGACTGAAGCCCGACAGCTCGAGCGAGCCCACGCGGGCGGAGAGCCAAAGACTGCCGGCCAGGGTCGCCCCTGCGGCCGGGGTCTGGAAGTGCAGTCGCTCCCCGTCCCAGCTGACCTGTCCGGACACCGCGCAACCGTCACACTCGACCTGGGCCTCGGCCGGCTCGGACAGGTGCTCGGTCAGGACTTCGGCGATTGCCGAGGCCCCGTACAGTCGATTTCGCCCGGCCAGGGCGGGCGGGGCCTGGCTGCTCTGGGCCTGACGGGCCCGCTCGGCGAGCTCCGCCAGGGCCTTGGTCGGGCTGGCGGCTCCCGCACGGCGCCGCATCACTCGTGCGGCCTGCACACCTGCGAGCGAGAGCAACAGGATCGGCGCGAGGATCATCACTGGTGTCATTTCTCTTCCCTGCGAGAGCCCCGAAGCGGGTCGCCTCTTGCCGGGGATCGGTCATCGGCAGGGCCAGCTGGAGTCCGCCGCCCCCATCCGGTCCCTCAAGCCGATCCGCTCCAGATCCGAGACCTGGGTCGAAAGGGGAGAGATCATGGCTGCATCCCAGACCCTGTTCCGAGCCGACGAGGTCCTCCACCACCTGCTCGACGTGATGGCCGAGGAATGGCCCGTCACGGTGCACAGCGCTGGCCAGCCCGACCTGCACACGATCCTGGACGGCTTCGACCGGGCCGGGTCGCCAGTGCTGGCCCCCGGCAGCGGCGTCACGGCCTCGCTGCCCAAGGGCTCCTCTGCCAAGATCGTGGCCAAGGGACCCACCGGCACCGTGGAGTTCTTCTCGCACATCACCGACCGGGACTCCAAGGGCCGCATGACCCTGGAGAAGCCCTCGATGCTGCGCGTCGTCGACCCCCGCTCTCGCCGCGAGACCTTGATCTCAGACGCCGGCGAGGCGGTCTTCGACGTGAAGGGAAAGGACGGCTTCGTGCGCCTGGCCGTGCTGGAGATCACCCGACAGGGCCTGTCCCTGCACGCGCCCAAGGGCGTGCTGACCCTGGTCAAGGGCTGCAGACTCACCGGCAAGCTTCGACTGCGGGGGCGAGGATCCTGCAAGGTCCACATCGAGATCCGGAGTGCCGCAGACATGGGCGGGGAGTCCATCGACCAGCGGGTCGGCGCTCGCTTCCAGGGCCTCGATGCCCGCCAGCGACACTGGCTCGACGGCCTGGCCGGTGAGAAGGCGGCCGCGTGAGCAGCCGACCCATCCGCCGCCAGGCGCCCCAGCGGCGCTGCGCCCGGCTGCATGACGCCTCGGCCGTGCTGAAGCTGCGGCTGGACCAGATCCCGGAGATCCCCCTGCCCGGCCGTCGGCCGGTGACCCTGGCCACCGGCAAGGACCCCTTCGGCCTGGTCCCGGGTCTCGCCGAGGCGGTCGCCCGCCGACGGGCTGTCCTGCGGACCGAGGTCCAGAGCCCCGGTATGGCCCGGGCCTTTGCCCTGGAGCGCGTACGCGCCAGTCCAGAGCGGGTAGAGCTGTTGCTGCTGCTGTTCCCGACCACCACACCGACCGACGGCGGTGACGCGCTGGCACGGGTTCGGCTTCGCTTCGGGGTCAAGGACGGGAGCTTCCGGGGCCGGGTCGACAGCCTGATGACGCCGAGCAAGGTCCAGGTCCAGTTCGACAGCGAGCAGACTCTGGAGAGCTTGCTGGCCGACGTCGTGCCCCAGCCGGGTGACGCGTCCCCCAAGGCGCCCGCCAGCCGGCCGGCGGCGCTGCCCCCGGCGAGCTCCCCGACGCCTTCCCGCCACGAAGGTCCCCTGTTGCTGGCCCGGCAAAACGCCCGCCTGGCCGTCTGGTTCTGCCTGTTCCTGGCAGCCACCGGCACCTGGCAGCTCCAGGAGACCAACCGGAGAGCGGACCGGCAGGCCCGCTTCAACAAGGCGACCCGGGCTCGGGCCGAGGCGCGGGCGGTGGCCTTCGACTCGGACATCGCCACGGACATCTCGCTGACCGCACCCCCCGAGATCATCGGCGAGCTCAATCCGCTGCTGCTGGACGCCGTCATGCTGCGGGCGACCGAGGACCTGGACGATTGCTACTTCGACGTCGTCGATGGCAAGACCCTGCCCCCCGAGGGCCAGATGGGCATCCAGCTCGAGCTGTCCGCCAGTGGCCAGGTCGGCCGCGTCGACATCACCCAGGACACCCTCCGGTCGCCGGCGCTACAGGACTGCGTGGTCGAGGTCCTGACCGGGATCCAGGGCCCCGCGTTGCGCTCTGGCGAGCTGGCGCTCGTGACCTACACCTTCGACTTTCGCGT
>CAZFLE010000274.1:0-4741 GCA_964519895.1 uncultured Enterobacterales bacterium | reverse complement strand
CGGTGTCGGTGTCGGTGTCGGTGTCGGTGTCGGTGTCGGTGTCCGTGTCCGTGTCGGTGTCCGTGTCGGTGTCCGTGTCGGCGTCGGTCTCGGTGGTGTCGCAGTTGCTGGCGGTGTCCGCGGTGTCGCAGAAAGTGCTGTCGGTGCTGGTGCCGCCCTCGCAGGCCAACAGACCGACGAGCGCGCCCGTGATGAGCAGTTGGGTTCGCATGTGTTCTCCATCTCTGCCGCGTGGCACCGCGGCTTGGGTCGCAGATTACTTCGGCACGTCGCAGGTGGCGACCTGTTCGGGAACCCCGCCGGAGTCCAGGACTTCCCCTTGGGTGCACGCCACGGGCACGCCGTCGAGCAGCAGGTCCAGGGCCCAGGTCCAGTGCACGCCCTCGTCGCGGCAGTCCAGAGCGCTGATCCGGCCAGGCGTCGCACCGGCGTCGTCGACGTCGGGCTGCAGGTCTAAAGCGAACAGGGTCCAGCTGCCGCCCGGGTCTGCGTCCTGGACGCTGAGGGGGTGCGCCTCGTTCTCGGGGTCGGCCGTGGCGGGCACCAGGCGCAGCTCGGCGTGGCCATAGAGGCCGTTGGCCCACCCGGTCCAGGCGTGTCCAGCTGCGGCGCAGTCCAGGGCGATCTGGGTCCAGGCGGGTCCCCGACCCGGATCGGCTGTCGACGTGTCCGCCGTGCCCGACCCGTCGCAGGCCGCCAGGCTCAGCGCCAGCCAGAGGGCAGGGGTCACGGCGCGGTGGCCTGGCGTGCCCGCTCCCGGAACAGCTCGCGCTCCAGGGTCTCCAGGAGCTCCTGGAGCCCATCGCTGGTTCGGGCGCTGCACAACAGGGCACCGTGCTGGGCCTTGAGCGCCTGCCAGTCCTCTGGGGGGACCTGGTCGATCTTGTTCACGACCCGCAAGGTCGGGGTCTCGGCGACCCCCAGCTGATCCAGCACCCGCTCCACGGCCTGGATGTGTACGGCGGCCTCGTCGGAAGCCCCGTCGATGACGTGGAGCAGCAGATCGGCATCCACCACCTCTTCGAGGGTGGACGAGAAGGCCTCCACCAGGTCCTTGGGCAGCTTGCGGATGAAGCCCACGGTGTCGGTCAGGATGACCTCGCGGGCCTCGGGGAAGCGCATCCGGCGGCTGGTGGGGTCCAGGGTGGCGAAGAGCTTGTCCTCTGCGTCGACCTTGGACCGGGTCATGCGGTTGAGCAGGGTCGACTTGCCGGCGTTGGTGTAGCCGACGATCGACACCAGGGGCAGGCCGACCCGGCGGCGGCGGTTGCGCCGCATGGCCCGGTGCTTGCCCTGCTTCTTGAGCTCCTTCTTGATGCGGGTCAGGCGCTCGTCGGCCCTGCGCCGGTTGATCTCCAGACGGGTCTCGCCGGGCCCGCGGCCGCCGATGCCGCCGGTGAGGCGGCTCATCGCGGTCGGCATCACCGCGAGCCGCGGGCGCCGATAGCGCAGCTGTGCCAGCTCGACCTGGAGCTTGCCCTCGCGGGTGGTCGCCCGGAGCGCGAAGATGTCCAGGATGAGTTGGGTCCGATCCAGGACCTTGAGCTCGGTCTCGGTGGCGATGTTGCGGAGCTGGGACGGGGCCAGCTCCCCATCGAACACCAGGACCTCGGCGCCCAGGTGCATCGAGCGCAGCAGGATCTCCTGGAGCTTGCCCTTGCCGATGACGTAGCGCCCGTCGGGGCGGCGGCGATGCTGCAGGGCACGATCGACCACGTGCAGGCCGGCGGTCTCGGCCAGGCGCTCGAGCTCCGCCAGGGAGCGCTCGGCCTCTTGCCGATCCCCCAGCCCCACCCCGATCACGATGGCACGACCCTCCTTGCCGTCGTGCTCGGTGGCCCAGGCCTTGGAGAACTGGGCTTCGAGGTCCCGGATGAAGGCCTGGAAGTCGTCGGTCCAGGCGTGCACCGACGGCACCTGGTCCACGTGCCAGAAAGCACCCCCGCTGGTGCCCGGCGGCAGCAGGTGCGCGTAGTCGATGCGCCCGGGCAGGCCGTCGACCCCGGCCTGCAGGCCAATCACCGCGTCGAGACGGAGCAGGGACAGGTCGGTCAGGTTGTCCTTGGACAGGTCCTCGCCCCGGAGCTTGGTGACGACCAGGCGCACCCCACGGAAGCGAGAGCCGCCGGCACGGGTCCGCCCCAGGTCGGGCAGGAAGACCTGGTGGGCGTCCCCGACGATGACCTTCTGGACCACGCCGAGCCGATCGATGATCAAGCCGATCTGCCGGTTCACCGCCCGGGAAGCCTCGGTCAGCGGCCGGGCGGTTTCGGGGTTGAGGAACCGGCCCTGGGGGACGCGGCGGCGGTAGAGGGCGGTGAGGGCCTTGACCTGGCTGGGCTTGAGCCCGGTCGTGTTGCCGAGGAGCTGGGGAATGTCGGGTTCTCCGTGGGAGGCCGCCCAATTTCACGCCCTGGGGGCGGGGCGTCAAATGCCGGCGCTCAGAAGACCCGGTAGGCGATGAGCTCGCCGCAGTGCTCCGCCGAGAAGGCGGCCTGGAACTGGCCGGTGGACCAGGTCCCGGTCACCGGTCCCGGTTCGGCGGTGCTGACCAGGGAGAGCCAGGTCTCCGCGGGCACGGCGGCGGTCAGCTGGCCGTCGTGGAAGACCGTGCTCGCCAGGAAGCTGTGCCAGCCAGGCCCGTCACCCGCAGCGGTCCACAGGCCTTCGAAGCCCGGGAATTCGGCCTCCGGCGCGAAGCCCGTGTCGCCGGTGTCGCCGACGGTGGGCACGGGCACGCGCTCCCAGACCAGCTGATGGAAGGTCCCGTCGTCCTGGTACAGGGCGGAGAGAGGGTCCTCGTAGAGCTCCAGCGGCTCCATGAATTCCTCGCAGTCCACGGGTCCGCTGCTGGTCATCAGGATCGCGACCTGGCCCAGGTCGTACCAGTCGCCCTGGGCCCACAGCGTGTGCACGGTGTCGGCGAGGGCCCGGGGGGCCGGGTCTCCTCCGCCGGCGCAGGCGACCAGGAGCCCGATCATGGCGCGCCCGTGTCCAGCACGCCGTCGTCCCACGAGCCGCAGTGCTCGGCTTCGACGTCGCCGCTGTACCAGGGCACCGCGAAGCTGCCCTTGAAGTCGTCGACCCGGCGCCGCTCGACCTGGAACCAGCCGCCGTCCAGGGCAAAGCGCTGCCCGCCGCCAAAGGCCCAGGCCTCCATCCAGCGGGTCCCGCTGGGGCTGTGGGCCTCGCCGCCCCAGTAGATCTCCTCCCAGTCCAGGTAGGTCGCGCTGTCGTCGACTGTGTCGAAGGCCAGGTAGATCGCCAGGCCGAGCTCGGTGTAGAGCAGCCAGGCGTCGTCGCGGGTGGCTTCGGGGAAGGCGCGGAGCTGGTCGCAGGTGAGCTCGGACTCGCTCATCACGATCCAGCCAGCGCCGTCGCCGTCGCCGCTGGTGGGGTCTTCGACCACGTAGGCGGCCAGCTCTGAGGCCAGCTCTACGGGCGCGTCGGCCTCTGTGTTGATGTCCGCCACCGGGTAGTCGGCGCTGCAAGCCAGGAAGGTCAGGGTGAGCACCCGGTGATCCTATCCGGTCCTGGGCCCGTAGAGAGTCGTGGTGGGAGGGTGACGAGGACGCCCGTGATGACGCACGCACGACAACAAGCGGAGGGTCGGCTGGACTGGCTCTGCCGACACGCGATCTTTCGGAAGCTGGACCTGGAAGAGCTGGGCGAGACCCGCCACTTCTGGCGCCGCAGGACGCTCTCCCCTGGGCAGCTGCTCTGGCGGGAGGGCGCTGTCGCTCGGAGCCTGGCGCTGGTGCTCAGCGGGGAGCTCGCGACCCTGAGCCAGGGCCGCATGGTGGGTGCGGTCCACCCCGGCCAGCTCCTGGGCGAGACCAGCGCCTTCGTGCCTGGGACGATGCGCTCTGCGACGGTGCGCGCGACGTCCAGGACACGGTTGTTGGTGCTCCCGGTCGCCGCGCTGGCCGGGCTCAGGGCACGGGAGCATGGGCTCTACGACGCTCTGCTCGACGAGGCGCTCCGGGCCCAGGCTCGCCGCATTCAGGACACCGATCAGCGCATCGCCCGGAGCTGCAGCGGGGATGCCGAGCGGCCCGCCCGGCGCAAGGTGCCCCTGCTGCGCCTGGTCCAGCGGTGGGGCGCCCCCCGCACGGACTGCCCGCCGCTGCTGATGCTGTTGCGCCGGCACCCGGGGCTGGCTGACGTCCCCCAGTCGGTGCTGGTGGCGCTCACCCAGGACTGGCGGCCCGAAGCCTTGCACGACGCCGAGCCGCTGTGCCTGGAGGGGGACTCGGCAGACTGCGCCTGGGTCCTGGCCGCCGGCCAGCTGGACGTGTACCGCAACGTGAAGGGTCAGCAGGCCCGTCGGCTGACCCGGCTGGGGCGAGGCAGCCTGGTCGGCGGCAACGCGCTGCTCACCCACGGGCGCCGGACCGCTTCGCTGGTCGCCCGCGGACCCAGCTGGGTCTACCGGATCCCCAGCGCGTCGTTTCGTGCGCCCCCAGGCCAGCCGGGGCGGATCATCAAGGAGTCGGTCTTTGCGACCTTGACCGCCCAGCTCCGGGTCGCCAACGCGGCCCTGGGCGGCCCGGTGGCGAGCAAGTCGGACCTGGCCGGGCTGGAGCGGCAGCGGCTGGCGGCGTGGGGGGCACTGGAGGGCATCGAGTGCCAGGACACGCTCTCAGCGCTCAGCGCCATCATCGCGGCGACCGAGGAGTAGAATCCTGCTAGTACCTCGTCAAGGGGGCTCTGACCGGTCCTCGCTTGCCCTCGAATCCCC
>CAZFLE010000273.1:0-4771 GCA_964519895.1 uncultured Enterobacterales bacterium | reverse complement strand
CCTGGGGCACCTTCGAGTGGCTGCTCCACGACGCCTTCGACCTGGGCTTCCGGGTGGGTGTGGTGGCCAACTCCGACGGCCACAAGGGGCGTCCGGGGGCGAGTCATCCGGGCGCCAGCACCTTTGGGGCCTTCGGGGGGCTGACCTGCTTCCGCATGGCCAAGCTCAGCCGGGACGCCCTGTTCCGGGCCCTGCGGGCCAGGCAGCACTACGGGACCTCGGGGGCCCGTCTGGACCTCGACGTCGCGGTCGACGTGGCCGGGCAGCTCTGTGCGGACGATCCGGCGCTGGGGCCCACCGAGACCGAGGCGGTCTCCAGCGTGGGCATGGGCGACATCGTGGCGACTTCGGCAGGGAGTGCTCGGGTTCGGGTGGCCGTGGCGGCGGCCTCGCCGATCGAGCGGATCGACGTGCGTGTGGGCCGGGACACGGTGCACACCCTGCGGCCCTTTGCGGGCGGGGGTCGCCGGGTCCGCGTGGTCTGGGAGGGCGCTGAGTACCGGGGACGCGGTCGTCAGACCCGGTGGGATGGACACGCCACCTTCACCGGGGTCGGGCTGGCACGGTGGCGGCCCTTCAACCACTGGAACCGGGACCGGGTCTTCGAGCAGCCGTCGGCGGGGGTGCTGCGCTGGGCGTCCATCACCACCGGCAACCACGCGGGCTTCGACGCCTGGCTCGACGGTGACGGGGGGCAGCTGAGCGTGGTGACGCCCCACGGAACCGCTGCGCTCGATCTGGCCGAGCTGGGCATCGACGACCGGGTCTTCGACTTCGGCGGCCTGGAGCGCCGGGTGCGGATCTTCCGCCTGCCCGACCACAACCCCACCCGGTCCTGGACCGTCTCCTGCGGCGTCCCCGTACGCCGGGACCGGGACACGCCGATCTGGGTCTGCGTGACGCTGGAGAGTGGTCACCAGGCCTGGTCATCGCCCACCTACCTGGTGCCGACCGATGCCCTCTGAGACCGCCTGCTGGCTCCCGATGAACGACGGCGTGCGCCTGGACGCCCAGGCCCTCGTGCCCGACGGCGACGCGCCCGCAGGGGGCTGGCCCGGGGTGGTGCTGGTGCACGGTCACGGCGAGAACGGGTCCAAGGCGAGTACCCTGGCCCGGGGCCGCGAGCTGGCCGACCGTGGCTATGTGGCGCTCTGCTACAGCGTGCGGGGCCAGGGGGGGTCCGAGGGCCTGAGCTTCCACCTGGGGGCCCGGGAGCTCTTCGATCTCCAGGACGTGGTCGCCTGGGCGCTGGCGAACCTGCCCATCCACCCGGACAGGCTCGGGGTCTGCGGCAGCTCCCAGGGGGGCTGGCACAGCTGGATGGCGGCGACCCACTGCCCCCAGGTCGCCACGGCGGTGCCCCAGAACATCTTCGTGGACTTCGCCGACTTCGCCGTGCCCCAGGGTGCGCTGTCGACCTGGTTCTTCACGCGCACCATGCGGCGGCGGGTCATGAGCGCCGGGCTCCAGGACCTGGCTCGGCAGTGGGCGGTCCAGGGCGCCTGGGACCAGCTGGCGGAGTGGCAGCGGCCGCTGAGCCCGTGCCTGTTCGCCGATCGCGTGCACTGTCCGGTGCTCGTGATCCACGGCTGGCACGACGTGGGCATGCCCGCCAACGACCTGCTGGCGATGTTCGATCGGCTCCAGGTCCCCAAGCGTCTGTACCTGGGGGGCGGCGGTCACGACGGCCAGGACGCTGCGACGGCCGAGCGGGCCCGCAAGGCCCTGGTGGACCGGTGGCTGGACCACTGGCTCAAGGGCGACGACAACGGGGTGATGGACGGTCCGGCGATCCTCTACGCCCGCCGGCCCAGCTGGGCCCACGTGGGCACGGAGAGGCTGGTCGAGGACCGGCGGATCGGGCTGTACCTCCACGAGCCGGGCACCCTGGGGCCCGAGCCGCCCGTGGGGCCCCACCCCAACCGCAACGTGGAGAACGTCGGACCCCGGCGGCCCTACGGCCTGGCCCAGGCCCTGGCCGATGACCTGGCGGGCACCGACGAGCTCATGCCCTGCGAGGTCGCGGCCTTTGACAGCGCCCCGATGGCCGATGACCTGGACCTGCGGGGCATCGTGCGCTTCGACCTGCACCTGCTGCCCCAGAGGCCCTGGTTCCAGGTCCACGCGCGCCTGCTCGACGTGGCGCCAGACGGCACGGCCGAGCTGATCACGCGGGGTCACGCCGCGGACCGTGCTGCCGAGCCGGGTCGGCATCGGCGGGTGGTCGTCGACGCCCGTGCCATCGCCTATCGGGTCGCCGCTGGACACCGGCTGCGGGTCGAGGTCCAGAACCACGACGCGGCCTATGTCGTGCCGGAGTACCGGCCCTGGCGCTGCCGGCTGTACTGCGAGGAGGGGCGTGCGTCGTGCGTCACCCTGCCCGTGCTCGGGGGCGGCTGAGCGTGCACTGAGGCCTCATGCCGGGCTGGTCGACAGCCGATCTCCGGGGCAGCTGGCAAACCCGCACAGGAGGCACCGTGACCACCACCCCCGACGACACCGCCACCCTGGTTCGCCTGATCCAGATCTCGGCCGAGCGCTGGCCCGTGCACCTGGCCACCGGCCGAGGCTGGTGCGGTCCCGGCACGGTCTCCTTGGGGCCGGTGGGTGGGAACCTGTGCCTCCAGCTCGACGACTGGGCGGCGGGTCTGCACGTCGGGCAGCGGGTCCTGATGGTGGCCCGCAGCTGGGACACCACCGTCGAGTGCTTCACCCGGGTGGTGGACTGCACGGCGTCGGGACTGGTCACCCTGGCCTGGCCGGACGAGCTGGACGTGGCCTGGTTCCGGTCAGACCATCGTCCGGACCAGGTACCCGAGCTGGAGCCCCTCGCCGCCTGAGCCGGCCCAGGCCCAATTTTCGGGGACGTGGCCCAGGGTTTTCCCGGTTATGCTGCCGATGGCTGAGACCGGCCTCTCGCGTACGTCATCGTGAGACAACGGTACGGCTTGCCCCCGGGACCGGGCTGTGGCTTCCTGCCTCGCTGCACCTCGGCCCGGGGGCTTCCCGTGCTGACAGCGCGGCTGGTGCCTGCAGCCGATCCCGGGAGCTGGTAGTAGGCCTCTTCCGGAGGCCCCATGACCCCCCTTGTCGAGTGCGTGCCCAACTTCTCCGAGGGCCGCGACCCTGCCGTGATCCAGGCCATCACCGACGCCATCGCCGCGGTGGACGGTGTGTCGTTGCTCGACGTGGACCCCGGGCGGGCGACTCATCGCACGGTGGTCACCTTTGTCGGGGCTCCGGACGCTGTGGTCGACGGTGCCTTTGCCGGCATCGCCAAGGCGGCGGAGCTCATCGACATGTCGCAGCACAGCGGCGAGCACGCCCGCATCGGGGCCACCGATGTCGTGCCCTTCGTGCCCGTCCGGGGCATCACCATGGCCGAGTGCGTGGCCCTGGCCCACCGGCTCGGTGAGCGGGTCGGCCGGGAGCTCGGCATTCCCGTCTACCACTACGAAGAGGCCGCCACCCGGCCCGAGCGGTGCAACCTGGCGGTGGTCCGCGCTGGCGAGGTCGAGGGTCTCCAGGCCAAGCTCGCCGACCCCGAGTGGGTGCCGGACCATGGACCGGCGGAATTCAGCCCTCAGGTGGCCCGGTCCGGGGCCACGGTCATCGGTGCCCGGCCCTTCCTGATCGCCTTCAACGTGAACCTGAACACCAAGAACACGAACCGGGCGATGAAGATCGCCGCCATCGTGCGGGAGAAGGGCATCTACCGGCGCAACCCCGATGGGTCGATGTACACCGACCCCGACGGCAACAAGGTGCGCGATCCGGGGGAGTTCACCCACGTCAAGGCCATCGGCTGGTACCTGGACGAGTACGACCGCTGCCAGATCTCCATCAACTTCACCGACTACCGAGTCAGCCCTCCCCACGTGGTGGTCGACCGGATCCGCGAGGTGGCGGCCGCCGAAGGCGTCGTGGTGACCGGCTGTGAGCTCGTGGGGCTGATCCCTCTGGACGCCATGGTCCAGGCGGGTCGGCACTACCTGACCCGCCAGCGCATGAACCCGGGTGTGTGCCAGTCCGAGCTCATCGAGGTCACGGCCCGGTCCTGGGGTCTGCGGGAGCTGGGGGACTTCGATCCGGACCAGGCCATCATCGAGCGCCGCATCGCCCAGGACGGGCCGCTGGTGGCCATGACCGGTCGGGACTTCGTGGACACCCTGGCCAGCGACGCCCCGGCGCCGGGCGGTGGCTCGGTCGCGGCCCTGTGTGGCGCCATGTCTGCCGGGCTGTCGGCGATGGTGGCCCAGCTCTCGACGGGCAAGGGGCCCAAGCAGCCGGGGTCCGGGACCTTCTACCCCCTCGCGGTCCAGGCCCAGGGCCTCAAGGATGCCTACCTGGCCGATGTCGACGCAGACACGGCCGCGTTCTCCCAGATCATGGCCGCGTTCGGTCTACCCAAGGGCACCCGCGACGAGAAGATCGCCCGTCGTCAGGCGGTCCAGGCGGCGACCCGCCTGGCGACCGAAGTGCCCCTGAGGGTCCTGGAGCGCACGGTCGAGGTGATCGCTCTGGCCGAGGCCGCGGCCACGGGCAACCCCAACGCCCGCAGCGACGCGGGGGTGGCGGGTCTGGTGGCCCAGGCCTGTGCCGAGGGGGCCTGGTACAACGTCTGCATCAACCTCAAGGGCCTGCGGGACGCCCAGGTGAGCGCGGCCTATCGGGCCCGCGCGGATGCGGCTCTGGCCCAGGTGAGCGAGCGGTCTGCGGCGTTGGCAGCTCGGGTGAGGGCGGAGCTGGGGGGTTGATAGAGTCCAGGCAT
>CAZFLE010000272.1:0-4913 GCA_964519895.1 uncultured Enterobacterales bacterium | reverse complement strand
CCGTCGGGGTTGATGTCGGCGTTGTTGTCGTTGCAGTCGTCGCTGTTGCTCACGAAGCCTTCGGGGGCCTCGCAGGACGTGACCGTCTGGTCCGGATCGCCGTAGCCGTCCTCGTCGAAGTCCTCGTAGAAGTCCAGGGAGTCACCGGCGTCCTCGTCGAAGCTGCCGTCGCAGTCATTGTCGACGCCGTCGCAGGCTTCGTCGGCGCCCGGGTGATCGCCGGCGCTGTCGTCGTCGCAGTCGCTGCCCCCGAAGGCCACGTCGTCGTAGCCGTCGCCGTCGCCGTCGGTGGCCACGACCTCGAACCAAGTGGACAGGCTGATGTCGCCGCCGAGGCTATCGGCGACGGTCGCGGACACCACGTAGTTGCCGATGCCCAGATCCACGAGGAAGGCCTCGGCGATGCCGTGGCTGTCCGGGTGCTCGGGAACGTCCACGGCGTCGGTGAGCTCGCCGCCCCAGGAGATGGTCAGGTTGCGCAGGTCTGTCTCGTCCTCGTCGGCCACCGCCAGGCGCACGGTCACGACCCGCCCTTCGCCGTGGATCGCGGCCTCGGTCGGGGCCTCGAATTCGGCGGTCGGAAGCATGTTCTCGACCACGGAGAACGTCACCTGGTCGGCGCCGGTCTCGCCCCCGCTGTCGGTGGCCTCCAGCGTCAGCACGTGCTCGCCGAGCGGGAGCGCCGTGGCCAGCGCCAACGTGACGCTGCCGTCGCCCTTGGTCTGTTCGCCGTCCAGCGGTCCCAGCCCCTCGATGCTCCAGCCGATGCTCAGATCGGCCAGGGCGTCCTCGTCGTCGACGACGATGGCGCTGAATTCCGGGGCGCTCAGGCCCTCGGCCAGCACCTGGCCCTCGGTCGGCGACGTCAGGGTGACGTTCGGCGCAAAGGAGTGACGGGTGAGGCCCTGATCGTTGCAGCCGATCAGGACGACGGAGAACACGGTCAAGCCGTGGAGGACAGGAAGGCGCATGGGCAGGCCCGGGTCGTCGAAGGGGCTCAGCCTACCGCTGAAGCCGGGGACCTACAACTCGTCTGCGTCCGGGGCCTGGGCCTTCTTGGTCTGCTCGCCCAGCAGCGGCAGGACCTCTTCCCGATCGGGAATGTCCGGCGCCCTGTCCCCGACGGTCATGACCTTGACGCCCGCGCCCTCCTGGCGGTCGGGGTCGGGGGTCACGTCGGCACAGGGCAGGGGCAGGTCCCACGGGCTGTAGATCGCCACCCGCGCATCCTCGTAGACCGGGCTGCCGACCACCTGCGCCAGGTCCAGGCGCATCCGCCGCAGCCGGGTCCGACGGGCGTTGTCCACCAGCCCTGCGCTGGCGATGCCCTCGATCACATAGGCGTCCTTTTGCAGCACCATGAAGCCGTAGCCGAGCTCTCGCATGGCCTGCATGTCGGCCATCGTCCAGCCCTCCACCTCGGCTTCCTCCTCGGCCAGGGCCATCATCGCGGCCACGAAGGTGTTCTCGATCCGGATGGCGCTCGTCTCGGGCGGACGGAAGACCTCGCTGTTCTCGAGCATGCCTCCGAAGATCGGACGCCCATGGTGGACCTGGTAGTAGAGGTGGGCCTGGGTCCAAGCCCAGGGCAGCTCCAGGATGGCCTCGTCACCGCCCTGGGCCAGGCACTGGTACCCGGCCGGGATCCGCGACTCCCAGGTGCCCAGGGGCAGGAGCTTCTGGGTGCCCAGGTGCCCCATCCACAGGACCACGGTGAGTCCAATGCTCCAGCGGCGCATCCTGGGGCCGCGCTGGCCCAGCTGAGCGAGCACGGCCACCAGGGCCAGGGCCACCAGGATGGACAGCCAGGCGAAGGCCCGGCTGGGCCACCACAGGCGACGCAGGAAGGCCAGGCCGTGGAGCAGGGCGCCCCAGATCGGGTCGACCAGGTAGCGGTCCCCGATGACCCAGACCGGTCCGGTCGCGCAGATCACCAAGGGCACGGCCAGGGCCAACCACTCCAGGCGCGTGAACCGTCCGTGGGGGCGCCACAAGAAGGCCAGGACAGCCACCAGCCCGACGAAGGGGAGCACGCGGTGGAAGGGGGAGAACGTGACGATGTTGGACTCGTCCAGGGAGAAGGCGCCGGTCGCCCCTCGCAGCGGCTGCCAGGTGAAGACCCCCACGGTCGCGCCCTGCTCGGTCTGGGGCACGAAGGAGGTGAGGCTCCAGGCGTCCAGGTCCAGCAAGCCCGGCACCGTGGCGTCCTGGCCCGCCGTCTCCAGGATGAGCGGCAGGGCCACGGGCGCACAGACGGCCATCGCGACACCTCCGAACACGGCGAAGCGGGCGAAGACGCGCCAGCCCGGACCGGCCCCCGCCGGCGGGCGCCAGCTGAGCACCAGCCCGTAGACCAGCAGCGCGAGGCCGCCGAAGAGCGCGTAGAACCAGTACTGAAAGCCCGAGACCGCCAGGAGCACGCCCCCCAGGAGCGGGGCTCGCAGGCCGGGCCGCCAGCCGGTCCTGCGGGCCTGGAGCAGGATCAGGGGCAGCAACACCAGGAGCCCCTGGGTCGGACGGCCCTCGCGCAGCTCGTAGAGCATGTAGGGCGACACGGCGAAACACACGGCGCCGACCCCGACGGCGATGGGATCGTCGCTGAGCTCCCTGGCCAAGGCGTGGAATGCCCAGCCGGCCAGCCCCACGAACACCAGGCAGAACACGTTGTAGCCGAGCTCGCGCCCCAAGCTCAGGCGGAAGGGCACCGCCAGGATGGCGTCCAGGACGTTGGCCCCGGTGTGGCGGTAGATGTCCTTGCCATAGGGGTAGAAGAACAGGTCCGTGTGTGCCAGGGAGTGCCCGTCGAGCACCGCGCGCTCCGTGAACCAGTAGAACCACTGGGTGCCGTACTGGTCGACGTGGGCCGCACCGATGAAGCCCGAGGTCCAGTCGGCCAGGTCCGGGCCGACCCCTACCAACAGGACGACCGCAGCCAACGCGGCCGTGAAGGACCGAGGCCTGTGGAGCGCTGCATCGGCCCACGACGCCAAGCGCTCCCGCAGTCCAGGCCCGGTCACTTGCACCGGCGACGAGAAGGCCTAAAATCGGCCCACCCCGCGTCCGATGATGACCAGCAGCCGAGGCAGGAGCTGAGTTGAAGCACGTGTCGTCTTCCGTCGCCGTCCTGGCGGCGATCTGGCTGTTGTGGTCAGGACACTACACCACGCTGATCCTGTCTTTCGGCGCCGGCAGCATCGCCCTGGTGGTGTTCCTGAGCGGCCGCCTGGGCGTGCTGGACGAGGAAGGTGCTCCGGTCCACATCACCTTCCGGCTGCTCAGCTACCTGCCGTGGCTGGTCAAGGAGATCGTGGTGGCCAATGTCGACGTGGCCAAGCGCATCCTGGACCCCAGCCTGCCCATCCAGCCCCAGTGGGTGGTGACCCACGGCGATCAGCAGTCCGGATTGGGCCTGACGCTGTACGCCAATAGCATCACCTTGACCCCGGGCACCGTGTCGGTGGACATCCAGGGCCACGCGCTGCTGGTGCACGCCATCGCCGACGACGCGGCGGCGGGCCTCGAGACCGACGAGATGAACCAGCGCTGTGTCCGCGTCGAAGGCGCCGATGCGCCGTCCCACCCCCAAGAGCCCCTGGACTTCGAGGGGAACCTGTAGGTGTACGTCGTCGCCACCATCGGGGTGCTCGTCACCATGGCCCTGGCGCTGGTGCGCGCCGCACGGGGCCCCACGGTCTGGGACCGGGTCCTCGCCGTCAACACGATGGGCACGATGACCGTGCTGTTGATCGCGGTACTGGGCTTCTTGACCGGGCGCCCGGAGTGGCTGGACCTGGCCCTGCTCTACGCGCTCATGAACTTCATCGGCACCCTGGCCGTGCTCAAGTTCGCCAAGTACGGCGACCTGGCCCAGGGCCAGGAGGGCGACTCCTGATGGCCCTGGCCCTGGACGTGCTGAGCTGGATCCTCCTGACAGGCGGGGCGCTCTTCTGCATGGTGGGCGGCATCGGCCTGAACCGGATGCCCGACTTCTACAGTCGCATCCACGCGGCGGGCGTCGGTGACACCTTGGGGGCCGCGCTCATCCTGGTCGGGCTGATGCTCCAGTGCGACTGGGTGGCGCTTTTCTCGCTGCACCCGGACCTGGTCGGCGTGAAGCTGGTGATGGTGCTGGTCTTCTTGTGGATCAGCGGCCCCACCAGCACCCACGCCCTGGCCCAGTCGGCCTATGCCCATGGCCTGGAGCCGGTGTTGGCGCGCTCCGCGCCCGTCGACCCCGAGGCCGCCCGGCTGCCGGACACGCCGGTGCACACCGACGCCGCTGAGCACTACGCCGAGAAAGGCGACACGGACCCGGGGGTGGACCCATGACCGAGCTGGTCACCCTCCTGCTGCTCCTGGGCATGGCCAGCACCGCGGTCGTCATCGCGCGGCTGCGCGGCCTGTTCGGCGTGGTCATGCTCACAGGCTTCTTCAGCTTCTTGAGCGCCTGCCTCTTCGTGGTCATGGACGCCGTGGATGTGGCCTTCACCGAAGCCGCCGTCGGCGCCGGCGCGTCGACGGTGCTGATGCTCGGCGCCTTGTCGCTGACCAGTCGCGAGGAGCGGGCCCACGCCCACCGCCCCTTCTTGCCCCTGCTCGTCGCACTGCTGACGGGCGGCTTCCTGATGTACGGGACCCTGGACATGCCGGGCTTCGGGGACCCGAACGCGCTCATCCACACCCACATGGTGCCGGAGATGATCGCGCTGAGCGAGACCGACGTCCAGGTGCCGAACATCGTGACGTCGGTGCTGGCCACCTACCGCGGCTACGACACCCTGGGCGAGACCACCGTGATCTTCACCGCCGGCGTCGCCGTCATGATGCTGCTCGGCCTGGGCCGACGGCGGGAGGACCCGGAGTGACCGGCAACGGCATCGTGCGGGTCGTGGCCAAGGTGCTGCTCCCCTACA
>CAZFLE010000271.1:0-5208 GCA_964519895.1 uncultured Enterobacterales bacterium | reverse complement strand
AGGAAGTGCCCGACCTCGTGGTACAGCGTGACCTGGAGCTCCTCGATGAGCTCGTCCTGCGAGCGGGCCAGGCGCTCCAGGTTGCGGCGGAAGAGCACGATGGCGCCGGGGAGGTTGGACCAGGGGTCCTCCAGGGAGCGCTCCATCAAGGAGGCGCCGCTGAAGTAGCCCAGGATGCCGGTCGGCGCGGCGGGGGGGTCGTAGCTGCGCAGGACGTCTTCGGAGGGCACGTCCTCGACCAGGATGGCGACGTTGGCGAGGTACTCCTGGAGGGTCGGATGGAGGCGGCTCAGCGCGTCGCTGACCACGTCCTCGAGGGTGTCGTCGTCGAGGATGGCGGGGAGGGGGAAGTAGGTCGGCTCCGAGCGCCATGCCCGGAGGTAGTCCCGGCGGGCGCCGGCGGAGTCGCCGCGGCGCTCGCGTAGGACCGCGCGCACATAGGACGCCTCGGCGTTCCAGGGGTCCTCGCGCAGGCCCCGGTTCGCGGCCCTGCGCGACTCCTCCCAGCGCAGCTGGTCGAACAGGACGGAGCTCAGGGCCGACCAGCCTTCGGCCATCGCGGGGTTGGCCAGGACCGCGCCGCGGTACGCCAGCTCGCTCTCCTCGATCCGGCCCTGCTCGCGAAGCGTCTCGCCCAGCAGGAATTGGGCCTCGCTGTGTCGGCTGTCGATGGACAGGGCCCGCCGCAGCAGGCCCTCGGCGTCGCCTGCCCGGCCGTCCATGAGGGCGGCTTCGGCGGCTTCGAGCAGGCCTTGCAGGGAGCGCTGGCTCAAGGTGACTGGGTCCCATCGATGGCGATGGTGGTCTCCATCACGCCGTAGTCTCCCTCTAGCAGGGGCAGCTCGAGGGCCCTGAGCTGGCGCTTCAAGCAGGGGAGCGGGTCCTGCTCCAGGTTCGTGCTCTCCAGCACCTCCAGGCCCTGGAAGCGTCCGATGTTGGTGGCGAAGAGCCTGGCCTTGAACGAAGCCGGCGCACTGTTGCCGAACGCCCGGGCCTTTGTGACGCAGTCCTCGAGCTGGGCCTGGCGACTGGCCAGGAGCTTGCGCACAGCGGCGTCGTCCAGCTCGACCACCTCGCTGTCGTCTTCTGGGGCCCAGTCCATGGGATCGGAGAGCTCGAGCCGTAGGGACAGCGTGCGAAACTCGCCGGGCGCCATCGTGAGGCGCTCTGTCACCTCATTGAAGCCCGCCAGGGTCACCGTGACGTTGAAGCCCTGGTCGAGGGGGATGCCGCCCTCGACCTGGAGCAGCTCGCCGCTGCCCACAGCGCGCCCGTCCACGAAGATGGCGTCGGCCCGGGGATCGACGCGGATCTCCAGGGAGGCGGGCGTTGCCTGGTCGCCGTCGTCCTGGCCCAGGGTGGACAGGGACGGCAGCCAGCCCATGCTGTGGAGGACCGAGACCACCAACAGGCCCAGCACCACGAACAGCACGGCCTCGCTGGAGCTGACCCGGCTGCGCAGGACCCGGAAGGTGACGGTCTCGCGGTCGCCGTGATCGGTGGTGATCGTGACCAGCCCCACAGACTCGTTGCGGGGCATCAGCTTCGGGTGGACGACCACCTCGATCTGCTGCTCCTCGGCGTCCGGGTCGAGCCGCTCGGGCGAGATCTCCAGCCAGTCCTTGTTGCTGCTGACACGGCCCCGCATCCGTCCGCCGCCCGCGTTCTTCAGGGCGAAGCCCGAGCGCGTGGGCTTGCGTCCTACGCTGAGGTCCATCGTGTTCGGCCCAGGCAGGGCCAGACGGGGCCCGCGGCGCCGGGTCCGGGTGGTGCCCAGACCCACGGTGCGCTTGACCTGGGGAGGCGGTGTGGGCGCATGGCGCTTGGGCTTGGGCTTGGGTCTGGGCCTGTGGTCGTCCACGCCGCTGGACTGGAAGTTCAAGCTCGAGGACTCGGGCTCTGGTTCGGGCGGCGGCCGTGACGCGCTGGGCTGGAAGGACGTGCCCAGGCTGCCGGCGACATCGGAGCCCAGGTCCGGCGGCGGCGGCGGTCCGCTCGACGCGGTGTCATCGGCCGCAGGCCGCTTGGGCGCGATGGTCTCGTAGGTGCCGCTGATCAGGTCGCCGAACAGATCCTCGCCGTCGTCGACCGGGTTGCGCATCCGGTAGATGGCGTCGAACGCGGAGCGGCGGTCCGCGTCCTTGAGCACCCGCCAGGCCTCGTCCAGCTGGGCGTAGATCTCGGACGACTTGCGCTTGTCGCTCAAGCTGCGGGCCCAGCGGTAGCGGGTGCGGTGGGCCCCTTCGATCTCCTCGAGGGTTGCTTCGGCCGAGACCTCGAGGATGGCGTAGTGGTCCACGAACTCCGCGAGCTCGGTGAAGTCGTCGTCCCAGGGGTCGCCCTCGGGCAGGGTCTGTTGGGGGAGCGGGCTGGCCGCCCTGGAGACACCGGTCTCGGCCAGGAGCTCCTCGACGCACGCCAACACCCGGTCGTCTGGGAGCTTCAGGGTCTTGCCCTGGCGGTGGATGGCGGCCTCTCCCTCTGGGGTCAGGACGCCTGCAGCCAGGGTGCCCTTGACGAAGAGGGTCAGGGTCTCCAGGGCCTTCTTGTCGACCCGGGTACTGATGAACGCCACGTAGTCCGAGCGGGCGTCGATCAGCGTGCGCCGGACCAGGTTGTTGTTCTTGATCAGCCACAGGGCCTCGTCGCGGAACTTGGGGTTCGACTGTTGCCCCTGGGCCCACTCCCGCCGCTTGCGCACGGCCCGATCCAGGCGGTCCGCGGGTGCACTGGTCCCAAGCTTGTAGTACTCGAACAGGCTCCCCTTGCCGACCTTGACCAGGAAGCTGTCGATCTGCTCCAGATCGCGCTCGTCGAGCATCTAAGCCTGAAGGACTAGCTGACGGTCGCCCGGCCGACCGCGGCCCGGGCTTCTTCCAGCTGGTGCTTGGAGAGGGCACCCTTGAGGTCGAGCTGGGCGCCGCGAGACTTGGCAGTCTCCACGTCGATGATGTCGACCTCGAGGATGTTGTTCACGTTGTAGCGGTAGATGACGTCGATCGGGGTGCCGCGCGGTCGAGGCGGCAGCTTGTCCAGGATGACCTGGCCGATGACCGTGACCTCCTGGCGATCCGAGCCGTGGCCCTCGGTGACCTCGACGCGCACGGCCGTCATGTTGTCGTAGGCATAGGCGAAGCGCCCACGCTTCTCGTAGGGCAGGGGAGTCGACTCCGGGATCAGGTTCACGATGCGCTCCCGGTGGTTTGCGTCCAGGACCACGATGCCCAGGGGATGCGTCGCCGCGTCGGTGATGCGGACCCCTGGCAGGCCCCCCAAGACCTCCTCTTCTGAGTGGATCGGGACCACGTCGCCCTGGTCCAGCTCCAAGGTCCCGACACCCGAATCTGGCCCCACGGCCGCAAGGTCGGGCACGTTGGCCTCGTCGGAGCCGTCGAGGGCTTCCTGGACCGCTTGGGCTCGCTGGGCGAGCAGGGAACGGTGCGCCTGGAGGGCCGGGTGGGTGGGCTGGTGACGAAACACCGCCGCCAGGGCCGCGCCCAGGCAGACGCACTCTTCGGGGTTGCCGACCTGGGCCTCTTCCTTGCTGGAGAGCCCGCGCAGCATGTCCCGGATCATCGGCATGCGCGTGCTGCCGCCGACGGCCAGCACGTCGTCGATGTTGGACCAGCTGAGCCCGGCCTTTTCCAGCACGATCTGGCAGGTGTCCTTGCACTGCTGGAGCAGGTCGTCGCACAGGGTCTGGAACTGCTCTCGGGTCACGCTGACCACCATCCGGTGGCCGCGGTAGTTGACCGGAATGACCGCGCGGGGCTTGCTGCTCAGGGCGATCTTGGCGTGCAGACAGCGCTCGTAGAGCTCCTGGTAGGGCTGGGGATCGTCCCGGGGGTCCAGGCCGAACTTGTCCCGGAACTGGTCCGCAACGTGGGACAGCAGCCGGTCGTCCCAGTCCTTGCCGCCGAGCTCGGCGTTGCCGTCGCTGGCCAGGGTCCGCAGGTCGTTGCCCTGGATCTCCATCACCGTGACATCGAAGGTGCCGCCGCCCAGGTCGAAGACCATCAGTCGCCGGTGTCCCCCGAGCTGCTCCAGCCCGTAGTAGATCGCCGCGGCGGTGGGCTCGTTGATGATGGACAGCACGTTCAGGCCCGCGATGGCGCCGGCCTCTGCCGTCGCGCCGCGTTGCGCGCTGTTGAAGTACGCCGGCACGGTGATGACGACGTCCTTGATCTCCTTGCCCAGCGCTTCCTCGGCGTCCTGGCGGAGCTTCGTCAGGATGAAGGCCGACAGCTCCTGGGGGGTGTAGCTGCGGCCGAAGAAGTCCAAGGCGAAGTCGTTGTCGCCCATGTTGCGCTTGATGAACCGCACCACGTTGGTGGGGTCCACGACCACCATCTTCACGGCTTCCTCGCCCACGACGCAGGCGTCCTTGTCGTAGAAGTGCACGACCGACGGCGTGGTCGTGTAGCCGTCGGCATTGGGGATGATGTTCGGCTTGCCGAACCGGTCCACGAACGCCATAGCGGAGAACGTCGTCCCCAGATCGATGCCCAGGATGATCTCGTCGTTGCCTGACATGCGTGGGCGTCTCTAACGCGAGCGGTGCGGATCGAGGGGAGGGGAGTGAGCGGCGACCAGGACTACTTGGCCGGGTAGCGATGGAGGGTGACCTCCTCGGCACGCAGGACGCGTGCGGCGCGGGTGAAGCCTCGCTTGAGGACCTGGGCGACGGTCTGGTCGCAAGCGGGATCGTCGGTGTCGATGAGCTTGACCGCTTTCTGGGTCTTGCGGTCGAAGCGCTCCTTGGACTCCATCGGCAGCACGTCCCGGCGGTAGAGCACCTCGAGGAACTCGTCGATCAGGTACTGGAAGGAGTCCGCGATGACCTCTGGGGACATCTCCTCTTCTTGGAGGGACTTCTGGAACCAGTTCAGCGAGTCGTAGAAGAGCAACAGGTCGAGCAGCAGCGGCTTCTCGGCCTGGAAGATGAAGTCTTCCTTGTACTGCCGCAGCTCCTCGTAGAGGGAGTCGAAGGCCTGCTGTTGTGTCTGCTCCAGCTGGCTGCGCTCTGCGAGAGCCTGCCGGATTCCCTCGAGCTGCTCTGTGACGTCCGCCACGTCTACCCCTGGTCCGCGCCACCGAGCTCGGTGGCCAGGTTGATGAAGGTGCCCTCGAGCTCCACGCTCTCGTTGCAGAAGTGGAAGTCGGTGGGGCGGGATGCCAGTCCGCGGAGGAACTCGGGACGCACCTGGC
>CAZFLE010000270.1:0-5300 GCA_964519895.1 uncultured Enterobacterales bacterium | reverse complement strand
GGCTCACCGCCACGGTGACCCGGTCGCCCAGCACCACGCGGATGCGGTAGCGACGGAGCTTGCCGGCCAGGTGTGCGTGCACCTCGGTCTTGGCTTCGGTCTTGACCTTGAAGGTGCCGCCCGGGAAGACCTCGACCACCTCGCCGTCGATCTCGATGAGGTCGTCGCTCGCCACACATCCTCCTGGGGAACCCTGGTTGGTTCCTGGCGCCGTGGATATCCGTGCCCTGTCGACCGGTCAACCGCTGGCCGCGCCGGGTAGGCTGACCCATGCTCGGTTCCCTCTTCGGCTGGCTCGCGCTGGTCGCCTGCCCCGCACCGGTCGACACCGCGTCGACGGCCACCGACAGCGGGACCGTCACGGTCACCGACACCCCCACCGACTCGGCCCCCCCCGAGCCGACCTGGCCCACGGAAGGCGTGGTGCTCGATCACGCCTGGGTGGTCGACGCGACCGGTGGGCGGGACGCAGCGGTCGTGGTCGCCGGGGACCTGATCTGGGACGTGGTCTCGCCGGGCCAGGCCTGGCCCGAGGAGCTCGAGGTCCTGGACCTGACAGGGCTGACCGTCATGCCCGGGCTGATCGACAGCCACGTGCACCTGTACGACCCGGGCACGACCTGGTGGGTGGGGGACCTGGTGGCCGAGAACCTGCAGCTGACCCTGGCCTGGGGGGTGACGGCCGCCGTCGACGTGGGCGGCCCGGTCGAGACCTATGCCCTGCGGGACCGGATCGCGGCCGGCACGCTGCTGGGGCCCCGGATGCGCAGCGCCGGGCCCTTCCTGACCGCCGAGGGCAGCCACCCCTGCGAAGCCCAGTGGTACCGGAGCCGGTGCCGCTTCGTGGACGTAGAGGGGATCGCGGCGGCCCAGGACCTGGTGGATCAGGGGACGGACCTGTTGAAGGTCGCGCTGGTGGACAACAGCTTCACCGACCACACCACGCCCAGGCTGGACCTGGGCGACCTGGCGGACATCGCAGCGCTGGGGGTCGAGGTGGCCGCCCACGTGGCCGAAGCCGACGACGAGACCGACGCGGTCGTGAGCGCCCAGCACCTGGCCCACCCGGTCTTCGCAGCGCCCCGGGACGACACGCCCCTGAGCCCGGTGCCAGCGTCGATCGCGTCCACGGTGTCGGCGGCGTCGGGGGTCGGCGACGTCATGGCCGCGGACCTGGAGAGCGCGGACTGGGCCGGGCTGCCCCCCGAGGTCCTGGACTCCTGGCAGTGGCTCCAGGACAACCCCGACGCCTTCGCCGACGGCTGGCTCGACGACAATGCCGCGTGGGCCGACCTGCTCCGCGCAAACCTGTCGGTCTACAAGGACCTCCACCCGGACCGGGTCGTGGCCGGCTCCGACGCCGGCTACTGGCTCGTGGCCCACGGCACCCGACTGCACAACGAGCTCGAGGAGCTGGTGGACGCGGGCTGGACCCCGCTGGAGGCGCTGGCCGCCGCGACGTCCGTGCCGGCAGCGGCGTGGGGCTGGGACGACCTGGGGCTGGTGGCGGCCGGCTACCGGGCCGACCTGCTGGTCCTGGGGTCCGATCCGCTGCTGGACATCCGCAACACCCGGGACCTGCGTCAGGTCTGGCTCGGCGGCGAGCCCCGCACACCGGACGAGTGGCTGGCCCAGGACCTGTGGCTCGGTGCGGGCGAAGGGTTCTGCCTGGACGACAGGGACTGCGACGACACCTGCAACCGCATCACCCACACCTGTGCCGACAGCTGCCCGACCCCCTACGCCGCGGTCAACGACTGCGGCGCCGAGAGCTGGTGCGCCCCGTCGGACGGGCTCTCCACGACCGTCGAGGGGGTCTGCCACGTGGGCGACGGCTGCGACTGGCGCACCCAGGACTGCGGCTCGGACCACTACCCCGAGACCTGCGTGCCAGCGGACCAGGACAGCACCTACTGCTTCCCCGCCGGTGAACAGCAGGCCGGCGAGCGCTGCTCCTGGCTGGACCCCGAGCTGTTCTGCGCCGCGGGCACGGTCTGCGGCCTGGCCAGCCGCTGCCTCACGATCTGCGACCCCGACGGCGCCCCTTGCGACTCGGGCACCTGCACCTGGCAACGGGCCGGCGGCGAGGAGTGGTACGGGTTGTGCCTGTAGTCCGAACCGCTCACCCCAGCGGCTCAAACACCCCTACCCGCCCCTCTCGGTACAGGTCCGGCGAGAACCGGACGAACACCGGCGCGTGGTCGCTCAGGTTCCGAGACCTCCCCACCCAGCTCTCGGTCGCGAGCTCGGCCGCGGCCGGGGTGCCCAGGAGCCAGTCCAGTCGCCAGCCCCGATCCTTGGTCCGGGCCTTGCCCCGGTTCGACCACCAGCTGTACGGCCCCTGCACGTCGGGGTTGAGCTGGCGGTGGATGTCCACCCAGCCCGTCGCAAGCAAGCGATCGACCCAAGCCCGCTCGTGGGGCAGGAAGCCCGAGTTCTTCTTGTTGCCGGTGGGATTCCAGATGTCCAGCGGGGTGTGGGCGATGTTCCAGTCCGCGCCCACGACAGTCGGCCGACCCTCCTGGCGCAGGTCCTCGAGCCACGCCGCCAGGTGATCCAGGTAGCGTTCCTTGCGAGCCTGTCGCTCTTCTGAGCTCGACCCCGACGGCACGTACACCGACGCGAAGGTCCAGCCTTCAAAATCGACCCGGAGCACCCGCCCTTCGTCGTCGCCCCAGTCCAGCCCCGAGCCGACCACGGCCCGGGACACCGGCACCCTGCTGTAGATGGCCACCCCGGAGTAGCCCTTCTTGCGGGCCGAGACCCAGTGGGCGTTGTAGCCAGGCGGGCTGCGCAGCTCGGGCTTGACCTGGTCCGGCCAGGCGCGGACCTCTTGGAGCAGCACCAGGTCCGGCTTGGCCTTGGCCAGCCACTTCAGGAAGCCCTTCTTGTGGGCGGCCCGCAGGCCGTTGCAGTTCAGGCTGCAGACGGTGAACGACACCCGCTCAGAACTTGCGGAGCGAGGTGCTGCCCTGCTTGCAGGCGATCTTGGCGCTGCTGATCGCCTTGTTGGAGGTCATGAACTCGCCGCCGCTCTTGAACTGGTGGAGGGGCTCGGAGTCCTCGTCGCCAGCGGCGATGCGAGGCATCGAGTTTCGGTACTTGCCGTTGAGCGTGACCGTGCAGCCGGTCCACGCGAACGACGAGCTGTTGCGGATCTTGACCTGGCGAGCGGGACCGAAGCCGTTGACCCGAAAGCCGCCGCGCATCTCGCCGCTCTTGCCACCGCTGGAGCCCACGGCACCGCCGCTGCTGGTCGACCCGTCCGCCCGAGGTGTCGACCCGGCGCCGGAACCCGAGACGTCGAGCTCGCCCTGCTTGGTCTGGACCTTGATCGACTCGATCAGGCCGCTAGGCTGGGCACCATCGCAGGTCGACAGCGCGATCGCGTCCCGGCCCTCGGCCATCACGAACGGCGTCTTGCACACCAGCGAGCTGTTGATGATGACCAGCACATCCTCCCAGTGCACGGGACTCGTGTTGGTCAGGACCACCCGGTAGTCCGCGCCGGAGCCGGTGACCTCGGCCGTGCCCCCCAGGTTGCCGGCCCACGCGGTCGTGCAGACCAGCGCCGCCGCCGCCAGGGTCGTGCGTCCGATCATCGCCATCGTTCCCCTCCAAGGGCTGGATCGCCTGTTGCCGGGCGAGCAGGAGCGCGATAACCCGCGTGGCCTCAGCCGGGAAGAATGACCGATGAACGCTGAACAGATCATCCGCAAGGTCGACGACATCCTCATCGAAGAGTTCGAGCTCGAGTCCGAGCTGGTGGTGCCCGAAGCGCAGCTGCGCGAGGACCTGGACCTGGACAGCCTCGACGGCGTGGATCTGGTCGTCGCCCTGGAGAAGGCGTTCGGTGTGCGGGTCGCCGACAAGGCGATCATGGAGATGAAGACCGTGGCCGACATCCACGCCTACATCCACGAAAACTTCGGCAAGGAACAGGACGCAGCCGCGAGCAAGTAGCGCTCCAGGCGCCCGAACCGGGCTCAGGCCTGGGCCTGATCCCAGGGATCGTGGAACTGGTAGAACTGCCAGGGATACCGGCGGACCCACTCCTCGAGCTGATTCGCATAGTCCTGAGCCCACCGGGCCAGGTCGGCATCGCGCTCCGACCGCGACGTGAACTTCAGCACCCGAGGCGGCGCAGCGACCACCCGGTAGCACCACGGGGTCTCCTTGAAGCAGGCGATCGTGACCACCGGGGCCCCCGACAGCGCGGCCATGAGGAACGGTCCAGTGGCCAGCTCGATCGTGTCGCCCAGGAACTGGACCCGAGCCTTGCGGTCGTCGACCACCCGATCCGGGTGCATCGCGACCACCTCGCCCCGCCGCAGGGCATGCACCACGCCCAGCGACGCCATGCCCTTGCTGCTGTTGAACGTGATGAACTTGGGCGCTCCGCTGCTCTTGGAGTGCTTGAGCAGAGTGGCGTAGGTGTCGTTGACAGCCTGGTAGCGGACCTGGTTGATCTGGCGGGTCGAGCCCTCGGACTTCAGGGCCACCCCGGCCATGTCCGCGTTGCCCACGTGGGTCGTCAGCATGACGACGCCGTCCGTGGGCAGCAAGGCCCGGACCGCGTCGGTGCCTTCGCGCACGAAGCGGAAGTACTCGGGCCCTTGGCCCAGGAGCCGGAAGCGATCGTGGATCGCCATCGAGAAGTTCCAGAAGATGCGCCAGATGCCCAGTAGACGCGCCACCGAGCCCAGATCCGGCCGCAGCCGGCCCAGGTACGCGGTCAGGCCTGCCTTGGTGCCCGGCCGGATCAGGTAGAAGGACGACACGCCGATGAGCAGGAAGTAGCAAGGCAACCGCGGCAGCACCCGCATGAAGGAGAAGGCGACCCGGTACCAGAACAGGGTGCCCTTGTCCTGGCCGATCCACTTGCCGGCCTCGTACGACAGGTCCTCGGGGGCATCGGGAGGCGGCGGCGGCGGCAGCCGATTGATCCAGCGGGCCGGCCACACCAGCCGCCGCGCCACCAGCTTGGTGTTCATCCAGCTGATGCGCACGTTGTCGTGCAGCGGCCGGAACGAGCTCACCCGCTCTTCCGGGTCCGGGTAGAACACCCCGATGTCGATGTCGCGGACCGGGATGCCCTTCCACATGGCCTGGACCAGGACTTCGACCTCGAGCTCGTAGCGACCGCCACCCAGACCCAGGTTCAGGGTCTCGTTCACCGGGTAGGCCCGGAAACCACTCTGGCTGTCCCCGACCGAATGCCCGGTCTCGGCCCAGACCCAGAAGTTGGAGAAGCTGCGACCAAAGGTGCTGCGCCCTGGGGCCGTGGACATGTCCCGGAC
>CAZFLE010000269.1:0-5339 GCA_964519895.1 uncultured Enterobacterales bacterium | reverse complement strand
CCAGGACGACCTTGTAGCCGAGGTCCAGCAGGTTGGCCCAGGACTGGACCGAGTCGGCGTGAGTGAAGGACGACTGGTTGCTGACGACGGCCAGGTAGCTCAGCGCGATCTCCAGGAACGTGACCTGCATGAAGGTCTCGACGCCCTGGCGCACGACCACTGGGCGCAGGTTGAAGGCCACCAGATGGACCAGGTAGATGCGCGGTCTGGAGAAGCCGTGGGCGCGGAGGGCCTCGACGAACCGGGAGCCGCCCAGCCGGGCCGCCACCGCAGAGGCCTCGTCGATGGCCCCCGGGGCGCTCAAGAACGCCCAGGTCAGCGCAATGGGCAGCAGCCCGCGGCCATCCCGCGGGAGCACCAGCGCCACGACCAGGATGACCACCAGGCGCGGCAGGGCCCCCAGGATCTCGGAGATGATCTGCACCACGGTCTGGACGTGCCGGCCGCCGGCGCAGGCGATGAGCCCACCGACGGTGCTGAGCGCCATCACCACCAGGGCCGCCACCAGCGACGGCAGGGCGATGACCCAGGCGCCCTGGGTGGCGTACTCCAAGAGCGGCCTGCCCCGCTGATCGGCGCCAAAGGGCGGCACCGCGCCGGGCCCGGCGAAGGCATTGGCCATGTCGGGCTCGCTGAGGAACTCGGGCGCGAAGAACCCGGGCACCAGCAGCAGAGCCAGGCCGGCCGCCGCCAGCGAGGCGGGCAGGACCCTGTTCACGCGACCCGCGGGTGCACCCGGCATCAGGCCACCACCCCGCCCGGCGAGCGCCGGACGTGGAGCTCGGTCCCGATCTCGACCAGGGCCTGGAGCAGGAGCAGCGCGGCGCTCAGCACCGCGAAGCCAAAGGACGCGGCGAGCACGACGCCGAAGTCCTGGGCCAGCGTGCCCCCCCACAACAGGTCTCCGAGACCGTTGATCTGGAGCACGACCTCGACCACCACCGCCCCCGAGAGCAGGTGCAGCGTGCGGGCCCGCATCTGGCCAGCTAGGGCCGGTAGCGTGTTGGGGAGCGCGTTCGACAGGGTGCCCTCCCCCCTCAGAATGGCCATCTGGACGTAGCGCTGACGGCGCTCGGACTCCATGAGGCCGCGCACGCCGGTGACGGTCCCGGACAGCGCAGCGTCGGCGAGCCCCAGGGCCAGGGCCCCCAGGCCCAGGCGCAGCAGGTTGGCCTGGTCGCTGTACTGCTCGACCCCGTACCCGATGGTCAGTGCCGCGGCGGCGCTCATGGCCATCACGACCGCCGGCACCAGCCCGACGGCCTGGAGCACCGGGTCGAGCTTGGCCGGCAGCCAGCGGGTGGCCGCACCGGTGGCGCCCAGGATGAGCAACAGCAGCCCCAGGCTCACCAGGGCCGCGGTGGTCGGGATGGACTCCTCGAGCAGCTCCGCCACCGGGATGCCCTGTTGGAGCCGCCAGCTGTTGCCGAAGTCTCCGGTGAGCGCTCCGCTGACCCAGCTCGAGAAGAAGTGCCAGGGGCCCTTGTCCAGGTTCCAGCGCTCGGCCAGGGCCTCGGTGCCGCTGCACAGCTCCGGGGGACAGATGATCGACGCCGGGTCTCCGGGCAAGGCCCAGATCAATCCCGTGATCAGCCCAGGCACCACGAAGGGCAGCACCAGGGCCGCCCCGAGTCGTACCGCCGGCCGCAGCCACCGTGCGCTCACGCCGAGCTACCTCCCGCTCTGCGCTGGCTTACGGTTCGAACTTCCAGGCGTCGAACACGGTCCAGTAGTAGTACGGCGTGATCGTGTTGCTCCGAACCTCGGTCCGCCAGGCGGACTTGGTGTCGAGCTTCCACAGGAACAGGTAGGGCAGCTCGCTCGCCAGCAGCTCGTGGAGCGCGTGGTAGGCGTCCTGGGCCTGGGTGTCCGTGCGGGCCGTGTTGAACTGCGAGAGCAGTGAGTCGACGGCCTTTTCGTTGTAATTGAAGATGTTCAGGTTGCCCTTGTCCCCGGAGCGGCTGTGGAACAGGGGGTTGACGTCTTCGACCAGGCCAAAGGACCACTTGCCGACCAGCAGATCGAAGTCGTCTGACTGGCCCGTCAGGACCTTGGTGTTCCACTCGTCGACGGAGATCTTGAACTCCTGGCGGTCGAAGCCGCCGGCGCTCAGCTGGTTGCCGATCTGGGACAAGAGATCCGGCGCTTCGATCTCGAGGGGGGCCTTGATGCCGATGCGCAGGCTGATGGGCTGGCCCTTGTACTGCCAGCGGCCGCCGACCTGCTTGAGTCCGGCCTGGGCCAGCAGCGCAAAGGCCGCGTCCTTGTCGGAATTCGGGGAGACCTCGACCGCCCGGTTGTAGTAGGGGCTGGACTGGACGAAGGGCCCGGAGATGAACTCGCAGGGCGGGTTCTGCTCGTCGGGCTTGACCCCGATCGACAGCTGGCGCAGCTCGTTGCGGTTGATCAGCTGGTTCAGAGCCTGGCGCACGCGCTTGTCGGCCAGGTAGGCCTTGTTGGGGTTGACCGCGACGAACCACCAGGACCGCAGGTCATAGGACTTGAGCGCCAGCTCGTCGCTGGCCGCGACCTCGGGGCGGTAGGGCGGCGGCACGGCGATGATGCCCTGGACGCCGTTGTTCTGGAGGGTGCGCACCTGGACCAGCGGGTCCTGGGCTTCCTGGAGGATCATCTTGTCGATGTCGGCTTCGTGGTGGGCGTTGTCCACCTGTTCGAAGGCGACGCCCCGGCGACCCATGGAGCCCTTCATGGGCCCACTGCCGACCGGGCGCGTGTTGAAGGGGTGGTCCGGCGGGATGGCCGTGTTGCCCTCGAAGATGTGCTCGGGCAGCACCTGGAACCCCAGCCGCTCGCGGGGGTTGTGGAAGATCTTGGTGAACCGCACCAGCGCCACCAGGTCCTTCTCGACCTCGCAGCCGGCGAAGACCGCGCGCTGCTTCTGGGCGATGGGGCTGGTGGTGCCCTCGTCGAGCATCGCCTGGACCGTGAAGCACACGTCCTTGGCGCCGAAGCCCTTGCCATCGTGCCAGCGGATGCCCTTCTTGAGGGTCAGCCGGACGGCCTTGCCCCCTTCGGCCAGCTCCCACTGGTTGGTGACGTTGGACGTCAGCTCATTGGTGATCGGCGAGTGGTAGTAGAGCCTGTCCAGCACCAGCTCGTGGACCCGGTTGTCGACCATGGACTGGGCGTACAGCGGGTTCATGCTGGTGGGCAGGCTCTCCTCGTAGAAGGCCAGCGTCGCACCGGTCGAGACGACCGTGGCGAGGGCCCCAGCGAGCGCAATCTGCATTCGGCGTGTGGGTCGCATCCTCAGAGCGTCTCCTCTTGCATCCCTAGTGCATCGGCATTCCGGGACCGGAGTCCCGGCTGACCCGCAGGTGCAAGGCATCGAGAGCATACCGGGCGACGTCGAGCCCGGGGGCTCGACGAAGCTGGGCATGCAGGAGCTCTTGCGCCCGCAGGGGGTTTCTATTTCCAACGTCCCAGGCCGCCAGCGAGACCAGGAACACCGGCTCGACAGCGGCTTCGTCGGACTGGTCCTTGGCGGCGATCCGCAGCAGGCCTGCCGCGTCGCGGTCACCGGCCCCATCGGCCGTGCGCACTCCGGCGCGCAGCGCCCCCGCCTCGGCAAAGGCAGCCATCATCCTGTGGTTCGGCGACGGGCCACCGCCCACGCTCTCCATGGCGGCCAAGACCTGCTTGCGGAGCTTTCCGGCGGCGTCGATGGTGCACTGGGCCCGGGCCTGGCCCTCGCCCGCGCACGCGTCGATCAGGCCGCCATAGGTCGAAGCGCCCCCACCCGTGACGGCGCGTCCCAGGTCGTCCGCCGCTGCAAAGGCACTCAGGAACAGGTCGTCCAGGGTGAGCACCGAGGTGTCTACCTGGGGCGGCGGCTCGCAAGGCAGGTGCCACGGCCCCACCAGGGCAGCTGTGCGCTCGGCACCGATGGCAGACACCGCCGCGGCTTCGTGCCAGGCGGCGAGCTGGAGCAAGACGGTCGGATCGGCGGCCTTGATCAGCCGGTTTCCGACGGTCTCGGGGAGCTCGTAGTGCGGGGCCGGGGCCGTCTCGGGGAGCTGACCCGCAGCCGGCGCCGCCAGGGGGAACAGCGCCGGGTCGGCGATGGCCGCGACCACCGGCTCGCCCGCCGCAGCGCGAGCGGCCCACGCGGCGTCGGCCGCCGCCAGTGCCGCCACGCTGGAGCCACCGTTCTTGCCCAGCAAGGTCATGGCCTGGTCGGCGTCGCCCAGGATGAGCGACGCCAAGCCCAGGAGGTAGTCCACCTCGGCCGGGTCGCCTTCGCGCCTCTGATCCTCGCGGTAGGTCTGCTCGATCGAGCGGGCAGCCACCAGGGCGGCCTGGCGGTACAGCGCCGACAGCTCGGCGTGCACGCGCCCGATGCCGGGCCAGTCGGCCCCAGCGCCCAGGGCCTTGGCGTAGTCCCGGCCGTGGAAGGCCTGCCAGCCCGGGTGCCCCGCCAGCGCATCGAGCTGGGCCGGATCGGCGACCTGGACCATCCAGGTGGACCGCACCAACTCGCCGGAGACGGCGGCCTCGACCACCTTGGGCTTGTCGGCGTCGTCGGGTCCGCCGCATGAGAGCAGCAGTCCGGCCGCGATGCTCGCGGCGAGCAGGGTGCGGGCTGGCTTCACTTGGTCTCGCAGAACTTCTTCGAACCAGCCGCGGAGACACACAGGGCTCGGGGCTTCTTGATGTCCTGGCCGCTCGCCTTGGCGAAGTCCAACCACTCCCTTGCGTACTGCTTGGCGACGCTGCGGGCCTTGTCTTCCTTGGCCTGGAGCTCGTCGCGGTTGGAGCTGGCGTTGACCAGGTCCTTGGTGCGCTGCTCCCAGATGCGGGCCGCTGCTTCGGCGCGCAGCTGGTAGAGCGAGTAGACCCGGCTGGTGTAGGTCGAGCCGGACCAGCGGCTCTTGTTCTCCAGCGCGTAGTCCGCCCACTTGATCACCCCGTGGGCGCGAGACACGCCGCCCTTGGACAGGTGCTTGGCGTACTTGAAGCACAGGTTGGGATCCGAGCGATCGATGGTCTCCAGGTGGCGTCGGATCAGGCGTTCCCACTCCTTGGAGTTGCCACTCGCCTCTGCATTCATGAGCAGGACACGGCTGATCTTGTCTTTCTTGGTCTGGCTGGAGGCCGGGAAGCCGTCCTCGAGGCACTCGATCTGGTCTCCGGAGAGCTGGCCCATCAGCGACGGAGCCTCCAGGGACACCAAATCGGTGCAGCCCACAGGGGCAGCCGGGGCCGGCGGGGGCTCTTCGGCGGCAGGCTCGTCGGCGGCGTCGGCCACGGCAGGCTCGTCCTGGGGCTCGGGCTCGGGCTCGGGCTCGGGCTCGGGCTCCGGCTCCGGCTCCGGCTCC
>CAZFLE010000268.1:0-5464 GCA_964519895.1 uncultured Enterobacterales bacterium | reverse complement strand
ACCTGGGGCACGGTCTGGTGGGACTCGTCGATCACCATGAGCCAGTCCTTGCCGAAGTACTCCAGCAGGTTCGGCGGCGGCTCGCCGGGCTCCAGGCCGGTCAGGTGCCGGCTGTAGTTCTCGATGCCGTTGCAGTACCCGAGCTCCTCGATCATCTCCAGGTCGTACAGGCAGCGTTGCTCCAGGCGCTGGGCTTCGAGCAGGCGGTCCTGGGTGCGTAGCTCGTCCAGCCGCTCGGTGAGCTCCTGGCGGATGGTCTTCAGGGCCACGCCGATGCGGTCCTGGCTCGTGACGTAGTGGCTGGCCGGGTAGACGCAGGTCTTCTCGATGGACGCCAGCCGCACGCCGCGCAGGGGATCGATGACCGAGATGGCTTCGACCTCGTCGCCCCAGAGCTCGATCCGCAGAGCGCGGTCCTGTTCGTGGGCCGGGAAGATCTCGATGACGTCGCCCCGCGCCCGGAACGTGCCCCGGTGGAAGTCGGCCTCGTTGCGCAGGTACTGGATCTCCACCAGCTTGCGCAGGATGGCCCGGCGACTGGTCTCCTGGCCCACCTCGAGGGGCAGGATCATGCCGTGGTAGGCCTCGGGCGAGCCCAGGCCGTAGATGCAGCTGACCGAGGCGACGATGATGACGTCCTTGCGCTCCAGCAGCGATCGCGTGGCCGCGTGGCGAAGCTTGTCGATCTGCTCGTTGATCAGGCTGTCTTTTTCGATGTAGGTGTCGCTCGAAGGGACGTAGGCCTCGGGCTGGTAGTAGTCGAAGTAGCTGACGAAGTAGGCGACCGCGTTGTCGGGGAACAGGGCCTTGAACTCGCCGTAGAGCTGGGCCGCGAGGGTCTTGTTGTGGGCCAGCACCAGGGTGGGCTTCTGGACCCGCTGCACGACGTTGGCGATGGTCAGGGTCTTGCCGGAGCCGGTGATGCCCAGCAGCACCTGGTGTTCGCGGCCGGCGTCGAGCCCGGCGACCAGGGCGTCGATGGCCTGGGGCTGGTGCCCGGCGGGCTGGAAGGGGGACTTGAGGTTGAACGGCATGTCCGGATCCCTACCCCGCTTGGAACGCCTTGGGGCGGTCAGGACCTGTCCGCTAAGGTCCGCCGGTGAGCCTGCCCGAGCCGTCCCAGCCCACCCAGCGACTGCTCGTGGCCGTGGTCACGGCTGGCTTTGCCCTCTGGGCCCTGTCGCTGGTGCCCCTGAGCGAGCCGCTGGGCACCGACGTCCAGCGCTATCTGGGCAATGCGGTGGCCCTGGGGACCGGGGAGCTGGGCGGGTACCACACCTGGCGGGCGCCGCTGCACGCCTGGGCCATCCTGGGGCTGGCGCCGTGGGTGGGTGGGCTGGTGCCGGCGTCCCAGATCCTGGCGCTCGCCGCCATCACGGGGCTGCTGCCGCTGACCTGGTGGCTGGGGCGCAGACTGTGGGGACCCTGGACCGGGCTCCTGGCGGTCGGACTGCTGGCGGCCTGGCCGGACCTGGGCCTGTTCGCGCGGGCCAGCACCCCGTACCCGCTCAATGCCCTGCTCCTGACCGCTGGGCTGGCCGCTGGTGTGGCGGCGCTCGAGCGGCCCCGGGTCTGGGCCCCGGCCTGTGGACTCGCGCTGGGGCTGTGTGTGGGCGGCGACGTGCGGGGGGGCGCATTGGCTGTGGCGGTGCTGGCGGCGGTGGCGGTGCTGGGCCAAAGCCCTCTCCGGACGGCTGGCGTGGTGTTGGCGGCGGGCTTGCTGGCTGCTGGCGTGGGCCTGGGGGTGCGGGCCACTCTGCCCCTCCCGCTGACGCCGTTGTCCGAACAGATCCAGTTCCAGCGGGAGCTCCACGCCCAGGGGGGCCCACCGACCTGTCGGGGAGTGCCCGCGCCGTTGGGCCCTGCGGCGGTCTTCACCCCGTGCGCCCGAGACACCCTGCGCTCGAACCTGGCCCGTGGGCGCGCGGCCTCTCCGGTGCCGATGGCGGTCTGGGCGGGGTTGGTCGCAGTGGGGGTGGTGACCCGTCGCCGCCGTGGCGCCCCTCTGCTGCTGCCCGTCCTGGGGGCACTGCCCACGGCAATGCTGGTCGGGTTCGAGGGGCGCTACCTCCTCCCACTGGCCACGCCACTGGCCCTGCTCGGGGCAGCTGGGCTGGCGGCGTGCACTCAGAGACCACCCCGCTGGGGAGGGGCGGGCGCGGTCGCCGTCGTGGTCGGACTGGGCCTGGCCTGGCACCACCACCCTGGCACGGCGCTGGCCCATGCGAGCACCCCCGGTGGGCCTGGCTCGGCCCCTGGCGCTGGTCGCCTGCTGATCCGCTCACCCCTGGCGCTGGTCGCGGACCGGCTGTCTGCGGGGGAGCCTGGGGACCGTCTGGTCGACTGCACGCGCTCCGGGCTCCGGACCTGGGTCTACCCGCGTCCTGTCGAGACCTGGCGGCCTGCCAGGGGCCACCGCCTGGACAAGCGCTGCGGCCAGGTGCTGGCCGCGACGCCGGTGCGGACCACTTGGGTGTTGCTGAGGCTGCGGCCGGGCTCCCAGGCGCCGCAGCCTTGGGACGAGGTGCTCCGGGACCCGCTGGCCGACGCCGGGGGTCAGCTGGTGCTGCTTCATGGAGAACCCGCCGCCCGCTGACCGGATTCGGGCCAGAATGCCCGGCATGGTGGTGACGTCGCTCCTGGCCCTCGCCTGCTCCCCCGGGGTCACCCTCGACGACGGGGCGGCGCAGGTCGACACCGCAGGGACCGGAGGAGGGGGCAGGCTGCTGGACTCCGGGGTCTTGGACACGGGACCCTCGGACACCGGCCTGGAGCGGCTCCCCGACGTCTCCGCCGAGCTGTTCGACGACACGGTGGTGCACGGCATCTCGCTGGCGGTGGCGTCGTCGGACATGACGAGCCTGAGCCGAGACCCCTACAGCTACGTGCCGGCGGAGCTGAGCTTGAACGGCGTCACCTGGGCCGTCGGCGTGCGGCTCAAGGGAAGCAGCTCGTACCAGTCGGTCTGGGACAAACCCAACTGGAAGGTCGACGCCGATCGCTACGTGGCGGACCAGCGGGTGCACGGGGTCAAGAAATTCAACCTGCACAACAACGCGTGGGACGCGTCGCACCTGGCCGAGGCGCTGTCCTATGGCTTCTTCCGCCAGGCCGACAGCCCCGCGCCTCGGGTGGGTTGGGCCAACGTGATCGTCAACGGCGACAACTACGGGCTGTACACCCTGGTCGAGGCGCCTGGCGACGCCCTGGTCGAGCGCTGGGTCGACGACGCCACCGGCAACCTGTACGAGGCCAACAACTGCGACTTCGACGTGGCCGGCTGTGGGTGCTTCGAGACCGAAGAGAACGACGAGGGGGACCACACCGCTCTGCAGGCCCTCTGCGACGTGGCCCGAATGCCCGTGGACACTTGGGAGGACGCCGCCCGGAAGGTGTTGGACTGGGACCGCTTCATGGCCTTCGTGGCCACCGAGATCGGGACCCAGCACTGGGACGGCTACAGCTACGACGACAGCAACTACCGGGTCTTCCACCAAGCCAGCACCGACCGCTGGTTCTGGATCCCTTGGTCGACAGACCTCGCCTTTGGCTGGGCCGGCCCCCGGACCTATGACGATCCGTCCTGCGACACCTATGGCACCGACCCGCGCAGCTACGACATGGGGGTCTTCGCCCGCCGCTGCCAGGACAGTGAGACCTGCGAGCCCGAGCTGCTCGACGCGCTGCAGGCCGTGGCCGACCGGATGGAGGCGATGGACCACGGGGCTTGGATCACGGCGCGCATGGACCTGCTCCGGCCATACGTGCAGAGCGACCCGCGGGACACCTGGGGCGAGGCCTGGTTCGACAGCCAGGGGGCGTGCATCCAGGACCTGCTGGATCGCCAGCCCGGCGAGCTGCGGGACTTCGTGGCGGCCGGGGGGTTCTGACCGGGCGGAGGCGACGAGGGGACGAACGTCCGAAGTACGGACGTTCGTCTGCGCCCAGCGCACTCAGACGGGTCGAGTGAGGGTGCCGTCACACTCAGTGGGGTTGAGTGAGGGGGTTGGATGAGTCTCATCCGACCGTCCGCCTGGTTTCGGCGGTTTGCGCCACCCAATCCCGGCGCTACTCCCTCTCCTGGGGGCCAACCCCCTCACTCAGGTGGTCTGAGTGCGCTGCCCCCGGCATTCGACCCCTCTGAATGTGCGGGCCCCGAGTTGGAGGCGACGATCGTCCGTACTTCGGACGTTCGTCCCTTCCCCAGCCGCCGCAGAAGACCAGCAGCTAGGCTCAGCCCTCAGCCAGGCCCGTCACGCAGGGGCAGGTCCGGTAGACCTTGCCCGCGTCGCTGCTGCTCAGGTACAGGCACTGGCTCGCGGTGTCCCAGGCCAGGCTCCCCACGGTCGCGTCGACGCTCGCCAGGCCGGCGGCCCAGGTGTTCACACGGGCGGGATCATCGGGGTGCCAGCGCACGATGACCAGCGGGTCGCGCTGGCGCACCTCGGTCAGCAGGTAGAGCGCGCCGTCGGGGCCCCAGGAGAGCTCGCGCACGCTGACGAGCTCGGGCACGAGCTCGTCGACCTTTTGCCAGGCCCGGGGCCGCGTGCCGTCCAGCTGGTAGAGCCACCAGCCGGCGGTCTCGCTGCGGGCCACCCACAGGTCGTCGTCGTGGTCGACCGCCAGCAGCGTGGTGTCGCCAAAGGGAACCACCGGCCGCTCCTGGTCGCCGACCACTTCGACCACCCGGCCGTCGCGCATGGCGATCCAGACCCGCTCGCCGCGGGCGGTCACAGCCACGTCGTCGATGTTGCCACCGTCGGCCAGCTGGTGGCGGATCCGATCCGGACCGGCCTCGGGCGGGCCCAGGGTCTTCAAGATGTCGTAGGAACCCAGCCAGATCTGGCCCAGTCCGTCGACGGCCAGAGCGTCCGGCTCGGCCTGGGTTCGGCTGTCGGCCAGGGTGCCGTCGGGGTCCAGGCGGGAGACCACCCGGCGCCGGGCGTCGTCTGGACGGCCGCCCAGGTACAGCTGGCCGGCGTCGGAGAGGGCCATCGCCTCGACACCGGGAATGCCGTCACGGACCACCTCGCTGGACCAGCCGACGGGGAGATCGAAGGGGTCCGGGACCCCAGGACCGCGAGCACCGCACTCCTTGGGGGCGGGCTCTGCAGCGTCCTCCTCGAGGGCGGGGGTCGGCTGGGCCAGGTACGCCTTGACCTGGGCCCGGGTGACGCGCGGGCCGGCGTCGGCATCGGCGCCGAACGAGAGCAGACCAGCGTGTGTGGTCGTGGTCAGTGCCGCCAGCCCCGCTGTGGCAGAGGCCAGACCGAGCAGAAAGCCGACGCGCAGACTCTTCACAGCGTTCCCCCTTGTCCGTCGGGGGATCGGCAGAGGTGGCGCTGGACGTGACCCCCAGAAAGGGGGAACCCCCGGCCTCAGGATCGAGGCCGGGGGTCTACGACTGCCGTGGGTGGAGGGTCAGCAGCCGCAGATACGGAAGATGCGAGCCGACGGCGGGGAG
>CAZFLE010000267.1:0-5556 GCA_964519895.1 uncultured Enterobacterales bacterium | reverse complement strand
AGCCCTGGGAGATGGCGTCGGACATCTGCTTGAACAGGGTCTCCATCTCCCGGTCCACGATGACCGCGTACAGGCCCTCCTTGCCCCCGAAGTGCTCGTAGATGATGGGCTTGGACACCGACGCGGAACGGGCGATCTCCTCGACCGACGTGGCGGCGTAGCCGTGCTCGGCAAAGACGTGGCAGCCCACCTCGATGAGCTGGGCTCGGCGCTGGGCGCCTGACAGGCGCTTTGAGCGGGACATGCCGCCATCCTATCCCTTGGCGCCTGCAGCGCGAACGAGCGAGGGAAAGCCCGTCTCAATGCCGGCTCCCGGGGTCCGATGCGGAGAGTGCAGGAGTGGGGAGAGTTCATGGAACAACGGTGGACCCGAGATCGACTCAGGAAGCGTCTGACGGCCATCGTGCAGCTGGCGGATGGCCTTCAGGAGGGCCAGGTCCTGTGGCTGGACCCCGAGTACTTGAACCTGGTCTTGGTCCGCGAACCCCAGGTGGACGCCAACCTGCGGGCCAGGGTCGAGCTGGGCGGCCAGTCTGGGACCGCTGAGCTGGAGCTCACAGTGCGGGAGATCGGTCGGCGGCGATTGCGCTGGTCCGGAACCTCCTGGACCCTGGTGCGCGCGACCTGGCGGGGGATCGGGGACCGCGACGCCGCGGCGATGGCGCAGCTATTGGCGCGCCTGGGGCAGCAGGGAGCCGGCGCCCGGGAGCGCCGCGACACGGACCGATGGCGTCACCCCCATGCAGCCCCGGCCAGGCCTGCGCCAGTGCCGGGCCCGCCTTCTATGCCCTCGTCGGGCTCGCTGTCCCGCCAGCTGCGCGCGAGTGGTCGCCTTCCGGCCATGGTCGCGCCCGACGACCCGCTGGCCCTGGTCATCGACGCGCGGGACCCCGTGGCGCTGGTGGCCTCGGTCCAGCGCAACGGCGCTCGACTGCGGCTGCGCCTGGACATCGACCCGGGTGTCTTCGTGCCGGACAACCCTCGCCTGGTCCTGCGGCTGCCGGGCGACGAGCGGCTGCATGTGAAGTCGCACCGCAGCAAGCGTCGCTCGCGCCGGCTGGTCGTGGAGTGCCAGGATCAGCCAACCGACGTGCTGGAGCGGGTCGCGCTGGCCTGCCAGCTCGCCGCCGACGACGCCGCCTGAACCACCGGCCGAAACCTACGGCACCGAAAGTTACTTGCCCGTAACCTACGAACGCGTAACTTACGGTCCCGTAACCGCCGGAGAACCGCCGTGTACTTGCTGCTCTGCGCTGTCGTCTTCCTGGTCACCTACCTGCTCAACGCGCTGACCATCACCATCGGCTACCACCGTGGCCTGGCCCACGGCGCCCTCAGCCTGCACCCCCGCCTCCGCCGCGCCGTCATCGTGCTCGGCAACTGGATCACCGGTCTGGACCCCAAGGCCTGGTCGGTCATGCACCGCATGCACCATGCCTACAGCGACACCCCGGACGATCCCCACAGCCCCGTCAACGTGGGCCTGATGGGCATCCTGTTGGAGCAGCTGCGCAGCTACGAAGACGTGATCCGCGGGCTGGCCAAGGGCGACGAGAGGTTCACCCGCTACGCCCATGGCCTGGACTTCGAGCTGAGCTGGCTCAACCGCCGGCGGGTGTGGTGGCTGCCCTACCTCTTGCACCTGGCCGTGTCCCTGGCCATCGCCTTTGGCGCTGGGGCCTGGCTCCTGGCGGCGGCCTACTACTTCGGCATGCTCAGCCACCCCTTTCAGGGCGGCATGGTGAACTCCCTCGGCCACGCGGTGGGCGGCCGCAACTTCGACACGCCGGACGAGTCCACGAACAACCTGCTCGCCGCCGCGCTCATCTTGGGCGAGGGCTACCAGAACAACCACCACATGTTCCCCACGTCGGCCAAGTTCTCCTACCGGCCCTGGGAGGTCGACATGGGGTTTGGCTTCTGCCTGCTCTTCGAGACGCTGGGCCTGGTGACGGTGGACTACGAGACCATCATCCCCGCGTCGCCGACCTGGGCCGAGGAGCGCGCGATCCGCGCCAAGTAGGCGTCATCTCAGAGCCCGGTCAGTCGAGGGTCTCCAGGCTCAGGAGCAGCTGCCCCGGGCCCTGAGTCTCGGTCGTCTCCCAGTCCACGGCCAGGTCGCGGGCGTGCAGGCGCCCCAGGCGCAGGTTCCACCAGGAGTCGCCGCTGAGGCCGATCGGTGGCAGGTCCCCTGCGCCGGGGCCCGCCGCACCTTCGCTGTGCACCTTGGCCATCGGGGCGCCGTCGACCCGGAACAAGCCCGACAGGGCATGGTGGCCGTCCACCTCGAGGTCCACCGAGGGGGGCCATAGATCGGCAAAGGGCCGGGCCAGAGTCGGATCGGGCCAGTCGTCCCCCGGGCTGACGCCCTGTTGCGGCAGCCGGAGGCCCAGCAGGCGGTGGGGCAGGGCGTCGGACCAGGGGCCCGCAGCCAGGTCGACCAGCCGGCCGTCCATGCTGAGCACCAGGCTCACGGGCTCGGCGGAGCGCCGGTCTCGCTCGGCCTGGCGGGCCCGCAGGTAGCGGTCTTCGTCGACCGGTCCGCCCAGCGCATCGAGCGCCACGCCGAACGCGGTCAGGCGGCCCTCCAGCCAGGCATCGCCCCGGCCGTCGACCTGGGTGACCTCGTACTGCCACTCCTCGACCCGCGTGCGGACCTGGTCCTGGGCCTCCCACGCCGTCGTCAGCCGGTAGCGAAGCTGCTGTCCCGGCACGAGCCGCCAACCGAGCACCGACTCTGCCGCCGGCAGGGCCTGGATGCCCTTGCCGCCCGCACAGGCGGTCAGCCACCACAGGATCGTGATCACGCCTGTCCCCTATTCGGGACTCGCCACGGCGGCCGCCAGAGCATCGAGGGTGCGGTCCAGCTGGTCCGGGGTGTGGGCTGCGGACAGGCTGAAGCGCAGGCGCTCCTGGCCGCGGGGGACCGTGGGCCAGCGGATGCCGGGCACCAGGATGCCGCCCTCGAGGAGGCGGGACGCCACCGCCATGGTCCGGCCCCCGAGCACCACGGGCACCACGTGGTGGGCGCCCCGGGTCTCCAGCCCCAGCTGAGTCAGGCCCTTCCGAAAGCGGGCGACCCGTGCGGCGAGCCGCTCCCGGCGCTCGTCGTCAGCGAGCTGCAGGCCCACCAGGCCTGCTCGGGCCGCGGGCTCTGCCAGCGCCGTGGTGTAGACGAAGGCTCGGCCCAGGGACACCAGCAAGCTCTTGAGCGCCCGAGGGCCCAAGACGAACGCGCCGGCCGCCCCGTAGGCCTTGCCCAGGGTGCCTACCCGCACGTCCGCCCACACGTCGGCCGCTGCGGCCTGACCGCGTCCACCCGGCCCCAGCACCCCCACGGCGTGGGCCTCGTCGACCACCAGTGCGGCCACCCTGGACCGCCACGCGGGCAGATCGACCGTGTCCCCGTCCATCGAGTAGAGCCCCTCCACCACACCGCCTGGGGTGCCCGATGGGGGCAGCTGTCCGTGGGGAATCACCTGGGCCGCGGCGCGAGCGAGCCGCAAGCCGTCGATGATCGACGCGTGGTTCAGCTGGTCCGACGCCACGGTGTCTTCGTCCGTGAACAGGGTGGTCAGCACCGCAAGGTTCGCCTGGTAGCCGCTGGAGAACACCAGGGCCGGCTGCCCGAAGTGGTCCTCGAGGGCCTGCTCCAAGGCCTGGTGGGCGGTCCGGGAGCCCGCGATCAGCCGTGACGAGCCGCTGCCGCCCCCGGTCCAGGCGCCCCGCAGCTCAGGGTCCTGGGCCAGGCCCAGGTAGTCGTTGGACGAGAGCACCAGCAGCGCCCGCTCGCCATCCCAGGCGGTGACGGGCCCGGTCATCTCCAGGGGCCGGAGCGTGCGGGTCAGCCCCTCGGAAGCGAGCTCCTGGGCCCGTGCGTGGAGGCGCCCGACGGGGCTGTCAGGCATGGGGGGCTGGACGGATCTCCAGGCCCTGGGCCGCCAGCATGTCCCGGTCGGTACAGGTGTCCCGGCCGGCCGTCGTGAGGTAGTCCCCGAGCATCAGGCCGTTGGCACCCGCGCGGAAGATGTCCGGCTGGCGGTCCTGGAGGTTGACCTCGCGGCCGCCGCACACGATCAGGTCCTTGGCGGGGAGCATCAGGCGCAAGAGCGCGATGATCTTCAGGCAGTCCACCGGCGTCAGGTCGTGGCGGTCGGCCAGGGGAGTGCCAGGACGGGGATTCAGGAAGTTGATCGGCACCGAGTCCACGTCGAGCGCCCGCAGGTCCACAGCCAGCTCGACCCGCTGGTCCCAGGACTCGCCCATGCCGAAGATGCCGCCACAGCACACGTACATGCCCAGGTCCTTGGCGGCTCGGATGCTGTCGACCTCGTCGTCGTAGGAGTGGGTCTCGACGATCTCGTGGTGGTAGCTGCGGGCCGTCTCCAGGTTGTGGTGGAACGACTCCATGCCCGCCTCCTTGAGCTCCGCCAGGGCCTCGCGGCTCATGAGTCCCAGGCTGGCGCAGGTCTGGAGGCCGGTCTCCTGGCGGATGCGGCGAAAGGTGTCCTTGAGGCTGTCCAGCTCCTTCCGATTGGTCATGCCTCGGCCCGACGCGACGATCGAGAACTCGCGCACGCCGTTGTCGGCTGCCAGCCGTGCTTCTGCCGCGATGGTCTCCGTGTCCTTGAGGCCCCAGGTCGGCGCTTCGGTCTCGAAGTGGGCCGACTGGCTGCAGAAGGAGCACTTCTCGGGGCACCGCCCGCTCTTGGCATTCGTGATGCCGCAAGTGTTCACGTAGTGGCCCTTGAAGGCCTGGCGCAGGGCGTCGGCCACGTGGAGCAGGCGGTCCAGCTCGGGGCCTTCCTGGAGCTGGGTGATGGCCTGGGCCTCGGTTTCTGTGATGCCCTCGGCCCGCAGGCCGCGGGCCAGGATGTCGTCCCAGTCCAGTGTGTGCATGGGCAGCTCGGTAAGGCGCCCCGGCGGGGACCGTCAACCCGCTTCGCTCGCTCCGTTGACAGCGGCGTCGTCCATGGGCAGGACCACCTGGAAGGTCGTGCCCTGTGCCGTGGACGAGACAACCCGCACGTCCCCGCCCGACTGGGCGACGATCTCCCGGGAGATGGCCAGCCCCAGCCCGGTCCCGGTGTCCGGCGGCTTGGTCGTGAAGAAGGGCTCGAAGATGCGCGGGAGCACGCTGGGGTCGATGCCCTGTCCGTCGTCGGACACCGTCACGATGGCCCGATCGCCAGCTCGCTCGGTGCGAATCTCGATCGCCCGGGTGCCCGGAGCCTGGGTGGCGTTGGCGATCAGGTTCAGGAAGACCTGGCACACTCGCCCAGGGCTGCCCCTCACGGGCAGGGGGTCGCCGAGCTTGCACACCAGCTTCACGTTGTGGGGTGCCAGCAGGGGACTGGAGACGCGCACCGCCGAGTTGACCGCGTCGTTCAGGTCGAAGGCCGAGCCGCTGCCCGAGCCCGTGCGGCTGAGCACCCGCAGGTCCTGTGCGATGTCCCGGATCCGCCGTGCGCCGTCGATGGCGTCCTGGAGGGCCAGGTCCAGCTCGCGCAGCAGGTCCTGGCCCCCGGTGCCTTCCTCCCAGCCGGCGAGCAGCTG
>CAZFLE010000266.1:0-5641 GCA_964519895.1 uncultured Enterobacterales bacterium | reverse complement strand
TGCCGGCCTCGTTGGTGTCCCAGGTGCTGCCCTGGTCCTCGAGCCACGCGTCGCCACCCAGCCCGACCGCGCCGCCGTGGCTGGTGGCGATGTTGCCGGTCAGGGTGCAGTTCGACAGGGTCACGACCGCGCGCTCGGCCCAGATGGCGGCGCCTGTCTCGGCGCTGTTCTCGGTGAAGACGGTGTCCTCGATCGTGACCGAGCCGTCCATGACCACCATGGCGCCGCCGATGTTGCCGCTGAAGTCCCGGAGCAACAGGTCCCGCAGCGTGGGGCTCGCACCGGTGATGGTGAGCGTGCTGCCCCCGTCGCCGTCCAGGGTGAAGCCCTCGAGCACGGCGCCGGGCCCTTCGCCCGCGCGAAAGGCCACGAGGGGCTGGCTGGTCGTTGCCGGGACCAGCACGGCGCCGTCGGCACCGATGATGTGGATGTCGCGGCCGCGGTAGTCCAGGTTCTCGGTGTAAGTGCCGGCGCCGGCTTCGATGCGATCGCCGTCGGTGGCCCGGTCGATGGCTTGCTGCAGAGTGGGGACCTCGCCGGATCCGTCGGCTTCGACGGACCACGTCGCGGCCAGGGCCCAGGGGGTGAGGAGGAGGAGCGGGGTCATGGCGCAGGCACGATACCCCCGATCGGCCCGAGTGCCCGGGTAGACTGGGTCGACCGCCCAGGTGAGCGATGCTGTTGCTGCTCTCGTCGACGGCGCTCGGGGCGACGTGGACCGTCGACCCTTCGGGGGCTGGGGACACCACGACCATCCAGGACGCCATCGACGCGGCGTCGGGCGGAGACACGGTCGAGGTGGTGGCGGGCACCTACCTCGAGACCCTGGACTTCGGCGGCAAGGACCTGGTGGTCACCGGCCTGGACGGGTCGGGGGCCACGACCCTGGACGCGACCGGGCTGGCCGATGCCGCGGTGACCTTCGACAGCGCCGAGACCGCCGCCGCCACCCTCCAGGGCTTCACGGTCCTCAACGCGGGTGCCCGCGGGCTCTATGTGCACGGCGCCGGCCCGACCTTGGTGGACCTGGTGCTCCAGGATCTGGGCGCCAGCACGCTGGACGGCGGTGCCCTGTACGTCGAGAACGGCACGGTCACCCTGAGCGAGAGCACCCTCGACGGTGGCAGCGGCAGCCTGGGCGGCGCCATCTACCTGACCGGCGCCGGGGTGGTGGCCCTGGATGGCTGCACCCTGAGCGACAACGCCGCCACGTGGGGGGGCGCTGTCTACGTGGAGAGCGGCACCCTGGCGCTGGTCGAAAGCACGGTGTCCGACAACAGCGCGACTTACTACGGCGGGGGCCTGTACCTGGGATCCGGCGCCAACGCGTCCAGCCAGGACACCGACTGGGTGGACAACACCGGCACCTACACACACGGATCGGCGGTCTACGCCGACGCGTCGAGCACCCTGGACGTGGACGGTGGGACCTGGTCCGGCAACGCCGCGGCCTACTACGCCTATGGCTACAGCGGCACCATCTACCTGGCCAGTGGCGCGGATCTGACCGTCGCCGACGCCGTGTTCACGGGCAACACGGCCTACCAGGGCGGCGCGGTCTACGCCGCCAGCTCGAACACCATCGAGGCCAGCGGTGTGCGCTGGGAGTCGAACACCGCCTACTACGGGGGGGCGATCTGCCTGAGCACGAACACGGTCTGGACCGAGGACGCCGGGTCCTATGACAACAACAGCGGGCTGTACACGGGTGGGGCGGTGTACGCGTACTACCTGTTCGACCTGACCTGGACCGACACCGCCTTTACCGGCAACAGCGCCGACTACGGCTCGGGCGGCGCTATCTACGCCTACCTCTACGGCCCAATCGCCCTCGAAGGCAGCACCCTCCAGGACAACACCGCCTACTCCCACGGCGGCGGGCTGTTCGCCAGCACGCTCTACGACACCGTGTCGCTCACCGACACCGACTTCCTCGACAACAGCGCGACCTATGGCTCGGGTGGCGGCGTCTACACCGAGGTCTACAGCGATCTCGTGTGGGCGGATGGTGTCGTGGACGGCAACGACGCGTACTACAGCGGCGGCGGCCTGCTGTCGTACTACCTGTCGGACGCCGACCTGTCCGGCGTGTCGGTCAGCGGCAACACCGCGACCTATGGCTATGGCGGCGGGGTCTACTTCTACCCGTACTCGTCCACCAGCCACGGCCTGTCACTGGAGGCCTGCGAGGTCTCGGACAACAGCGCCTACACGAGCGGGGGCGGTCTCTACGTCTACGACGGCGCCAGCCTGGACCTGGTGGACGCCACGCTGTGCGGCAACACGACGTCGCTGTACTACGGCGGCGGTCTCTACAGCTACTCGGTCGCCAGCACCACGGTGAGCGGCAGCTTGTTCTGCAACAACAGCTCGTCCTATGGGGGCGGCGTCTACCAGTACTACGCGACGGGCTCCTCCTCGGACTCCTGGACCAACAACGCCTTCGTCGAGAACGCGGCCACCACCAGCGGCGGGGGCCTCTATGTCTCCACCTCGTCGGCCTTCGAGCTCGTCAACAACGACCTGCTGGGCAACACGGCGGGCACCGGTGGCGCCCTGACCCTGTCTGCGTCGACCGCCACGGTGAGCAACAACCTCTTCGGCTGGACCCAGGCCGGGTCCGCGGTGTCGGTCGACGCCTCATCGCTGAGCGCTTCGACATTCACGTACAACGACTGGCACGGCAACAAGCCTGGCGACGCCACCGGCTCGGCGACCGCCGCAGACCTGAGCGGCACCGGCACCCTGAACGACGACCCGCTGCTGATGGACTACTCGCTGGACGGGGACCCGACCAACGACGACCTGGTGCTCCAGGCGATCAGCACGCTCATCGACGCCGGAGACCCGGCGCTCTTCGACCCCGACGGATCGGTGTCGGACATCGGGCTGTACGGGGGCGCGGGCTCGTCGGTCCAGGACGCGGACGGCGACGGTTGGTACGACACCCACGACTGCGACGACAGCGACAGTGCGGTGAACCCGGGTGCGGCCGAGACTTCCTACAACGGGGTCGACGACGACTGCGACGAGTCCACCCCCGACGACGACCTGGACGGCGACGGGCACGGGGTCGCCGACGACTGCGACGACACCGACGCGAGCACGAGCCCGTCGGCCACCGAGATCTGGTACGACGGCGTCGACACCGACTGCGACGGCGCCTCCGACTACGACGCCGACGGGGACGGCGAGGACCACGACGCCTTCGGCGGGAGCGACTGCGACGACGCCGACGCCACGGTGAACACCGCCGCCACAGAGGTCTGGTATGACGGCGTCGACGGCGACTGCAGCGGGGGCTCGGACCACGACGCCGACGGGGACGGCCACGACCACGACGGCTCCGGTGGCGCGGACTGCGACGACTCGGACCCGGCCGTCTCGCCCGACGCGACCGAGGTCTGGTACGACGGCGTCGACCAGGACTGCTCGGGCGGCTCGGACCTGGACGCCGACGGCGACGGCCACGACAGCGACGCCCACGGGGGGGCCGACTGCGACGACACGGACCCCTGGATCAACCCCGACGCCACCGACGTGGCCTACGACGGCCTGGACACGGACTGCGACGGGGCGTCGGACTACGACTTCGACCTCGACGGCTACGACAGCGTGGTCTACGCCGGCTCCGACTGCGACGACTACGATCCCGCCGTGTTCCCCGGAGCGGTCGAGGTCTGGTACGACGGCACCGACCAGGACTGCGACGGCCTGTCCGACCACGACGCCGACGGCGACGGCTACGACGCCGAGAGCCAGGGTGGCTCGGACTGCGACGACGCGGACCCGTCGATCAGCCCCGCTGCGACCGAGATCTGGTACGACGACGTGGACCAGGACTGCGACGGCGGCTCGGACCACGACGCCGACGGAGACGGCTGGGACCTGGCCGACGACTGCGACGACACCGATCCCGACGCCTGGCCTGGGGCGCCGGGGTGGACCGACGACTGCGAGCCGGTGTCGGAGACCGGGGATACCGGGGACACGGGCTCGACGGGGGACACCGGCGACACCGACCCGACCGGCGACACCGGCGACACCGCGGACACCGGGGACAGCACGCCGACCCACGGGCCCCAGGACAGCGCCGACACGGGGCAGGGGACCGGCGACGACTCCGGGCTGGTGGGGGTCGGAGACTCGGGCGATGGCGGGGACAAGGGCTGCAGCTGCGCCAGCTCTGCGGGCTCTGGCTCCGCTGGGCTGTGGCTGTGGGTCCTGGGCCTTGCCGGGCTCAGGCGCTCGTGGCGTCCAGACCCAGGGTGCGCACGGTCTTGGACGGCGCCACGTCCTTGACCGACGGGGCGGTGCCCAGCAAGCGGTCGCCCATGAGCATGCTGACCCCCCACCACTGGCTCTCGTTCTTGAAGTGGTGGCGTCGGTGGCTGTCGACCAGCACCTGGTAGTGGCCCAGGGTCGGGCGCCACCGCACGTGGGCCAGGTAGTGCACCCACTCGTAGTGCAGGGACGCCGTGAAGTACCCGGCGATGACGGTGAAGGCGAGGGGTGTGGGCAGCAGGGCGTTCCACAGCACCAGGTGCAGCAGCCCGGCCGGTAGCACCGTGTACATGGGGATGAAGATGATGCCCAGGTTCCAGGGGTCCCGGTGGTGGGCCGCGTGCTTGCGGGCGTTGGCCAGGTGGAAGGTGCGGCCCCCCAGACGGAAGGGCTTGCTGTGCAGGATGAAGACGTGGATGCACCACTCTTGGAGGGGCCAGACCGCGATCATCAGGGCCAGGGCCAACACATCGGCGGCGCCGAAGTTGCCCAGGGGAATGCGCGCGGCCCACGCCACGAGCGCGAAGGTGGCGAGCACCCGGGGGCTGAGGTGCCGGAAGAACACGCGGATCGCGTCTGAGCGCGTGCCCGGGGTGTCCTTGGGAGAGGCGAGGGGGGTGGCGATCACGGCTGCTCCGAGGCGTCCAGGGTGGTCATGAGGAGGTCGATGGCCTGTTCGCCGCGGCGGACGAGATCCTGGGCCAGGGCGTGGGCATGGTCGGCGTCGCCCGCCGTGATGGCGTCGGTGAGGGCTCGGTAGGCCGCCGTGTCGGCGTGCTCGACGGCCAGCACCTCGGTCAACAGGGCGCCAAAGGTCAGGTAGCTGTCCCTGAGCGTGTTGAACGCCAAGCGGTAGGCCAGGTTGCCGCAGCTGTCGGCCAGCACCCCCCAGTACGCCAGCGCCAGGCGCTGCTGGGCCGCGAGGTCGCCCGCTGCGTCGGCCATGGCGGCGATGCCCTCGTGCAGTGCGGCGTGGCTGGTGGGTCCGCCGCGGAGAGCGGAGAGCCGGGCGATGTCCGGTCCGACCGCCGAGCGCATCTCCATGATGCTCCGGGCGACGGTGGTGTCCAAAGCGCCGTCCCCGCGCAGGAGCAGCGTGCCCATCAGGTCCAGGCCAGCGGTCTGTCGGAAGTCCAGGATGCGGGTGGCGCCGCCCTGCTGGATGCTGACCAGCCGGGCCTGGGCCAGCCGCTTGAGCGCCTCGCGCACCGCGCCCCGGTTGACGCCCAAGGCCTCGGACAAGACGCGCTCGCTGGGCAGCTCGCTGCCGGGGGGGCGGTCGCCGTGCACGATCTGGCCCAGCAGCTGATCGAAGACCTGGTCGGAGAGGGACTGACGGGTGAGGGGCTTCCACATG
>CAZFLE010000265.1:0-5657 GCA_964519895.1 uncultured Enterobacterales bacterium | reverse complement strand
GACGCCAAGGCCGCAGAGGTCCACAACCTGGGCCTGGCCCTGGCCGCCGGCCTGCCGGGACACAAGCTCGCCCCCGTGCTGGCCAGCCTTCGCTTCCAGACCTTCAAGATGGCGTCGATGATGGGCCAGATGGACGGGATGGAGCCGCCTGCCCCCTGACCCGGGCCGTCAGATGAGTGCCTTCATGCCCAGCAGGGTCTGGATGGCCACCAGGATGCCCATCAGCCCCTCACCGGCGATGAGCCCCGAGGCGATGGAGAAGCCAAAAGCGTCCGCCTTGGACAGATTGTTCCGACGCCAGGCCTGGAAGATGACCATGCCGATGAACATGGAGATCGAGTAGTAGGCCGGCACGATGAAGGCGATGCCAAAGGCCAGACCGCTGGGCAGCCACTTGGCCATGAGCGGCACATGCTTGCGCAGGACCGGCACGGCCACGCCGAAGAGGAACCCGGCCACGACCGCGGCCTCGGCGTTGGTCGGCAGGGCCTCGAAACCCTGGGAGAGCAGCTCCGCCATGGCCTTCCAGGCGTGGGCCGCCGGTGCGGGCAGGTCGCCCTCGCCGATGGTGTAGGCCTTGTCGAACAGGACGTAGATCGGAATGGCGGTCAGCACGCCGGCCAGGATGCCCACGCACTGGGCCTTGAACTGCTGCCGCGGCGACGCGCCGAGCATGTGACCGGTCTTGAGGTCCTGCATCATGTCGCCGGCCTGGGAGGCCCCGGCTCCGGCCACTGCGGCGGCCATCAGGTTGGTGGTCATGGCGCCGGGCGCGATGCCCCCGAAGACCAGCTGGGTGACCTTGCCCATGCCCCCGATGGGGTTGATGTCGGTCTCGCCCGTGGAGCGCACCGCGATCATCGCCAGCACCGATGACAGCGCCACAGCGATGGCCGAGTGCATCATCGGGATCTCGAACACAGCCTTGGCGACCACCAGCGTGGCGCAGGACCCGATGGCCAGGCCGATCATCCACCAGCTGTTGGGAATGGCCTGGGCCAGATCGACCTTGGGCCCGTCGTCGTCGCCCTTGCCGAAGCCGCTGAAGGTGTTCAACACCGTGCGCCAAGACAGGCCCAAGCTGGTCAGGGCGTCGGCCACCATGATCGCGACGCCGGGCCAGAGGATCCAGCCCCGGGCCCCTTCGGCGTAGCTCATGGTCGGGCCGGCGACCCAGCCCTGGGACTCGACGTAGGGGGCCAGCACGCCCCAGGAGAAGGTGGCGCCCAACACCAGCGACGTGGCCACACGCGGTCCGATCAGGATGCCGGCGCCGAACATGAGCGGCGAGATGTAGAGGGAGAAGGAGTAGGCGGCCATGGTGCCGATAAAGGCGATCGGCAGCCACTCTTCCAGCGGTGGGTGCCCCAGGGGCGAGATCCAGAACGCCGCCTGGGTGAAGACCGCAGCCATGACGCCCCAGCGCAGCAGGACCTTGGCCTTCTCGACCGCGGTGGCGCCCTCGCTGAACATCGCCACGATGGTCTCGGCGGTGGCCGTGCCGGTCGGGAAGCGAAGCTTCTCGACCAGGACCATCTGCCGCCGGAGCGGCACGGCGAAGAACACGCCCAGGTAGGCCACGGCGAGGGCCCAGGCGGTGAGCTGCAGGTAGGTGAGCTCGTGGCCGAGCATGCCCATCGCAGGGATGGCGGCCAGCAGTCCAGCCGCGCTGGTCATGGTGCCCGCCGCCGAGCCCGAGGTCTGGGTGATGTTCGCCTCGAGCACCGTGTACGGCGTCTTGGGCTTGATGGCGGCGAAGACCGCGAAGCCCAAGATGGCAGCGATGAGGGACCCACCGATGGCCCAGCCCGTGCGCAAGCCGAAGTAGATGTTCATGCCCGACACCGCACCGCCCAGCAGACAGCCCACGAACACGGCCCGTGGGGTCAGTCCCTGTTCTCCGGGCTGGGGGACGTAGATCTGCTCGGAGTGGGCCTGGTCGGCGGGGTCGGGCTGCGCCATCGGGCACCTCGGGAAGGGAGCCCGCTCCTAACGCGTCAGCGCCGGGTCTCAGTACCTGTAGACCCCGGTGCCCAGGGCCAGCTCGACCCCGCGGATCGCGTGGGCGCTGTCGCCGACGATGTCCAGGTAGAGCTGCTCGTTCTTGGCCCGAAGCTGGACCAGGTTGTCCATGGCGCCCAGGGCCTTGAGCTCCCGCACCGTCTCGACGACCACCCCCACCGCCTCGGCCAGCATCAGCTGCTCGGCGGCGTCCGGGGTGTACAGCCCAGCGATGGCCAGCTTGTGGGCGCTCTCCAGCCAGTGGCCGGTGAACTTGAGCTGCTGCACCAACAACACCAGCCTGCGGTTCGGGTAGGCCTTCATGGCGTCCTGGTAGATCTTCAGCTCTCGGGGCAGCCGGTAGTAGAGCAGCTGGCCCTGGGCGGCCATCTTGGCCCGCTCCTGGGGACCACCGTAGCCACGGGCCACCACGTGGATCGCCCCCTGGAGCAGGTGCGCACCGCCACAGGTGTACTTGAAGATGCCCTGGCCGCGCTTCTGGAAGTCCTGGCCCGAGACCATCGCCTCGCGCATGAACCCGGTCTCCTGGGTCAGCACGTGCACCAGGAAGCGGGCCATGTCGTCCATCGACATGGGGGTGCCCTCCCAGCTGGTCCAGGCCAGATCCTCGGGGCCCCAGGCCGCGAGTCCGGACAGGCCCCAGGGCATGTCGTTGGGGCTGTCATAGGACGAAGAGCCGTCGCTCTTCTTGAGGAAGGTGGTGAGCAGGCTGTGGTGCCACAGGTCGGCGAGGGTGTGGGGCTTGCCCGCCACGTCGACCACGAAGTCCGGGGCCAGATCGGTCTCGGTGAGGTTCTTCAGCACCAGGTCCGTGTGGGGCTCGATGCGCACACCGTCGGCCTCGCGGGGGAAGCCCACCAGAGTCCGGCCAGACAGATCTTGCTCGAAGGCGTAGCGCTGGAAGAGGTACGGCACCGCCGGCTGGCCATTGGTCAGCGTGAAGCCGCCCCCTCGGGCAAGCAGTCCGTGGGCGATCGCCCAGGGGTTCTCCGGGTCGGCGGCATGCACGTCGACCACTGCGCCCATCACCGCCAGGGCCCGCTCCAGGTCCGGGGTCGCGGTCACCGGAAAGGGCGTGGTGGCCTCGTGAGTCGGGGGCCGCACCTGGGGCAAGCCCGGCTCGTGGGGCGCCACGCGCTCGGTCGGGCGCGGCACCGGCGCCTGACCGACCACGTCGTCGTCGCAGGCGACCAGCGCCAAGACGGCCAAGCCTGCGCCCAGCGCCAGGTGCTTCACTCCTGGGCGGCCTCGGCTTCGGCCTCGGCGTCCATCTTGGCCTGCAGCGCGTCGACACGGATGATCCGGTCCCGATCCGAGGCGTAGAGGATGTCCTCCTGGACCGCAACCCGCGGCCGGACCAGATCCACGTTGCTGAGCTGGATCTTGTAGTCGAGCTTGGTGTAGCTCTTGAGCTTGTAGGCCCAGCCCTTGTCCGTGATGATCCAGAGCTTGCCGTTCTCGTCGACGGTCAGGTCCAGGTCCTCGTACCCAGTGCCCAGCATCTCGTCGCTGACCACCACGCCCCAGCGGAAGCCGTCCAGGTCGTAGCGCACGATCTCCCGTCCATAGACCATGAGCAGCTTGCCCTTGTAGACCTCGAGGCCGTTGGGCGTGCCGTCTTCGAGCTCGACCCGCAGGATCTCCTCGCCGTCCAGGGTGAAGCCCACCAGGTACTGCCCGATCACGGTGTAGACGGCCTTTTTCTTGGGCACCCAGGCGATGAAGCCCTCGCCGCCGACGCCCGGGTCCAGCCGCGCGTCGGTGTCCACGGTCCAGCCGATGCGCAGTCGCCCCTGCTCGTCGTAGATCTGGACGCGCATCTCGTAGTCCAGGACGGCGAAGCCCTCGCCCTCGTCGCCCGGGATCAGGCACAGGTCCAGCGGGTTGACGAATTGGCCGGGACCGTCGCCGGGCGCTGCGCCGGACGCGTAGAACTTGCGGCCGTCGCGGAACCAGGCGTCGGTGATGCCCGGCTCGCCGCCCCACTGCAGCTCACCCCGGCCCTCGTAGCTGAAGCGCTGGACCCGGTTGTTGCCGATGTCCGCCACGTACAGGTTGCCGTGGCGGTCCACCTCGACGTTCAGGGGCTCGCTGAAGCCTTGCAGCGCCCCCAGCTCCCAGCCCGCCGCGCCCCAGTAGGGCAGGTTGTTGCGGGCGCTCAACAGCTCCTGGTGAGCATAGAAGATCTGCACCAGGTCGTGGAGCTCGCGCTCGGTCCGGCCCCAGCTGCGCAGGGCAGCAAGCTCGATGGCCGGGATGGCGTTGGGGTCCTTGAGCTTCTTGAGCGCGGACATGGCGGTCTCGGACGGGCGGATGGCCGCAGCCCGGTAGCCCACGTCGACCCGCGCCTTGGCCTGCTTGCGCAGGAAGTCCGGCCCGTCACCGGCCTGGTTCATCAGGACCCTGAGCGACTCCAGGTCTCCGAATTCGGCGGCCTTGACGGCCTTGTACAGGTCCTTCATGTCCGTGGCGTGGGCTTCTTCGGCCTTGAGCCCCGCGCTGCTGTCCAGCCACTTGATGAGGCCTTCCATGCGCTCACCCGAGCGGCCGAAGTTCACGGCGAGCTCGGCGATGTGCATCTCGGAGTAGATGATGCCCTCGTAGACGTCGACCACGTCGATGCGCACCTTGCGGGCCTGGGGGCTTCCCTCGAGCGCCAGGTCCAGCCGGGTCATGCGATCCTCGAGCATGTACTCGAGCGCCACCGGGTCGCCGCCGCCCGACAGCGTGATGCGGATCGTGCGCGGCCGGCTGTACTGCTTGTAGGACTGTCGGCCCTTGGACAGGTTGCCCGGCCAGATCGAGACGGTGTCGAGCTCGGTGGTCCGCCCCAGGTCCAGCTCGACCCAGGCGCCTTCGCCGTTGCCGTCGGCGCCTTCGGCCCAGCTGTCGCTGAGCAGGCCGTCCACGAGCCGGTCGGGGGTGTGGCGCACGCCCTCGTCGTCGGTGTGGTTGGACGACGCGGTGACCCGCCCGTTCAGGGCGGCTTCTGCGTGGGGAGTCATCAGGCCGAGGCCGAGGAGCGCAGCGAACACAGGCCCTCCAGGAGGTTTGCGCCGAGAGAACCCCCACTACTGCGAGCAGCTTTCGACGGCCACGGCACGGACCCTGGCTTCACGGGGAAATGAGATACCCTCGGCCCAGGAGGCGTGGGCATGGTGCTCGCCTGGATCCTGCTGGCCGGCTGCAACCCGACCGATGACTGCCCCCAGGCGGTGTCGCTGCCCCTGACCCTGCTGTCGGTGACGGTCCAGGGGGACAGCAGCGACGACGCCCCCCAGGACGACTGGCTCTCGAGCGGCACCCTGACCCCCCAGGACTCGGGCAACCTGTGGATCACGGGCCACGTCGACGGCCGCATCATCACAGAGGGCGGTTCCATCGACGGTGAGCAGCCGGACACCGCCGACGCGAGCTGCGAGGCCGCCCCCATCTTCGAGACCGGCGTCTGGGAGGTCTACCGGGCCCCCGATGCTCGCCTGCTTGGGGCCGACACGATTCTCAACGACGAGAAGGTCGTGTTCACCTATGAGCGGGCGGACATGTGGGACGCCATCGTGCAGTACGAGCTGGGGACTCCCTAGAAGACCCGTGACACTTGGGGTGGGTGCTTCGGTAGGGGCGGTGAATCCCAT
>CAZFLE010000264.1:0-5674 GCA_964519895.1 uncultured Enterobacterales bacterium | reverse complement strand
AGGTCACCATCGACTTCCAGGACACGTCGCTCAATGACGTGGTCAAGTACTTCGCCGAGATCACCGGTCGGAACTTCATCCTCACCGACGACCTCAAGGGCGAGATCACGATCATCTCCCACCACCCGGTCACGGTGGGCGAGGCCTACGAGGCCTTCTTGAGCGCCCTGGAGGTCAAGGGCTACACCACGGTCACCGTCGGCAAGATCACCAAGGTCATCCAGATGTCCAAGGCCGCCCAGGCCCCGCTGCGGGTCTACGAGGGCGACACGATCCCCTACACCGACAACGCCGTCACCCAGATCTTCCAGCTCGACAACGTGACCGTGAGCGACGTCAGCACCGTGGTGCAGCAGCTCGCCGGTCCCAGCGCCAAGTTCACGACCTATCTGCCCACCAACACGCTGATCATCACGGACTCGGCGGTGAACATCCGCAGGATGTGGAAGATCGTCAAGCAGCTCGACGTGGCAGCGCCCAGGTCCACGATCCAGGTCGTCCCGGTGCTGTATGCGACCGCGAGTGATCTGCAGCAGATCATCGAGCAGCTCTACGGGGTCGACGACGCGGCCAGCACCAGCTCCAGCAGTCGCTCGACCAAGGACAAGGACCGGCCGAACCGGCGCCGCCGGCGGGACCGCGACAAGGACAACAAGAACTCCCAGGCCACCGGCTCCAGCGCTGGCGCCGAGGGCCGCTACATCTCCAAGATCCTGACCGACGAGCGCACCAACAGCCTCATCGTCCAGGCCAACGAGTCGGCGATGGACGACATCATCGCGTTGATCAACCGGCTCGACGTCGACGTGGACCCGGCCAGCAGGGCCCAGATCCACGTGGTCTACCTGGAGCACGCCAAGGCCGAGGACGTCTCCCAGGTCCTGAGCAACCTGACCCAGGACACCAACAGCTCCAGCAACAACCGCAACAGCCGCAACACCCCGCGGACCCCCAACCGCAACGAGCGCAACACCCGGGGCCGGGACGAGAAGAAGCCGAACAGTCCGACCAGCGCGACCGCCATCTTCGACGACGGGGTCAAGGTCACCAGCGACGAGAACACCAACTCCCTGGTCATCGTGGCGAGCCCCGAGAGCTTCGCGGTCATCAAGTCGGTCATCGACAAGCTCGACATCCGCCGCAAGCAGGTCTTCGTCGAGTGCGTGATCATGGAGCTCGGGTCCGAGGACACCTTTGACCTGGGCATCGGCTACCACCTGGGCAGCTACGACGACGCCACCGGCACCCTGGGCTACGCCAGCAGCCAGACCAACGGCAACTCGCTCCTGCTCTCTACCCAGGACCTGCTCAGCGGCCTGGCCCTGGGTGTGCTCGGCGAGGCCATCAGCCTGGAGACCGACGCCGGAAGCGTGAGCATCCCGGCGTTCGGCATCGCACTCAACGCCCTCCAGGCCAACAGCCAGATCGACATCCTGAGCACCCCGAACATCCTGACCCTGGACAACGAGGAAGCGCAGATCGTCGTCGGGCGCAGCATTCCCTTCCCGGTCAGCTCGGGCCTGGATGCCAACGGCCAGCAGCTCATCAGCTACCAGCGCGAAGACGTCGCCATCACCCTCAAGGTGACCCCCCAGATCAACGAGTCCGACTTTGTCACCCTCGAGGTCTTCCAGGAGGTCTCTGAGGTCGAGGAAGACTCCCAGGGCCTGGACCCGTCCCAGTCCGGCTTCATCACCTCCAAGCGCACGGCCGAGACCACGGTGCTGGTCGCCAACAACCAGACCATCGTGATCGGCGGCCTGATGGGCCACACGAACACCAACGTCGAGACCAAGGTGCCCATCCTGGGCGACCTGCCGCTCATCGGTGTCCTGTTCCGAGGCCGCCGCGAGGTCTCGCGCAAGACCAACATGCTGATCTTCCTGACGCCGCACGTCATCAACGAGCCGGCGGACCTGGAAGAGGTCTACCGCATCAAGATGCTCCAGCGTCAGGAGTTCGTGCGGCGCTTCTACGGCAAGACCACCGAGGAGCAGAGCGCCGAGCTGAACTCGCTGTTGCGCTACTCCATGAACCTGGTCGACGAGCCGAGCGTCTACCGGGTGCAGACCCGTGAGTCGAACAACGTCACCAGCATCGGCGCCATCGACGACTCCGGCGGCGCCGGGGTCCAGGGCGGTGCGCTCTTCGACGAGCCGGACACCGACGAGACCGACGACCCAGACGGGTCTCCGGTCGACGATGGCCCCACCGAGCCCGCGTCCGACGACGGATCGGAGGCCGAGTGAACGCGGCCCACCTCCAGCGCCTGGAGGACGGGCTTCGCGCTCGCGGGGTGGCCGACCAGCACCTGGCCGACGCCCACACCCAGGCCCGCAAGGCCCAGATGTCACTGCTCGAGGCCTTCCAGCGCTCCGAGCACATTCCCAGCGCCGAGATCACCGCGGTCCTGGGCGAGCTGACCGGGCTCCCCGTCAGCGAGGACGTGGACCTGGAGCGGGTAGACGTGGAGCTGGTGCGCCGGGTCCCCCTGGGCCTGGCCCGCGAGAAGGGCATGTTGCCCTTGTGGGTCGAGGCCGACGACGGCCCCGGGGTCTGGGTGGCGCTGTCCAGTCCGACGGGCCTGGTGGCGGCCGACGACCTGCGGGTGCTGCTGCAGCGGCCGATCCGGCTGGTGCTGGTGCCGTACGACACCCTGCGCGACGCGATCAACAAGTCCTATGACAAGGCCGCGCGGTCCGCGTCGGCGGTCATGGAGGAGATCAAGGAGGAGACCGAAGACGGCCTGTCCGGCGACCTGCAGCTCGAGGCCGACATCCTCGACGATCCAAACCAGGCCCCGATCATCCGATTCGTGAACACCCTGCTCACCCAGGCGATCAAGGACCGGGCCAGCGACATCCACATCGAGCCCTTCGAGAAGGAGCTGGTGGTCCGGTTCCGCATCGACGGCGTGCTCTACGAGATCGTCAAGCCGCCGCCCCGGCTCCAGGCCAGCATCGTCAGCCGGGTCAAGATCATGGCCGGGCTGGACATCGCCGAGAAGCGCATCCCCCAGGACGGGCGCATCCGCATCCGCATGGCCGGCCGCGAGATCGACCTGCGTGTGTCGACCCTGCCGGTGCGGCATGGCGAGCGGGTGGTCATGCGCATCCTGGAGAAGGGCGCGGTGTTCAGCCTGGACACCATCGGCATGGACCCCGTGGTGCTGCGGGACTTCCGCAGGTACATCGTGCGGCCTCACGGCATCCTGCTCGTCACCGGCCCCACGGGCTCTGGAAAGACCACCACGCTGTACAGCGGTCTCGCCGAGATCAACGCGCCCGAGCTCAACATCCTCACCATCGAGGATCCCATCGAGTACGAGCTCAAGGGCATCGGCCAGACCCAGGTCAACGCCAAGATCAAGCTGACCTTTGCATCCGCCCTGCGCGCCCACCTGCGCCAGGACCCCGACGTCATCATGGTCGGTGAGATCCGAGACAAGGAGACCGCGGACAACGCGGTCCAGGCGTCGCTGACGGGCCACCTGGTGCTCTCGACCCTTCACACCAACGACTCCGCTGGCGCCTTCACCCGGCTCATCGACATGGGCGTGGAGCCCTTCCTGGTGTCCAGCTCCCTGCTCATGGTGCTGGCCCAGCGCCTGGTCCGGCGTCTGTGTCCTCACTGCAAGGAGGCATTCGCCCTGTCCGCCGAAGACCTGCTCGACGTGGGTGGCTCGGCGGAGCTGGTGGGTCAGACCGCGTGGCGTGGTCAGGGCTGTCCCGAGTGCCTCAACACCGGCTACCGCGGCCGCGCCGGCATCTACGAGCTGCTGACCGTCACCGACCGGGTCAAGCACCTGGTGAACCAGCAGTCCGACGCCGGCACCATCAAGAAGGCCGCGCTCGACGCCGGCATGAAGACCCTGCGCGACGACGGCCTGCGCCAGGTGATCGCGGGCATCACGAGTCTCGACGAGGTCTTGCGCGTCACCCAGGCCGAAGTGGCCGAGCTCTAGGCGGTCGGCGTGGCGGTCTACGAGTACCAGGGTCTCGACGGCGGCGGGAAGTCCGTGACCGGCATCATCGACGCCGACAACCCCAAGGCCGCCCGGCTGCGCATCCGCCAGCAGGGTGTGTTCCCGACCGAGATCGCCGAGCAGATGGGCTCGGGCGGCTCGGCGACCAAGGGCCAGGGGCTGTCGATCGAGATCGACTTCTCCCGCCTGTTCACCCGGATCAAGGCCGAGGACCTGGCCAACCTGACCAGCCAGCTCTCCACCCTGGCCGGGGCCGGCATCCCGGTGGTCGAGTCCCTGAACGCGCTCTTGGAGCAGACCGAGAACCCCAAGCTGCAGATCGTGCTCGCCGACATCCGGGAAAAGGTCAACGAGGGCTCGACCCTGGCCGACGCGATGGCGGCCCACCCCAAGGTGTTCGGCGACCTGTACGTCTCGATGGTGCGGGCCGGCGAGGCCTCGGGTGCTCTGGACGTGGTGCTCAAGCGGCTGTCCCAGTACACCGAGGACTCCGTCCGGCTCCAGGGCAAGGTCACCGCGGCGATGGTCTACCCCGCGCTCATGACCCTGGTGGGCGGCGGGCTGGTCATCGGCCTGTTCGTCTTTGTCATCCCCAAGATCAAGGGGGTCTTCGACAGCTTCGACGCCACCCTGCCGCTGATCACCCGCGTGGTGCTGGGCACGAGCGACCTGGTCGCCGCGTGGTGGTGGGTCCTGATCCTGGTGATGGGCGGGGCGGTCTACGGGTCCCGTCGCTGGGTCCAGACCGAAGAGGGCCGAGAGAAATTCGACCGCTTCAAGATCACCCTGCCGCTCTTCGGCCGCATCTTCCGGCTGGTGGCGGTGTCGCGCTTCTGCCGCACCCTCACCACCCTGCTCGAGTCCGGGGTGCCCATCCTCAAGGCCCTGGGCATCACGGCCAACGTGGTCCAGAACGTGGTGCTGGTCACGGCCATCGAGACCGCCTCCAGGAGCATCTCAGAGGGCCAGTCCCTGGCGGCGCCGTTGCGCCAGTCGGGCGAGTTCCCACCCCTGGTGACCCACATGATCGCCATCGGCGAACAGACCGGGGAGCTCGAGGCCATGCTCGGCAAGATCGCCGACGCCTATGACCTCCAGCTCGAGAACCTGATCAACGGCCTGACCGCCCTGCTCGAGCCCATCCTCATCGTCATCATGGGCGCCGTGGTGGGGCTGGTTGCCGTGTCCATCTTGCTGCCCATGCTCAACCTCACCAGCGTCGTCCGCTGAACCCGCACGTCCCAGAACCCCAGGAACACGCCATGAACTCACTCGTACGCAGCCGCCGCAAGGGCATGACCCTCGTGGAGATCCTCATCGTCATCGCCATCCTGGGCAGCCTGATGGCGCTGGTGGCGGTCAACGTGGCGGCCTCCTTCGAGGAGGCCAACGTCGAGACCACCAAGCTCCAGATCCAGAAGATCGAGACCGCGCTGGGCATGTACGCGGCCAAGCACAAGGGCAAGTACCCGACCACCAGCGAGGGGCTCGAGGCCGCGGCCAAGTACTTCCCCGACGGCAGCGTGCCGGTGGATCCCTGGGACAACAACTTCCAGTACTTCAGCCCGGGCACCCACAGCGACGCCAAGTACGAGATCATCTCGCTAGGCGCCGACGGCAAGGAGGGCGGCGACGACAACGACGCCGAGATCAACTCCTGGGAAATCAAGTAGTCGGGGCGGATGAACG
>CAZFLE010000263.1:0-5702 GCA_964519895.1 uncultured Enterobacterales bacterium | reverse complement strand
CCGGAGCGGCCGCAAGGCCGCGGAGGACAGCTACCGCAGCACCACGCCAAGGCCTCAGGCCTCGAGCAGCCCCAAGACGGTGGCCGGGTCGACTCGCTTGCGAAAGCGGAGGATCCGGGCGTCCCGGGGCAACGCTGCCTCGGAGACCTCTCGCGTGGCGTCGATGGCCAGGATCACGCCCGCGGTCGTCGCCGAGCGGTACCGCTCCAGCTTGCGGCGCAGATACGCTGGGGTCCAGAAGCCGACGAGCTCCAGCAGCGCCGACGCGTGCAGGCCCGTTCGGTGTCGCAGGCCAAAGTCGGGGAAGACGAGTCCCGCCCCGGCCCGCAGGGGAGCGGGGTCGCGCGTGAGCTCCCAGTCGGGTGCCGCGCGGGTGAAGTCGCGGGCGAAGCGCTCCTCGAGTGTGCTGTCGTAGCGCCGGGTGGGCGGGCTGGCTGGGAGCGGGGCAGTCGGATCCAGGTGCAGCAGGCCCTCTCCGCCCTTCCAGGCGCAGCGGGCGGTCAGGCGGTGGTCGTCGCACCAGCGGAGTGTTGGCAGCAGGCTTGCCAGGGCTCGGCCATAGAGCCGGGTGTGGTGAAAGAGGGACAGGGGCCCGGAGATGCGCAGCACGGCGCCGTCCGGTGTGCCGTCCTGCCGGACTTCGCAGATCAGCCCTCGGAGCCGGGCGGCACGGACCACGCGGTGGGCGGCGCCGCGCAGGGTGAGCTCCACGTCCCGGGCCCGTGCGACGAGACCCTGGGCCAGCGCCAGGTTGCAGGCGAGCGCCAGGGCTTCGCTGCCCAGGTCCACGGGCAAGGCCACCAGCGCTCTCTGAGCCTTGAAGTCCTGGAAGAGCAGCCCTTCGATGGTGTCTGGCTGCAGCCCCAGGTGTCGGGCTGCGGCCTCGACACAGTCGGTGCGGCTGGTGTCTCCGAGGGCGGCCCGGCGGAATAGCTCAGCCCGGATCTCGCGGGGGTGCACCGGCCACGTAGGGCGCTCGCGAGGGGCGTGGCGCTCCAGCACGACTGCGGCCAGGGCCTGCCGCCGTGGCTCGGCCGTGGCGTGCACCGGTCTCTTCAGGAGGCGATCCCAGTCGCCGCGGGGCCCCCCGGCGCTGGCCCTGCGTGCCTCCAGCAGGGCCTCCAGCCACGGCAGGTCCCGGGCCGTGAGCCAGTGGGGCCGCACGACACCGTGGCGCACGGTTGCGGTGATCAGGGCCTGGGCGATCACGGAGCCTCCAGAGCGGCCCGTCGCCGCACCACGGCCCGGTCCTCGGTCGTGTCCCGAGCAACGAGCTCGTAGAGCACCGCTTGCTTTCCGGGGCGCGGGCGCAGGATCCGTCCGACCCGTTGCAGGTATTCCCGGGTGCCTTGGCTCCCGCCCACCACCACCGCAGCGTCGGCGTCGGGCACGTCGAGGCCTTCGTTGAGCACCCGGGCGCTCACGAGGCCCCAGAGTTCGCCAGTGCGGAAGCGCCCCAGGACAGCGTCGCGCTCGCGCGGACTGACCTCGCAGGTGATCGGCGCGAGCAAGTGTTCCCTCGCCACCGCCAGAGCAGAGCGGTTGTCGGCGGTGAAGACCAGGTGACGCCGCCCACCCAGGCGGGGCAGCAGCTCCCGCAGCAACGCCTGCTTGCCCTGGCACCAGCCCAACATCCCCCGGGCCTCGCGGTGGGCGGCCAGGGCGTCCCGGCCCTGGGGCGTGCGGGCAGCCCATCCGACGAAGTCCACCCAGTCGGATCTCGGAGCCAGCTTGCGCCAGTGGTCCCAGGCCAGGCGGAACCCGGACCGGAGATCGTGCCAACGAACCCGCTCATCCTGGGTCAGGTCGACGGAGAGTGTGACCAGCTCGAGGTCGGCCAGGTACTCGGTGTCGAGCAAGGCGCCTGGCGTCAGCTGGTAGGCGACGGGGCCGATCAGGGCTTCCCAGCCCGGCTGGGCGTGCAAGGGTGTCGGGTCCCGCGGCGTGGCGGTCAGGCCGAGGCGCCACAGGGCAGCGCTCATCTCCAGGACCTCGTCGTGCAGTCCCCCGCCAAAGTGGTGCACTTCATCGAGCACGAGCAGGGGGAAGCGTCGGCCCAGGCGTGCCATGTGGCGCCAGGCGCTGGCGGTGGTGGCGACCGTCACGTCGGTCGCTTCCCGGATTCCATCTCCGTAGCGGCCCACCGGGCCCAGGCCGGCCTCCTCCAGTTCCGTGGCCCATTGGTGCATGAGGACCCGCGTGGGCACGATGACCAGGGCCCGACCCCCGCAGCGGGCGATGGCGGCCATCGCCATCCGGGTCTTGCCACTCCCGGTGGGCAGGACCACCACGCCACGGCGGCCGCTGAGCTCCCAGGCGTCCAGGGCGGCGACCTGGTAGGGGCGGAGGGGCTGGCCGAAGGGCAGCGGGGTGGCTTGCGTACCGGGCAGGCCCAGTGCCGCCTTCAGGGGACCGTAGCGCCAGGCCGGGGCCCGCCAGCAGGCGGTGCGGGCGTCCCAGGTGAGGCCCGGTAGCCTGGCGGGGTCGGGCGGATCGATGACAACCAGGGTGCCGCGGTCGAAGCGGATTCCTGTCATGGGACCTCCGGTGGGGGGGGGGTGGCGGTGGCCGCTTGCAAGGGGTGGGCCAGGAGGTGGAACCGCACAACAGTGGGGCAGCAGGGGAGCTTGCGCGACACTCCGGGGGGAACGGGTTGACACCCCCCGGCTTTCGGCGGACCACGCGTACACGAGCGCGAACGAGCCAGATCTCCACGGCATACGGCTGGCGGCGAAGCGAGGCGTCCTGGTCATCGGTGCCCACGCGCTGGCCGCGGCCGGCATCGTCCGAGCCACGAGGTGGTCTGGGACGACCCCGCTGCGCGGGAAAGGGACGGCCGGGCACTGTTCGGCGCGCTGGTCCAGCGCCGAGGCGGGGTGGCGCTGCTCGCTCTGGGGGACGATCTGGTGCGGGTGAGTGACGAGACGATCGAGCAGCTGCGTTCGCTGGGGTACGTTCAGTAGGACGAGCGGATCGCACCGTCCGCACCCCGGGGTGAACGCGACAGCCAGGAGCGCACCCTGCCCTGAGTGCGACGCTCTGCTCCGAGAGTGCGCTCTCGAGGGCCAAGATCGGGTCTTGGAAGGCACAATGGCGGCTCTGGAGACCGCGGGAGTCGCACTCGGGGCAGGGTGCGCACGACGGTGTCGCAATCGACCCGGGGTGCTGTCGCCGGTGCGGCTGCGCCGTCGACAGCGACGGCCACCACCTTGACCTGCAGCGCCACGGCGTCGGACGCCGACGGCGACGCGCCGACCGTCTCCTACACCTGGAGAGACGGCAGCACCGGCGACACCCTGGTGCTCGACCCCGCGTCCGACTCGCCCGGCGACACGGTCACGTGCACCGCCACCGACGCCGACGGCGGCAGCACCACCGACGCTGTCTCGGTCACGGTGGAGAACACCGAGCCCACCCTGGACTCGGTGACGGTCTCGTCGGCCTCGTCACCCGCGGTCGAGGTCCACGTCGGCCCAGTTGGCGTGGTCGACGTCTTTGGCCCCGGCAGCAGGAGCCCGGCCCGTGTCGTCCCCGGTCGTGACCCGGTCAGCCTGCGCCCAGCAACTGCAGCTCCGCCTTGGCGGCTCGAATGGCGACCTCGCGCTGGTCGGTCAGGGTCTTGCCCTGCGTGCAGTCCGCCCAGTAGGGCTCGCACACCTCGCCGTGGTCCGGGACGACTTCCCGGTGCCATCGGTAGCAGCGAACCTCGAAGAGACCGTCGGGCCGCTCGGTCACCTCGACTCTGTGGCTCTGGTTGTCGGCCGTCAGGCTCCAGACGACGTCCGATCGGGTGGTCTTCAATTGCCCTCCGGTGGTTCACAGCCGCTGAGGGAATCGTACGCGAGCCAACGTTGGTCGCCCCTTCCCTTCTCCATCCTCGCGTGAGCCAGGAGGCCGCGCTCGCGGATCCGATGCTTGGGTCCAGAGGGCGGATGCGTGACTGAGCAACAGCCCCAGGTGATCGAGGGCGCGACGGCACCGGCCCTCGATCGCAGCGCCTACACCGCGGATCTGGACCCCGTGCGCACCGAAGACCTGGCCCGCTTCGCCCACTTCTCCCGGGACTGGCTGGTCCTCGACCCCCGGCACCCCGGCGTGGTCGGTGACGCCCGCTACGCGATGCTGCCCACCCGGATCGCGCCCTTGTGGGGGGTCGACGTGGCCGGCACACCCCGGGGCCAGCACCTGCGGTGGGCCGAGGACAACGCGGTGAGCGACGAGGACCGGGCGGTGTTCGCGGACCTGCTCTGGGGCCGGTTGTGAGGCACGCCGAATTCTCGGACGAGAATCGGGCCTGCCCTTGTCTGTAGAGGGGAGATGCACTTCCACGACCTGGTCAGACCCGAGCTCCCGCGGCTGCATGGCCTTGCCCTTCGGCTGAGCCGGGACCCCGAGGGAGCCGAGGACCTGCTGCAGTCGGCCCTGGAGCAGGGTCTCCGGCGATTCGGTCAGCTCCGTGACCCCGGGGCCTTCCGGGTCTGGATGAGTCGGATCGTCGTGCGAACCTGGCAGAACGGCCGGGCTCGGAAGCGGCCGGATCAGGTGGCGCTCCACGAGGTCCCGGTCCACGACGACACCGTCGCCCGGCGCGAGGCTGGAGGCCGGATCCATCAGGCCCTGGCCGAGCTGCCCGAGGCCCAGCGCATCGCGGTCTGGATGATCGACGGCCTGGGCTACCGCTTCGGCGAGGCCGCGGAGATCCTGGCGATCTCTCCCGGGACGGTGGCGTCCCGGGTGGCGCGAGGCCGCTCGGCCCTGCGCGTGACCCTGGGCGATCTCGCCACCTCCGGAGGACTTCGATGAGCTGCACCCATCACCGACAGGTCCTGGGCAGCTGGTCTCTGGACGACGACCTGCCCGACGCGACCGCGCTTCACCTGGACGTCTGCCCGGCGTGTACTGCGGTGTTCGACGGGTTCGTGGCCCCCGTGCCCCTGCCCGTCGCCGACGCGCCAGTGCTGGAGTCCTTGCTGCCCCCCGCGGCCAGCGGCGCCGTGCCGCTGTGGACCTGGCTCGCTGCGGGCGCGGGCCTGGTGGTGGCCGGAGGCTTGGCGCTCCAAGGGTCGGCACCACTCCCGGACCGCGGCGCCGTGGTGCCGGAGCCTGCGCCCGTTGCGGTCGAGGAGCCCCTGGCGCAGGAGGCCCCCCCGGGCCGGGCCCTCCCGACCCGCAGCGGGACCCCGAACACCGGCCCCGGGGGCGCCGAGCCTCCGCCCCCCGAGTACCCCCTGCGCAGGGGTCCCTTGGTGGACCTGGCTCCGCCGGAGCTCGACGTCACCTGGATCCTGGACCAGGGAGACCTCGAAGGGGACCCGACCCTGGTGCTCTTCTGGTCCTCGGGCTGTCAGTACTGCGACGGCGCCCTGCGACGGGCGGCGGACCTGCACGGCCAGCGCGGGCTGGAGGTGGTCGGCGTCACGAACGAGACCGACCCCGAGCTGGCCTTGGCCTATCTGGAGGACGTGGTCGCGGGCGGGATCCCCTTCCCCAACGCCCTGGACTCCACCGGCGCGGCGTGGTCGGCCTGGGGCATCACCGCTGTGCCCGCGGCGGTGGTCGTCGACGAGGGGGTGGTCGTGTTCGCCGGTCACGTGCCAGCGGCGGAGCGCTTCCTGGACGCGCAGCTCGGCGAACCGCGCTAGAACGCGTCGGCGCCTCGGTCCTCGCCCGCAGATCCGAGCGCGGCCCGGAGCCCGCTGATG
>CAZFLE010000262.1:0-5738 GCA_964519895.1 uncultured Enterobacterales bacterium | reverse complement strand
TCTCGCTCCAGGTCGAGGTCAACGCCGAAGGCGGGCTCGAGATCCTGGGCACGGGTGGCCGAGTCGGTGGCAGCGGCGCGGTGACGCTCAAGTTCAAGAAGGCCCAGCAGTGAGCGGGCGCCGAGCCCTGCTCATCGGGATTCCCGAGTACGAAAAGAACGAGATCGAGGATATCCCGGTGATTCGGGAGGACCTCGCGCTGATGGTCCAGGCCCTCGAGAGCCTGGACTTCGCCACAGAGGTGGTGGGACTGGATGCAGGGGAGCCGCCGACCGGTGTGGCGGTCGAAGAGCGCCTGCTCGGCCTGCTCGACCACGCCGCCCCCCAGGAGACGCTCCTGGTCTACTTCACCGGGCACGGCAGCCTGGGTCCCGACTACACGACCCGGCTCTGGCCACGAGATGCCAGCATCAGCACGCCCCGAATGCGCGCAAAGTCCCTGGTGCCGATCGACCTGCGCAAGGAGGTCGCCGAGTCCGAAGCGGACCTGGTGATCCTGTTCGTCGACGCCTGTCGGCTTCCAGAGGACAGCGGCGGGGCCAAGGCGTACTACGCGGCAGCCGAGACCGTGCGAAGGCACCAGCTCCTGATCGTGTACGGCTGTGCCCTCGGGCAGGTCTGCCAGTACGTCACAGCCGAGCGAAGTCCCACAGGCCAGGGCTTCAGCTTGTTCACCAGGTCTCTCGTCGACGCCCTGGCGGCTGGCCCTTGCACCATCCAGGACCTGCTCGACCGGACCCAGGAAGGACTGGACACCCTGGTCAAGGAGCTCAACGCCGCCGCGTCCGACGGCGAGTCGCGCTTTGCACAGCAGACCCTGCACAAGGAGGTCAACACCACCCAAGGCAGTCAGCTCTGGGCCCTGAGCCTGACCGGAGAGTCCTTCGAGGACGAACAGGACCCCTGGTACTCCCTGGTGACCCATGCCGGGCTCTGGGAGCTGTCAGAGGAACGGGATCGGGAGCGCTGGGTGGCCTGGGCCGGCCAGGTGGCCGAGTGGTGCAGCGTGATCACCCAGGCGTCGGCCGACGACCGGACCGGGGATCCCTGGGCTCACCCGGACCACCTCGCAGGCGTGCTGGAGACCCTCGAGGAGCGCGTCGATGCCTGCAAGGGGCTGCAGCTGACCCCCCCAGAGGCCGCGCTGCTGGCGGTCGCACCCCTGGTGAGAGAGGCCGTGATCGCCCAGGGTCTGAGCGGTCTTGCGTCGGCCGATGTCCACGACATGACCGTGCGCAAGAACCCCAGCGAGAGCCGGAGCCAGCTCCAGCGCACTCACCACCGCCATGCAGCGCTGGCCAGCCACGGGGCGCGGCTGGACGGACTGGGTCTCGAGGACCAGGCCGGCGCCATCGCGTGGTGGCTGGCCTACCGCTGCCTCTTCCGGGACCCAAGCTTCTGGATGGCCCCGCCGTCCGGCATGGCCGACGGCTTCCCCAAACCGCCCGAGCCCCTGCACGACGATCTGGGCACACTGGACCTCGTCTGGCGTCTCGCCTGCGCCATCCACGGGGACCCCTGCAAGCTCTTGGGCCCCACCGACAAGTGCGGGGTGCCCGCTCGCTGGGAGGTCGGCCGGGGCGCGGGAATAAAGCGCCTGCGCCCTCGGATGCTGGGCATCCTGCTCAGCCTGGCAGGCCGGCTGAGCCTGGACCTTCGGAACGCGCCCGAGGTCCTGGTGTCCCACATCGGTCTGTCCGACCCGCTGGACATGAACCGGGTCGCCGGCCGCGTCCTGAGTGCTCGATGGACCCGCGCAGGGGGGGCCCAGGAAGCGTCCGGGCGCTCGCTGGCCCTCCGGCTGCGTTGTCGCCACCCGGCTGTCGACCACGCCCTGCGGCTCATGGTCCAGGCCGCCGACGACGTGCTGCGCGAGATCCAGGGAATCATCCGAGACGTCAGCGGCCTGGAGTCCCTGGCCCAGGGCCTGCCCGAGCGCCTCACAGCCGACGAGCTCCTGCCGGAGTCGGTAGACGGCGCACCGGCCTACCAGACACCCCACGTTCGGTTCGAGCTCGGCCACAAGGAGGTCCGCCAGCTGCTGATGGGCGAGCGTCTCTACGGAGAGCCCGAGCTGGCCGTTCGGGAGCTGTACCAGAACGCACTGGACGCGCTGCGGTACCGCGAGGCCCGGGAGCGCTGGCTGCAGAGGCCCGACAGCAAGGTCAGGTTCGCACCGGTTCAGCCTCCCAGCATCCGCTTCCACCAGTCCGAGGCAGACGGACGCCCCTACCTGCTGTGCGTCGACAATGGGGTCGGCATGGACCTGGACACCGTACGAGAGTGCTTCGCCCAGGCCGGAAAGCGCTTCTGCGAGATGCCGAGCTACCTGGAAGAGTCCTGGCGCTGGAAGAAGGCCGGGCTGGCGGAGCTGCATCCGAACAGTCGCTTCGGTGTCGGTGTCTTCAGTTACTTCATGTTGGCGGACGAGATCGAGGTCGAGACCTGTCGGTTCCTGGAGAGTGGGGAGCGCGGGCCCGTGCTCAGCGTGAAGATCAGCAGCGCGGGGGCACTGTTTCGGATCAAGCTCAAGGAGGATCGGGCGTGGCTGGAGGACACGGGGACGGCGATTCGGTTGTGGTTGAAGCCGCAGGAGTCGAGCGACGCCCGTGAGGACCTGGATCCCGACTATGTCGACTGCATCGCCGGGCTCCAGGAGCTGCTGATGGTGGCCGAGTACCCCACGTCTGCCACAGGACCCGGACTGGCGGTCACGTGGCAACCCGGCGAGCTCAGGCGACCGCTGGGGAACTCCCCGTTCCCCAGCCGAGACGAGCAATGCCAGGCCTGCCAGACCCGCGAGCCAGGGGTCTGGTGGGTCACGGAGGAAGGTGGGTTCCTGTCTGATGGCCTGACGACAAAGGGGCGACTCTCGCCTGCCATCGTCGATCTGCGCGGCGGCGATGAGCGGGAACTGTCGGTAGACCGAAAGACCCTCTTGTCATGGAACAGGGAGGCGACTCGGGCCCGCCTGTTGCGGGCGGTCCCGGACCTGGTCGCGTGGGGTGGGCTCACGTTTGTGTGGTTGTGGGCACTCGACAGAGCCGATCCCCTGCTGGCGATCCACGTCGAACAAGCGCTCATTCGTCTCGAGCCAGATGTCAGCATTCCGCTGTCTGCTGCGGATCGAAGACGGTTCCGCCTGGCAGACGTGGGGATCTGGCAAGCGGATCGCAGACTCCTGGGATTCAGAAACCGGGGTGCGACCGCGGCCCGGCGCTCGTCACGCTTCCCGAGCATGATCGATGGGTCCACCGGCATGGAGAGCATCACGCCCGTTCTCCTCCAGCGGATCGCCACATGGGTCAGTCTGGATCGGGACCTGATGACCAGCCCAGTCCTGCAGCGGATGCCGATGACCCAGGTGCGGCCCGGCCGCCTGGGCAGTATCCAGAGCTTCCTTCTGCGCTCGCCCGGGCGGCTGAGACTGGTGGTGCCTTCGTTCAATGCAGCTGAGTCACTCACCCGCGCGGCCCTCGTGGTGCCACGCCTGCTCTCCGTCGAAGCGGACGCAGTGATCGCCGGGCTCGAGGGTCTGGGCTGGTGCGAGATCGCTGGGACAGAAGATGCGATCGCCGCCTTGCAGGCCGGCCTACACCAAGACGATGATCTCGTGGCCCTGCTCCTGGACACCGGGGATCCCGAACACGGTCTACACATCTCGGGTGCCGTTCCCCTGTACCCAGACCTTGTGGTCGCCTATGCGAGGCGGACCGGGCGGGACCTCAGAGCGGCGGCAGAGAGGTTGATGCCACTGGCGATCGACAGCTGGGAGCGCGCTGCGCTCTCGGCTGCACCAGCGTGCCGGGTCGGCCCACTGGAGCGGGCCATCCTGGAGGCACACTGGGACTCGGCGACCTTCCTGGTCCTGGCCCACCAATTCAAGCTCGCCCTGGGCGAGCTCACCCGCACTGTGGACCGATTCCTCCCGACCGACTCGCCCCAGAGCCTCATCGCGATTCCCGATGACTTGGTCGACTACACCCCCGACCAGACCGACCGACTGTTCATCACGTCGGTAGACGATCCCGGTGGCAACGGTCACCGAAGTCACCTGGGCCTTCGCAGACTCCTGGATCAGCTGCAGAAGGACGACAGCTGGGCCGCAGCGCGGGTCGCACGGCTGCGCCGGCTCGGCGTACCATTCGACGTGGCGCTCGAGGCTCCGGTCGCCCAGGCCAGACAAGCCGGAGTCTCGGTCGGATCTGTCGTCCGAAGAGAGCCCTTGGCCCTGACGCTGATGGCCGACGAACACCTGGCCCGTCTGGATCAGATCTTCGTGGACGACCTCGACCTGGTGGTCTTCCCGAGCCTGTGCCAGGAGCAAGCCAGACACGCACTAGGCGATGATCGACTCCTCCTCGATGTTGCGCGGGTCTTAGAGGTGGCCAAGTCGGCGGGCCTTGGACCCGAGGAGCTCCGGGTCCGTCTCCTTCGCAGCCTCGCCATGTGCAACGACGTCCAGCTTGACGAGCTGGCCCTGCTTCTACTTTCAGCGGCACTGAGTGAACCCATTCCCCGGGTGGTAGAGACTCTCCGTGACGCAGGGCCCATGCGGCCAAGAGACCTCCACGAAGACTGGCACCGAACGACAGCCGAGCGACCGGTCGTCCAGTCCGACCTCGACTTCCTCCTTCGCGGGAGGCGTGACTTCGTTCCGATGACGGGACGCACGGCCCACGTGGACGCGCCGTTCCTGCGGACTCTCGAAGAAGGTGAGGACCCGGTCGCTCTCCTCGAGGACGCGGCGGCCATCGCAGAGTGCGGCATACGCATGGAGCTGTCCACTGCGGCGCTGTACTGCCTGGTGGGCAAGCACCCGGAGTTCCTGCACGCCTACCTGGACAGTCCCGCCCTGAGCCGCCCCCCGCCCCAGACCGAACTCGACGCCGTTGCCGTCCTGCCGCATGATCCGCTGGACGCGAAGCTGCTCTGGTGGGACCAGGCCGAGGGGCCGACGGAATCCTTGAAGCCCCTGTCCCTCCTGAGGTGTTCGGTCCTGCTCCAGGAGTCCTATGAGGCGTCCTTGCTCAGGGCCCGAAGGCTGGCCCCTCTGGGGGTGGCCGTCGAGCAGAACATGCCAAGCCCCGGCAGCTTGATCGCGCTGGCCGCAGAGCTCAAGCGACCACTGGGCAAGGTCTTTGCCACACTGCCCGTCACCCTGCGCTCCGTGTTGATCCCGTCTTGGACCTGGCTGGGATGCAAGGACGTCCCGTCTGCCCTCGACGGCGGCATCGCAACCGTGCTCGCCGGACCCTGGGTCTTCACGGACCTGCGCGTCCTTGAGCTGTTGAGCCATGACGCCCTTGCGGCCATCCCCGAAGAACGCGTCTTGAAGGGACTGAAGCTCACGCGCGAATGGCTGGCTGCCTTGGGGCTCTTTGCTTCCTCGGAGCGCCTCAATCCCGCCGAGCTCGTGATCTACTCGAAGACCCGGCAGCAGCCCCTTGCAGGGCTCCACCATCGACTCCCTCTGGACGTCTGGCCTCTTGGGGTGGCCGCGGGCGAACTACCGAACATCGTGGCCGACCGGGTCGATCTCGTGCTCATCAGTCGAGACTGCGACGGGGTGAAGCCATTCGTGACCTCGGGACTGACCATGTCGCACGTCCTCCAGGTCGCCGATGCCACCGCTACACCCGTCCCCGAACTCGTCGCCCGCGCCCGCGCCCTCGCCCCCCTCGGCTTCGGCATCCGGGACAGCCCTGGCGGCCTCGCCGACTCCTGGACCGACGACT
>CAZFLE010000261.1:2402-5770 GCA_964519895.1 uncultured Enterobacterales bacterium | reverse complement strand
CGTCGTCGGCGTTGGCCATGACCTCGTTGATCTGGAGGGGCTGGCAGGTGCCGCCCGCTGCGCCGTTGAGGCGGCCGACGCTGCTGGTCCAACCCCCGCAGGAGTCGGTGGTGGCGATCCAGTTCGAGGACTCGTTGCCCACCGTGTAGTCGACCTTTTCATAGGAGACGCCGTCCGACGCGTCGCTCGGCGGGGTGTGGCTGTCGATCTCGGTCGTGCTGTCGGTGTCCAGCAGCCAGACCGTGTCGTCGGTCCGCAGGCCGTTGCCCAGCTGGGCGTCGTCGACGACCAGCAGTACGGTGGCCGTGGGCAGCCAGTACTCGTAAGCGTAGCCGGGGTCCAGGATGACCGCGTGCTCTCCAGGGCCGATGAGGGTCGAGCCGCCCTGGAAGCCGCTCAGGGTGTCGTAGTTGGCGGTGCTGCCGCTCAGGTCGTCGGTGATGACCAGGCCGCTGGCGTCGATCTCGCTGGTGCCGCCGTTGAAGATCTCGATGAACTCGCCGGTGGTCTCGGCCAGGGGGTTGGCCATGACCTCGGAGATGAGCAGGTCAGCGGGGTCGCCGGACTCGGGGAAGCAGTGCTCGGCGCCAGGGCTGGAGCCGTCGGCGCACTGGCTGGTGCGCCAGTTGCCGTTCACGTCGCCGTTGTCGAAGTTGTAGAGCTCGGCCGAGACGCCGTCACCCGGATCGAAGGGGTGGGAGAAGCTCGCGGCGATGGTGGTGCCGTCGGCCTCGTACAGGGTGACGCTGTCCGACGTGGTCAGTCCATTGCCCACGGTGGTGTCGCCGGTGGTGACCACCGTGACGCTGCTGTCGATGCCGTAGGTGCCGTCGTAGTCGGGGTCGACCACCACGGCGTAGTCGCCGCCCGCAAGGCTCGTCGTGCCGCCGTCGAACGCGGTCAGGGTGTCGATGTCGTCGCCGTCGGTCAGCACGAAGCCGGCCAGGTCCACCGAGCCGGTGCCGGCGTTGTAGATCTCGACGAACTCGCCGACCGTCTCGGTCGCGGCGTTGCTCATGACCTCGGTGAGGAGCAGCTCGTAGGCGCTGGTCGAGTACTCGTCCATGCCCATGTCCACCTGGCTGCCCTGGGGGCGGGACTCGCCCTGGGCGTCGCTGGGGGTGGTGAACAGGCTGGTGCCGGCGTCGATCGCGGGTGATCCGCTCGAGAGGGTGTAGTCGCCCTCGCCGGCGTTGGTGAACAGGGGGTCGACGTTCAGGTCCGACGACGACGCGCTGGCGTCGTTGGTGTAGTTCTCGGTGTTGCCCCAGACCAGGTTGTGGGTCGAGTTGCCGCTGCAGCTGTAGCAGTTGTAGCCGTGGTAGTTGCTCACGATGATGTTGTTGGCGACGGTCTCGGTGCCACCGGTCCCGACGGCCACAGCGCCGGCCAGGTACTCGGTGCTCGACGCGTAGGCGTTGCCGATCACGGTGTTGTGGACGATGCGGGCCTGGGTGCCGCCGGTGGTGGCGACGCCGCCTGCGCCGTTGGAGGCGATCAGGTTGTTCGTGACCTCGACGTCGCTGCTGGACTCGACGTAGATGCCGTACCAGTCGTACCAGATGGCGCAGTTGTCGATGTCGATGTCGCTGCTCGACAGGATGCGCACGCCGTCGTTGAAGTAGTGGGTGCCGACGTCGCTCAGGCCCACGTCGCTGGCGCCGTCGAGCAGGATGCCGTCGTTGCCATAGGGCACGCCCAGGGTGACGTAGTCCGGGTCGATGAAGCTCATGCCGCTGATGTCCAGGCCGCTCACGCCGGTGCCGTCGACGGTGCCGTAGACGTAGACCTCGGTGCGGCCGGCGCCGGAGAGGGTCACGCCGGTCTTGAGCGTCAGGTTCTCGCTGTACACCCCGGCGCCGATAGTGACGGTGTCGCCGCTGCTGGCGGCGTCGATGCACGACTGGATGCTGCCCGAGCACAGGGTGCTGAAGGTCTGGATGGCGGCGGGATCGTCGTACTCGGCGTCGGCCGACGGCAGCACCAGGAAGGCGCTCGGGTCGTTGTGCAGATCGCGTTGCACATCGGCTTGAGGGCCGGCGCAGCCGAGCAGGGACAGGCTGAGGGGCAGGATCGTCATGGGTGGGTCCGTGTGAAAGAGCCCGGCGATCTATCGACCTCGCGGATTGTCAGCAAGGTGTCAGGCGGCTCTGGGGCGGTCGCGGCGGCTCGATGTGACGTCGTCGAAGGGGTGCTTAGGTTGGCCGCGTGGAACCCGTTCGCTTCGAATTGCCCGTCGAGGGCATGACCTGTGCGTCCTGTGCTTCGCGTCTCCAGCGCGTGCTGCACAAGGTCGACGGCATCGTCGCCGCCGACGTGAACTACGCCACCGGCCGGGCGGCGCTGGCTGTGGAGCCGGGTCGGCTGGACCGGGCGGTGGTTGTCGGCGCCGTCGAGAGGGCCGGGTTTGGCGTGCCCGAAGACCTGGATCTGGAGGATCCGGCTGCAGAGGCCGCTGCCTGGCGGGCCCGGGAACAGGCCGAGCTGGCCTCGCTACGGCGCGACCTGGTCTGGTCGGCGTCGCTGACCGCGCCGGTCTTCGTCCTGGGCATGGGCTTCATGGACTGGGCGCCGGGCCACTGGATCTCGGCGGTCCTGGCGACCCCGGTGGTGTTCGTGCTCGGACGCCGGTTCTGGGTCGACGCCCTCAAGCAGCTCCGGCTGGGCACGGCCAACATGAACAGCCTGGTCGCGGGGGGCACCGGTGCGGCGTGGGCCCTGTCGGTGGCGGGCCTGGTCGCGCTCGGCCCCGGGGCGATCTACTTCGAGTCCGCGGCGGTCATCGTGACCCTCATCCTCTTGGGTCGGTGGCTCGAGGCCCGCGCCAAGGGCGACGCGGCCGAGGCGATCCGCAGGCTCGCGGACCTGACCCCCGCAACCGCCCGCGTCGTGCGCGACGGCCAGGTGGTCCAGATCCGGGCGCGTGACCTGCTGACCGGGGACCTGGTGCTGGTCGAGACCGGCGGCGCCGTCCCGGCAGATGGTGTGGTCGAGAGCGGGACCTCGGCGACGGATGAGTCGATGCTCACGGGGGAGTCGCGACCGGTCCCCAAGGGGCCTGGCGACACGGTGCTGGCGGGCACCGTCAACGGCGACGGCGCCCTGCGGGTGCGGGTCCTGCACACCGGGCGGGGCACCGCCCTGGCCGCCATCCTGGAGCGCCTGCGCCAGGCCCAGGCCCAGAAGGCCCCGGTCCAGAGGCTCGTGGACCGGGTGGCGGGGGTGTTCGTGCCCGCGGTGATCGTGCTCGCGGCGCTGACGTTTCTGGGTTGGTGGTGGACCGGCGCCGGGGTCGTCACCGCGGCCGTCAACGCCGTGAGTGTCCTGGTCATCGCCTGCCCCTGCGCCCTGGGGCTGGCGACCCCGAC
>CAZFLE010000261.1:0-2302 GCA_964519895.1 uncultured Enterobacterales bacterium | reverse complement strand
GGGGTCCAGGGCCGGGTGGGCGATCGCAGCGTGGCGGTGGGCACCCGGGCCTACCTGGCGGAGCTCGGGGTTGACAGCGGGGTCTGGGACGAAGCCGTCGCGTCCGCAGAGGCGGACGGCGGCACGGTGGTCCGGGTCGCGGTCGACGGGGTCGCGGCGGGCATCATCGCCCTGGCCGACACGCTCCGGCCCGAGGCCGCGGCCGCCGTCGCGAGCCTGCAGGCGTCCGGGGTCGGTGTGACGCTGCTGACCGGGGACAGCCCCCCGGCGGCCCAGGCCGTGGCCGGGGCGGTGGGCATCATCGACGTGCGCAGCCGGGTGCTTCCTGGGGACAAGGCCGACGCCGTCGCGGCGCTCCAGGCCGCGGGCCGGGTGGTCGCGATGATCGGGGACGGGGTCAACGACGCCCCGGCCCTGGCCCAGGCCGACGTGGGGGTTGCGATGGGCAGCGGCACGGCCGTCGCTCGCCAGGCCGCGGCGCTGACCCTGGTGCGCAGTGACCTGGGCCTCCTCCAGGAGGCGATCGGGGTCAGCCGAGCGACCCTGCGCACGATCCGCCAGAACCTGGGCTGGGCCTTTGGCTACAACGTGGTCGCGATTCCCCTGGCGATGGCTGGCCTGCTCACGCCCATGATCGCCGGGGCCGCGATGGCCCTGTCCAGTGTCTCGGTGGTCACGAACTCGCTGCGGCTACGAGCGCGGGTCTGATCGGGCGGGCGCTTGTTTCAGGGCAGGTTCGGCGTCGGCCCCAGCATGTCGTGGGCTCGGAACCACGTCAGCGCGTCGTGGATGGCGGGATCGAGCGGGCTCATGGTGTAGCCGAGCTCGGCCTGGGCCTTGGCGCTGGTGAAGCGGTACTGGGTGGTGTAGCCCCAGGCGATCGACGCGCTGTTCAGCAGGGGCTCCCGGTCCGAGAACCGCTCTTGCAGGTCCCCCCACCACCCCGCGGGGTTGGCCAGCCAGCGCGGCAGGACCCGCTCGATGGGCTTCACGCCAGCGATGGCCGCGGTGCGCCGGAAGATCTCGGCATAGGACAGGTCCAGACCCCCCAGGATGTACCGCTCGCCGGTCTGCCCTCGGTCGGCGGCGGCGACCATGCCCCGCGCCACGTCGCGCACGTCCACGAAGTTGTTGGCGCCTGCGCTGACCCCCGGAACCGCCCGCCTGACGATCTCGATCAGCAGCTTGCCGCTGCTGGGCCGCACGTCCCGGGGGCCGATCATGTAGGTGGGGTTGACGATCACGGCGTCGAGGCCCTGGTCGGCCACGGCGCTGGCCACGACCTCCTCGGCCTGGCGCTTGGTCAGGGTGTAGCCGTCCATGATCCCGTGCTCGGCGAAGTTCCAGCGGGCGGTCTCATCGCTGGGGCGGCCGTCGTCGGACAGCCCCACCGCCACCACGCTCGAGCAGTGCACCAGCCGGCGGGCGCCCACCGCCTGCACGGCGTCGATCACGTGACGCGTGCCGTCGACGTTGGCGGCGATCACCCAGGGGGCCGCCTTCTTGCGCACCGTGACTGCCGCAGCGCAGTGGTAGACGACTTCGGCGCCGTCGAAGGCCCGCTCCAGGGCCGACGGATCGCCGAGGGAGGCCTGGACCCACCGAATGTCCAGATCCGCGAGGTGATCCACCCGACTCGTGGCCCGGCGCGTCGCGGTGACGTCGTGGCCCGCTGCGAGCAGCGCCTCGGCGAGGTTGGCGCCGAGCAGGCCGGTGGCGCCGGTGAGGGCGACGTTCATGGGGTCAGCTCCGACTGGGTGTGGCCGCGCTGATCATTACCTGATCGCCGCTCCAACTCCCGGTGGACAGCCCCCAATAGCGGGCTACACAACCGGCCTCGGAGGCACGGCACACGCCTCCCAGCGGAGCCAGCATGGTCAACAAGGTCATCCTCATCGGCAACCTGGGGGCAGACCCCGAGATGCGGTCCACCGGCAGCGGCATGGCCGTCTGCAACCTGCGGGTGGCGACCAGCACCCGCCGCAAGGACCGGGACGGCAACTGGAACGACCACACCGAGTGGCACAGCGTCGTGGTGTTCGGGCGTACGGCCGAGAACATCAACCAGTACTGCCGCAAGGGCAAGCAGCTCTACATCGAAGGCCGCCTACAGACCCGCAAGTGGCAGGACCGCGACGGAAACCAGCGCTACTCCACCGAGGTGGTCGGCGACAACGTGCGCTTCCTGGGCGGCCGAGACGGCGGCGGGGGCGGCGGTGGCGGCTACAGCGGCGGCGGCGGCGGCTACGGCGGCGGCGGCGGCGGCGGCGGCGGCGGCGGCGGCGGCGGCGGCGCGAGCCAC
>CAZFLE010000260.1:0-5783 GCA_964519895.1 uncultured Enterobacterales bacterium | reverse complement strand
GTGTCGGTGTCCGTGTCGGTGTCCGTGTCGGTGTCGGTGTCGGTGTCGGTGTCCGCGTCGGCGTCAGCCGTCGGGCCCGAGTCGGTGGTCGTGGTGTCGTCGCCACAGCCAGCACCCACACCGAGCGCCATGATGGACAGGACAGGCAGGAGGAACTTGAAGGTCTTCATGGTCATCTCCTACTTGCGGCCCGTGGTGGCCCAGGTCTGCAGCGTGCCGTCGGAGCCAAGGAGCCCCGCAGCGTCGACTTCCAGCACGATGGCGGTGACGTTGACGCCCGCCAGCGAGTCCCGCGTGCCGTCAAAGGCCAGGGTCCCGGTGGACAGGGTGTTCGTGTAGCCCTCGAGGTCGAAGAAGAAGGGGTCGTCGGCGAGACCGGCCCACACCTGGTCGCCCGCGGCGTTGGCGACCGCAGCGCCGACAGCACCGTCGAAGGGATCCGAGCCGGGCACGCCCGACGTCTGGATGCCCCAGTCGCCGGCACCGTTCTGGCCGAAGCGGATCCAGATGTCGTGGTCCGCGAGGTTGTCGCCGTCGTTGTCCACGTGCACGCCGTACAGCACGTCGGCGTCGTAGGTGGCCGCGCCGCCGTCCGAGGTCGCGCCGGTGAGCGGAGCCACCGTGACGACGAACACCAGCGTGCCGGTGTCGGACTTGTACCAGCTGTAGAAGTCGGCGATGTCGGCCGCCGAGTCGGCGCCCGAGAGGGGGGCTTCGGCGTGGTCGGCCGCAAGTGCGACCGTAGACACGGCGAGCAATGCGCCCGCCCCGGCCAAGGTCAGCCCGTTGAGGAATTTCATGTACGTCTCCATGGATACGAGAGCGGGAGGATTCCCGCGCCAAACGCACTATCCCGCGGTGATGAGAGGAGGTGCGCAGGGGGGATCCTACGGGAGGTGGCTCGAGGCGGATCACCCCAGGGTCCGATTCCGCCCAGAATTTCTTGACATGGAGTATTTGCACCTCTGAGATTGGACTCGGACCCGCGCCATGGGCCGATTCAACTGCCTAGGGCAGACCCCGTGGGGAGAGCGGCCGTCAACCGCTCCCAGGGATCGACCTCACGCCAAGAGGCGCGACCGTCGAATTCGCCGGATCGTCAGCTGGACCAGGCGGCCCGACCGGCCAGGAGCATGGCCTCTTCGCGCAGGGCCATCACGGCGGTTGCAGCCCGTCTCACCGTGTCCAACAGCCTTGGGCTGCTCGAGAGCACCCGCGCCTGTTTCAGGAACGCCAGTAGCGCACCGTGGACCCGGGTGGTGGTCTGGAGTACTCGCTCCACCAGGGGGGCCCAGTCCCCTTGGGTGAAGTCGGGTCCCAGGCCGCGGATCTCACGGCCCAGCGCCGTGGCGCCCTCGAGCACCCCCAGCAGGGTGGACCGAGCCTCGAGCAGCGTGCCCGGAGACGTCGCGTCCAGGCGTGTCGCGGCGGCGATCAGCGCCGCCAGGCTCGCCCGGATGGCGGTCTCGCAGTCAGGGCCGGGCTCTGGGGCGCTCTGGGCGGGGAGGACCACGACTTCCATGGGTCTGGAGTGTGATCTCCAGACATTGACATGTCAAGTGTTGAACTTCGGTCAGCGGCGTGCAAGCACGACAGGGCCCGGACCCGCTCACGCGGACCCGGGCTCCTGCGGCCTCAGAGGTGGCTCAGTCGAAGATCCACCAGATGCTCCAGCCTCCACCTTCCCAGTCCATGTCCCAGTCCGCGGGCTGGCGACGCTCCAGGTTCTCGATGAACCGGTCCACGTAGACCAGGTCGTCGGCGATGTCCGCGTCGTCGTTGGCACCGAGCCAGGCGTTCACGCCCCGGCACAGGCGGTACAGGGTCTGCAGGGCGGCATCGTCGTTGCCCTCGAGGGCGAACGCCGCCGCCATCTCGAAGCCCACGTAGATGTTGAGCATCACAAAGGCCTTCTCGACGCTCGGGTCCAGGAACTCACCTTCGACGCCCACGGCGTCCGGGTTGATCGGGGACTCCACCAGGACCTCCTGATCCTTGATCTCCGCCGAGCTGACCTCGGTGTAGGAGAAGCCCACGTGGCCGACCTGGCCGGCCTCGGCACCCTCGTTGGGGATCATCTCGGCGATCACGGTCATGCCACCCCCGCGTCGGCCGGCCTCGTTGTCGTCGTCGGACGTGCGCAGGGCGGCCTGGAGCAGCGGGATGTCGATGCTGGCGTGGTTGCCCTCGATGAAGTGGTCGGTGGTCCCGAACACGTTGCGCAGGGTGTACTGGTCCGACACGTCCAGGTCGATGCTGGCGTCCTGGCCCAGGGGCACCAGGAAGGTCTCGACCTCCTCCACGAAGACCTCTTCCACGGCGGAGGGATCCTCGAGGAAGTAGAACGCACCCGCGCCGGCCTCGGCCAGGTCCCGCATCAGGTCGATGTCGAAGTCGCTGCCCATGCCGATGGTGGTCAGGCCGATGCCGGCCTCGGTGTGGGCCTCGGCCAGGGCCAGGATGTCGCCGCTGTCGGTGTTGCCCGACGTGGCCAGGCCATCCGAGAGCAGGATGACCCGGTTCTGCATGTCTTCGACGGCGAGCTCGGCCACCGACTCGAAGGCCTCGGCCAGGCCGTCGTGGATGTTCGTGCCTCCGGCGGCCGACAGAGAGTTGATCGCTGCGATGAGCGCTTCATCGTCGTCGCCGGCGACCGCGTGCTCGATGAGCACTTCGGCTCTGGTGTCGAAGTCGACCAGGGTGACCCGGTCGCCCGGCTCCAGGCTGTCGACCATGCTCAGCAGCCCGGTGATGGTCCAGGCCATCGAGTCGCCAGCCATCGAGCCGCTGGTGTCCACCGCGAGGGCCAGGTTCAGCGGCGGGCGCTCCATGGCGTCCAGGTCGACGGTGCTGTTGAGTCCGAGCAGCACCACCGTGCAGTCGGAGCCGTCGATCATGTTGCCCATCATGCCCAGCACACCGTGCACACACACGTCGTCGGCGCACTCAGCCTCGGGCAGCTCGATCACGTGCTCGGCGAAGAAGCCGACGTCGTCGATGGTGGAGGGGCCGGGGATGCCCCCTTCGTCGAGGATCTGGCGGAAGGCCCCGAAGTCCTGGGAGCCGCCCTGGCCGACGGACATGCTGGCGCCGGCCATGTCGTTGCTCGTGCAGCCGGTGGCGAACAGACCCAGTCCTGCGACCAGGCCGAGGGGAGAGAGGGAGAGGCGGGAAGTCACATCAAGCTCCTGTGCTCTGACTGCCCCCGGGCACAGCACGACCCGTGCCAGCCGTGTGGATCGGCCTGTTGCCCCATCTCGGGTGTGCGACGCGCAGCCGGCCGCGACATCGACGTCGTGCCTGCCGGGGTCAGAGTCGCTTCCCTCTTCCGCCTTGGGGTCCTGGGAGCCCCCTTTCGGGCCCTTCAGGAGCGAATTCATGGTGCCGACGACGTCTGGGGCCCAGGAAGCGGAAGAAGTGCAGGGCTCTGGCGGCCAAGGCGGAAGAACAAGGCGACTGTGATCCCGATCGCGCGTCCAGGTCCTCTGCACTAGAATGCGTCGGCTCCGAGGAACCGAGATGCGTCACACCGTTTTGCTGTCTGCCCTGCTCGCCACCCTGGGTCTGGCCTGTACCGATGGGGACGACGGCGCCGACAGCGGCCCCACGGTGGGCGACTGCTCGGACCCCGCCACCTGGCACGCGGACGATGACGGCGACGGCTTCGGCGCGGCCGACGACACCCGGACTGCCTGTGAACAGCCCGATGGCTTCGTGGACAACGGCCTGGACTGCGACGACGGCGACGACACGGTCAGCCCGGACAGTCCCGAGCTCTGCGACGGCTTGGACAACGACTGCAACGACCAGGTCGACGACGACCCGGTGGACCCCGTCGCCTCCTACACCGACCAGGACGGCGACGGCTACGGCGACCCGGACACCGAGGTGATCGCTTGTCTGGTGGCGTCGGGCGCCGTGCGCAACGACCGGGACTGCGACGACGACGACGATCGGGTCTTTCCCGGGGCGACCGAGACCTGTGATCTGGCCGACCAGGACTGCGACGCTCTGATCGACGAAGGCGCCGACGGCGCCACCGAGTACCACGCCGACGAGGACCAGGACGGCTTCGGCGACGCCAGCGCCAGCACCTGGGCCTGCGACGAGCCCCCCGAGGGCTACACCCTGGATGGCAGCGACTGCAACGACGCCGACGGGGCCATCAACCCCGACGCCTTCGAGACCTGTGACGGGGTCTGGGACGAGGACTGCGACGGCACGGTGGACGAGGCCGACGCCCTGAACACCACCACCTTCTACGCCGACCAGGACAACGACGGCTTCGGCGACGCCACCAACACGACCCAGGCCTGCACGGCGCCGAGCGGGTATGGCAGCGACGCCTCGGACTGCGACGACAGCGACGCCAGCGAGTTCCCGGGCGCGTCCTGGTACGCCGATCAGGACGGCGACGGCTACGGCGATCCGGACAGCGAGACGGTCTGCGAGCGTGGCACGCCCACCGACGTCGCCACCAACGACGACTGCAACGACACCGACGCGACGGTGCACCCCAGCGCGGCGGAGCTCTGCGACGGCCAGCTCAACGACTGTCTCGGCAGCGGACTGCCGGGCGACGAGAGCGACGTCGACGGGGACGGCTGGGTGGCCTGCACCCTGGACAGCGGCGGCTGGGACGGCGCAGCCATCTCCGGGGGAGACGACTGCGACGACAGCGACGCCACCGAGGCGCCTGGCGTGACCTGGTACGCCGATGTGGACGGGGATGGCTACGGCGACGCCAGCTCTTCGAACAGCTGTGAGCGGGCGAACAGCTCGGACGTGACCGACGCCACGGACTGCGACGACGGGGACGGCGGTGTGAGCCCCGGGGCGGCCGAGGTCTGCGACGGCGCGGACCAGGACTGCGACGCGTCGACCGACGAAGGCGTCACCACGACCTACTACAGCGACGCGGACAACGACGGCTATGGCACGTCGTCGACCACGACCCAGGCCTGCAGCGAGCCCAGCGGGTACGCGTCGAACAGCAGCGACTGCGACGACGGCGACAGCAGCGTGAACCCGGCGGGCACCGAGGTCTGCGACGGCAGCATCGACGAGGACTGCGACAACAGCGTCGACGAGGGCGTGTCGAGCACCTACTACCGGGATAACGACGGCGACACCTACGGGGATGCGACGGACAGCGTCACGGACTGTTCGGCGCCGGCGTCGTATGTGAGCGACGGCACGGACTGCGACGACGCGGACTCGGAGATCAACCCCGCGGCGACGGAGATCTGCGACGGGGCCGACAACGACTGCGACCCCAGCACGAGCGAAGACGACATGGCGAGCTGGGTGAGCTCGGCCGGTGCCATCAGCGACATCACCGCGTCCCTGACCCCGGCGGCGGGCAGCCTCTATGCCAGCTACACCCTGAGCACGGCCGGCGAGCTGTGGCTCTGCGACGGGTCCTGGCCCATCGAGCTGGACATCGACCGGGACGCGAGCATTCGCGGCGTCAGCGGGGACCGGGACGCTGTGGTCCTGGACCTCTTGGGGCAGACCCGCCCGATCACCATCGACAAGAACGGCATCGCGGTGGAGCTGGTGGACCTGACCCTGAGTGACGGGTTCGGGTACGACGACGTGGTCGGGGCCGGCACGTACAGCGGGGGGAACGTGGCCTGCAATGGCACGGGCACGACGCTGACCCTGGACAACGTGATCGTGGAGGCGGGCTGGGCGTACTACGGCGGCGGGATCGCTGTGAGCGGGTGTGCGGTGACGCTGAGTGATGTGGAGGTGGTGGACAACTATGGGTACTACGACGG
>CAZFLE010000259.1:0-5903 GCA_964519895.1 uncultured Enterobacterales bacterium | reverse complement strand
CAGGGCGGGCGAGGGCGAGCCAGGGCCGGTCAACTTCGATGATCCGGCCGATCAGGCCAGGGCCGCCGCCCGGGCCTGGACCTTGCGGTGGGCGACGATCAGCCACAGGGCAAGGGCCAGGGCGACAAGGTCGACGCCCGCGGCCACGCCACCCTGCCAGGTCACGTTGCGCACCGAACCCCAGACCGTCTCCAGGAAGGGCAGGTCCAGGTCGAGGGCCAGAGTCTGCGTGCCGACCCGGATTCGGGCGTGCCACGGCAGCACGTCCCAGACGTTGAAGAAGAACCGGTTGAGCTGCACGCTCGGGGCGGCGAGTAGAACGAGCAGCCCCAGCCGTCGCAGCGCCCGGTCCCGCTCCCGCCAGACGGCGCGGACCGTGGCGACCACGGCCAGGCACCACAAGACGCCGAACAGCACCACGGGCCCGTAGGTCAGCGCCACCGGGATCGGCGCCATGAACAGCACGGCCACGACCGCAAACAGCTTGCGCAAGGCGTACAGGCCGATGATCAGTGCCAGGGCGAGGTGGGTGCGGTGTGAGGTCCACGACATCGGGGGGCTCCTGGGGCGGGATCACCCTTGAGGACGGGTTCGCGCTCCGGTCCCCCTCACCGCCCGTAGAGCAACACCTGGGTCGTGTCTCCGTCGTCGCCGCCGTCGCCGGTGGTCTGGTCCCAGTCCACCCAGTCGTTGTTCTCGCCGCCGGCCAGCCCGAAATTGCTGTCCTTGGAGGCGCCGTTGTCCAGGGTCGTGATGAAGCTGTTGTCCGCCGCGTACCAGTAGCCGCCGGGATCGGTGTAGCTGGCGTCGGTGTCGGCGCAGCGGAAGTAGAGCGAGCTGGCCTGGTTGCCCTGACCGGACCACGGGCTGTTCACCGTGGCGAGCCCACAGGAGTGCGCACAGTCCGAGTCGCTCTGGCTGTCCTGCTGGAAGATGTTCAGCAGGGCCTGGTTGCCGATGCAGCCCGTCGACGAGACGAAGCCGGTGCTGCTCGGGTAGTGCATGACCATCAGCTCGTCGATGGGCAGGTCGTTGAAGGCCTGGCTCTTGGCGTCCGCGTTGGTGTCCGGGGCCGTGGCGTCGCCAAAGGTGCTGGTGCCCGTCCAGTAGGTGCTGGCGGGCAACCAGTTCGCAGAGTCGTTGTTCGTGTAGATGCCCAGGAGCGTCCAGCCCCCGGCGTTGTTGGACAGGTCGCACCAGACCTCGTAGGCGCTGGAGCCGGTGGGATCGATCCAGTAGACGTCGTCGCCGGGCGAGTCCGTGCGGGTGTCCTGGATCTCGTCACAGGAGCTCGCGGCACAGGCCTCGCCGTCGCCGAGCACGTCCTCGTCGGCCTCGGCCGTGCCGTCGCAGTCGTTGTCCTGGCCGTCGCAGATCTCCTGGGCGTCCGGGTTCACCGAAGCGTCCGTGTCGTCGCAGTCCCCGTCGTTGTCCACGCCGCCAGACGGGGCCTGGCAGGACACGGTGTCGAAGTCCGGGTCGCCGAAGCCGTCGTTGTCGGCGTCGTCGTACCAGGTGGTCGCGTCCAGGGCCTCCTCGTCGATGGTGCCGTCACAGTCCTCGTCGGCGTCGTCACAGGACTCCACCCCGACCGGGCTCACCCCCGCGTCGCTGTCGTCGCAGTCGCTGTCGTCGGCCAGGTAGTCGGTGGGGGCATCACAGGCATCGGTCCCGCGGGCCGGGTCACCGTAGCCGTCGCCGTCGTCGTCCCGGTACCAGGTGGTCGGGTCGATCGCGTCCTCGTCGACGGTGCCGTCGCAGTCCTCGTCCACGTCGTCACAGGTCTCCGAGGCGCCCGGGTAGACGCCGCTGTCCCCGTCGTCGCAGTCGTCGGCGCTGCTCGCGTGCTCGGCGGGCTCGTCGCAGGCCTCCTGGGGTGCGGTGGGGTCCCCGGCGCCATCGCCGTCCCGGTCGGCGTAGAAGGTGCTCGCGTCGCTGGCCTCCTCGTCCACGTCGCCGTCGCAGTCCTCGTCCACGTCGTCGCAGGCCTCTGAAGCGTCCGGATTCACGCTCGCGTCGCCGTCGTCGCAGTCCGTGTCGTCGGCCACGTGGTCGCCGCTCGGCGCCTCACAGGCGGCCGTGCCCGCATCGGGGTCGCCGAAGCCGTCGCTGTCGGCGTCCTGGAACCAGTCCGCTGCGTCCAGAGCGCTGTTGTCGGCGCTGCCGTCGCAGTCGTTGTCGGCCCCATCGCAGACCTCGACCCCGCCGGGGTGGGCGGATGGGTCGTCGTCGTCGCAGTCGCCGTCGTTCGACGCGTGGTCCGCCGGCCAGTCGCAGGCGTCGGTGGTGCTGTCGGGGTCGCCGTAGCCGTCGCCGTCGCCGTCGCCGTACCAGGTCACGCCGACGCCTTCGTCAGTGGCGCCGTCGCAGTCGTTGTCGGCGTCGTCGCAGGTCTCGACGCCGTCCGGGTGGCTCGTCGCGTCCAGGTCGTCACAGTCGTCGGCGCTGCTGACATAGCCGTCAGGAGCCTGGCAGGCGTCCTCGGTGAAGGTCGTGCCACCGTGCCCATCGCCGTCGGCGTCGCCGTACCAGGTCGTGGCGTCGATGGCGTCCTCGTCGGTCACGCCGTCGCAGTCGTCGTCCGCTTCATTGCAGGTCTCCGGGGCTTCCGGAAACGCAAAGGCGTCGTCGTCGTCGCAGTCCTCGCACGCCGGGATCAGGTCCCCGTCGGCGTCTTCCCAGCCCACGGACCCGTCGCAGTTGTAGTCGACCGTGTCCAGGCAGTCGTCTTCGACCGCGCCTGGGTGGACCCGGGGGTCGTCGTCGTCGCAGTCGTCGGGGTACTCGCTGTAGCCGCGGGGCCGGTCGCAGGCGGTGGTGGTGTCGTCGGTCAGCCCGTAGCCGTCGCCGTCCGCGTCCGCGTACCAGGGCGCGGCGTCCAGGGCGTCGTCTTCGTCGATCACGCCGTCGCAGTCGTCGTCGACGTCGTTGCACAGCTCGTCGGCGCCGGGGTGCACCGCCGGGTCGCTGTCGTCGCAGTCCTCAGCCGACGTGGAGCCGTCCTGGTCGGCGTCCTGGGAGATCGGGGGGCCGGTGTCGACGGCGTGGGTGTCTCCTGTGCCGGTCGGGGCGGTGTCCACGGTGCCCAGCGACGAAGAGTCCGCGGGGGTGGTGTCGCCCTGACAGGCCAGGAGCGCGAAGAGGGTCAGGACCAGGCTGGAAGACATGGGCATTCCCGGGCTGGCGCCAGCATACGCCCGGTCTTGCCTTCTCTTCGACGGGCCCGTACCGTGGTCAGAGCCACTCCCCAGGAGCACGGATGATGGGCTTTCCCCGGTCCCTGGCCGCCTGCGTGGCCCTGCTGTGCTTGGCCACGAGCCCCGCGGCCACCGCTGCTGAGCCGTCGTACACCATCCGCTGGGCTCAGATCCACCTCCCCAGCAGCGCCGCCGATCGCGCGGCCTTCGAATTCGCCGAGCGGGTCGAGCGCGAGACCGACGGCGACGTCGTGGTCCAGGTCTACTCCCGCAAGGAGTACGAAGAGGTCGCGGGACGACGGCGCAATGCGATGCAGATCACCGGCGACGTGGTCAAGGGTGAGCTGCTGGAGATGACCCAGTCCTACACCCACGTGCTGGCCCGCTACCACCAGCCCCTGCGGGTGCTGGGCATGCCCTACCTCTTCCGCGACTACGACCACGCCGAGCAGATCTTCAACGGCCCGCTGGGCGCCGGCTTCACCGACGACCTGGAGACCTCGTCCAAGCTCAAGGGCCTGGGCATCACCTACAGCGGTGGCATGGGGGTCATCTCGGCCAACGTCGAAGCCCGGGACCCGAGCGCACTCTCGGAGATGCGCATCCTGATCAGCCGCGGCCGCTATGCGCGCATGGCGTTCCTCTTGGGGGGCTCCTACGTGGTGGTCGGACCCGACGGTCTGGTCCCCCTGGCCCGGGAAGGCCTGGTCGATGCCGCGGAGACCACCGTCTCCTGCTTCGACGTCTACGAGGACTACAAGGTCAACACGGTGGTCAACGAGACCCACCACTTCCTGCTCACGTCGATGGTGGTGATCAACAAGGCCTTCTTTGGCACGCTGCCACCCGAGTACCAGGAGATCGTGACCCGCGTGGCCCAGCAGATCGTCGTGGACGAGCGCCAGTGGAGCATCGAGTCCACCCACGAGTCCCGCAACAAGCTCGAGGGCATGGGCATCACCTTCCACGATCTGACCCAGGCCGAAAAGGACGTCTACAAGGCCAAGCTGGAGCCCCTGTACGGCATGATGCTGACGCCCCAGGAGCGGGCCTTGGTGCGCAAGGTCCGGGCGGTGGGCACCGATGGCACGGGCGATGGCCTGGCGAGCCTGGCGCCCGAGGAGGACTCGGTGGTGTTGAACGCCCCGACGGCTTCGGACGCTCAGGCCGCGGACCAGGCCGCCCCACAGTCGAGTGGGGGCTGTGCCGCTACGGGCGGGACTCGCTCGGGCTTGGCGGCCATGCTGTTGCTGGCGTTGGGCCTGGTCACCCGTCGGCGGGCCTGAGCGGGGCGGTCACGACACCGACCGCACCCAGGCGTCGAAGTCCATGGGTGCGCCCACGTCGTCGTCGTTGTCGTTCCAGGCCGTGTACACGTGGACCTTGCCGTCCCGGTAGACCTCGCTGAACATCGACCCCTGGTAGTGCCCGGTGCGGCGCTTGCGGTCGACGGTCAGGCCGGTGCCGGATCGGGCCTTGGCCCGGGACTTCTTGGACTTGCGACGCTTGCGACCCATAGAGACCTCCCAGCTGGAGCGTAGGGGCGGTGGGCGTCGCCGGGGGTCATCAGCGGTCTGGAGGTGTTCGACAGGGGTGTCGAAGGGTCGAACAGGTTCGTCGGCAGAATCCGCATAAACCACTGAAATCACGTCGCTCAATGGCTGGCCCGACCCTTGCTCTCCCGCTGGGCAACCCCTGACGGGAGCGACCATGTCCAGCCAAGGCGTCCAGCAGCAGCCCCAGACCGACCAACAGGTCGCACAGCAGACCGAGCGGTCAGGCCCGGCAGCGGCGGCCCTGGGCCCTTCGAATTCCGAGGGCCAGGATCAGCTCGAGCGGGTGTCTGTCGAGCACCGGGACTTCACGTGGGGTCAGCTGGAGGAGGTGCAGGGGCAAGCCGAGGCGGCGGAGCGGGCGCCGACCGACGGGCTCTACGACGAGGTGCTGGCGCTGCACACCCAGATCCCGCTGGAGCACACGGACGCCCTGCTGGCGCGGTGCGATGTGGAGCTGGCGAGGACGATGCAGGCGACCGCGCTGGTGTCTCGCGTCGGGGACGACGAGCGGCGCCTCGAGCTGCAGGAAGAGTTTGCCCGGGAGCAGACCGGCCGGTCTCAGATCCGCTTGGACCAGATTGCCTTCGTGCGGGCCAACAACGGCGTGGGCACCGTGGCCACGGCGCTGGGCCTCTTGCGGGACAGCAACCAGTACACCTCTGAGCTGGTACGGGGCCTGGAGTGTGAGCTGGGCTCCTCTGCCGTCATCGCCATGCTGGAGAGCCCGCTGCGGGCCGAAGACCTGGCGGCCATCGATGACAACGTCGGCGGGGCGGCGCTGGACGCGGAGTCGCTGGGCAGCGTGCTGGGCTCGGATCCGGAGGGACCGACTCCCCTACTGCGGAGCGCCGCCCGCGAGGTGGAGCTGGTCCAGACCGGGGCACTGGACGCCGTGTTGGCGCTGGAGACCGCGAGCATGGCGATCGAAGCGGCGCTGTTGGGCCAGGATGCGGCGTTCTTTGCGGGGGAGGTCGCTCGAATCCAGTCGGAACGGTCTGGGTACGAAGAGTTCCACCTGCTACTGAAGATCGGCGTGGCATTCGTGACCAAGAACTGGGCCAAGGTCGTCGAGAAGGCCGTCGATGGACTGATCGGTCAGATGGGCGCCCATGAGTCAGCGATCCTTGCGGGCAAGGCCAAGGCTGCGGAG
>CAZFLE010000258.1:0-5904 GCA_964519895.1 uncultured Enterobacterales bacterium | reverse complement strand
TATGTGGAGTAGGCGCGAATGGCTTCCCCCCTCCTCGGCCGCACCGACCTGCTCGCGAGCGCTGGCCGCGCTCTGGCGCACGCATCGCTGGTGACCCTCGTGGGCCCGCCCGGGGTGGGAAAGACCGCGCTCGCCCGAGCTCTGGTCGAGAGACGGCGCTCGGTCTGGTGCGACCTCGACGGGGCCGGTGGTGTCGAGGGCGTGATCGGGCGTCTCGGGGCCGCACTCGGGGTGCCGCTGACCGGGAGAGACGAGGAGACGCTCGGTTGGGCGCTCCAGGCCCGCGGTGGCCTGATCGTGGTGCTCGACGGGGTCGACGCGGTGGTCGAGCAGCTGGAGTCGCTCTTGCCCCCGTGGCTCCGACAGGCGCCTGGGTGTTGCTTCCTGCTCACCTCCCGGCGTCGCTGCTCGTGGGGCGGACTGGCACCGGCTGATGCCCCCGTGGTCGAGGTGGTCGGACTCGACTCCGCAGCGGGCCGTGACCTGTTGATCGCCCACTCTGGTCGCCGGGCCCCGCACCTCGCGAGCCTGGACAGCGCGGGCCTGGATCGGCTCGTGGAACGGCTCGACGGCCTTCCCCTCGCCCTTGAACTGGCGGGCGCCCGGCTGCGCGCCCTGTCGATCACCGACCTGGAGCAGCGGCTCGGCCTGGACCTGCTCCAAGACGGCCACCGCTCGCTCGCCCAGGCCATCTCGGCGAGCTGGGCGCCGCTCGCGGAGCCGATGAGACAGGCGCTGTCCCAGTGCACGGTCTTCCCCGGGCCCTTCTCGCTGGCCGCCTGCGAGGCCGTGGTTCGCATCGAAGGGCCCCCCCTGCTGACGCTGCTCCAGGGGCTCGTCGACCAGTCCCTGCTCCAGTGGCGGCCCGGTGACAGCGAACGGCACTACCGGGTGCTGACGAGCGTGCGGGATCTGGTGTGCGAGCTGTGCCCACCAGACCAGGCGGCCGCCGAGCGCCTCGCCGCGTACACACTTGCCAACTGCCGATCGGCGCGGCAAGGACTCTCGGGGCGCCAGGCGGCCCAGGCGGTGCGCGAGCTCCAAGACTCCGCCGCCGTTCTGGAGCGCGTCGCTGCCGGCGAGGACAGGGTGGCGGCGACCGAAGCGGTGTGCCTCTTGGGTGAGCTCGCGGCGATCGCCGGACCCGTGGCAGTCCACACAAGACGGGTCGACGACGCCTTGGCCCGTCGCCTGGAACCCCTGGAGCGCGGCATGCTGCTGGTGTCCGCCGCCACCGTGCATCGGGTCTTGCGCCAGCACGCACGAAGCGCTGAACTCTTGGCCGAAGTCCCCGACCTCGTGGCGCGGCTCGGGAACCACCCGGTGGTCGCAGATCTCTGGCGGGTCGTCGGGACCAACGCGATCGACCGGTACCGCTTCGACGAGGGCACCCAAGCCCTGGAGCGTGCCTCAGCGGCCTACGCCGACATGCCGAACGCCCACGGCCAGCGAGCCGAGAGCCTGAGGCGGCTGGCCACGGCCGCGCTCTTCACCGGCGACGCCGAACGGGCCGCCGCTCACCTCGACCTTGCCCTGCGGGTCGCACGCCAGGGATCGAACCCGAGGGCCGAGGCCCTGGTGCTCTCCGGCCTGGGGTCCCAGGAGCGGCATCGGGGTGCCCTGGACCAGGCCGAGGCGTACTTCCATCGAGCGACGGAGCTCTTCCGGGCGTTGGGCGACTCGCGGCTCGAGGCCACGCTCACCGGCTTCCTGGCGCTCACCCGCTGGGACCAGGGGCTGCTGTCCCAGGCCGCACAGGACTTCGTGGCGGGCGCCGAGCGCTGCCGCAGCGTGGGGGATCCGGCCGGCCGGGCCTCCTGTCTGGCGGCGCTTGCAGCGGTGCAGGTCGAACAGGGTGAGCGTCCCCTGACCTGGCTGCAGCAGGAGCTGGTGCAACCGTGGACCGGGGAGCGGGAGCGGGCACTGCTCAGCGCGTCCTGTGGCCTGGCACTCCACGCCGAGGGCAGCCCGACCATGGCGATCACCCACTACAGACCGGCGGTCGCGGCCCTCGAGGCCGCGGGGGCACGGGCCCAGGCCACCACCTTTCGGGCGTACTGGGCGGTCGCCTGCAGCCAGGTCGAGAGTGCCAGGGCGGTGCTCGAGGCAGGCCGATCCTTCGTGCCCACCACCGCGGAGCACCAGCAGCTCTTCGCACTCGCCGGCGACCACGTCAGCCACGGACGCATCTCGGACGAGCGGCTGGCGGAAGCCGAGCGGAATCCGCGCGGGTTCACCCGACTCTTGATCACCCTGTCCCGCCGCCAGTCCGACGCGGCGACCGTGGCCCTGGACGGGAGCTGGTTCGAGACACCGGGGACTGGGCGGGTCGATCTGCGGCGCAAGCGCGTGATCCGCCGCGTGCTGGCGGCCTTGGCAGCCCACGCCGCTCAGGGCGCCCAGGAGCCGCTGGCCCTCCGAGACCTGTTTGCCGCGGCCTGGCCCGGCGAGCAGACCGTGGGCGACTCCGGCGACGCCCGCGTTCACGTGGCCGTGTCCACGCTGCGCAAGCTCGGACTCCGCGATGCCCTGGTGACCTTCAGCCAAGGGGAAGGGACCGGCTACTCCCTCGGCCCCGCTGTCCGCGTGAGTCCCTGACGCCGCGGACTTCAGCCGTCGCCGTAGCTCTGTTCCAGGTCGTGCAGGCCGTCGCCGCTGGTCTCCATCAGCACGGTGGCGCCCCGGCGCACGGCCAGGTCGTCCCGGCCATCGCCGTCCCAGTCCCCGACCAGGTACTCGTCCTCGGACGCGCCGTCTCCGAACTCGCGCTGGATGTCCGCGAGACCATCGAAATTCGTGTCCATCAGCACCGTGGCGCCGCGACGCACGGCCAGGTTGTCCCGCCCGTCGCCGTCCCAGTCCCCCACCAGGTACTCGTCCTCCGTGCTGGCGTTGCCGTAGACCTGCACGATGTCCGCGAGGCCGTCTCCGGTCACGTCCATGTAGACCGTGTCGCCGCGCCGAACCGCCAGGTCGTCTTCGCCGTCCCCATTCCAGTCGCCGACCAGGTACTCGTCCTCGGACGCGCCGTCACCATAGGTCTGTTCCAGCTCGGCGACCGCGTCGAAATTCGTGTCCATGAGCACCGTCGCGCCCCGCCGCACCGCCAGGTTGTCGCGACCGTCGCCTTCCCAGTCCCCGACCAGGTATGCGTCCTCGTCGTGGCCGGTCCCGTAGACCTGGACGATCTCGGCCAGGCCATCGAAGTTCGTGTCCATGTAGACCGTGTCGTCCCGGCGGACTGCCAGGTTGTCCCTGCCGTCGCCGTCCCAGTCACCGACCGTGTAGAGGTCCCCGTCCGGCGTGGCGCCGCTCGTCGCGCCGTCGGGGTCTCCGAACCACGGCGTGAGCCGATCCGCAGCGTCCCAAGTGAGCTCGATGTGCAGGTGGTCATTGTGGGGGTGTGAGCCGCCATAGGACTGGTGCTTGTCCCCGTCGCGGTGGGCGCCCCAGCTCGCCTGGTCCCAGATGACATAGGACATGCCGACGTACTCGGCGTTCTCGGCCAGCCAGTTGGCGATCGGGTCGCCGAGATCATTCGATGCGGAGTCGTCGCCCGAGCCGTCCGTGGGAACGAAGAGGTCGATCGCGCGGCCCTCCGAGTGGACCGACAGCGAGCTCGAGCCGCTGATCTCACGGCAGTTGTAGCCTCCGTACGAGGTCGCATCGGTGTGCTCGACCAGGTAGTCCCCGAGCTCCCTGGCGCCATCGCTCAGGACCCCGGTGCAGCTCTCGGCGCCGGTGTACGCGAGGTACTGCTGCTGGGCGATCTCCCACGAGTCGGCCGGCATGGTCCACATGCCGGGCTCCGCCGTGCGGGCCGCTGCGCGCGAGGTCCCGGGGTCGTCGTCGTAGAGGGGGGTGGTGCCCTCATAGAGCACGGCCTGGATGAAGCTCGCACCAGCGCTGGCCCGGAGCTCGACGAAGTCCACAGCGGCTGGCAGGACATGGTGGCCATTGCGGTAGAGGCCCAGATCTTCGTCGATGACGACGGGCTCCCAGGGACCGAGCTCCCCGTCTTCGCCCGGGAGCCTCAGGGAGAACACCGAGTCGGCGGGCGCGGTCATCACCAGGGTGAGGGATCGGAACGGCACGGCGCCCGAGATGACCACGCCGGAGCTCAGGTCGGCGTCGGTGTCCACGTAGACCAGTGCGCCCGAGGCGGCTGGGTCCTTGTCTCGAATCGGCTCGTCGTCGGAGTCCGCGGCGGCGACGACCTGCTGGAGCTGCAGGCCGAACTCGGAGCTGCATCCCGAGAGCGAGAGGATTGCGAGGGGCGGAAGGAAGCGCAGAGGTGCGGTCACGGGATCTCCAAAGGTGCCGGAGACACGGTGGATCTCGCCCGAGCCGGAAGCGACTAAAAGGTGGCTGAAGAGTCGGTCCACCGTTTGTTCACCGACCCGCCACCCCGGCGCTGAACAGCTCCAACGCCACGAAGACCCGACCGCTCAGCGGCCCGTCTCGTCGGCGACCCAGGATCGCGTCGAGCTCGGGCCCTCGGCGGCCCCCTGCCCACGCGACATGCGCGGCGTGTACCGCGAGGGCCTGGGCGGTCGGCGGATCGGCGCCCTGGGCGAGCGCCTGCCCCTGGGCCAACCGCTCCGAAGCCTCTGCCAGGTCGCCGCTGTCCGCCAGGGCCACCGCCTCGCGAGCGTCGAGGAGCGCCAGGGCCGACCGATCCCCGATCCCCTGGAGGGGCTCCCGACACCCGGCATAGGTCTGCAGGGCGGCGGCCGGGTCACCCAAGCGGTGCTGCAGGGCTCCAGTGAAGCACCGGCTGCCCAGGACCGTGGGCGAGGCCCCCCTGCCCTCCCCCAGCGCCACGGCGTCGGCGCTCAGACGCTGGGCCCGGGACAGCTCCCCTTGGCGCCATGCGAGCAAGGCCAGGTGGTCCCAGACCAGGGCGATGGCCCGAGGGTCGTCGTGTCGTTGGAAGACGGCCAGGGCCTGGTTCAGCTGGGCGAGCGCTTCGTCCCGCTCGTCCAGGTTGACCAGCACATGACCCAGATCGCTGCGAATGCGGGCCTCGGCTTCGGCACCGGCACAGTCCTGGGCCAGCACGAGCGCGGCCTGATGGGCATCGCGGGCCTCGGCCAGCAGTCCCTCACGGTGAGATGTCATGCCCAGGTTGATGCGCGCGATCAGCGCCCCCAGGCTGTCCCCGCAGGCATCGAAGAGCGGCATGGCCTCGCCGTAGAGCGCCCTGGCGTCCGCGAACCGCCCCTGGGTGAACCGCAGGCCCGACAGCCGCGCCAGGGACCAGGCCTGGCCCCGCGCGTCCCCGGTGCGCCCGTTGAGCCGAAGGCCCCGCCGCAGCAGGCCCTCCGCCGCATCCAGTCTGCCCTGGCGACGCTGGACCTCGCCGAGCCGCTCCACGGCGTCCACTTCGCCCGGCACGTCTCCCGCCTCGATCAGGATCTCCAGGCCTCGTTCCAGGTCGTCGGTGGCCGCGGCCAGGTCGCCTCGCACGACAGCGAGCCAGCCTCGCAGCACCCGTGCCCGCCCAGCCGTGGATCGATCCCGATCCCCGCTGCAGGCGAGCGCCCGCTCGATGTCTTCCCCGACGGCCGGCGTCAGGGCCTGCCTGTGTCTCGCCCGGGCACGGGCCAGGTAGAGCGGGCCGGCCAGAGCCACGGATCCGCTGGTGGCCAGAGCCTCGGCACCAGCATCCAGGACGCCCAGCCGGGTCTCCAGTGGGCCGGTCAGGTCCAGCAGCCGATCCAGCACCAGGGCCGTTCGCAAGACGTCGTCGGGCCGCTGCCCCTGGGCGCGCTCGTGGGCGGCCTGGAGGTCGTCCTGGATGGACTGGAGCCCGACGCGGGCTTGCACGGCGCCCGGCCCGTGCAGCTCCCGCGCCATCGCTTCGCCCAGCCCCAGGACCCATGCGGCGTGGGCGGCCTCGAC
>CAZFLE010000257.1:0-5940 GCA_964519895.1 uncultured Enterobacterales bacterium | reverse complement strand
TCCGTTCTACTCGGCCGACGCCAGGCTGTAGGTGAACGTCTCCATCGTGGTCAGGCCGGCCTCGTAGGCCAGCTCGGTCGCGCTGGTCCAGCGGCCGTCCTGGTGGACCCATGCGCCGACGTCGGCGGACTGGGCCTGGTGCAGGACGTGATCGGGCTCGGTGGTTCCAGCCAGGTAGGCGACCAGGTTGTCGACAGAGACCACGTGGTAGGGGCCGTAGTGGTCCTGGACGAGCAGGACATGCGCCGCATCGGGACTGGCCACGTCGAAGGTCCAGTCGCTGAAGTTCACCGTGCCGGTCGGTCGAAAGGGGGCTCGCGTGCCGTCGGGCAGCAGGAAGATCAGCTCGCGAATGCCAAAGGCCTGGTTCAGGCCCTGAGGCACGGCTTCGCCCCGGAACAGCACCTGGTAGTCGCCCAGGGGGACCTGGCGCAGGTCGACCCAGGTCTCGGCGGCGGGCAGGTCCTGGGCCGGTGCGGGCTCCTCGGCCGGTGCCGGCTCGGCGGCCGGTGCCGGCTCGGCGGCGGGCTCAGGAGCGGGCGTGGTCGCGCAGGCGAGGGCGAGGAACAGGGTCATGCCACCCCAGTGAACACGCCGTCAGAGGCGGCGCAAGTCCTTGACTTGACTCGGAGAACAGGTGACCTTGCGATCCTCGTCCCCCCAGGAAGGGTGGCATGACAACCGTCCTGATCGCTGCGCTCCTCCAGCCAGCCCTCGCCGACGCCGACCCGGGCACCATCACGTGCGACGGCACGCCGTCCTGTGTCGCGGATCTGCGTGACGTGATCGACCTGGACGAAGTCGGCGTCGACGTCTGGCTGGGCGAGGCCGCCAAGGCCGCCGTCCAGCGCATGGACGAAGCCCACGACGCAGCGATGGAGGACGACGGCCGTGGTCTCTACTACGGCAACAAGCTCAACCCCGAGGGCAAGGACGACCTGAGTCCACAGGACTGCACGACCTTTGTGCTCGAGGTGATCGGCCAGGCCTTTCGGGCCGCCGGGCTGGAAGACGAGTGGATGACGATCTTCGAGGCCGCTGTCGAGAACAGCGGCGAAGGCGGCTTCAAGGGCATCGAGCTCATGAAGGCCCTCCAGGAGCACGGCGGCTGGCAGGGGGCGTACTTCAACCCCGACGTGAGCCATCCCCGGGACGCGTCCGACGAGCACCCCTACAGCGCGTACCTGGCCGAGAAGAACGGCAGCTACTACGGCGTGGGCATCGACCACATGGTCGTCGACTACGAGCCCACCTATGGCTCAAAGACCGTCGAGGACGAAGCCGGGCTCGAGTGGCTGAAGGGCGTGCCCTTCGGCGTCGTGGCGGCCCGGGGCGGCAAGCACATGGCGATGATCGTCGACGGCGACATCTACGAGGTGCACTGGTACACGGGCGAGTGGTCCAAGGACGTGATCACCCAGGAGGGCTTCGAGAGCTGGGAGTGGCTGAGCGGCGCCATCGTGTTCCCGACGGCTCAGGGTGTGACGCCGGTCGAGGCCGAGGAGCCCGAGCAGGCGGCTGACCAGGACGAACCCGGTCCCGCCGGAGCGGATGAGGTCCTGGCCGAGTAGGTCGCGCCCAGGGATCCGAGCGCTAGGGCGTGGTCATCCCGAACTCGTAGTCCCCGCTGCCCGAGTACGAGTACACGACCCACAGGTAGTACCCGCGGGAGCCGCTGTACTCGACGGTCTCCTCGGAGCCTTCGCTCTCTCCGACCGCGACCCGGCGCCAGCCGTTGCGCCAGGTCCACTTGTAGAGCTCCAGGTCGAAGTCGGTGCCGGCCGGGCCCGACAGACAGCCGCTGTGATCGCCGGATGTGGACACGAAGTACCAGCTGCCGTCGGGCTGGTAGTCGTAGTCCCCCGTGCCGGAGAGGTTGCCTGACCAGGTCTGGTCGTACCCGGCGCAGGTGCTGGCCCCGCCCTCGTCGATGACGCCGTTGCAGTCGTTGTCGACGCCGTCTGTGACCTCGGTCGCGCTGGGATTGACCCCGGCGTCGCTGTCGTCGCAGTCGGTGTCGTCGGCCACGAAGCCGCTGGGCTGGTCGCAGCTGGACGCGGTGAGGGTCGGGTCGCCGTAGCCGTCGCCGTCGGCGTCGGCGTACCAGGTCGACTGGTCGGAAGCGCCCACGTCGATGCTGCCGTCGCAGTCGTTGTCGGCACCATCGCAGACCTCGGTGGCCCCGGGGTTCACGGCGGCGTCGCTGTCGTCGCAGTCGGTGTCGTCGGCCACGTGGCCGGCGGGCGGGTCGCAGCTGCTGGTGGTGCTGCCCGGGTCGCCGTAGCTGTCGGCGTCGGCGTCGGCGTACCAGGTGCTCTCGTCGGCCGCGCCCACGTCGGCGCTGCCGTCGCAGTCGTTGTCGGCCCCATCGCAGACCTCGGTGGCTGCGGGGTTGATGCCGGCGTCGCTGTCGTCGCAGTCGCTGCTGTCGGCGACGGTGCCTGTGGGCTGGGCGCAGCTCGCGGTGGCGCTGCCGGCACCGCCGTAGCTGTCGCCGTCGTTGTCGTCGTACCAGGTGCCGGCGTCGACGGCGCCGGTGTCGACGCTCCCGTCGCAGTCGTTGTCGGCGCCGTCGCAGACCTCGGCGGCCCCCGGGTTCACGGCGGCGTCGCTGTCGTCGCAGTCGCTGCTGTCGGCGACGGTGCCTGTGGGCTGGGCGCAGCTCTCGGTGGTGCTCCCGGCGTCGCCATAGCTGTCGCCGTCAGCGTCGGCGTACCAGGTCACCAGGCCCGTGGCGCCCACGTCCACGCTGCCGTCGCAGTCGTTGTCCAGGCCGTCGCAGACCTCGGTGCCGCCGGGGTTCACGGCGGCGGAGCTGTCGTCGCAGTCGGTGTCGTCGGCCACGTGGCCGGCGGGCGCAGTGCAGCTGTCGGTGGGGCTGCTCGCGTCGCCGTAGCTGTCGCCGTCGTCGTCGGCGTACCAGGTGCTCTCGTCGGCCGCGCCCACGTCGGTGCTGCCGTCGCAGTCGTTGTCGGCGCCGTCGCAGGCCTCGGTGGCCCCGGGGTTGATGCCGGCGTCGCCGTCGTCGCAGTCGCTGCTGTCGGCCACCGTGCCGGCGGGCTGGGAGCAGCTCGTGCTGCTGGTGCCGGCGTCGCCGTAGCTGTCGGCGTCGGCGTCGGCATACCAGGTGCCGGCGTCGATCGCGCCGGTGTCGACGCCGCCGTCGCAGTCATTGTCCAGCCCGTCGCAGACCTCGGGGGCCGCCGGACTGACGCTGGGATCGGCGTCGTTGCAGTCGCTGCTGTCGGCCACGAAGCCGGTGGGCTGGGTACAGCTCGTGGTCGTGGCCCCGGCGTCGCCGAAGGTGTCGCCGTCGAAGTCCGCGTACCACGTGCTCTCGTCGCTGGCGCCCACGTCGACGCCGCCGTCGCAGTCGTTGTCGACCCCGTCGCAGAGCTCGGTGGCGCCGGGGTTCACGGCGGCGGAGCTGTCGTTGCAGTCGGTGGCATCGGACACGAAGCCGGACGGCGCCTCACAGCTTGCCGTGGAGCTCCCGGCGTCGCCGTAGCTGTCGCCGTCCCCATCGGCGTACCAGGTGCCCGCGTCGGTGGCCCCCACGTCGGTGCCGCCGTCGCAGTCGTTGTCGGCGCCATCACAGACCTCGACGGCGCCGGGGTGGATGGCGGCGTCGCTGTCGTCGCAGTCGGTGCTGTCCGCCACGCTGCCCGCCGGTTGGGAGCAGCTCAGGCTGGTATTGCCCGGGTCGCCGTGGGTGTCACCGTCCAGGTCCGCGTACCACGTCGCCGCGTCGAGGGCGTCGTTGTCGACGCCGCCGTCGCAGTCGTTGTCGACCCCGTCGCAGAGCTCGGTGGCGCCGGGGTTCACGGCGGCGGAGCTGTCGTCGCAGTCGGTGGCGTCGGCCACGTGGCCGCTGGGGGCCTCGCAGGCATCCGTCGAGCTGCCGGTGTCGCCGAAGCCGTCGCTGTCCGCGTCGGCGTACCACGTCGACGCGTCGGCTGCGCCGCTGTCGGTGGTGCCGTCGCAGTCGTTGTCGATGCCGTCGCAGAGCTCGGTGGCGCCGGGGTTCACGCTCGCGTCGCTGTCGTCGCAGTCCGTGCCGCCGTCGGCGATGGCGTCGTAGCCGTCGCCGTCGGCGTCGCCGGTCGGCGCGGTGCCGATGCCGACCATCGCCCACCCGTTCTGCACGGCCGTGAGCTCGGCCGAGGCGCTGCCGTACAGGTCCGTGGCCCCGGACACCATCGCGTCGCGGGCGTCGCTCAGGTCCGAGTTCGACGTCAGGTAGCTGAGCCCCTCGTACCAGATGGCCGCCGCCGCGTCGGGGCCGATTCCGCTCATCGAGCCGCCATAGGTCGGGTGGCTGCCGCCGTTGGCGACCAGGTAGAAGGCCAGGTTGCCGATGCCCGAGTTGTAGTGCACGCCGCCGTTGTCGGCGGCCCCGGTGTAGCGGTCGTCGTAGTGGTCCCGGCTGGAGCCGTCGGCGGTCGGGTCGTCCATGTACCGGAGGGCGTCGCCCGACGTGCCCGGGGTGTACATGTCCTCGCCGATCCACCAGGTGTCGCTGCTCTCGCCATAGGCCTGACGCTCGACCATCGCCGAGAAGACGTCGGAGTAGGACTCGTCCAGAGCCCCGGACTCGCCGTTGTAGATCAGGCCGACGTCGGTCGTGGTGACGGCGTGGGTCAGCTCGTGGGCGACGATGTCCATGGTGGTGAACGGATCGAAGCCGATGCCGTTGCCGTCGCCGAAGATGAAGTAGGGGTCGCCGTAGAAGGCGTTGGCGTAGTTGTTGCCGTAGTTGACCAGCAGCGAGATCACGTCGGGGCCGCCGTTCAGCGAGCTGATGTACCCGGGCCCCCCGGAGCCATCCAGGCCGTCGCGACCGAAGGTCGTGTTGAAGTAGTCCCACGTCTCGGCGGCGGCGTAGTGGGCGTCGACGCCCTCGCGTTGGGACGTCGAGGTCCAGCTGTCGTCGGGATCGGTGATGTAGTAGAGCCGCGACGAGGTGTTGTTGAAGGTGTAGGTCCCGATGTCCCGGGTCGTGTCCTCCAGGTAGTAGTTGCTGCCGCTGAGGTGGGTCTCGAAGCTGACCGTGCCGGAGTAGTTCGACGTGCCGGTGGCGGATTTCAGGTTGTCGTAGGCCCAGACCGCGTCGCCGTCGTGGGCGTCGATGAAGACCAGGGGCATGCTGGTGCGCTCGCTGCCGTCGAGGCACCACAGCTGCACCCGCCACGTCAGGTGGTCCTGGCCCTCATGGCGCAGGATCCAGAGCTCGACGGACGGATCCTCGGTGAGGTCGCCCCACGTCAGATCCGACGCTGCGACCGCCAGGTCGATGGCCTCGTCTTCTGTCCAGGCCGGCTCGGTGTCGACGTCGAGTCCGCGCAGCAGGGCGTCGGTCACGCTGCTCACGGCACCGTCGGGCTCCAGGTGCACCACCGCGTCCCCGCGCAGCACGGGCACCCCGTCCAGGGTCTGTCGGTAGCGCACGTGGGCCATCTGAGTCGGACCGACCCGGACGCGGATCAGCGCCAGACCTTCGACCAGCTCGTGGCCGAGTGCGGCGCTGGCGGCTTCGCGGCCCAGCTCGTCGGCCAGGACCACCGCGTCGGGCCCGGCGTCGTCGAACAGGCCTGGGGCCTGGGCCGGGTCCAGGGGGGTCGGCGGTGGGCCACAGGAGAGGATGCCGATCGGCAACAGCAGGAGGACCGTGACGTGCGGACACACCAATCGACGAGTGGTCATTGCCTCTCCGGGGGAACCGTCCTCGAATGGTCTACCAGACGGGCGGCGCTCTCAGGAAGGGATCTTTAGGACCTCTCGTGAAGACCCTGTCTGGGCCCTCTGGCCCGCGTCACCAGCGGTTGTAGACCTGCTCCGCCAGCCCAGGGGCGTCTGTGATCGTCAGCACTCGCCCGTTGTCCAGGGCGATCGTGCCGGACCAGCTGCCAAAGGCCTGGGTGATGTCGGTGGCCGCGACCC
>CAZFLE010000256.1:0-6028 GCA_964519895.1 uncultured Enterobacterales bacterium | reverse complement strand
GCGATCGTGCCGGACCAGCTGCCAAAGGCCTGGGTGATGTCGGTGGCCGCGACCCTGAGATCCCGGGCCTCCCGGTGGCTCAGGCGGGGGGTGAGCACCAGGTCCAGGGCGCCGTCGTCGCTGACCACCCGCCAGGGGCCGTCTGGATCGTCCCAGGTGAAGGTCACCGGCCCGAAGGCGTGGGCCACGCCGTCCACCACCACCACGTTCTGGGTCCAGCCCTGGTCCGCCGGCCCGCCGCCGCCCAGGTTCCAGCCCACGTCGCCCTGGGCCCCGAAGCCCCAGAGCCAGGTGCCCTCGCGGGGCCGAACGCTGCGCCCCCAGTCCATCACCCCGAACGCCGAGTCGGGGGTCAGGGTCAGCGTCACGGCACCGCGCTGCACGGTGCCCACCGGGTCCAGGGGGAGCTGCTTGACGCTGTAGGTGAAGTACTCGGGCCCCTCGGCCCACGGGTGGGCCAGCACGATGCTGTCGTCGTGGGCGTCCCGGACCAGCCAGACGTCGGCCGTCAGGGTCGGGGTCGTGACCTGGAGGCGTCGGCGGTCCGGCGGGTGATGGGTGATGGCCACGTCGATCCGGTCGCCGTCGTGGCGAACGTGGCCTTGGCCTGGGGTGGGGGGCAGCGCCAGGCGGGGAAACGGGATCCACTCCCGCTCGGTGACCAGCTCCCCGGTGGCGAGGTCTCGCCACGTCACGCTGACCAGGCCGATGCGGCCCACGTCGGCCACGGTCACGGCGAGCGAGTGGTCCGCGGTCCAGACGTTGAAGTTGTCCCACTCCTTGGCCCGACCCGGCACCTGGGCCCGGTCATAGGCCTTGATCGGCGCCCGGGCCCAGCCGGTCTCGACCAGCTGTCCGTCCCCGTCGAGCAGGGGTCCCGGGCGGGTCAGCTCCGGCTGGACGGCCAGGGCGGCAGCGACGAGGAGCAGCGGCACGGCAGCACACTACTCCTGGGCGGGCAGGCATGTTTCATGCGCGCGGGCCGAGCTGAGGCCACCTTGCGACATTTGGTCCCCGGGACCGGAGGTATCTGGGGGGCAACCCCTGGAGGCTCCCATGATCACCGCCCTGGCCTTGCTCGCGCTCCCCCCTGTCCACGCCGCCAAGGGAGGCTCAGAGGTCGCCATGGAGGAGCTGTCGCTGGCCGTCGAGGCTGACTTCGGCGACATCCAGATCACCTTGGACGAAGACGCCATTACCCTCTCCCACGACGGCGACGAGCTCGCGTCTGTGATCGGGGGCGTGGTGATGATCAATGGCTTCTACAACAAGGGCAACAACGCCGCTGGGCTGGTCGGCTTCGGCACCTTCCAGGTGTCCTATGCCGCAGACACGGACACCCTGAGCTTCGACGGCGGCAACGGCGACCTGGCCTTCGAGGTCCGGGAGCAGGTGGCCTTCTACTACAACAAGATCACCTTCTCCGCGTCCTCGGACGGCGTGACCGTCGAGGACGAAGAGGGCACGGTGCTCTACGAGACCACCGAGTGGGGCAGCACGGCGCTCGAGACCGGCATCATCGCCATCGAGCTCGACGCGGGCATCTCCCGGTCCACCGTCCAGGACGTCGCCGTGGACAGCCTGACCCTGGGAGAGGGCACCGTGGTCCAGCTCGACGGCACGTCGATGGCCACGGTCACGGTGGTCGGGCCGGTGCAGACGATGCTGCTCGCAGACGCCGACGTGGGCAACCTGCACGTCGAGTCCGCATCCGTCGGCACCCTGGTGGTCCAGGACTCCGCGGTCGACAGCATCACCACGGACGGCAAGGGCACCATCGACCACGTCGTGGGAGGCACTTCCAAGGTGCGGGCAGAGGCCAGCTCGATCGAGTGAGCCCCGGGGGGGTCAGCCGCTCCAGCGTCGCCGGAGGGCGCGGACCAGGCGCACGTCGACCGCGCCTCCCTGCGGCGCGGCGGGGTCGGCGAGCGGTGGCCAACCCGCCCGGGACGCCGCGACGAGCCCCTCGCAGAGATCCAGGAAGACGTCGATGGTCGGATCGGTCAGGCCTTGGGCGTCCTGTCGGGCCCTCGTCAGCACGCCGTCACCGCTGTCCGTTCTTCCACACCGGACCAGACACAGAGCGCGGTAGCCCCGCAGCAGGATCTCGCCCCGGGGGTCAGCCCCGACGGCCTGGTGCAGGCCCAGGGCTCGCTCGACGGTCTCCAAGGCCGCGCCGGGCTGATCTTGGAAGAGCTGGCCGACGGCCAGGTTGCCCAGGAAGACGGCCTCCAAGCGATCGGCGCCCAGGCGCCGAGCCTGGCGGGCGGCGCGGCCGAGGAGCTCGGCAGCCAGGGTCAGCTGGCCTTGCTCGAGCCGCACCATGCCCAGGTTCCCCCGTGCAGCCGCCAGGGCCTGCAGGTCGCCCACCTGGGTGTGGGCCTCCAGGGCCTGGGTAAAGGCGCGGGCCGCCCCGTCCAGGTCTCCGGTCTGGAGGCGTGCGTTGCCGACATAGCCCAGGGCCAGGGCGACACCGCGGTCGTTGGCGGTGGCCCGTGCCACGCCCAGGGCGCGCAGGTACCGCTCCTCGGCCTCGTCGATCCGGCCTTCGAACCACGCCGCGTGCCCCAGGTTCGCCTGGGCGATGAACCAGGTCCAGGGGTGCTGGTGGGGATCGATGTGCTCGCCTGCCGCGGTGAAGAGCGCCGCCGCCTCTGGGAGCTCGCCTCGCGCCAGCCGAGCGACGCCCAGGTAGATGTGGACCTGGGCTGTCTCGGCCGGTTCGCCCAGATCCAGGGCGAGGGCCAGAGCCCGCTCGAGCACCGGCAGATCCCTCTGCAGCCGCCCGCAGGCACGCAGCGCGTCTCCGTAGAGCCGGAGCGCTCGGACCCGGAGGAGCAAGGGCGCGTCATCCGCGCACTCGGCCAGGTCCTGCCACAGGGCCAGCCGGGCGCTGGCCGGGCCGCGGCGGGCGACGATGGGGTCCAGGCACAGCCCGGCTCGGATGGCGATCGCGGGGTCGTGGGGCAGGGCGCGGGCCAGGACCGCTCGCAGGTTGTCCTGGTCGCGCTCCAGGGCGTCCAGCGCCTCGCCCCCTTTCCGACCGTGGAGCACGGCGACGTGGGCCTCTGCAGTCGCCAGGCACCAGGCCGTGTGGCGGGCGTAGACCCGGTCGCGGGTGCTGTCGTCGATCAGGTGGCGGGACGCCCAGGCCTGCACACTCTCCAGCAGCGAGAACCGGCGCACCTTGCCCGGCCAGACCTGGACCAGGGAGCGCCGGACCAGCGCCTCCAGCCGGGTGACAGCGCTGGCCCGATCCTGGGCTGCGGTGGCGTCGAGCATGGCGTCCAGGCCGTCGAGGCCGAAGCCCCCCCGAAACACCGCCAGCCTCCCGAGCAGCTCGGCCTCCTGGGGCGCCAGCTGGCTCGTGGCCCACGCCAAGGCGGCGTCGAGCCCGTCTGCGTCTGGGGCGAGCCCTTCGAAGCGCTCGTCCAGCAGTGCCAGGATGCGTCTGGGCGACTGCAGTCCCGTCCGGGCCGACGCGAGTCTGACCGCCAGCGGCAGGCAGTCCAGGCGCGAGACGAGCTCGGCGATCACGTCGTCGCTGTCTTCAGAGGGCCGCGCCAGGAGCGTGAACAGCGCGACCGCCTCGTCGACCGCGAGCGCCGGCACGGGCTGGACCGACACCCGGGGGTCCGTGGGGCGCTCCTGCGACGTCATCAGCACCCGGAGATCCGGGGCCTGGTCCACCCAGGCCGTGGCCAGGCGAACGGTGGCTCCGAGGCTTGCACCGGGATCGTCGAGCACGAGCAGCGCGGGCCCCCTGTCGGCGAGGACCCGGCCGAGCTGGCGGGCCTGGTCAGAGGCCGCGCCACCCAGGGACACCCCCAGACCCACAGCCACCCGCCGGAGCACCTCCTGGTGCGAGTCCGCGCCTCGCAGGGCGCAGTTCCACACCGGCACCGAGTCGGCCCGCCGGCGGAGCGCAGAGCACCACTCCTCGGCCAGCCGGGTCTTGCCGATGCCCGTCGGGCCGGCCAACACGCGCAGCCGACCGGGCTGGCTCCACCAGTCCTGCAGCGCGGTCAGCGCCTGGGTCCGGCCCACGAAGTCCTCGGACGTGACGATCCGGACCGGCAGCTCGAGCCGGTAGCCTCCGCCGTACGCCGCCACCAGGTGCTCCGGTTGGGCGCGGTCCCGCTCGATCTTGGCCCGCAGCCGGCGAACCGCGTGGTCCACGGCCCGGGAGCGCACGCCCGGGCGGTAGCCCCAGACCTGCTCCAGCAGCTCCTGGCGGTCGACGGTCTGTCCCGGACGGGCCCCCAGGTACGCGAGCAGCGCGCCCTCCAGGGCCGTCAGCTTCAGCGTGGCGCCCTCGCGGTAGACCTGGCGGCGTGCCAGGTCGATCTCGCAGGTCCGCAGGGTCAGGCGGACGTCTCCACCAGGGGGGCTCACGGGGTGGGGCGTCAAGGGGCTCAGAGACTGTTCAGCGTCGCCAACACCTGCTGATACCACGCCACCTCAGCCGGATCCGCCAGGCCCAGGCCGATGCGGATCGCCAGGTGTTCGCAGCGGAAGAGGATGTGCTCACTCATCGCTGCCGAAGACAGCCCCAGCCCGTAGAAGTGGTTGAGCTCCGCGAGCAGCAGCTCCTTGCCGAACTTCATGCCGGCGTCGCTGTTGTCGACGACCTCCAGCACCGCGACGGCTTCGAGGTAGCCGTCCATGTGCATGGACTCGGGGAGCGCGAAGCCGCGGAGGTCCTCGAGCAGGATGTCGAGCTCTTCGGCGGTCACGGCCACGCCGTTGGTCTTGCCGTCGGCGGCCCGCTGGAGCTGGTGCCTCCAGAAGCCCGAGCCCTCGCTGGCGCCGGTCAGGCCGGCCAGCCAGTCCACGCAGGCATCGGCACCGGCGTCGGGGCAGGACTGGGCGGAGGCGTCTCCACACCAGAGGAGTGCGGGCAGGAGCCAGAGCGAACGCATGGAGGGCCTCGGGAGGAAAGGCTGCTCTTCCTACGGTCTGGCCCGGCGAGAGGTGACATCTCCCGCCCACATCCTCAATTCTCGAACCAGAAGTAGTTCAGGTCCGACCAGGCGGTCCAGCCCCCCTTGAAGGACCGCACGGTCCACGCGTACCAGGCGTCGTCGACCACGGGCCAGAAAGTCTTCTCGTCGGGGCGCTCGCTGTAGGTGTGGTACCAGCGCCAGTCGACGCCGTCGTGGTACCAGATCTCGACCTGGAAGATGGGGGCGCCGTCGTCGGGCCAGTCCATCGTGACCTCGGGGCCGTAGACGGTCTCCCAGTCGGTGGGGCTGTAGCCGGCGGTGCTCGAGCCGGAGCCGCTCGAGCCGGAGCTCGTGGCCGTCAGGGCCACGCTGTTCCAGTTCGTCAGGCCCGAAGCGATGTCCTTGCTGTCGGTCAGGGTGCTGTAGCCGCTCTTGGAGACCGTCAGGTTCACGACCCCCTGGGCCACGGCCGAGAACTCGAACCAGCCGTCGCTGTCGCTGCTGAAGACCTGGCCGTCGGACAGGGTGACCGTGGCGCCGCCGATGCCGGCGGTGGTGTCGTAGACGTCATCGGCCCGCACGAAGCCGACCAGGCCGCCGGTGGCGGCGCTGGTGCTGGTGCCCCCGGAGCTGGACGTGCCGCTGCTGGAACCGCTCGACCCTCCGATCAGGCTCATCAGGTGGTCCCAGTCGTAGCCGGAGCCCGGGTCGGTGTGGCAGCTGGAGCCGCCGCCGGAACCGCCGGAGCACCCGGGGACCTCGTGGTGCCCGATGATGTGGCCCCGGTCGCAGGGGATGCTGTACCGGCTGCAGATGTCGGAGACCAGGGCCGCCATGCTCTGGTACATCGCCTCGGTGTACCAGGTGCTCGGGTCGTCGACGTAGCCCTCCTGCTCGATGCCGATGGAGCGGTCGTTCGTGTTGGAGTGACCGGCGTGCCAGGCCACGTCTTCTTCCCAGACCATCTGGGTGACTTCGCCGTCGCTGGACCGCAGGACGTAGTGGGCCGACACCCCGGAGGCGGGGTCGGCGAACCACCAGGCCGTGCCGGAGTAGCTGCCCTGGGCGGTGTGGATCACGAC
>CAZFLE010000255.1:0-6332 GCA_964519895.1 uncultured Enterobacterales bacterium | reverse complement strand
GCCCGGCGTCGCGCCAATTTGTCCCCGTTGTCCATGGCCCAGTGCGCAGGACCGCGGTGCGCCGAGCTGGGGTTGAGTTGAGGCACCCAGGGGGACGAAGGCACGGATTGCGCCTGGACTTGCCCGCCAAGGCCTCTCGGTGCCCATTGGCTGCGTTTGCCGCACTCGCCGCCGCCCACGAGGGCCACATAGGCCTCGACGAGGTCTGCTCTGCAGAGACTGGAGATCAGCTCATCGCGTCCCCCCGACTGCGCACACCGCGGCTTCGTGCCGGTCCAGGCAGCGCCGCCAGGCGCCTTCGTCGAAGCCCGGGTCCTCTCGCCAGAGCTGATCGACCACGACCCGCCCGTCCTGGACGTGAGCCTCGACCCGCCCGACCAGCCGACCCCGGTGGAGCAGGGGGCACACGTAGTAGCCCCAGCGGCGCTGGGCGGCGGGCTTGTAGACCTCCCACAGGTACGTGAAGTCGAACGCCCGCTGGACCAGGACTCGATCCCACAAGAGCGGGTCCAGGGGCCCCAGGATCCGCATCCGGTCGTCGGGCTCGGGCCAGCTGCGGTCCAGCAGGTCCGGGGGGCCGAGCCAGGTCCGGCGGGTGTCGGGCAGCTGGTACAGTGTCAGCGCCCCTTCGGCGACCAGGTCCCGGGTGACGGCCTTGCGCCAGGGGCTCAGCACCGACCACTGGGGGCCGCCCGCGGTCTTGAGCAGGCCGGCGGCGGCGACCCGCTCGACGGCGCCCCAGTGGCCGAAGGACTCGGTCGGAGCCGGTCGCCGGGCCCACGCGGGCAGGGCCCGGTCGGGCACGTCGTAGACCTTGTCCCGGCCCCGGCGAGCGCACACGACCACCTGGCAGCGGGTCCACAGGATCTGCAGGGCCATGGTCGCCATGCGCGACGTGCTCTTCCAGCCGTGCCAGTCGATCGGGGTGACCCGTCCCCGGTCCGTGAGCTCGGCCGCGGCGAGGGGGCCGCGAGCGCTGACCTCGGCCAGCACGTCGGCGATCACCGGGGCAGGCACCCGCTGGTAGCGCTCGGCCAGGCGCCACCACGGCGTCTCCGCCGCCTGGTCCCGATAGGCGGGAAACGCCGACGCGGGCAGCAGGCAGCGCTCCTTGGCGAAGTGCTCGAACGCCGCGCCGGGGAGCAGGTGCCGGTATACGTCGCCCTTGTACAGGTCGGGGATTCGCGCCAGGCAGACCAGGTCCGCGTTGGTGCCGATGCGGTCCAATGGGTCGAGCTGGATGCACCGCCGAGCGGCCAGCAGTGCACGCACACCGGCGGCATCGGCGGAGTAGCGGTCGCGATCCAGGCCGCAGTGGGCGACCAGGAAGCGGCGGGCCCGGTCCAAGGTGAGGGGGGTCGGCACCGTGGCGTCCTATCGGGCTCCGGGGGAGACTCAGGGACCTCACACCCCGGAGTCCTCCATGCGCACCTGGTCACTGACCGTCGCCGTACTCGTCCTCGCCGCCGCTGTCGCCCTGCACGCCGTCAAGCCCGCCCAGGCCGAAGCGCCTCGCCGCGCCGTCTGCACCAACCTGGCCACGGGCAAGGGCTGGATGGAGAAGCGCACCGCCTGGATCAACGAGCAGCTGGTGGCGGGCAAGCAGGACTTCGTCTTCGACGGCATGATCCTGTGTGCCTACTGATCAGCGCGGTTCTTCTGCCGGGTGGGAGAACGGCACCCGGAGCTGCTCTCCGACGGCGGGCAGCGCGACCTGCTTCAGCCCGTCCCGGGTCCACATGAGCCAGCGATAGTCCGGCCCGTCCAGATCGCCGGCAAAGGTGAACCCGACGTGGGACGGCCCCGGCTCGCCCAGCGCCAGGATCCGCGCTGTCAAGGGGCCGGCCTCCAGGAGGTCTCCCACAGCGAGCGGGTGGTCCGGGCCGCGGAACATCGCTTCGAACAGGCCCTTGAGCATCGCGCCGTCTACGACCTGCATCTCCAGTGTCTGGGGCCCGGTGCGGGTGAAGACGTGGTCGTGGGGGGCGATACTGAGCACGCGCCAGGACTCAGCGAGCACGCCGGTCTGCTTCCACCGGATGAACGGCAGGTAGAACCCCACCTCGTAGGTCGAGGCGGCCAGCACCACTTGGTGGGTGGTCGCCAGGGTCGCGTCGTCCAGATCCGCCTGGGCGGCGGTGTCGTCGGCCCAGCCGCTCATCACACCCAGGGTGGCCTGGGTGCCCAGGATGCCCAGGGGCATCATGACCAGGGCGACCCCCGCCAGGGGCACCACACCCCAGCGGACCTTGCGCGGTGCGCCGACGGCGTCTCTCGCGGTCACCAGGACGGTGGCCACCCAGGCCGCCGTGCCCAGGCTCGTGGCCTGGAGCAGCCGGTCGCTGGGAAAGGTCGACAGGGACGGCAGCAGCGCGCCCAGGGCGCCGATCAGGAGCCAGCGGAACGTGCGCTGGGTGTCGGGATCGATGCGCTGCCAGGTCCAGCGGCTGAGCCAGCCCACGTGGAGCGCGACCACGGTGCCCACGAGCAGCTGCACCGGCAGGACCTGGGGGTTCAGGCTGCTCAGCACCACCGGGAACCCGCCGAAGTCCCCGCCGACGAAGAGGATCAGCTTGCGCGGCAGGTCGCCGAGCCAGCGGATCGGGCTGGCCAGCGGATCGACGTAGATCCCTGACGCCTGGGTGCCCAGGCCCATGGCCTTGTAGAGCACCAGGTAGCCGACGGCGAGCGTCGCCGCGGGTGCGAGCCGCGACAGCCGGCGCTCCGGGGCACCGAACAGCTCATAGGCGGCGACGTAGGCCATGATCCCCAGGGCCGCCTCGCCCCCCAACAGGCCCGTGGCAAAGCCCAGGAGCGACAGGGGCAGGCCGGGGCTCCAGCCGTCCTGGCGCCAGCGCAGGTGCGCGAGCAGCCCCAGGAGCGCCGGCACCATGGCGTTCAGGGCGTTGCGGTTGGCGATCCAGGAGCCCGGCATGCCGTGGGACACGTCGAACGCCCAGATCAACATCGCCAGGCCGGCGATCCGGGTGGGCAGGAGCTTGCGCTGGACCGCGGCGCCCAGGCCCACGAGGGCTCCAGCCCACAGGATCTGGTGGGCGTGCCAGAACACCAGGCTCCGGCCGAACAGGGCGTGGTCCAGGGCCAGGTGCCAGCTCGCCAGAGGCCGAAAGAACGCCATCTTGAGCTGGTCCGAAGCCCACCAGGGCAGGCCCCCGTGGACCAGCAGGTCCTGGCGCACGGCCGGGTCCTCGGGGATGAAGGCGAACAGGTTGCCCCACGCCAGGTCCGCGTCGACCACCCCACCCAGCAGGATGAGGATCTGATGATCGTCGAGCATTGCGCCAAGGCCCAGGGACGGCAGCAGGAGCACCATCGTGATGAGCGCCGCTCGGGCCGGGGTCATGGCGGGCAGCCCAGGATCCAGGAGATGGGGATGCGGCGCCGGGTGGCGGTGCCGATGACCCAGGTCCAGCCCGGGGCGTCCAGGTCCCGGGTGAAGCCGCGGAGCTCGTCGGCGGTGTAGGTGCGCAGGGTGCTCACGACACCGTCCCACGCCATCGCCGCCGGCACGACGGGCACGGCATAGGTCGCCGCGAGCCGGCGCAGGGACACCGGCCGAATGGTTGGCGTGATGGCCCAGACGGCCGCGGGGATGAGCGCCATGGTGGCCAGTGAGGGCCAGCTGCGCTGGGTGGTCTCCAGGGCCAGGAAGGGCACCCCGGCGGCCACCGCATCGGCCAGCACGGCCCGGACCTGGTCGGGCTTCAGGTGGTGCAGCCCGTCGAAGAGGGTGCGCAGGCCCACGAGCCGGTCTGGCACGGCGGTCGCGTCGACGGGGTCCTGGACGTAGGAGACGCGGCCGTCGGAGCGGGCCGAGAGAGCCTTCCACACCCGGGGTTGGGGGTGCAGATCGGTCAGCACGGCGGTGGCCGACGTGCCGCCAGCGGCCAGGTGGTCGAGCAGCTGGAGCACCGGTCCGCCTGCGCCGGAGCACAGATCCACCAGCTGGCTGTGGCCGGTGCGCGCCAACACTGCGGCGACGCGCTCGACGACCGGCGCGGTGGTGTCGAAGAGAGCCTCGGCGGCCTGGATGTACTCGGTCTCCATGCGGCGAAGCCAGCCTGGGCAGGCTGACAGATCCATGACCTCGAACAGGTGGAGTCGTCGCACCCGTGCCACTATCCTCGGGGCCTCTCTGGAGGCTTGTGTGGCCGACGACCGCATTCAGTCGTGGGATGAATTCTGGCCCTTCTACCTGGGTGAACACCGAGTGCCCCTGTGCCGCGTGCTGCACGTCATCGGGACCACCCTCGGGGGGATCCTGGCGATGCTGGGCCTGACGACCGGCCACCTGGTGCTGCTGATCCCCGCGGTGGTGCTGGGGTACGCGTTCAGCTGGATCGGTCACTTCTTCGTGGAGCACAACAAGCCCGCGAGCTTCCGCTACCCCCTGTGGTCCTTCCGGGGGGACTGGAAGATGCTGTCCCTGTTCTGGACCCGGCGGCTGGACGACGAGGTGGTGCGGCTGTTCGGGCATCGGCACCCGACGGTCGAGGCGGTCGCCGCCGCGAGGTGACAATGTCTTGCACAGCGGGTCTTTGGGCCGGGTCCAACCGGTGGACCTTGTGCTGGGAGCCTCCATGATCACCCTCTCCTTGATCCCACTGATGGCCTGCACCGACGGCGAAATCGACACCGGCGACGTGACCTACCACCAGGACGTGGCGCCGATCCTGGCCGAGTCCTGCGTGGGCTGTCACGGCCCGGGTGGCATGCGGGCCGACCGGCCCTTCGACTCCTACGAGACCACCGGTCCGGTCAGCGGACTGCTCGCCAGCGTGGTCGCCGGCGAGCTCACCGGCGTGGTGATGCCTCCCTTCTACGCCGGGGAGACCGACACCTGCACCCCGGAGCAGCCGTGGCTGCACGACCCCCGCCTGTCCTCGAGCGCCATCGCGACGCTGCAGGCGTGGGACGACGCCGGTGCGCCCGAGGGCGACCCAGCCACCGCCGCCCCGCTGCCCGAGCCCCAGGACCTGCACCTGGACGGTGCCGACGACCCGATCCTGCCGGACCCCTACCAGACCACTGCAGCCGGTGAGCTGGCCGACGAGTTCATCTGCTTCGTCGCCGACCCCGGGCTCACCGAGACCCGCTGGCTCCAGGGTGTCGAGGTGGTCGCTGACGACGTGTCGGTGGTGCACCACGTGATCGTCAACACGTCCACCAGCGAGAGCGCTCTGTTGACCGCGATGGAGTCGGCACCCCGCTCGGGCGCTGACTGGTACGAGTGCTTCGGCGGCACCGGCGTGCCCGGTGACTTTGTGGGGGGATGGGTCCCGGGCTCGGCCCCCCTCGAGGTCCCAGAGGGTGCCGGAATCCGCGTCGACGCGGGCACCAAGCTGGTCTACCAGATCCACTACCACCTGGACCAAGGGCAGACGGACCAGACGGGACTGGCGCTCGAGTGGACCGATGGGGAGCCGGACCGCGAGTCCTTCATGACACTGATCGGGAACTTCAAGACCGAGGCCGAGGGTCTCCAGCCCGGCCCCAACGACGACGGCGCGGCGGAGTTCCGCATCCCCGCCGGCGCCAAGGGCCACACCGAGACCATGGTCTACGAGATCCCCGGCAGCGGCGAGTACTACATCTGGGCCGTGGCGAACCACATGCACTACGTCGGTGTCGACGCCCAGATCACGCTCCACCGCAAGAGCCCCGCCCCCGACGAAGGCGCCCAGGCCTGCCTGCTCCAGACGCCTTTCTGGGACTTCGAGTGGCAGCAGTTCTACTTCTACGACGCCGCCAGTGGCGCTGCGCCCATCTTGCGGGGCGGGGATCAGCTGGAGATCACCTGCACCTACGACAACACCCTGGACAACCCCGGCGTGCAGCGGGCTCTGGCGGAGTTCGAGCTGGAGGAGCCCGTCGACGTGGGGTTGGGCGAGGGCTCGCTGGACGAGATGTGCACGTCGCTGGTGGCGGTGGTGCCGGTGGACTGAGTGCTGGTGACGCGGCGGCTGGGACGATCCACCGGGTAGAGCGGCCGAGTTCTTCCGCCTCGCCGGTCAGAGCCGGGCGTTTCTTCCGCCTGTGGCTGCTCCAGGGCCTCCTGGGGCTGCCGAGAGGCCTCCAGGGGGAGGATCCGCAGCCCTGAGGGTGCCAAGGCGGAAGAGGGAAGGCGCTTTGGCTAGATGACCTCGGCACGAGTAGCAAGCCGTTGCGCGGACCCCTTACGCCCCTGTCGGCCCGGCGGGGCGCTTGGAATGACTCTGCCATGCCTGCGGCCCCGCCAGACCAACAGGGACGGAAGTTGCCTCGCGCACCGGCTCACTACTCATGCCGAGGTCGTCTAGACTCGCGTTTCG
>CAZFLE010000254.1:0-6354 GCA_964519895.1 uncultured Enterobacterales bacterium | reverse complement strand
ATCCTAGGGCATGACTCTGGGTTGGGGTATCGCGTTGGGCTTCCTGGGGCCTAGCAGCGTGCGGTGAATCGGGGGTCGTGAGACGTGGTCGTCCACGTGCACGGGGGTCGTGAAGTCGTCTGACGTGACACGTGGGACGTGGGACGTCTGACGTGGGACGTCTGACGTGGGCTTGTACCAACAGGGAACCCCAGCCAGCCAGCCCCCAACACAGCGGCCGCCCCAATTGGCACCTGCTGATTCGACGCCGACGCCCCCCGAAAGGAGGGAACGTAAAACCGCCAGCGCTCGCCTCGGCGACCCCGGTCGACCAAGCACCGAGGCTCCCATTGGCTAAACGCTGGCAGGTTCCCGGTTGAGCTTGGCCCAGCCATCGCCGCCGGAACCCGGGTTGGTGGCCCCCAAATTCCCCACAAGCTCCTAGGCCTAGGACCGCTCCAGGCTCTCCCCAATCCTCTCCAGGAACAAGGCCTCGAGCCCCTCGGCACCGATGTCCGCGATGCGCTCGTCGGCCACCACCCGGCCGTGGGCGAGCATGACGACGCGGTCTGCGACGCGTTCGACCGTCTCGAGGACGTGGGTCGACAGGAGCACCGTGGTGCCCTGCTCACACAGGGCCCGCAGGCTGGCCTTGACCCGAGCCGCACTCGGTGGGTCCAGGCCATTGAGGGCCTCGTCGAGGATGACCACCGGCGGCTTGCTCACGACCGCGGCGGCAAGGGCGGTCTTGCGCCGCATGCCCTGGCTGTACTCCCGGATGAGACGATCGGCGTCGTCTCCCAGCCCGGTCAGGGCCAGGGCTTCTTCCAGATCCCCCGCCCCCCGCAGCGCTACCACGAGCTCCAGGAATTCCCGCGCTGTGAGGTACTCGTACAGAGCCGGGTCCTCGGGCACATAGCCGAGCTTCTCCCGGGCCAGGCCCGGGTCCTTGCTCACGTCGACCCCGCCCACGTGCACCGTGCCCGCGGTGGGCATGAGCTGGCCGGTCAGGACCTTGATGGTGGTGCTCTTGCCAGCGCCGTTGTGGCCGATGAGGGCGACGAATTCACCGGGCTCGGCCACCAGATCGACGGCCTCGACGGCGACCACCCGGCCGAACTCCTTGCGCAGGCCTCGGATCTCGATGGCGCTCACGTGACACTCCCCGCGGTGGCGGTGGCCCAGATGGCGACCGCCACCGGCAGATAGACCGCCCAGCCCCATCGGCGCCACCCTGATGTGGTGGTGGCCACGACCGCCAGCGCCACGCTGACCCCCTCGAGGCCCAGGCCCAGGTGTCCAGCGGCTGGCAGGCCCTGCCGGATCGCCAGCGCCAGGACGGGCAGCAGGACCAGGCCCTGGAGCCACCCCCACACCGCGAGCCCCCGAGCGAGCCTCATGTCCCGCGCTGTCAGGCCCAGCCAGGCATCCAACCAGGCGGGGCTGGCCCCGTGCAGGCGGAAGGCGACCGCTGCGACCAGCACCATGCCCGCGCCAGCGATCGCAGCGGCCTGGGGGCCCGCGCCGGGGTCCTTGGACCACGCCGCGACCGCGCCGACCAGGCCCAGTCCCCAGGTCGCCATGAGCCAGCTGCGATGGGCCCGCCAGCCAGCCCTCAGCTCGCGCACGACCCTGAGCCGAAGGGGCTGGGACAGCCCGCGCACCGCCCACTCCAGGTAGACCGCCCGGGCCTCCTCCGGGTCCTCCTGGCCCTCGTAGGCGGCGTCGATCTCCGCCAGCAGCGTGGTCGCCCGGTGATACCAGGCGCGCCCCAGCGACGGCGCAAAGGACCAGGCTGCCAACCCGACGACCAAGGGCGCCAACAACCCAAGGCCGAGCAAGGGCTGTCCACTCAGCACCCCGGCCGCGCCCAGCGAAGCAGCCCACACCGCAGTGCCCCCCAGGGCCAGCGCTGCACCCGGCGCATAGATCAAGGCGGCCTGGAGCCGGGGGTTCTGGCCCCGGATCAGCTCCAAGACGCCGGACAGGCTGGGACTCTCGGCGACCCAGATGCTGGCCAGGTGGACCGAAAAGCCCGCCAGGAGCCCCACGGCCCAGCCCCCCGCGGCCACGGCCGTCGCCAGGGCCCAGGCCAGCCACTCTCCGGCCAGCACCAGCGGCAACAGGAAGAGGGCGGCGGCCGCGACCCAGCCGGCCCGCTCCAACCCAGTCCGGAGGAGCAGGTACCGCAACAGGCGGGCGGGCTCGACCGGGTGCGGGTCCAGCACACTGCGCTCGGGGCTGCGCACCAGGGCCGTGTAGGTGGCGAGCGCCATGGCCCCGCAGCACACCAGGCCCAGACGAAAGCCGATGCCCGCCACACCCGCGGCGAGGGCGCCGGGGCGACCCAGGAAGGCGAAGAAGACCGGCTCCACGACAGGCGCCGCGCCGGCGACGGTCGCCAGGGCGGCCAGTCCCCCGACCCGCCTGAGCGGGCCTTCGACCACGGCCCGTCGCCGCGCCTGGGTCCGCCATGCAGTGATGTGCGGATTCGTCACGGATGGGCTCCCGCCGACGTAGACCCCTATCCATGAAACCAATTGGAGGGGACGTGGGTCTTGGATCGTCAGGCCGTCCCCGGCTATTGACGGCCCTCTCTCGGAGGATGGGATGACGCTGCTGCTGCTCATGACCCTCGGCCTGGCCCTGGGCCAGGACGCCTCCGCCGAGGCGGACGACGACGAATTCGACTTCCTCGAGGAGGGCGACCGCAACGCCGAACGCCTGGCGGCCGAGGCCGCCAACGCCGAAGACGACTTCAACGTCTACGACGACGAGGACGACTTCGAGATGGCCTTCGAGGTCGCCCGAACCCGCCCCGAGTCCTACCGCTTGCCCGTGACGACCGAAGGCAAGAAGCCCCTGGCCGACAACTACCCCGTGGTGCTGGTGATCGGACAGATGGGCAGCCTGGTGGTCGAACTGCCCGTGCTGGTGTCCAATGGCGGCCCGCCACCCCAGGCCGCCTGGTGGCTCGTGGGCGAGGTCTACGCCGGGGGGCAGAAGCTGGCCGAGACCCGCCACCAGGTCAACCCCGACACCCTCGTCCGAGGCGGACCGACCCTGGCCTTCCTCAAGATGCACGCACCGGTCAGCGGCGAGCAGGGCGAGCTCCAGGTCCGGGTGTCCCAGATCGACGAGACCGGGGCCCCCACGGCCCTCTTCGCCCGCGACGTGTCCTGGACGCTCCAGTAGTCCTATTCCAGGGTCGCCCCGACCGCCTCCCACGCCTCCAGCTGAGCCTCCAGCTGGTCCGCGAGTTTCATGCGCTCGCCCAGGAGCTCGGCCACGGCCGGAGCATCGTCTGCCCGGGCGGCGAGCTGGTCGTCCAGTGCTGCGACCGCGACCTCGCTCACCTCGATCGCCTGCTCGAGCTCTGCCAGCTTGCGGACCGCGCGCTCCCGAGCCCGCCGGGTTGCCTTGTCTTGGCGCCACTCCTGGTCCGCCTCGCCAGAGGGCCCGCCGACCGGGTCGCCACCGCGGAGCCTGCCCCCGGGCAAGAGATCCTCGTCGCGCAGGCCCGGGTGCGCGACCACCCGCCCCTCGCCGACCCGGGCCACGTGGGTCGCCAGACGCTTCACCAGCGCCCGGTCGTGAGACACCAGCACCAAGGTGCCGGTCCACCGGGCCAGGGCGTCTTCGAGCACCTCGGCCGTGACGATGTCCAGGTGGTTGGTGGGCTCGTCGAGCAGCAGCAGCTCGGCACCGGACAGGGTCAGCACGGCCAGGCTCACCCGGACGCGCTCGCCGCCCGAGAGGGTGCCCACGGGCTGCAAGGCCAGCTCCCCGGCCAGGCCCAGGGCCCCGAGGATCTTGCGGGCACGGAGATCGGTGGTGAATGGGCACCGGGCCAGGACCGCGTCCACCGCCGATCCGTCGGGATCGAGCTCTCGGGCCTGGTCCTGGGCAAAGGTCGCGACCCGCAGGCCCCGCACGCTCTCGCGACGGCCCTGGAGGGGCGCCCGCCGACCCGAGAGCGCGTCCAGCAGCGTGGTCTTGCCCGCGCCATTGGGGCCCAGCAGCACCCACCGCTCCCCGGCCCGGACCGTGAGCGCCACCGCGTCCAGCACCACCTGGTCCCCATACCCCAGAGAGGCGTCGCACAGCCGCACCAGCTCGTCCCTTCCCGGCTCGGGCTCGGGCAGGCGCAAACTGGGCGCCGCTGCGTCGGCCTGGATCACGACCTCTTCGGAGTGAGCCAGCCGCTTGAGCCGTGACTTCACCATCCGGGCCTTGTTGGCCTTGGCCCCGAAGCGGCGCTGGAGCTCGTGGGCCTGGCGGGCCTCGGCCTGGTGGCGCTCTTGGGCTGCAAGCAGCTCGGCGTCGGCCTGGGCCCGAAGCACGCGCCAGCGGCTCAGGTTTCCCTTGGTCCGGCGCAGGGTGCCGTGCCGGACCTCGGCCACCGCGGTGGCGCAGCGGTCCAGCAGGTGCCGATCGTGGCTGACCACCACCACCGCCCCCCTGTGGTCCGCCAGGAAGTCGGCGAGCCACCCTCGGGCGTGCAGGTCCAGGTGGTTGGTGGGCTCGTCGAGCAACAGCAGCTCGGGATCGGACAGCAGCAGCCTGGCCAGGGCGATGCGGACCTGCCAGCCGCCGGAGAAGGTGTCGCACGCCCGCGGCCAGTCGGCCTGCACGAAGCCCAGTCCGTGGAGCACCTGGCCGACCTTTTCGGCCCAGGCGTAGCCACCGGCGAGGCGCCAGCGGTCCTCGGCATCGGCCAGTGCGGCGACGCTCTCCTCGCTGCCGTCCACGGACTCGCGACAAGCCACCAGGCGGGCCTCGAGGGCCAACAGGACGGTCATGCCACTGCGGGCCTCGTCCCAGACCGTCGCCTGGGACCCGGCGACGCCCTCCTGGGGCAGCCACCCCATCCGCAGTCCATTGCGGCGCCAGACGCGTCCCGAGTCGGCCTCGCAGTCCCCCACCAGCAGCCGCATCAGGGTGCTCTTGCCGCTGCCGTTGCGGCCGACCAGGGCGACACGCTCGCCAGGGCGCACGTGCCAGTCCACGCCGCTCATCAGCTCGCGGCCCCCGGCGCTCACCGTGACGCCCTCGAGGCGGATCAACGGGACGCCAGCTCGCCTCGGAGCGAGTTCACGAAGCCGCGGGTGATGGTCACCGGCAGGGTCTGGCCGACCAGCTCGGCCGGGCCTGGGAAGTTGACCATCTTGAAGGTGCCCGTGCGGCCACAGACCACGTGGTCGTCCCACTTGCTGGGGCCCTCGACCAGGACGTCGTGGGTCTGGCCCTCCAGCGCGCGGTTGCTGTCGAGCTGGAGCACGCGCTGACGGGCCTGGAAGCGGGTCAGGCGCTCCGACGCGACCCGGGCATCGATCGGTGGGTCGGTCAGGCGCAGGGCGGGGGTGCCCGGTCGCGGGCTGTACTTGAAGGAGAACGCGCCTTCGAAGGGCACGGCGTCGAGCAGGCTCATGGTGGCGTCGAAGTCGGCGTCGGTTTCGCCGGGGAAGGCCACGATGATGTCCGTGGTCAAGGACAGGTCCGGTCGGGCACTGCGCAGAGCGTCGACCAGCCGCAGGTAGCTGTCGCGCGTGTAGAAGCGCTTCATGCGGCGCAGCACCCGGTCCGAGCCCGACTGGACAGGCAGGTGGAGGTGGCTGGTCAGCTGGGGCAGGTCCCGGTAGGCCTGGACCACGTCGGGCCCCATGTCCCGGGGGTGGCTGGTGGTGTAGCGGATCCGCTCCACGCCGGGCACGGCCGCCACCCGGTACAGCAGCTCCGCGAACGTGGGCTCGGCCGTGACCTTGAGGCCATAAGAATTCACGTTCTGACCGATGAGCGTGATCTCCCGCGCCCCCCGCTGGACCACGGCCCGGACCTCGTCGACGATCTGGTCGGCGGGCCTGGAGAGCTCCACGCCCCGGGTCGCCGGCACGATGCAGAAGGTGCACTTGTTGTCGCAGCCCTTCTGGATCGTGACAAAGGCGCCCACGCTGCTTCGGTTGGCCGGGACCGGCGCCAGGTCGGCCACGAAGGCGTAGTCGGCCTGGTCCAGGAAGCGGTTGTCGAGCACCCGCTCCCGGGCCGCCCGGGCCACGAGGCTGCGGACCTTGGGGACCTGGTCGGGGCCGAAGACCAAGTCCACGTCGCGGCGGTACTTCTTGAAGAGCTGCTCGCCGGCGTGCTGTGCCATGCAGCCGGCGATGCCGATCCGTGCGCCCCCGGCTCTCAGGTGCTTGACCTCGCCCAGGAAGCTGTGGAGCTTGTGCTCCGGCTTCTCGCGCACGCTACACGTGTTGACCAGGATCAGGTCGGCCAAGGCTGGGTCGTCGGTCGGCTCGAAGCCGTCCTTGGCCAACAATGCACCCATCTTGGTGCTGTCGTAGGCGTTCATCTGGCAGCCGAAGGTCTTGATGA
>CAZFLE010000253.1:0-6483 GCA_964519895.1 uncultured Enterobacterales bacterium | reverse complement strand
TGTCGCCGTCAAAGTCTTGGGCCCAGGCCGGACCCCCCCAGCAATCATCATGCCAGTGCTCACGATCGCTGCCACCCCGTGTCGATTCATGACTGCCTCCTGGAGTCAGTACGGTGTCACGGTCGAGCCTGGGCCTTCAAGGAGGGATCGAGGCCAACGAGCTCTGCCCTGAGCGGTCGTGGCATGGGACTTGCTCCTTCCCCAGCTGGAGTCCCCGTCCTGGCGCTCACCCGGCCTGCGATGGGGGCGAACGCTTCCCCGCACGACGGGGAGCGTCTCCGGAGAACGCCTGGGAGTCCTCATGAACCTCGCCCTCGCCCTGTCCCTCGGCCTCGCGTGCACCGAGTACGAGATCAGCGTGGACAACGACGTGGCGAGTCCCCAGGAGCGGGACTCGGTGCCCTTCCCGCCGGGATGGGACACCCAGGAGCCGGTGGACTCGGGCGCCACCTGGGACCCACCCGAGCCCGAGGACTGCGACGTGCAGACCAGTCGGGCCAAGGACGTGCCCCTGGAGGAGGACTGCGTCGGCGTGGACTGGAGACCGCCGACGGATCCGTGGGACGTGGTCCAGGAGTGGCACTGGTCCGGGCTGAGCAGCAACAGCGCCATCCACAACTCGTTTACGGCCCCGGTCATCGGCAACCTGACCGACGACAACGGCGACGGCCGCATCGACGAGAATGACGACCCAGAGGTCGTGGTGATCGCGTTCAGCGGGACCAGCTTCTCCTCGGGCTCGCTGGTGGTCCTGGACGGGGCCACGGGGTCCGAGCTGTGGTCCAAGAGCGGCTTCCGGGCCGACGGTGGCGCCGCGCTGGCCGACGTGGACGGGGACGGCGTCACGGACATCGTGGCCTTCACCAGCACTGGCACGGTCGCAGCGGTGGGTCGACGACGGCTGGCAGAAGAGCGGCACGACCTGGCACGTGCACGACTTCGCCGTCACCCACGTCAACGCCGACGGCACCGTGCCCGCCGACCCCGAGCCCCCCTGGCAGGTGCACAACGTGTACCGGGCCCGCCCGGCGGTCGACGACCCGGCCGGTGCGGACCTGACCGTCCGGGTGACCGACCTGTGCGTCGCTTCCTGCGAGCACGGTCCGGTGAAGATCGCCTTCCAGGTCCAGAACGAAGGCGCCGTGTCGGTCGACGCCGGCACGCCATGGGCCTTCTACCGCCAGGACGACGACACCCTGACCCTGGTGACCTCGGGCACGCTGACCGAGGCCATCGAGCCCGGCCGGGCGCTGAAGTCCCTTCACGTGGAGGTCCATCCGTCGGACCTCGGTTCTCACGGCTTCGCGATCCGGATCGACGACGATGGCGCGGGTGGTGATGCGGTGATCGAGTGCGACGAGGACGACAACCTGGTGCTCTGGAACGATCGGATCTGTCAGTAGGGCCCGGGGCTGGAGCATCCCGGGCTGATCAGGGCTTGGTCAGCCGGTTCAGCACCACCGCCCCGGTCGCGTCCCCGCCCACGTTGATGGTCGTGCGTAGCATGTCGAGCACCCGGTCCACGGCCAGGATCAGCCCGATGCCCTCGAGCGGGAGTCCCACCGCGGTCAGCACCAGGGCCATGGTGATCAGGCCCGCACTGGGGATGCCCGCCGCGCCGACCGCAGCGGCCATCGCCGTCAGGAACACGATCACCTGCTCCCCCATCGACAGGTCGATGCCATAGGCCTGGGCGATGAACATCGCGGCGATGGCCTCGTACAGCGCCGTGCCGTCCATGTTGATCGTCGCCCCCAGGGGCAGGATGAACCCGGCGACCTCGTCGCGGACCTCGAGCTCGTCCTGGGCGCAGGCGATGGTGGTGGGCAGCGTGGCCGCGCTCGACGCGGTGGAGAAGGCCACCAACAGCGCCCGTCCCATGCCCTGGAAGAAGCGCCGTGGGGTGACGCCCCCCAGGAGCCAGGCGATCAGCGGCAGGACCACCAGGCCGTGGATGCCCAGGGCCAGGACCACCGTGAACACGTAGTCCTTGAGCGACCAGAGCACGTCGGCGCCCTGCCTGACGATCACGTCGAGCAGCAGCCCGAAGACCCCGATGGGCGCCAGCCACATGACCCAGCCCGTGAGCCGCATCAGCGCCGCGTTGAGCGCCCGGAAGAAGTCGGCCAGGGGCTTGCCCGCGTCGCCCAGGGTGCTGGTGACCGTGCCCAGCAGCAGACCGAAGGCGATGATGCCCAGCACGTCGCCGCCGGCGAGGCTCTGGAAGGGGTTCTTGAACGTGTTCTTGAGCATGTCCAGGAAGAAGGACCCGAAGCTCGCGTGCTTCACACTGGGCGCTGCGGCCGAGCCCAGATCGACCCCGGCCCCGGGCTGGATGCCGTTGACCAGCACCAGGCCCAGCACCACCGCGATGGCGGTCGTGCACATGAAGTAGACGATGCCCGGGACCGCGATCCCGCCGACCTTGCGCACGTCGCCCAGGTCCACGACGCCCACGACCATCGACGCCAGCACCAGCGGGTAGATGATGACCAGGAGCAGCTGCTTGAACAGCACGCCCGGCCAGGTCAGCCAGGGCACGGTGGCGCCGAGGGCCTCGACCTGACGGGCACCCAGGCCGTAGACTATGGCCAGCACCATGCCGCCCAGGATGAGGCCGGTGAGGAAGAGCTCAGAGCGTCGCGAGGAGTCCATGAGGAGACCCCTATTGCACCATCAAGGCGCCCGTGAGACAGCCGATGGGGGAGTCATGCCTCGCCTCTTGGTCCTCGCCGCGCTCGCCCTGACCACCGTGCCATCCCTCGCCGACGCTGCCAGCGTCCGGGTGCGCCCGGGCCTGTGGAGCGCGACCACAGCCGACTCCTCCACCTTCGCCCTGCCGGTTCGCTTGCCCGCCGATCGGCCCGGGGTTGCGATCGTGCCCGACGCCGAGTGGCGTCCCATGGCCGCCTGCCTGCTGGCTCACCAGGCGGACCCGGCCGGGCCGGACACCGGCGACGCCACCGTCCGCTGTGCCCGCGTCCAGGCCCTGGCTCTGGAGCAGGCTCGCAGCGACGGCCGGGTGCTGAGCGACGACGGCGCCCGCTGGGTCCAGTGGCACCGGAAGGGAGAGCTGGCGGACGTGGTGCGGTCGGCGCTCTGACAGGCTCCTGAAGAAGCCTGCTAAGAGCCGCTGTAGCGCACGGTCACCCCCACCTCGGCCGGACCTGGGTCCTCCAGGGTGCCCAGCTGTTGGCGGAGCCGGGCGCCCAGGCACAGGGTCAGGTCTGGATCGCCCACCGTGTCCTCGTCGGCCCAGACCCGGGTCGACCAGAGCACGTCGGGTGCGCCCAGCTGGACGCGTAGCGCGACATGGCCCGCTGCAGGCGGTGAGCCGGGCCCCATCCAGCCCCTGCGCGCCCAAGCGCACAGCCGCAGCGCCAGCGCCACGGCGTCCACCGGGCCCTGGGCGATCTCTGCAGAGAGTTCACCGGACAGGATCCGGGCCGGGCCGACCGCGCCGTAGGCATGGGTCTCGCCGTCCCCCCGGAGCACCAGGGGCAGGCCCGGATCGACCACGAAGCCGACCGAGGCCTGTGCAGGGCCCGTCGCCCAGTCGAAGCGCACGAAGCGCCCCTCGAAGCAGCCCGCCAGGACCGCCAGCTCGGGTCGCGACGGGACGACATCGACCTTGGCCGTGCGTCCGTCGGACCCGATGTCCAGGTGCGCCTCCAGGGCGCCCGGCGGGGTCGGGGACGCCCGGTGGTGCTTCTCGTAGCAGTACAGGAGCTGGTTCATGTGACGCCCCACGACCTGGCGGACCTCAGGGGGCGCATCTCCGGCTGTGCCCACCTGGACGTGCGCCAGGGCCACTGTGATCGAGGGCACACGTGCGCCCCCGTAGGCCAGGGGATTCCCATCCTCTGGCAGCGGGCCGATCCACCAGTCGACCGGACCGCCGCGAGGCCGCGGGGCCGCCGCGGGCGCCTGGGCTTCGGCAGTGGGAGCCTCGTCGGCCGGTGCCCCTCCGCCTGGTGGCGCGCCACAGGCCAGCCACAGTACCCAGACCATCCCGTCCTCCTACTTGCCGATGCAGAACCGCCGGAAGAGCTCGTCCAGGACCGCTTCCCGGGAGTCCCGACCGTTCAACGCATCGAGACGGCCGAGTCCCTCGTAGAGCGTCTCGGCGGCGACCGCGACGCCGGCGCCGTCGGCGAGGGCAGCCACCGCGGCGTCGACGGCCCGAGCCACTGCGAGCAGCAGGTCCCGCTGCCGGGCCGACGCGATCACGACGCTCGCTGCGCCGGGCTCCTCGCCAACCAGGGCGTCGCGAATGGCCGCCGACAGGGCGTCCAGTCCCTGCCCGCTCGTGGCCGTCGTCACCAGGGCCTCGGCCGGCGCCTCGCCACGATCGCCGTGATTCCAGACCACGAGCCGCGGCCGGTCGGCGGTCCGGGCCAGCACCGCGTCGGCGTCGGCCGGGGCGTGGGCGGGCACCACCACCACCACCAGGTCCGCGTCGTCGGTGAGCGAGCGTCCGAGGGCGATGCCCTGGGCCTCGAGCCCCTCGGCGTCCCGCTCGCCGGCGGTGTCGAGCAGGGTCACGGCGACCCCGCCCAGGTCCACCCGCCGCTCCAGCACGTCCCGGGTCGTGCCAGGGGTCCCGGAGACCAGGGCCCGGACCGATCCCCCCAGGGCATTGAACAGCGACGACTTGCCGGCGTTCACCGGCCCCACGAGCGCCACCCGGGCACCGTCGACCCAGGCCCGACCGGCCTGAAAGGTCCCTGCGGCGCTCGTCGCGCGGGTCCTGAGGGCCTGCAGTCCGGCCACCAGCGTGGCCTCGTCGGTGAGGGCCAGATCGTCACCCGGGTAGTCCAGCCAGGCCTCGAGCTCGGCGATCGCCCCGGTCAGCCCGGCCCGAAGATCCTCGGTGAGCTCGGCGACCGCCCCGTCCAGCCCGGCCCTGGCGACCTGGAGTCCTCGCGCACTGGTCGCCTCGATGCTCTGGAGCACCGCTTCGGCTCGGGTGGCGTCGAGCCGTCCGTGCAGCAGCGCCCGCCGGGTGAACTCCCCCGGCTCGGCGACCCGTGCCCCGGCGGTCACCGCAGCCTGGACCAGCCGCTCGACCAGCAGCGGATTGCCGTGGCAGCTCAGCTCGGCGCTGGCCTCGCCCGTGTAGGACGCGCCGGCGTCGAACAGCGTGACGAGACCCTCGTCCAGGGTCCCGTCGGCGTCGAAGAACCGCGCCAGGCGCGCCCGACGGGCGGGCGGCCAGCCACCGCGAGGACGACAGCACCCGGCGAGCACTTGCTGCACGCCGGGTCCCGAGAGTCGCACCAGAGCCAGCGCCGACCGGGACCACCCGGTGGCGCAGGCCACGATGACGTCGGGGATGGAGGCTACTCCTCGCCAGCGCCGACGTCGGAGCCGGTGTCGCCACCGTCCTTGTAGATCTCGATCTGCTTGTGGCTGCCGTCACCCAGGCTGCGGGAGCCCACGCCGTCCATGTCGGCGATGGCCATGTGCACCACCCGGCGGTCGTAGCTGTTGAGCTCCTTGCGCACGATCTCGGCCTCGCCGGTCTTGCGGACCCGCTTGCCGATGTTGGCGGCCATCTTGCCCAGCCGGGCGGCGTTGGCCTCGTCGCGGTCGCCACCGCGGCGGTCGTCGCGGTCCCGACCCCGACCCCGGTCGCGATCCCGGTCCCGACCCCGGCCACGGCCACGGTCGTCCCGGTCACGGCCCCGGCCACGGCCCCGGCCACGGTCGTCCCGGTCGCCTCGGGCGCTGCGCTCGTCGTCGTCGCGACGGGGGCGGTTGTCGGCCACGTCGAGGCGGAAGGACTTGTCCGGGTAGTCAGCACCGACGGACTGCTCGAGCAGGTGGCGGATGGCCTGGAGCGTCACGCCCCGGCGGCCCACGAAGTGAGGGGTCCGGTCCTTGAGGTTGACCTGGAGCACGATGACGCCGCCATCGCGCATGTTCGCGGTGACCTGGCCTTCGAAGCCCATGCGCTCGACCAGGCCCTGGAGCCACTTCTCGGCGTCCTGGGCGGCTTCGACCTCTTCGGCGTCTCGCACCCAGGCGATGATCTTGACGGTGTCGCGGGGCTGGGAGCCACCGCCCTGGTTCTTGAACCAGTCCTTGTCGATGGTGAACTGCACGGCAGCGGGCGTGACGCCCAGCTCGGTGGCAGCGAGGGTGACAGCACCCTTGATGTGGGCGCCCTCGGTGTTGACGGTTGAGACGCCTTCGGGGATTGAACGGATCATCTTGGTTGGCTCCGGTGTGCCGCGGCCGTGTTCAGGCCTTGCTTGCGGCGGGGGCGGCTGGTGGTGTGACCATCGGGTAGGCCTTGTTCACCAGCCACATCTGTAGGATCGACAGGATCGTGTTGACGAGGATGTACAGCGCCAGTCCCGAGGGGAAGCTGTACATGATGAAGACGAAGACCAGCGGCATCATGCGCATGATCTTCTGCTGGGTCGGATCCATGCTGGGGGACATGGGCGTCAGGCGCTGCTGGAGCACCATCAGCAC
>CAZFLE010000252.1:0-6492 GCA_964519895.1 uncultured Enterobacterales bacterium | reverse complement strand
TTCCGGGTCGGCGCCCACCCCCACGACTGGGAGCGGGCCTTCGACGACGCCAAGCACCGGCGGCCCCTGAAGCGGCCGGCCCTCGACGTCCGCCTGCCCAGTCTCACCGACCCGAGCCTGGCGCCGTCCGGGCACCAGGTGGCGTCGATCCTGGTGCACGGCGCGGCGGTCGATCTGGACGGGGGGTGGACCGACGCCGCTCGGGACGCCCTGGGTCACGCCGTCCTGGACGTGCTGGCCGAGCACGACCCAGGGGTCCGCGACAAGCTCGTGGCCGCCGAAGTGCTCACCCCGGCAGACCTGGCCGAGCGCTATGGCCTCGAGGGCGGCCACCTGCTGCACGGCGAGCTGGGCCTGGACCAGCTCCACGCCCTGCGCCCGACCCCGGACCTGTCCCGCCACACCACCGGCATTCCCGGGCTGTTCCTGGGGTCCAGCGGGACCCATCCGGGCCTGGGGGTCAGCGGCTGGTCGGGCGTGCTGGCGGCCAGGGCTCTGATGGGGCCCGGCCGGTACTGATCAGCCCGAGACCGTCGCCCGGGCCTCGATCCGTCGCACAGCTTCCTTGGCCGCCCGCTTGAGGCGCGCCCCAGCCGTCGGGTCCGTGCTCCGCTTCTTGAGCACGCCCAGCGCTCGCTTGGTGCCGACCTGGCCCAGCGCATGCACCACGCCCACCTGGACCTTCTTGTCGTCGTGGCTGACCAGCTGCACCAGGGTGACCTCGGCCTGTTTGTAGCCGTGGGCCCCGACACAACGAGCCCCGACACAGATCTCGTCCGGGTCGTTGCTGCGCAGCATCGTCATCAGGGGCGCCAGACCCGGGTCTGCGCCCCGGGCGATCATGCTCTCGACCGCCGCGGCCCGCATGGGATGGCCGTCGACCAAGTAGGGGCGCAGCAGCTCTTCGACCCGGGGCACCGGGGCCGTCTTGCTCAGCTGGAACGCCGCCTGGTCGCGCAGCTGGAACGGCGCGTCGGGGTCGGCGAGCGCTTCTTCGAGTGCGGGGATGCCTTCCTTGCCGGCTTCCAGGGCGGCCGTGACCCGAACGTGTGCGCTCGGGTCCGAGAGCGCCTGCTGGATCGAGGCCTTTGTCTCGGGGGCGTCGGGGTGGTGCGCGATGAGCAGGCTCAGGCAGTGCTTGCGGGCCTTGGCCGACGGCTCAGCCGCCAGGTTTGCGGCAAGTCGTTCCACGATCTGCTCCTCGGAGACCGAGAGGGCGGCGGCGAGGCTGGCGGTCTGCCGGGCCACCTCCTGGATCCGGGCCAGCTCGGTGGTGGCCCCGAGCACTTTCATCTGCACCGCGCCCCGGGTCACCTCGAGCTCCCGCGCGGCCGCAAAGGCCAGCAGCGTCTCCCGGACCTTGGGCCCCAGCGCCGCTCGCACCATCGGGGCGTCGCCCCGCACCACCCACACCTTGTCGAAGGCCTTGTCGCCCGTGCGCACCGCCCCGTCTCGTGAGCGCCCCTCCCGCCACTGGCGGAGCGAGACGCGGGTCTCCTGGTCCGGGGTGGCCACCGCTTCGATCGACGGCCGGGCAGTGTCGCCGTCGACGATGCGCACCTCCAGATCGACCCCCTCCAGACGCCCGGCCAGCTTGCCCGGGTCTCCGGTGAGTCCCAGGTTCTTGGCCGCGAGGGCCCAGCGGGCCCGCTCCTGGCGAGCGGGGGTGTCCCGGTTCACGTAGGCAGCCACACCGACCAGGAGGATCCCTCCCAGCACCAGGGCCACAATCTCCATGCCGGTTGCCTCCGACGGGGGCTCTCACCCACGGATCGCCCACGCTGAGCAGTCTACCGTGATGGTGCGCCGTGCCCGAGCCGACGCTCCACCCAGGCAGGGTGAAGCCAAGCCAGCAACAGCAGGGGTGTGGCCGTGGAGAAGGTGCCCACGCTCATGGTCAGGAAGATGCCCAGGTGGAAGCCCACACCGGCCACCAGGGCCAGTCGACGGGTCCGAGGCCACAGGACCAGCAGCGCAAAACCGCACTCCCACGTCAGCACGGACCAGGTGCTCAACCGCAGCAGGCCCTGCACCAGGGGCACCGCCAGCGCGTCGTCCCACAGGTGGAGGGCCCGCGCGTAGTTGCCGCTGGAGAGCGCGTAGTACAGGGCGTCTCCCTGTTGCCAGAGTGCAGTGCTGGCCTTCTGGATGCCAGACCAGGTGTAGAGCACCAGGAGCTGGAGTCGGATGAGCACCGTGGCTGTGGCGGGGACCAGGGGACTGGTCGGCCCGGCCAAGGGCCGCCAGCGGTGGCGCAGCCAGGCCTCTGCAGACCAGGCCGCGCCGCAGGGCACCGTGCACAGATACAGCACTCCGAGGCGGAGCACCCGATCGCCGCCGTTCATGAAGAACGGGTCTCGCTGATAGAGCCAGGCCTGGACCACCACGCTGTACAGGCCCGCCACCCGCGCGCCCAGCCCCAGCGTGAACAGCACCCCGGCCACGATCGCCGAGCCTACCAGGGCTTGGGTCGCCCCCAGGGTCTCGAAGCCGTCCAAGGGGGTCCAGCGCCCCACGGGGATCTGGGCCCGCGCCGTCTCGACGGAGACCAGGGCGTCGGGGCCCACCAGGCCAGCCAGGTGCGGCCACAGGGCCAGGAGCTGGTCGCACAGGAGCAGACCCAGCCCGATGCGCAGCGCCGCCACCCCCCGGGCGCTGACCGGGTGGAACCAGGCCCTGGACCAGCTCTGCCACAGCCCGGTCATCGGCACACCACCCGGCGGCGGCTCTTCCGCTCGCCCTTGGGGTCGACCTGGCCGCGCAGGGCCGGCCGGGGGGTCTTGACGCTGTGCTGGAGGATGCGCACCTGGTCGACCGGGGTGCCCCCGTCCCGGGCCTGTCGGCAGACCCAGTGAGCGATGCTGCGCTGCAGACGGGCCCTGCTCTCCTTCAAGGCGGAGCGCTCGAGCTTGCCGAAGCGGTCGTAGCGCAGGACGAGCTCACCGGGCTGGCCCAGCCCCCGCGGCAGGTCCAGGGGGACCCAGCTGCCGTCGGGCAGCCGACCCTCGGCGACCAGGCCCGACGTGGCCCGCGGTGGGGGGCTGAACATCGCCCAGTTCTGCCAGAGAGCCAGGGACGCTTGGGCCGGACGCAGCACGTCGTAGACCGGTCGACCCCAGGCCGTGTCCCGCGCCTCGCTGGCGATCCCGGCCACGATGTGCAGCACGATGAGCGCGCTCAACACCACCCGGCCGGCCGCTTGTCTCACCTGGGGAAGTCCGCGAAGCGCGGGTCCTGAGGACCTTCGACGGACTGGATCTCGACCCCGTGGGCGCGCAGGTAGTCGCACCCATTGGCGCCCACGTACCCGCCCTCGACCACCAACACGCGGGCGATGCCGGCGTGGTGGATCATCTTGCTGCACATCATGCAGGGCTCGCCGGTCACGATGAGCCAGGCGCCTCGGGTCGCCACACCCCCTGCGGCCGCGTTGCACACCACGTTCATCTCGGCGTGGTGGCAGCCCACCTCCATGCGGGTGCCGCTCTGCACGTGCTGGGTGTCCCGCAGGCACTCGTCGCCGCCGCACAGGTGACCGCCGCCGCGGGGGCCCCCGTTGTAGCCGTCCATCAACACCACGTTGCGGGTCGGGTCGACCAACAGGGCGCCGAACTTGCGGCGGGGGCAATTCGAGGCCTTGGCCAGCGACAGGCACTGCTCGATGCGGATGGCGATGTGCTTGTCCTTCACGGGGTCTCCCAGGCCTTGGAAGCGGGGGGCTTAGTGCCGATCACTCCGCGGCACCACCGCGGCACCGGGGGGCTCGCCAGGCCTCGATCGCGTCGAGGGCCGCGGGGTCCGCGTCCGCTGCGGCGGCCTGGGCCCAGCCCACAGCCACCGCATGGTCCTGGCAGAGATCCGGCGGCCGATCGCGACGAGGGGTTTGGGCGTAGGTCGCACCGATGGCGGCCAGGGTCAGAGCGGCCTGGGACGCTTCTGGCGAGGTCGGCCAGCGGGACATCAGCGCCGCGAGCCGTGCCCTGCTCTCGGGCAGCTGGCCGTGGGTCACGGTGACCACAGCGGCGGCCAGGGCCAGCGAGGCCGGCGTGGGGTCCGCGTCGCCGGGCGGGTCGAGGGCCAGGTAGTCGTCGGTCGCCCGCAGCAGGGCGCGGTCGCCCACCGCCAGGGCGTACCGAGGGCGCATGTGGCCCCCTTCGAGGAACAACAGGTCCTCTGGCTCCGGCGCCTCGGGGGGGGCGGCCAGGCTTCCTCGGGTCACCACCCGGGTGTTCCAGTGCAGCGTGGCCAGCATGCCCAAGGCGGCGAGGGCGTGGTCGGGTCGGGTCTCGGCCTGTTCGCGCAGCACGGTCTCGGCGCGCGGGCGGTCGCCGGACTCCCACGCCGCCAGCGCCCAGGCGCGGGTGGCCACCGGATCCGTGCCGTCCCCGCCCAGGCGCAGGGTCCAGGTGAGCGCCCGGTCCCAGTCCTCGGCGGCATCGGTCTCCCTGGCCCGGGCGTGGGCGGCGCTGGCGGCGAGCTGGAGCACGTCCCGACGGATCACGCGGTGGGCGATCTGGAGCTCCGGGTCCGCAGCCAGGGCCTCCTCCCAGCCCGAGCCCGGCCCGTAGCGCTTCTCGAAGTCGTCGACGTGGACCGCCAGGACATCCAGGTCCAGAGGGGCCCTGCGGGCCTCCAGGTGCACCACCCTCGCCTGGTACGACGGGTTCAGGTGCGAGTCCGGCCGCAAGGCCTGGAGGTGGCGCCATGCGCCCACGGAGATCTGCTTGCTCAGGTCCGAGCGCCCACCCGCCGCCTGCTGGGCCATGGCCTGGACCACGCCGGCATGGTCACTGCAGCGCAAGGTGCCCAGTCTCAGCACTTCAACGGTCTGGGCCGCGTCCGTGGGCGAGCGGGCCATCACGGCCTCCAGCAGGATCTCCGCCGACATCGCGGTCTCCTCGTCGTCCCGCGGCGTGCAGATCGGGGCGGCCCGAGCAGAGGGCGACCCGGTCGTCAGCAGGGAGAACAGCAGCGCGGAGACCACAGGCGGCATTGTCCCAGATTCGGGCCCCCGCCCCCTGGACACCTGAACGGATGTTCAGTATCTTCAGAGGGTGTCGTCCCGCGCTCCCAGTCTCTTCGGCGGCGCCCGGGTCCAGGTGGACCCGGGCTTGGCACGCCTCAGGCGCCACGTGCTGGGAGATGGTGCCTGGCTGGACCACCTGCCCGGCTGGCTGCGGGGGCATGAACTCCTCTTTACCGCCGTGCGAGATGCAGCGGCCTGGCGCCACGAGCGGCGATGGATGTACGACCGCGAGGTCGCCGTGCCCCGGCTCACGGCCCGACTCTCCCTGGAGCCGGCGCTGCACCCGGTGTTGGGCCAGGTCCAAGCGGCCCTGGCACGGGCCTACGACTCCGACTTCGACGTGCTGCACGCCGCGCTGTATCGGGACGGCCGGGACAGCGTGGCCTGGCACGGGGACCGGGTCCAGCACGGCCCCTCGGGCACCCTGGTGGCGATCCTGTCCCTGGGCGAGCCCCGCCGATTCCTGATGAAGCCCGCCCGGGGTGGACGGTCTCAGGCCTTCCAGCTGGGCTGGGGGGACCTGATCGTGATGGGGGGCACGGTGCAGCGCACCTGGCGCCATGCGGTGCCCAAGGTGGCCAGCGCCGGTCCTCGCATCTCCCTGATGTTTCGCCGCAGCACGGACGGCCTGAGGCTGAACCCTCAGGGCGACCCGACTACCAGCTACAGGGCGCCTGGCAGTCGTCGGGCAGGCGGATCCCATCCTGCTGACCGATCGGCGCCTGGCTGAGGGCGATGCCGTCGGCGTCGGACTGCACGGGGATCGACGCGAACAGGGTCGGCGCCTCGCCCTTGGCGGCCACCAGCCAGACCTCGAGGGTGATCGCACCGGTGGGGGCATTGGCGATCAGGAACAGCCCATCGGCCGACGTCCACGCCTGGCTGGCGTCGGGGAAGCTCGAAGTGAAGTACGCGGGTTCCTGGTCGGCGTCATAGGCGCCGCTGCTGTCGAGCAGGATGACCTGGGCGAGCTCCAGTGGGGAGCCGCTGCAGTCCTGGACCTGGCCGATCACGAAGCCCTTGCCCGCGGCCTGGGTGATGCCCAGGATCGACTGGACCAGGCTGTAGGTGGACGACGACACCGAGCCCAAGCTGCCCACGACCGGGTCGGTTGGCTCCAGGACCACGTGGGCGGTGGTGGTGGTGACCTGGCCCGTGGCCTCGATGCGGGCGCTCAGCGGACTGCAGGCGTCGGTCTTGACCGAGAAGCGGCCGTCCTTGCTGGCCGTGGCCAGACCGCTCGCTGGCGTGCCGGCGTCGTCGTTCTCGTAGAGCGAGACGCTGGCCGAGGCGACACCATTGCCCGACTGGAAGTCCTCGACCGAGCCCTGGACCGTCACCTCGGCGATGCAGGTCTTGTCGGCCACGTCGACGTTCCAGGGGTCGCCAGGGGTGTAGCAGGCGGTCAGCCCGGTCGCCGGATCGATGACGGTGATGATCGTGTCGAAGACTGTCGTGTCGGTGTC
>CAZFLE010000251.1:0-6515 GCA_964519895.1 uncultured Enterobacterales bacterium | reverse complement strand
GGGGGCCTGGGGATACACTCGCCGCGATGACGACGACCTTTCCCCTGTTGGGCTCGCTGCCGCCGGTGCGTCAGCAGGCCTTCCTCGACAGCCTGGTTCAGACCGAACACGCCGACGGCGAGGTGCTCTTCAGCGAAGGCGATCCAGGTCACGAGCTGCTCCTGATCGTGTCCGGCAACGTGCGGTTGAGCCGCCGCACCGAAGCCGGCGACACGCTGAAGCTGGCGATCCTGGGCCCCGGCGAGGTGGTCGGGGAGATGGCCGTGCTGTCTCCCGCGCCCCGCTCTGCCGCCGCGGTGGCGACGGGCGATCTGCGCCTGGCCCACCTGTCCCGGGACGGCCTGTTGGAGCGCCTGATCCTCGAGGACGCGGCCGCCGGGGCGCTGCTCAGGTCCTGTGCCCGACTGGTGAGCGAGCGCCTGCGCCACACCCGTGCCAAGGCCGCCCTGGTGCGCGACGCGCTCGCTGGGGCCGCACCGGGCGAGGTCGACCACCGGCTGGCGACCATCCTGGGTGCCGAGCAGGGCTCTCTGGCGAGCCGGCTCCAGAGCTGGCTGGGGGGGGCATAGACCCATGGCCCGTCCTGCCGATCTGGTCCAGTGCCCGCTGTTCTCGTCCCTGCCCGAGCGGGTCGTGTCGTCGCTGGCCCCGCGCTTCCCGGTCGAGGAAGTGACCGCCGGGCGGCTCCTGTTCAACGCGGGCGACCCGGCCGACACCTTTGTGGTCGTGCACCAGGGCACGCTGACCATCGAGCAGACCGGACGGGCCACCCGTCGACTGGGTCCGGGCGGGTTCCTGGGCGTGGCCAACCTGCTGGAGCCCAGCCTGCACTCGTGCACCGTGCGCGCCGTCGACGACACCACTCTCTCCCGCTTTGATCGACAGGACCTCGATCTGCTCTGGCGCGAGAACCCCTCCGGCGCCGCGTTCTTCCACCTGGCGCTGGCAAATCGGCTGATCGCGCTGCTGCGCACGGCCAATGAGCGGCTGGTGAAGCTGTGCGAGCTGCCCTTGGACCAGCTGGATCACGAGGGCCTGCGCACCGCGCTGCAGGTGGTCGACGACGCGCTGGACGATCACGATCAGCCGGCGGTCAGCGGCTGAGCGCCTCCAGCACCTTGGGGTGCTCGGCCAGCTTGGGATCGGCAGCTGCGGCGGCCTCGGCCCCAGCCCGATCGCCAGCCCGGAGCAGCAGCTTGATCCAGCGAATGCCCGTGTTGGTCCGGGGCCCCGGCACCCGGTAGGCCCGGCCGGCCATGCGCGCGGCCTGGGCGTAGTCCCGCCGAGCGCTGTGGATGCGGCTCATGAGCATCAGCGCCGGGTAGCTGGCCGGGAAGGCCGCGAGCACGGGCCCCAGCGCATCGGCCGCGTCATCGTGGCGATCCAGCTCGTGCAGGGCCTGGGCCAACCAGTACCGGGTGTTCAGAGCGCCCGAGTCAGCGGTCAGGGCCGCCTCGTAGCGGCGGGCCGCCAGCGGGAAGTCCTTGGCCATCCAGGCGAAGTGTCCCTCGACGTGCAGACACCACCCCGGCTGCGGTCCGGCCCGCTCGTCGATGGGCACCCAGGGCACCACCACCGCGGGCAGCCACCAGACCCAGGTGCGCCCGGGTACCCGGTGCGCCCGGACCCAGTCCAACACCACCCCGAGGCCCCCTGCCCCCGCCAGGGCGACCAGCGGCCACGTGGACACCCGGTAGCGGTCCGCCACCAGGAAGATCAACAGCTGGGCGTGCAGTGCGCCCCACAGGAGCGCCAGGCCCCGCTCCCCCCGGCGCCAGCTCCGCACCCCGCCCAGCAGCGCCAGCGGAAACACCCAGGCATACCGAACCGGTAGCCACCCGACCCAGGAGAGCGCCCCCTTGCTGGTGCGGCAGCGGTAGTCCTCGTTCCGGGGGATCTCCAGCCGGTTCACCGACCACAGAGCTCGGGTCGCCACGCCGCCGAGCCAGGTCGCCGGGTCCTCCAGGACCTCGCTCCGGGTCCGATCCAGCCAGTACTCGTTGCGGGCAAAGGAGTCCCTGAGGTGGGGCTCGGCCTCGAGCACCAGCTGGCGGAAGGGCAGCCCGGCCTTGAGGAAGCCGGTGTCCTTCCAGTCGGGGTTGTTGGCCAGGAACAGGTTCAGGCCCGCGTTGTGGCTGACCAGCGCGACCTGGTCGAAGTCCCGCCAGTTGCGCACGGTCGTCGGGGCCAGCCCCAGGGCCAGTCCGAGCCCCAGGGCCAGGACCGTCTTGCGCCGCTGGCGCAGGATCCAGATCAGCGGGGGAACCACGAGCAGGTACGTGGGGTGCACCGCCGCGCAGACCCCGAGCAGCAGTCCCGCCAGCGCCCCCCGCCAGCTCGTCAGCGAGTCCCGCAGCCAGACCAGGACCAGCGCCCCGACGAACAGGGCTCCGGTCAGCGCCGGCGTGAGGATGTCTTGCTCGAACAGGATCACCGTCGGGTAGAGGGTGTAGAGCCCGGCCGCAGCCGCGCCGAGCCAAGGCTGTTCGAGCCGTTCACCCAGGCGTCGACCGAGCACCAGCACGCCCACCGTCGTGAGCCAGCCCAAGAGCGCCTGGACCTGGCGCACCCACGCCAGGCTGGGTTCGTCGCCGCCGAGCCGACTCACCAGGGCCAGGAAGTGCGGGTACCCAGGCGGTTGGTAGTACCCGCCGCGGAAGGGATCCTTGTCCGCCAGCAGCTGCTTGGCTTGCTCCCAGTACGTGTAGGCGTCGACCAGGGGGGCGTCGGCCCAGGGGGTCTCGGCCATGCTCGCCAGCCCCCCCCAGCGCACCGCCAGAGCGACCGCGAGCACGGCCCACTCGACCCGCCGCAGGGTCACTCGGCGATCATCTCGGTGACCTGGGCCCGCAGCTCGGTCATCCACTTCTCGGAGTAGCCGGTGTGCACGTCGACCACCGTGCCGTCGCGGTCGACCAGCACGCTCGTAGGCATCGAGGCCACGTCGAACATGCCCAGGATCTCCGCCTGGGCGTCCATGAGAACGGGGAATGGGAAGCGGCTCCGGGACACGATCTGCAGGGCGTCGGACGGGTCTCGGTCCACGTTGACCGCCAACACCAGGAAGTCGTCGTTGCCCAGGTCCGACTGGAGCTTGGCCAGGGCTGGCAGCTCCTTCTGGCAGGGCCCGCACCAGCTCGCCCAGAAGTTCACCAGGCCGACCTTGCCCCCCAGGAGCGCCGAGCTGATGTTGCCCCCGCCCGGGCCCGGCCCATCAAAGGCCGGCAGGGGCTCGCCGACCACGCCGCGAGCGAGCTCCGGGGCATCGACCACGTCGACCGGCTCGGGCTCTGCGGTGTCGCTGCAGCAGCGGAAGCCCGTGGTGGGGTTGGACAGGCCCGTGCCGAAGACGTCGTAGAGCGCCCCGCAGTGGGCCTTGTCACCCAGGTAGAAGTGCCCCCCGAGCAGGGCCGCCGAGTCCGGGTCGGACCCCACCCACTCCGCCACGTTGCCCGCCAGATCGAAGATGCCTTCGGGGGTGCGGCAAGCGGCCATGCGCCCGGTCGTGCGGGCCTTGCTCTTCTCCCGGTTGCCCCCGTCGTAGCACCAGTTCGCCCGGTGGTGCTCGGCGTAGGGATAGAGCCGGCCCTCGAGGAAGTCGTCCAGGGCCGAGCCGGTTCCGTCGTCGTCGACGGGCTCGGTGCCCGAACAGGCGGTGCGCCACTCGGCGGCCGTGCACAGGCGCTTGCCGGCTGCTCGGCACGCAGACCGCGCGCCATGCCAGGTCACCTGGCCCGGGGCCACCCCGGCCACGCTGGCCGCGCGACCCGCGTCGTCCAGGGAGCCCTCGACCGCGTCCATCCACACGGTCTCGCCAGCCACCTGGAGCGGCACCATCGCCACCGGACCCTTCGGCAGCGGCTTGTCCACCACGACCTCGCGCCGGGTCTGCACGATGCCGTCGGCGGCGGCCTGGGCGTCACCCAGGGCCACCCGGATCGCAGCATCGAGCACCGCCTCGCTGACCGCGCCCTTGAACATGCGGCCGTTGACATAGGTGCGCGGCGTGCCGGTGATGCCCAGGGCCTTGCCGTCGTCGATGTCAGCCTTGAGCCGGGCCCGCTCGGCCGGGTCCACCAGGCAGGCGTCGAAGGCCACCAGGTCCAGGTCCAGATCGTCTGCGTGCTGGCGCAGGCTGTGCCCGTCCAGGTGATCCTGGTTGCGGAAGAGCCGGTCGTGGTAGGGCTCAAAGGCGCCCTGGGCCCCCGCGCAGCGCGCCGCCATCGCTGCCTCGCAGGCGTCGGGGTGGTGGGTGCGGCGCATGTGGGGGTTGCACTCGCGGTCCATCGGGTAGTGCTTGAACACGAACCGGACCCGGTCGACATATTGATCGCGCACGGTGTGCATCACGTGGCTCAGGCGGCGGCAGTAGCCGCACTCGAAGTCCGCGAACTCGACCACCGTGACGGCGGCGTCGACGGGCCCCCAGGCGTGGTCGAAGTCCCGGACCACCACGTCGGCGGATGCCTGGGGAAGGCGCACCTTGCCGCCGTCCCGGATCTCGGTACGGGGGGCGTCCAGGGTGGCGGCGGTCGGCACTGGACCGGCCTCGATGGCGGCGATGACCTGGGCGTCGAGCTGGCCCGCGAGCTGGCTGTGCACGAAGAACGCCATGGCCGTTAGTCCGCCCAGGAGTCCCAGGCTCCAACCCAGGTCCACTCCGACGGGCAGGGCGGGCCGACGCGCCCGGTCGCTGAGCCAGACCAGCACCAGCGCCAGGGTGTGCAGCACATAGAGGGAGATGCAGAACAGGCAGAAGGCCCCGATCTGGGTGGCGCTGATGACACCCAGCCCCAGGGACACCAGCACGTTCCAGCCCGCCAGCACCAGCAAGGCGCCCCGCGCCCGCCGCCCGCGCTCCCCTGCAGACCCGCCCTGCACGCCCAGCCACGCCATCGCGGCATAGACGGGCAGCGCCCACAGGCTGATCGGCAGGCCCAGCAGCTCGGACCAGGCGCTCGTGTTGACCCGGTCGCAGTCAAAGGTCTCACCGACGGCGCACAGGCTCTCGAAGGCACCGGTGCCGTGGGACAGCTGGATGTGGGCCCAGCCCAGGTACGCCGCGATGCCCGCGGCGGCTGCCAGCACGACCAGGAGGGCCTTCAGGGCCCACGGCCGGTCCACCGCTTGGTCCATGCAGTCCACCTCCGGGTTCGGACTAACCGCGGACCCCCGTGTTAGCCCCGACCCATGCCGACCCGCACGAACCTCGCCTGCAGCCCCGATCCCCTGGCCGTCGCCGACACGCCCACCCTGGTCGTGGTCGGGCGCAAGGCCGCCCTCGAGAGCGACGGCGTGCGGGCTCTGGTGCCGGTACCCGCCGAGACCTGGACCGCGATGCTCCGCCGCACGGAGCCCGCACAGACCGGCGCGTCGACCGAGAGCTGGGTCGGAGAGCGCAAGGTCGTGCTGGCGGTGTTGCCCGAGGCCTGCAGCCGCCACATGAGCGCGTCCCGCGCCTGGGCCGTGCCCGGCCTGGTCAAGCAGGGGGGCAAGGGCGACGTGGGTGTGCTGGTCGCGGTGTCCGAGCCCAGTCACGCCTTTGCCACGGTCCTGGCCGTCGCTCGGGCCTACCCCCTCTACGACCACCGCTCGGGCGACACCCGCACCCGCGCGGTGACCGTCGTGCCCGTGGGCCCTCACGGACCCGTGGCCGTCGACGGCTTCCAGGCGGCCGCCGACGGCGTGCGCCTGGCCGCCCGGTTGGTCGACGCCCCAGCCAGCGAGCTCCACACCACCGCCTTCGTGGCCGAGGCCCGGGCCGTCGCTCTGGCCACGGGCGCCGAGCTCCAGGTGATCTCTGGCGAGGACCTGCGCGACGGCGGCTTCGGCGGGCTGTGGGGGGTCGGCAAGGCGGCGACCCACGGTCCTGCGCTGGTGGCCCTGAGCCACCGGCCAGAAGGCGCGACCCGCTCGGTCGCCTGGGTCGGCAAGGGCATCGTCTACGACACCGGCGGCCTGTCGCTCAAGGGCAAGGACCACATGCCCGGCATGAAGGGAGACATGGGCGGGGCAGCCGCCGTGCTCGGCGCCTTCCAGGCCGCGGTGAGCCGCGGGGTCGACCACGACCTGACCGCCATCCTGTGCCTGGCCGAGAACAGCGTCGGCCCCGACGCCACGCGACCCGACGACGTCCTGGAGATGTTCTCGGGCAAGACTGTCGAGGTGAACAACACCGACGCCGAGGGCCGGCTGGTGCTGGCGGACGGCGTGGCCTGGGCCTGCAAGACCCTGAGCCCGGATCTGGTGATCGACGTGGCGACCCTGACCGGCGCCGCCCTGGTCACCGGCGGCAAGGTGCACGCGTCGATCTACACCAACAGCGAGCGCTGCGAGCATGCCGCGGTCGCCGCCGGCCGCCGCTCGGGCGAGGTCGTGCATCCCCTGCTCTTCGCCCCCGAGCTGCACCGCCAGCAGTTCCGTTCGCCGGTCGCCGACATGAAGAACTCGGTCAAGGACCGGGCCAACGCCCAGTGTTCCTGTGCCGCGTGGTTCGTCGGGGCCCACCTGCCCGA
>CAZFLE010000250.1:0-6546 GCA_964519895.1 uncultured Enterobacterales bacterium | reverse complement strand
CCGTCCAGGTGGGACAGGATCACGATCACGGGGCTGGCGTTGAAGCTGGTGACGCCCGTGTCCACGCAAGCGTGGAGCAATGGCAGGCCGCCGACCAGGGGGAGGAGGAGTCGGGTCATGGGGCGCTCGCTGTACCGAAGGGCGACGATACCGCGGGGATCGGCGGGCCGGCGGACGCCATCTGCCGGGCAGCGGTTCCAGACACCCTGTGACATCCCGGCGTGAATGATCCGCCTCTTGGAGCCCTCCAAGCACACGACTGGAGGCCCCGATGTCCCGTTCCGCCCTGATCCCCGCCGCCGCCGTCCTGCTGACCACGGGCTGCATCCCCGCAGAGGACCTGCTGGAGCTGGTCGAGGAGATCAGTCCCGAGGTCAGCTTTCAGGACTTGAGCCTGACCGGCCTGGACTTCGACGGGGCCGACGGCGAGTTCACCTTTCGCTTGGACAACCCCAACGGCGTGGGGCTGAACCTGAGCTCCTTCGAGTGGGCCTTGGACTTCGACGACCGACCGTTCCTGGACGGCGTAGACACCGACGGCCTGACCATCGAGCCCTGGGGCACCACGTCGGTGGTGGTCCCGGTGAGCGTGGACTTCGCCGAGCTGATCGACCTGGTCGGCGTGGCCCAGGGCGTGGACAGCGTGCCCTGGACCCTGCACGGCGCGTTTGGCTTCGAAGGGGTCTTCGACGAGGTCCGCGTGCCGTTCGAGCACGGTGGCGACTTCCCAGCGCTGCGCCGACCCCAGGCCAGAGTGGACGCCCTGCGCCTGGAGTCCGTGGACTGGTGGGGGCAGGAGGCCGACCTGGCCGTGGACGTTCAGCTGGACAACCCAGGCGGCCCCATCGGCCTGGACGAGTTCTTCTACGCCATCTCGGTCGAGGGCCACGAGGTCGCCAGCGGCTGGCTGGGGTCCGTCAGCGGGCTCGACGGCACCGAGGCGCGCCAGGTCAGCCTGCCCGTCGGCATCGACCTGCTGGAGAGTGCGGCGGCGGTCGTGGAAGCGGTGGTGGACCAGGAGGCCGGGGTGAGCGTCGGGCTGATCGTCTCGGCCCAGGTGCGCACGCCCTTTGGCACCGTGCCCTGGGACTTCGACGAGACCCGCACCCTCGCCATGCGCTGAGCTCACAATGGGTGAATCTGGCAGCCTCTTCGACCGATGAGGACCCAAGGAGCAGGAACATGGCACCCATGCGTTGGCTCGGTCTGATCCTGGCGCTGCTGGTCGCGAGCCCCGCCAGCGCCCAGCAGCTCAAATACGACATCGCCAAGGGCGGTGGTCAGTGGAAGTTCACCGCGGTCTGGAAGGACGGTGAAGGCACCCGGCACAAGGCCAGGTTCACGCTGCCGGCCGGGCCGATCAAGGAGGATCTCCAAGAGCCCCTGTTCTGGGCGTTCCAGAAGCTCGCCAAGGTCAAGGCCAAGGACATCAACACCCACGACTACGGCAAGGGCGCCAGCTGCAAGGCCCAGGTCGAGGGGGGCCAGCTCTCCTACTCCTGCCGGGGCAAGACCGAGGAGAAGCGCGAGGCCGCGATGGCCACCACGCGCCGCCTGCTCGAAGAGCGCGAGGCCAAGTGGCTCAAGAACCACGGCATGAAGAAGCACCAAGACGGCTCCATCGGCGTGGACTGGGCCCAGCACGTGGTGGACTACGCCGACGACCTGGCGCCGGTGGTGGCCGGGCTCGGCGGCGCGACGCCGGACCCGCGGGACTTCGCCGCCAAGGCCCTGAGCTTCGTCCAGAGCATCCCGTACGAGAAGCGCGGCAAGAAGCCCGACCTGTTTCGGCGGCCGCTCTCGCTGCTGGGCCGGAACAAGGGCGACTGCGACTCCAAGACGGTGCTGTACCTGGCCCTGCTGCACCAGGCCTACCCCGAGCTGGGGCTCGGCGTGGTGGTGATCCGCAAGCATGCCTTTGCGGCGATCGCCTTCGAGGCCGAGAGCGGAGACACCAAGGTCAAGGTCGACGGGGAGCGCTGGGTCGGCGTCGAGCCCGTGGGTCCCGCCCAGGCGCCCATCGGAAAGATCGGGCGCAAGAGCCGCCGGGCCCTGCGCTTCCGCCGCTACTTCGTGACCCGGGCGACCTGAGGCCGGACAGCGTGGCCCTGGGCCATCACGCCCGCCAGGGGCCAGCGGCCGAAGCGCAGCGCACCCCGACGCCAGCCGACGGGCCCCAGGCCCATCGAGGCACGGGGGCTGAGCCCTGCGGCCTGCACCCACATCGAGAGCGCGTCCAGGGAGACGAACCGCGCCGGATCGTGGGTGCCCTTGTGGACCAGCCCCAGCAGGTCCTCGCCCAGGGTCACGGCCACGAAGGCGGCGAGCCAACCCCGCTGCAGCGTGGACCAGAACAGCGTCCCCCCAGGTCGCAGCAGCCGCCCGGCTTCGGCGACGACCCGCTCGGGGTGGTCCACGTGCACCAACACGTCGGTGCACAGGACCAGGTCCGCGCACGCATCGGGCAGGGGCACGGCGTCCGCTGACGCCTCGAGCAGGCTCAGGGACACCCCGGTGGCCGAGGCCTGGGCCCGGGCCGCCGCCAGCGCCCCCGGGGACGCGTCGACCCCTGTGACCCGGGCGCCCGAGCGGGCCAGGGGCACCGCCACCAGGCCGCCGCCACACCCCAGATCGACCACGTCGAGACCCTCCAGGCCCAGGCCCAGCTCGCCCAGGTAGGCTAGCCGGGCCGGCGCCAGGGCGGCGAGCTGCCGGAACAGCGGATCGTCGTCGGACCACCAGGACGCCGTGCGCCCATAGATGGCCAGGTCGTTGCGGGCCCGGCCCACCCTCAGCGGCCCAGCAGCCGCTCCACCCGGGCGACGGCGTAGTTGCCGGCCGGCAGGTAGACCGCGAACCACAGGACCATCGCCAAGGTGAAGTTGCGCGGCGTGAAGATGGCGTCCAACAGGTTGCCCTCATGGGCGATCGACGTGCCCAGGGTGTACCCGGCGAGCTCGAGCAGCCCCAGGAAGAGCAGACCGTGCAGGTACTGATCGAACCAGGCCTTGTGCCGAACCCACAGGCTCGCGGGGACCAGGTACAGCCCGTAGCAGGTGAGCACCTGCCAGTCGTGGCTGAACTCGGCGATGCCCGCCCACTTGCCAAAGGCATTCATGACGAAGCCGATGGGCAGATACAGCCCCAGGTACACGGCCAGGGTCCCGGGCGCGACCGCCAGACGGTGACGAACCCTGTCGGGCAGCGGGAGCGTGTCACCGGTCAGGTCCCCGTCCTCGGGGAGGGTCGTGTGCGTCATGCCCCACTGACTATCCGGACAGCCACCGGCGTCGCAACGGGCTTAGAGTGCACACCGCCTGCCCCCGGACCACACCCCCATGCTCATCTGGCTCCTCATCGCCTGTACCGGTGACGCGACCCAGGACACCTCCCAGCGGAGCCAGGACTCCGACCCTGGGCTGATGCCAGCGCCGCCGTCGGTCATCGACGCGCCAGAGCGGCTGGTGGGCTTCGCCGACGTGCACGGGGACCTGGCCGCCACCCTGTCCGTGCTCCAGCTCGCCGGCCTGACCGACGAGCAGGGCACCTGGATCGGGGGCACCACGGTGGCGGTCCAGACCGGCGACCAGCTGGACCGGGGCGACGACGAACAGGCCATCCTCGACCTCTTCGAGCAGCTACGCCACCAGGCCGACGCGGCCGGCGGCGGCTTCTACCCCCTGCTGGGCAACCACGAGACCATGAACGTGGAGTGGGACTTCCGCTACGTCACCGACGACGGGTGGGTCGACTTTGCCGACACCGAGCACGACCCCGACGACCCGGCTCTGGCCGACTTCGAGCCCGAGCAGCGCGGCCGCGCGGCCGCCTTCATGCCCGGCGGGCCCTATGCCCTGGTCCTGGCCAACCACAACCTGGTGATGCAGGTCGGAGAAACGGTCTTCGTGCACGGCGGCGTGCTGCCAGACCACGCCCGGGCGGGCCTGGAGACCATCAACCAGGAGGTCCAGGCCTGGATGCGCGGAGACACCGAGGCCCCCGAAGACTGGATCAGCGGCGAAGCGCCGGTGTGGACCCGGCTCTACTCGGACTCCGACGACCCGCCGTGCCACGTGCTGACCGAGGCCCTGGGCGTGCTCGGTGCCTCCCGCATGGTGGTCGGCCACACGGTCCAGGACGAAGCGAACCCCGCCTGTGACGGCCAGGTCTGGCGCCTGGACGTGGGCATGGCCGAGCACTACGGCGGCACGGCAGCCGCGCTGGAGATCGTGGGGGACGAAGCGGTGCTGCTCCAGTGAGCCTGTGGCTGCTGCTCGCCTGTGCCGGTGACCCTCAGGACACGGGGCCCGCACCGCCCCGGGCCACCGTGCACCTGGACTGGGTGGACCACCCGGGCACCTGGACCACAGCGCTCGGCTGGACGGTGACCCTGGACCAGGGCTGGCTGGTGAGCCTGGGCGCCGAGCTGCTCGCCTGCACCACCGACGCGCTGGACAAGGCCCACGGGAACGCTGTGGCCGCGCACCTCCACAGCCCTCACGTCGAGGCCCTGCACGACCCGGTCGACCAGGTCATGGGCACCCTGGTCATGGACGGGACGGCGCTGTGCACAGCCCTGTGGCACGTGGGCCGACCGACCGCGGCCGACGACGTGGCCGATCTGCCGACGGGGGTGGACCTGGTCGGTCTGGGGCTGTCCCTCTACCTGCGGGGCGTCGCGGAGCACCCGGACCACGCCGCGCTGGAATTCGAAGGCGGCTCGGCGGCGGAGGGCGGCAACGAGCTGGCCCTGGAGGAGCCCGTGGGGGACCAGGACCTGGACCTGCACGTGGTGCGGGACCCGGCAGGCCTGTTCGAAGGCATCGACTTCGCCGCAGGGACCGGCGGCGAGGTGGCCGACGCGGCCCTGGTGAACCTGGTGCTGGGGAGCGTCTTCGAGGTCGAGTGAGCGCCGGCGGCATCCGGCGGGACCACGAATACCGTTATTCGAACTCTATGGTTTCGATTTACGGGGTAAGTGCGGGGCATCGTTCGAGAGCTTTGCGCTCCGGACCGTGCTGGCCCACCTGGGTGCGCGCGACAACGAGGCCTGGTTCTGGCGCACCTCGCTACCCCCCGCAGGCCCCCGCAGCCACCAGCGCCGCCTCCCAGCCCTCCTGGGTCGTGCAGTCGGCGGTCTCGTGGGCCTCGGCACGGCACAGATAGGTCGTCGCCAGCGGGTCGCTCACCCGATCGCAGGCCAAGGACTCCGGCGTGCGGCTGGAGCCGATGCCATAGGTGGTCGCACAGGCGTTGTAGGACACCACGTAGGCCTCGCACGCCCCGGGGCCGCTCACGTCGGCCAGCCAATAGGGCAGAGCACCGCAATTGCCGGCCACGAGCTCGCCTTCGCCCCAGGGGTGGTGCCAGGTGAACCCGACGCCCGCCGGCCCCGCCGACGAGACTTCGACCACCAGGCCACCGCTCTCCTCGATCCAGGCCCCGGGGTCGAACCACAGGGCCCGGGCGGTCCGTCCGGCGCCCAGCCGCTCCGGCTGGCCGGTGTCGCCCTGGGGCACGAGCGCCGAGTGTGCATAGGTCCCGGCCCAGGGGTCCAGGCCCCCTTCGGACCCCGCAAAGGCCAGCCGCAGCACCACGCCGGCCCCGGCCTGCAGGTCGCTGTAGTAGGTCGTGCCCCAGGCTGCGGTCGAGAGGTCGGCACAGCTCAGGGGCGTGCTGGTGAGGACCAGGTCGGCCCCGCCCGCCAGGCCGTCCCCCCACGTGCTGGCGACGAAGCCCGCGGCCTGGACGTCGAGGCCGAGCAGGGACACCCCACTGTCGGCAGTCCTCGTGGGCTCATCGCAGGCGCCCAGGGCCAGGATCGACAGGACGGTGACCATGATCGGGACTACACCGTAGCCGATGCCACCGTTTTCCACCGACCGCGACACCCTGGAGCGAGAGTCCGAGCTCTCCTTCCTGCGCCGAGGTGGGCCCGGCGGGCAGCACCAGAACAAGGCCGAGACCGCCGTGCGGCTGCACCACCCGCCCAGCGGCGTGACCCTGGTGGTCAACACCCACCGCAGCCAGTCCATGAACCGCGAGGAGGCCTTTCAGCGCCTGGCGGCCGAGCTGCGGCGACGGAACCACGTGCCCCGCCCCCGCAAGGCCACCCGCCCCTCGAAGGGGGCCCGGCGTCGACGCATGGACGCCAAGAAGCGCCGCGGCGAGGTAAAGAAGGGCCGCCAGAAGCCCACCGACGATGGATAGGAGCGCAGGGATGCAGGACAACACCCAGGACCTCTACGAGCTGGTGGTCGACGCCGTGCACCAGGCTCTTCGGGAAGAGGCCGGCGGCGGCGAGCCCCGGCTCTCGGCCCGGCTGGTGAGCGGCGACGTGATCTTCATGGACGACCAGGGCCGCCGGATCAAGACCGTGCCGGCGTCGAACCTGTTCCGCAAGGTCACGTCGGTCCGGGAGAAGCTCCGGGTGCTCGAGCAGAAGCTGAACAACCACAAGAGCCTGGACGATCAGGAGCGGGCCGAGCTCCAGGTCTACCTGACCCGGTGCTACGGCTCCCTGACCACGTTCAACTTCCTGTTCCG
>CAZFLE010000249.1:0-6549 GCA_964519895.1 uncultured Enterobacterales bacterium | reverse complement strand
TCGAGATCGCCAAGCGCATCGAGGAAGGCGAAGACATCATCCGCCGCTGCCTGCTCACGTCGTCGGTCGCCGTGCACGGCTTGGCGGTGATGATCGAAGACGAGGAAGAGCGGGTCCGCAAGGCCGCCCGCAACGGCAAGCGCCCCCGGCGTAGCCGCACCTCCCAGGTCGAGCTCCTGCGCGCGAGCCACAAGCTCAGCAAGGACCTCTACAAGCGCCGGTGCCACCTGAAGCGGCAGTACCGTCGCGCCAAGTCCAAGAAGCGCCGAGCCGAGGCCACCGAGCGGCTGGAGTGCAACGAGGACGCCATGATGCTGCTGCTGGACCAGGTCGGCCTCGAGAAGCAGCACCTGGGTCTCTGGGCCCGCCAGGTCCACAGCGCCTGGGACCAGATCCGTCGCTTCGAGACCGAGATCAGCGCCGTCGCCCGGGAAGCCGGCGTGCCGGTGCGGGACCTGCGGCGGTACATCCGCCGGGTCCGCCGGACCCCGGCCCGGGGCGGCAACGAGGTCGTCGAGGCCACGGGCATCAGCGAAGAGACGTGGCGCGACTACGACTCCCGCGTCCGTCGCCAGCTGCGCCGCATCCGCAAGGTCGAACAGTCCATCGGCATGGACCGCGACGCGCTGCGGGAGCTGGTCAAGGTGCTGCGCCGCGGCGAGCAGATGGCCGAGATCGCCAAGTGCGAGCTGGTCGAAGCCAACCTCCGGCTGGTGGTCAGCATCGCCAAGAAGTACACGAACCGCGGCCTGCAGTTCCTGGACCTCATCCAGGAAGGCAACATCGGCCTCATGAAGGCCGTCGAGAAGTTCGAGTACCGGCGGGGCTACAAGTTCTCCACCTACGCCACCTGGTGGATTCGGCAGGCCATCACCCGCGCCATCGCCGACCAGGCCCGGACCATCCGCATCCCGGTCCACATGATCGAGACCATCAACAAGGTCTCGCGCACGAGCCGCTACCTGCTCCAGGAGATGAACCGCGAGCCGACCCCCGAGGAGATCGCGGAGAAGATGGAGATGCCGGTCGAAAAAGTCCGGAAGATCCTGAAGATCGCCAAGGAGCCCATCAGCCTCGAGACCCCCATCGGCGAGGAGGACGACTCCCACCTAGGTGACTTCATCGAGGACACGACCATCGAGAACCCGTCGGACACGGTCATCAACAAGCACCTGGCCGAGCAGACCCGCAAGGTGCTCGCCACGCTGACCCCACGCGAGGAGCGGGTGCTGCGGATGCGCTTTGGCATCGGCGAGCGCTCGGACCACACCCTGGAAGAGGTCGGCCAGGACTTCGACGTGACCCGCGAGCGCATCCGCCAGATCGAGGCCAAGGCGCTGCGCAAGCTGCGGCACCCGTCCCGGTCCAAGCGCCTTCGGTCGTTCATCGAGGGGTGACAGTCCAGGCCGCGGAAGACCGCGGCCTGCCTGCTTCGGGGCCTGTAGCTCAGCGGTTAGAGCACCCGGCTCATACCCGGAGTGTCCCAGGTTCGAATCCTGGTGGGCCCACCTTCTGCCGCTGCTCCGGGCGTTAGGGTCCGGGGATGCACGAACAGGTGATGGTCCTCGGGACCTTGTGGCGGCTGGACAAGGGCCGCGACGCGCTGATCTCAGAGGCCAAGGACCTGGCGAACAAGGTTCACTCAGGGCGCAAGGCCATCGCCGACAGCGAGACCCGCATCGCCGACCTGGACGGTCAGACGGCGGCGCTCAAGAAGTCCGAGCGCGAACACGCCCGCCGCATGGAGTCCTACGTGAAGCGGCGGGACAACACCCGACGAGCGATCGACGAGGGGCGGATCACCGACTTCCTGGTGGCTGAGCAGCAGGTCACGGACTGCCACGCCATCGTCGAGACCGAAGAAGACGCCATCCTGGAGCTCATGGAGCAACAGGAGACCTTGAGCGAGGAGCGGGCCAGGACGGTCACCGGGCTGGCGCTGCGCCAGGTCCAGCTCCAGACGGCTCGCGACAAGGAGAGCGGCCGACGCCCGGCCCTCGAGGCCGAGCTCAACGCCCTGACCGTCAAGCGCGACGAGGCCCGGGACCAGGTGCGCCGCGACGTGCGCAACATCTACGACCAACGCCGGCGCAAGCAACAGCGGGTCCTGGCGGTCTTGGAGCACAAGGCTTGCGGAGGGTGCCGAGTCAGGGTGCCCGCCCAGCGCTACAGCGACATCTGCCGCCACGTCGACATCTTCCTGTGTGACAACTGCGGCTGCTACCTGGCCCCGCCCGCCAGCGACGAAGACGACGCGGGTTAGCTGGAGCCTGGTCGGAGAGGTCCGGGTGATCGCCGGTGGGCTCGTTCCACGGGAGGAAAGTCCGGGCACCACAGGACAGACTGCCGGGTAATGCCCGGTCGCGGTGACGTGGAGGAAAGCGCAACAGAAAGCACACCGCCGGGAGCCCAAAAGCTCCCTCGGTCGCTGACCCGGGCCATCCCTCGACTCGACGGGGGCACGGCGCGGGCACAGGCCGGCAGGGCTCGCCCTGGGCAAGGTCGAACCGGTGGTGCAAGAGACCACCGGCGGCCCTGGTGACAGGGTCGGCCAGGCATACCCCAGTCGGTGCAAGGCCAGATCTGGAGCGGGTCGTCCGCCCCATGCTCCTGGGTAGGCCGCTCAAGGCTGTCGGTGACGGCAGCCGTAGATGAATGATCACCCCCGGCAGACCGGTGACGGACTGCAGGAGACAGAACCCGGCTTACGGACCTCTCCGGCCCGCTCGCCGCTACTCCTCCCCGCCCCCGAACCAGGCGACCGCTTCGCCCAGGTCGATGATCGGCGGCGACGGCGCCCCGCCCAGGGCGCCGAGGGCCTCGTCGCCGAGCCGCTGGAGGCGCGCGAGGGAGGCGTCGAAGCGCACGGCGAGGGCCCGGGGCATGTCGCTGGTGTGGCCCAGGTAGAGCCTCAGGTCGTCGAGCTCCCGATAGAAGGCGCTCACCAGGTCCAGCTCCTGGGTCTCCAACAGGACCAGATCCACGAAGCCCAGGGTGCCCCAGCGACTGAAGGTCGACTCCAGGAACGGCGCCCGAGCGCGGTGGTGGCCCCACACTTCGATCAGGAAGTCTCGGCGGCGGTCCAGATCGTCCAGCAGCCGATCGATCTCCAGCGCGATCAGCCTGCGAAGTCGCTCTGTGCGAACGGGCTCAGTCACAGCGGGTGACCCGACCTGCGGGGGTGGATAGGGCCCAGGTCTCGGAGGAATGGATGTCCATCGAACGCGACGCCCTCGAATACCACGAGACCGGTCGACCCGGAAAACTCGAGGTGGTGCCGACGAAGCCCCTGCTGTCCCAGCGGGATCTGTCGATGGCCTACACGCCCGGTGTGGCCCAGCCCTGCCGGGACATCCACAAGAACCCGGACGACGTGTTCCGCTACACCGCCAAGGGCAACCTGGTGGCGGTCGTGACCAACGGCACGGCGGTGCTGGGTCTGGGCAACATCGGTCCCCTGGCCTCCAAGCCGGTGATGGAGGGCAAGGCGAACCTGTTCAAGAAGTTCGCCGACATCGACGTCTTCGACATCGAGCTCGACGCGCGCACGCCAGAGGAGGTCATCAGCGCTGTCAAGATGCTGGCCCCGACCTTTGGCGGCATCAACCTCGAGGACATCAAGGCCCCGGACTGCTTCGAGATCGAGCAGCGGCTCCAGGAAGAGCTCGACATTCCGGTCTTCCACGACGACCAGCACGGCACGGCGATCATCGCGGCCGCGGCGCTGCTCAATGCACTGGAGCTCACCGGCCAGGACATCGCCGCGCTCAAGGTGGTGTTCTCCGGTGCCGGCGCCGCTGCCATCGCCACGGCTCGGCTGCTGGTGTCCATGGGCGTGACCGAGTCCAACGTGTGGATGTGCGACTCCAAGGGCGTGATCAAGGTCGGCCGCGAGAAGCCCTTCTCCGAGCAGTCCGGCCAGTTCGCACGCCCCCAAGGCACCTCCGAGCGCACCCTGGGCGACGCGATGGTCGACGCCCACGTGTTTCTGGGGCTGAGCGTCGGCGGCGTGGTGAGCCAGGACATGGTCCGCGCCATGGCCCCGGCCCCCATCCTGTTCGCCATGGCCAACCCGGACCCGGAGATCCACCCGGGCCAGGCCATCGAGGCCGTGCCCGAGGCGATCGTCGCGACCGGCCGCTCGGACTACCCCAACCAGATCAACAACGTGCTGGGCTTCCCCTTCCTGTTCCGCGGCGCCTTGGACTGTCGGGCCCGCCAGATCAACGAGGAGATGAAGATCGCGGCCGTGCGCGCCCTGGCGGACCTGGCCAAGGAAGACGTGCCCGACGCCGTCTTGCGGGCCTACAACCTGGAGACCCTGTCCTTTGGCACCGAGTACTTGATCCCCAAGCCCTTCGACCCCCGCGTGCTCACCTGGGTCGCGCCAGCGGTCGCCAGGGCGGCCGAGGAATCCGGCTGCGCCCGAGAGCCCATCGACGACCTCCAGGCCTATGCCGAAGAGCTGGAGCGCCTGATCGAGCGCAGCAAGGAGTTCCTGCGTCCACTGATGAACCGGGCGCGCAAGTCCAGCCGCGAGAAGACCCGCATCGTATTTCCCGACGGCGCCGCGCCGCGGGTCCTGCGGGCCGCCCAGATCCTGGTCGACGAAGGCATCTGCGAGCCGGTGCTCCTGGGCGAGGAGTGGAAGGTCCTGAAGCGGGCCGAGGACGCCCGAGTGGACCTGAGGGGCATCGAGATCGTGGAGCCCCGCTCCGATGTGCGCTTCGACGCGCTGGCCCTGGCCCTCTGGAAGAAGCGGGAGCGCAAGGGCTTCACCCGCGCTCGCGCCCGCCAGGCCCTGCGGAACCCCACCTGGTTCGGCTGCATGATGGTCGACCAGGGGCTGGCCCACGGCCTGGTCGGGGGCATCGGTGTGCCTTACGCCGACACCGCCAGGCCCGCCCTGCAGACCGTGGGCAAGCACCCCGACGTGGAGGCGGTCAGCGGCGTCTACGCCATGCTGTTCAAGGATCGCTACCTGTTCTTTGGCGACTGCACGATCAACGAGGACCCCGACGCCGCCACGCTGGCGCAGATCGCAGTCAACACGGCGCGGGTCGCGGCGTCCTTTGGCTACACCCCCAAGGTCGCGCTGCTCTCGTACTCGGACTTCGGCGAGCACAAGGGCAGCCCCAACGTGGACAAGGTCCGGGATGCCCTGCCCCTGATCCGCGCAGCCTGGCCCGATCTGATGGTGGACGGCGAGGTCCAGGCCGACACCGCCGTCAGCCCAGCCCGTGCCCAGGCCCTGTTCCCGTTCTCGCCCCTGGCTGGCGAGGCCAACGTGCTGATCTTCCCCAACCTGGCCAGCGGCAACATCGCCTACAAGCTGCTGCAGCAGCTGGGGGGCGCCACGGCCGTGGGTCCTCTGCTCGTTGGCCTGCGGGCCCCGGTCAACGCCCTGTCCCTGGGCTCCGACGTCAACGACATCGTGCACATCGCCGCTCTGACCGTGAACCAGGCGCTCACGGCGAGCAAGTCCTGAAGGAGGCCCTGTGGCCAAGAAGAAGACCGCCAAGCCCATGAATGCCTGGGTCGACGCCCTGCGTGCCGGCACCGCACCCGACGACGCTCCCGAGGGCTGGGCCGTGGCCGAGGAGTGGCTGGCTGACGGCAGCGGCAGCCTGGAGAGCCTGGACGAACGCCTGGCCCTCTCCGCGCTGGAGGCCGCCGTTGCCACCCAGGCGCTCGAGCGGGTCCAGGGGCTGGACGACTCTCCCGACAAGGAGCTCCGCAAGGCCGCCCGCCGAGCCCTGCACCGGCTCCGCAGCGCCGGCGTCGACGTGGCCGATACCGCTCCGGCCAAGCGTTTCAGCCTGAGCGCCGAAGTGGTCGACATCCCCAGCCGGGCCTTCCTGGGCCATGCCCACCAGGAGGGCTACGCCCCGTTCCTGCTCACGGCGACCGACGCCGAGGGGTCCTGCATCCTGGCCGGCGAGATCGGCGGGGGCGAAGGGGTCCGCAACACCACCCACCTGCACGTGACCCGCCGGGACCTGCGCGAGGTCTGGAAGGACGCCGAAGGAAACGCCGACCTGGTCGAGGTGAGTTTTGTGACCGGGATGCACTTCGTGAAGCGCGGCATGGAGTCGGCCAGGGCCCTCCTTGGCCGCTCGCCCCACGACTGGGACCACTTCCTGGGGCACATCTCGAAGGGCACGGTGACCGCCGCACAGCTGCTGGACACCGCCGACGGCCTGTCCGCCGAGCTGGACGAAGCCGGTCTGGCCCAGCTCGACGAAGGCAAGCTCCTGGCCGAGCGGGAGTGGTTCCGGTTCTGGCCGGTGCCCGACGAGGCCATCGGGGCTCTGTTCGAGGACCTGAGCGCGGCAGCGGCCTCGGACCTGGCACCGACCGAGGAGGCGCAAGCCGAGCGCCGGGAAGACGCCTTCGAGAAGGCGGCTGACGCGGCCCTCTCGGACGCTGTGGTCCGGAAGCGCTGGCAGGAGTACCTGCGCATCTCGGTGGCGGTCCTTCGAGCCCAGGGCCAGGACGCCAAGGCCGCAGAGGTCCACAACCTGGGCCTGGCCCTGGCCGCCGGCCTGC
>CAZFLE010000248.1:0-6571 GCA_964519895.1 uncultured Enterobacterales bacterium | reverse complement strand
TCACCCACAGTCTCACGCCCCAGATTGGCTGTGCAACCGGAATCCCAGCCGACCCCCACCCGGGTTAGACGCCACTCGGATGCCCCCCTCCTCCCGCATTCCCGGCTTCTACAAGCTCACCCCGGCCGAGCGACTCGCCGAGCTGGAAGCCAGGTTCGGGCTTGACCCCGAGCTGTGCCAGGACCTGGCGGCGACCTCGCTGCCGCTCGCCAGCGCCGATCAGATGATCGAGAACGTGGTCGGCACCCTGGAGCTGCCGGTGGGCGTCGGCATCAACCTGGTCATCAACGGCCGCGAGCTGGTCGTACCGATGGCGGTCGAGGAGCCCAGCGTGGTGGCGGCCGTCTCCAACATGGCCCGCATCGCCCGCGCGGGCGGCGGCTTCCAGGCGTCGTCGGACGAGCCGGTGATGATCGGCCAGATCCAGGTCCTGCCCCACGGCACGGCCGCCGAGTCCGCCCAGAAGCTCGAGGCCGCGTTCCCGGAGCTCGAGGCCCTGGCCGCCAGCTGGGCCGACACCGCCCTGGGGGCCTATGGCGGCGGCCTGCGCGGCATGCGCGTGCGCACCGTCACCTACGACGAGCCCGGCGAGCCCGCCCAGGAGATGGTGGTCCTGCACTTCCAGGTCCACTGCGCCGACGCCATGGGCGCCAACGTCATCAACACCATCGCCGAGCGGCTGGCCCCTCACGTCGAGCGTGCCGCCGATGCCCGGGTCGGCCTGCGCATCCTGTCCAACCTGGCAGACATGCGGCTCGCGCGGGCCACGGTGCGCATCCCCGTCGATGCCCTCTCGACCGACAGCGTGTCCGGGGCCGACGTGGCCGAGGGCATCGCCTGTGCCTACCGCTTCGCCTATGCCGACCCCTACCGGGCCACGACCCACAACAAGGGCATCATGAACGGCATCGACGCCGTGGCCCTGGCGATGGGCCAGGACTGGCGAGCGATCGAAGCCGGCGCCCACGCGTGGGCCTGTCGCGACCACCGCTACCGCAGCCTGTCGACCTGGAAGGTCCAGGACGATCACCTGGTGGGCACGCTGGAGCTTCCGCTGGCGGTGGGCATCGTGGGCGGCTCGATCCGCAGCAACCCCACGGTGCGGGCGAACCTGGCCATGACCGGTATCCAGTCCGCCCGGGAGCTCTCGGAGATCATGGTCGCCGTGGGCCTGGCCCAGAACCTCGGGGCGCTCAGGGCCCTGGCCACCGAAGGCATCCAGCGCGGTCACATGCGCATGCACGCCCGCAATGTCGCGACCGCCGCGGGCGCGTCGACGGACCAGGTCCCGGTGGTCGCCGAGCGGCTCTTCGAGGCCGGCGACTACTCGCTGGCTCGGGCCAAGCAGGTGCTCCAGGAGCTCGCCGCGCCTTGAGCCACCACGTGGGCGTGGGCTCCGGCAAGGTCATCCTGCTGGGCGAGCACGCAGTGGTCTACGGCCACCGGGCCATCGCGGTGGCGGTCTCACGGGGGACCCGGGTGACCCTGACAGCCCGCGGCGGGCCCACCGCCCTGGGCGACAGCGACATCCGGGACGAGCGCTTAGCGCGGGCTCTGGCGGTCGCCCTGCCCGACTGGGGCTACCGGGTCGACATCGAGACGGATCTCCCGGTGGGCAGGGGCATGGGCTCTTCGGCCGCCCTGACCATCGCCCTGCTCCGGGCCCGGGCGGCTGCCGAGGGGCGGCCGGTGGACTTCGCGTGGCTCCACCGCGAGGGCTTCGCCGTCGAAGCCATCTTTCACGGCACACCTTCCGGGCTCGATCACGCGGTCGCTGCGCTGGGCGGCGCGGTGCTGTACCGGCGGGACGAGCCGCCTTTGCCGGTGGACATGGCGCCACTCTCGGCAGTGGTGCTGGACTCCGGCACCGCGGGAGACACCGCTGTAGAGGTGGCCCGGGTGCGGGCGGGCCGACCGGCCAACGAGGGCCTGCTCAAGCGGCTGGGCCAGCTGGTCGAGCACAGCGTCGGCCACCTGCACGACGCCCCGGCCCTTGGCGCCGCGATGGACGAGGCCCACGGGGTGCTCGGCGAGCTGGGGGTCAGCACGCCGGGCCTCGACGAGCTGGTCGCGCTCGCCCGGCGACACGGCGCTCACGGCGCCAAGCTCTCCGGCGCCGGCGGCGGTGGCATCGTGCTGGCGCTGGTCGACGACCCTGGATCACTGCTGCGGGCCGCCAAGCGCCAAGGGTTACGAGCCCTGACCTGCACCCTCCCACCCCCGGAAGGCGCGTGAGCACCCGCACGGCCGTCGCGCACCCGAACATCGCCCTGGTCAAGTACTGGGGCAAGCGGCAGCTGGCGCTGAACCTGCCGGCCACCGGCAGCCTGTCGCTGACCCTGGCGCCCTTTCGCACGCGGACGACCGTCACCTGGGGCGCCGACGAAGACGAGGCCTGGCTCCAGGGCGTGCCGGTGGCGGGCCGGGTGGCGTCGCGCATCTTCCAGCACCTGGACCGGATCGACGAGTGGCGGCCCCGCTGCACGGTGGTGAGCGAGTCGAACTTCCCGGTCGCAGCGGGTCTGGCCAGCTCGGCCAGCGCCTTTGCTGCGCTGACCCTCGCGGCGTGCGCGGCGGCCGGCCAGGACCGGGATCCGGTGGACCTCTCCATCCTCGCACGCCAGGGCTCTGGCTCGGCCTCCCGCAGCATCTTCGGAGGCTGGGCGGAGTGGAAGCGAGGGATCGAGGCCGACGGGAGCGACTCCTTTGCCCTGCCGGTGCACGACCAGGAACACTGGGACGTGCGCATGGTCGTGGCCATCGTCGAGTCCGGCCCCAAGCCGGTCGGCTCCACCGAAGGCATGGAGCGCACCACCGCGACCTCGCCCTACTACCCGGCCTGGGTCGCGACGAGTGACACGGACATCCAGGACGCCAAGGCCGCCATCGCCGCCCGGGACCTGGGCCGCCTGGGCCAGGTGATGGAGCGCTCCGCGCTCAAGATGCACGCCACGATGATGACCGCCGACCCGCCCATCCGGTACTGGAAGAGCGGCTCGGTCTGGGCGATGGACACGGTCGAGTCGCTGCGCAGGCAAGGCGTCGGCGCTTGGTGGACCATGGACGCCGGACCGAACGTCAAGGTGCTCTGCGAGGCCCGGGACGCGCCGCTGGTGCGCGAGCGGTTGTCCGAAGTCGCCCGCAAGGTGGTGGTGCTCGGCCCCGGCGGGCCCGCCCGCATCGTCGAGGACACCGACGGGTGAAGCGGGTCCGGCGCCACATCCTGGTCCGCGCCCCTGGCAAGCTGTTCGTCCTGGGGGAATACGCCGTGCTCGACGGCGGCTCCGCCTGCGTCGCCGCCGTGGACCGGGGGGTGAGCTGTCGGGTGCGGGCCGGGGACAAGCTGACCACGCCGACCGGCGACACCCGCTTCGTGGCCGCGGCCCTGGCCGCCGTGCAGGCGCCGACCCGGCAGTACCTGTTCGACCACTGGAATCCGGTGGACCTGCCGGACAAGCCCGGCTTCGGGGGATCCGCGGCAGCGACGGTCGCCGCGGTGGCCGCGGGCCTGGTCGCCAACATGGTGCGCTTCGAACACGAGCTGTGGGCCACTGTCGAAGACCTGGCCGTGGCTGTGCACCACCGGGTCCAGGGCAGCGGATCCGGCCTGGACGTGCGGGCCAGCGCCCGGGGGGGCTTCAACCACTTCGCCGGCGACGCCGTGACCCCGCTACCGACCCCGGAGCTCGTCGCGGTCTGGTCTGGCCGCTCGGCCCAGACCGGACCTCGGGTCGCGCGGTACCTGGCTTGGGCCGCCGCCGAGCGCACCCGCTTCCGCGCCGAGTCGGACGCCCTGGCCGAAGGCTGGGTTGCCGACCCAGTGGCCGCGCTCAGAGAGGGCCGGCTGCTGCTGGAGCGTGCCCTGCGCCTCGCGGGCGTCGACTACCGGACCCCCGGCCTGGACCGCATCGCCGCGCTCGCTGCGGTACACGGCGGTGCTGCCAAGCCCTCTGGCGCCGGTGGCGGGGACGTGGCGGTCGCCGTGATACCCGATCCCGAAGCCAGGGCTGCCTTTGCAGCGGCCTGCGACGCCGAAGGCCTCACACCCATCCCGGTGCAGGTGGTCCCCGGTGTCTCCCTCGACTGAGACTCGCTGATGCCCGACGACGGCGCCGCCATCTCCAGCCGCAAGGACGACCACATCGCCCTGTGCGAGACGGACGCCGTCGCGTTCTCGGCCAAGACCAACCTGCTCGACGACGTGGACCTGGTGCACGACGCCCTGCCCGAGCTGGCCGTCGACAGCGTGGACCTGACCACGGACTTCGCCGGCAAGGCACTCGCCGCACCCCTGGTCATCGCGGCCATGACGGGCGGGACCGCCCAGGCCGACGCCATCAATCGGGACCTGGCCCGGGTGGCCCAGGCCCACGGCATCGGCTTTGGCTTCGGCAGCCAGCGTCCCTTGCTCCAGCACGGCGTCGCCGCTGGCTACCAGGTGCGGGACGTGGCGCCCGATGCCCTGGTGCTCGGCAACATCGGCATCGTCCAGGCCACCGGCGCCACCACCGGCCAGCTCGCCGACCTGGTCGCCGCCTGTGGTGCCGACGCCCTGTGCGTGCACCTCAACCCCGCGATGGAGGTCGTGCAGCCCGAGGGCGACCGGGACTTCCGCGGCGGGCTGGACACCCTGCGGCGACTGGTGGCCGAGCTGGCGGTGCCGGTCATCGTCAAGGAGACCGGCTGCGGACTGTCCCGGTCGGTGGGCCAGCGTCTGGCAGAGGTCGGCGTGCGGTGGGTCGACACCTCGGGCGCCGGCGGCACGAGCTGGGTGGGGGTCGAGACCCTCCGGGCACCGGCGAGCCCGGCCGGGGGGCTGGGAACCCGGGAGCTGGGCCAGGCCTTCTGGGACTGGGGCATCCCGACAGCCGGGAGCGTCGTGCAGCTCGGGGACCTGGGCTTGGGCATCTGCGCCACCGGGGGCGTGTCCAACGGCCTCCAGGCGGCCCGGGCCATCGCCCTGGGGGCGACCTGTGCCGGCATGGCCCGGCCATTGCTGCAAGCCAGGGCCCGCGGGGGCTACGACGCCCTGGACGCCGCGGTGGCCCAGGTCATCGCCGAGCTCCGGCTGGCCCACCTGCTGGCGGGCGCACGCACCCCGGCCGAGCTTCGCACCAAGCCCGTCGTGGTCGGCCCACGCCTGGCCCGTTGGGTACCGCGGAGCTCCGGACTGCGCGAGCGGATGCTCGGATGAGGGTGGTGGTCGCGCCCGACTCCTGGTCGGGCTTCGCCTCGGCCCCCGCCGTGGCGCGCACCCTCACAGCGGCCCTCTCCGACGCGGGCCTGCGGCCCACGGCGGTGCCCATGGCAGACGGCGGCGAAGGCACGACCCTGGTGCTGATGGCGTCGGGTGCGCGGCCCCTGCAGGGCGTGCTCGTCCGCGGTCCCGACGGAGAGCGCGTGAGAGCCCCGGTCACCGATCTGGACGGCGTGACCTTCGTGGAGTCGGCCCGTGTCGTCGGCCTGGGGGTGGTGAGCCCCGACAGCCGGCTCCTGGCGCGGTCCACGTTCGGGCTCGGCGAAGCCTTGTCCCTGGCCGGGGTCGGTCGCGCGGGTCCGCTGGTGGTCGGACTGGGTGGCTCCGCGACCCTGGACGGCGGGCTCGGCCTGGCCCAGGCCCTGGGCCTGCGCTTGGAAGATCGAGCGGGTAGGTCCCTCGACGGCGTGGTCAGCGCAGCCGACCTCGACCGGGTGGCCCGGGTGCACGGCGACCCCCCCCTGGCCTTTCAAGTGGTCCAGGGCTGGGCCGACGTCACCACCCCGCTGGCAGACGCCGCCCAGGTCTACGGACCCCAGAAGGGTGCGACCCCAGAAGAGATCGCGCAGCTCTCCGACGGCCTCCTGGGCTGGGCCGACACCCTGAATCGATGGCGCCAGGAGCTCGGTCATCGAGCGGTCCGCGCCGACTTGAGCGGGGGCGGCGCAGCGGGCGGACTGGGCTTCGCGCTGGTGGCGCTCCTCGACGCACGCCTGGTCCCGGGCGCACGAGCGGTGGCCCGCGCCGTGGGGCTGCCCCGCGCCTTGAAGCGGGCCGACGCCGTGGTCACCGGTGAAGGCCGGTACGACGCCACCTCGCTCGCCGGCAAGGTGGTCGGAGAGGTCACGGCCCTGGCCCGCTCCGCAGGGGTGGGCACGGTCGGGGTCCTGGCCGGATCGTTGGGCGAGCCGCCATCGTCCCAAGAGCACGCCCCCGACTGGGTCATGGCCTGTGAGCAAGGCCCCGAAGATGGGCGTCAGGAGCGGCTCCAGCAGGCCGCGGCCGAGGTGGCGCGACGCCTGGCAGCCGGGTAGTGTGCGGCGCTCAACCTGGGAGCCCCCACATGGACCTCGGCGGACTCGTCCACAAGATCCCCACGCCCATCAAGCAGCAGATCAAGGCCCGGGTGTACCCCGACCTGCTGCGTGAAGGCGAGACGGTCCCCGAGTGGATCCTGCAGTCCTACGACAGCACCTGGTTCCGACACGACAACCGCAAGTGGACGATCATGGTGTTCTACCCAGGCGACGACACCCCCGGCTGCACCGCCCAGCTCCAGGACTTCCAGGCCCACTACGCCCGCTTCAAGGAGCT
>CAZFLE010000247.1:0-6618 GCA_964519895.1 uncultured Enterobacterales bacterium | reverse complement strand
CGGCGATGGTCTACACCAGCCTGCTGCTGGGCCTGGGCCTGGGGGTCATGGCCGGCTCGGACCTGGTGACGACCCGCCACTTCGCCGTCCTGGCCTGCGCGACCCTGGTGGCTGCCCTGTTCGCCGATCTGCTTGTCCTGCCCGCGCTGCTCTACCTGCTCGGGCCGCGAAGGCTGGGCCTGCGGGAGTCCCCAGGACCCGGTGGGGGTCTCCTGGGTCGGGAGTCGATTAGGACGACGTCATGCAAAGGATCCTCGCCCTGATGCTGATGGCCCTGGTCTGGGCCCCCCCGGTGCTGGCCCAGGACGCCAGAGCCCTCCTGACGCGCAGTGTCGCGGCCCAGCCCACCGGAAACTTCGTGCAGCAGGTCCGCCTGACGGCCACCAGCAAGAGCGGCAAGGAAAAGGTCCGCGAGCTGGTCATGAAGACCCGCAGCGCCGGGGACACGGTCCAGGTCCGCGGCGACGTGACGGCCCCCGAAGGCATGGCAGGCACCCGCTTCGCGCTCACGGCCGTCGAGGGCGAGACCCCCCAGATGATGGTCTTCCTGCCGGCGGTCGGCACCTTGATGCACATGTCCGGCGACAAGCGCAGGGGCTCCTTCCTGGGCACCGACTTCAGCTTCGAGGACCTGGAGCCCATGGACCTGGAGACCGCAGAGCACACGATGGTCGACGAGACCGCCGACGCCTGGGTCATCGACACCGTGGCCCAGGACAAGGACAGCGCCTACGGTCGGGTGCGCACCACCCTGGGCAAGGCCGACCTGCTGCCTCGGGCCGTGCAGTACTTCGACCACAAGGGCCGCCACGTCAAGGAGCTCAAGGTCCTCCAGGTCTCCGACCAGGGCGGCCGCCCCATGATCTCCCGAGTCGTCATGCGTGACCTGCTCAAGGGCAGCAAGACGCTGATGGAGGTCCTGGACATCCAGCTGGACCTTGCCGACGACGCGCTGCCCGCGGAGCTCTTCACCGGCGACGGTCTCCGGGCCGGCTGACCGCGGCGCTCAGGCCGCGCTGTCGCTGCGTGAGCCTTGCTCGATGACGGCCGGAAGCTCCACCGTAAAGGTCGTGCCCTGGCCTTGCTGGCTGGTCACGCGCACGTCGCCGCTCATCATCCTGGAGAAGCGCTGGACCAGGGCCAGGCCCAGGCCGGTGCCGCCGTAGTCCCTGCGGGTGTCGCTGGAGGCCTGCTCGAACTCCCCGAACACCCGGGACGCTTGCTCCGGCGACATACCGATGCCCGTGTCGATCACGTGGAACATCACGCGCGGGCCCAAGGGATCGTCGAGCACGTCCCGGTGCTCGATGCGCAGGGTGATGCGGCCGTCCTTGGTGAACTTGCAGGCGTTGGACAACAGGTTGGCCAGCACCTGGCGCAGGCGCATGGGGTCCGCGAACACACGCCCGAGCCCGGGTGCCAGGTCCAGGACCAGGGCGTTGCGCCGCTCGGCGGCGACGGGGCGGGTCTGCTGGATCAGCTCGTCGACCAGGGGCTCGATCTCCACCGGCTCCAGCAGCACCGACATGCGGCCGGCCTCGATCTTGGAGAGGTCCAGGGTGCGATCCACCAAGGCCCGCAGGCGCTCGGAGGCCGTGACCATGTCCCGCATGTCCTGGACCAGATCGCCGATGCCGCGTTGCTCGAGCTGCTCCAGCACGAACGCGCTCAGCGCGGTGATGACCGCCAGGGGGTTGCGCAGCTCATGGACCTGCTTGGCGAAGAACTCCAGGCCGCCGCTGCCCGCGCTGGCGTGGTGGCTCACGGCGACCTGTTGGCGCAGGTTGGCGTTCTCGGCCTTGGAGTTCGACAGCTCCTGGCTCTGGTGGGCCAGCGCGGACGCGTCGTGGATGGTCACGACCCGCAGGCCGCCGGGCGCCGCGCCGGGCAGGCTGCGCGCCGACACCGGGAACCGGGTGCCGTCTGGGCATTGGGCCTGGCCACACCACTCCAGGGCCAGGACCTCGTCACCGGGGGACGGCACGGGACGGGGGGCGACCCCGCCGTCGAAGAAGCCGCACAACAGGACGTCGGCACCTTGGCCGGTCAGGTTGCGGGCGTCCCAGCCCAGCAATCGCCCGACGGCCGGGGTTGCGGTCACGATGACCCCGTTGCGATCGAGCACCAGCATGGCCTCGGTGGAGTAGCTCAGCACGTGCGCAGCCAGATCGAACGCTGGGGCCGGCGGTTGCGCCGCGGGTGTGCGGTCCCGTTCCCTGCCCAGGACCCAGCCAAAGGTCGCCAGCCCCGGGGCCGCCAGCAACAGCAGCCAGTGCAGCGGGTTGGTGGCCAGCAGCGAGCCGAGGGCTTCTAGGCCAGGGGCCAGGCCTCGAACGGCCAGGTCCGCCGACCAGCCCGCCACCACGATGCCGCCGCCGCACAGCGCCCCAAGCAGGGCATAGGTGTGCGACTCGGAGAGTGCAGAGTCGACGTCGGGGAACACGGGATGTCGCATGGGTGCCTGGTCGTCTACTGGATCGAACCAAAGGCCCTGGATCTTGACCGTGCCGGCCAGGAAACTGCGGCGTTGGTACGCTTGGCCCGCCGATGGGCAATCCCTTTCCCGGCCCCCAGCCCTATCGGAGCGAAGACAGCCCGCTGTTCTTCGGACGCGAGCGGCTGGTGGACGACCTTGGAGACGCGGTGCTGTCGCGCCGGGTGCTCACGGTCTATGGCCCTTCGGGCGCGGGCAAGTCGTCGCTGCTCCAGGCCGGGGTCGTGCCCTTCCTGGATCGGGAGTGGGACCTGCGCTGCGTCGTGGTCGACAGCTGGCCGGCGGACCAGGTGCGAGCGTCGGGTCCGGCGGACCGAGTCCGCGAGGTGCTGTGTGTGGCGCTGGAGCTGGGCGCCATCGACAGCTTGGACGAAGCGCTGGACCGGGCCTTCCGCCGCTCGGACCGCCCCGTGCTGGTGGTGCTGGACCAGCTGGAGCAGCTCCTGGTGCACCACGAGCGCGAAGTGCTCCAGGCCTTTGTCGACGTGCTGGACGACCTGGAGCGCCGGCGGGGGCTGTCCCTGCACGTGGTCCTGTCCCTGCGCGAGGACTACCTGGGCCGGTGGAATGGCCTTCTGGAGGACCACCCGCGGCTGACCCGGCACGGCTACCGGGTGCCGCGACTCACCGTCGGCGAGATCACCCGCGCTGCGGTCAAGACCGCGGCCAAGGCCAAGGTGGCCCAGCTCTGGGACGGCGCGGTGCTCCAGGAGCTCGTCGAGGGCATGGCCATTCCTGGCCAGTGGAAGTCCGACGCAGCCGAGGTCGAGAGCGCCTTCGTGCAGATCGTCTGCCGGGTCCTGTTCGATCGCAAGGACAGCCTGGCGAGCCTGACCGAGGAGCGGGAGCGCGAGAACGTGCTGCGGCGCATGCGACGCCGGCTGGACGAGGAGGAGACCGAAGAACAGGACGCCAACCGCCGCTTGGCCACCGGCATCCTCGAGGGCTACCTCAACAGGATCTTGGGGGGCCTGGGCCAGGACGAGAAGCCGACGCGCGAGCTCCTCGAGGACCACCTGATCACGCTGTCCGGCGCCCGGAAGGTGGTCATCCTGGCTGCCCTGGAGGAGGTCTGGTCCTCTTCCCGGGCCCTCCAGCCCATCCTGGACTTGCTCGAGGAAGCACGCATCCTGCGGGCCCAGGTCCACCGGAACCAGACCTTCTACGAGCTGGGCCACGACTGGCTCGCGGTGCCGATCCGGGACAGCGCCGAGTCCAAGCGCATGGCCCTGGCGGCGCGGCGGGGCCGGGCGCGACGGCTCTTAGTGCTCCTGATCCTGGCGCTCGCGGTCCTGATCGCGGCGCGGGCGGACAGGGCGGCAGACACGGCGCTGGCTGGGCAGAAGAGAGCGGTGAAGCTTCAGCAGGCGGCGGACATGCAGAAGCACAGGGCCGAATTCGCCGTCGTGGGGGCCCGGGTCTCCCAGCGGAACTCCGAGCGCGCCGAAGAGACGGCCCTGGTCGCCGAGGAGCTCGCCGAGGCGGCGGCTGAGCAGATGGAGAGCGAGCGTGATGTGGCGAATGTGCTCCGGGTCCGGGCCGCCGACGCGGCCAACGAAGCCGCCGGTCATGCTCAGACGGCCCGCCTGGCCGAGGCGGCGGCAGCCCGGGAGGCCCTGCGCGCCCGCGACATCCTCAAGATGTTGGCGGTCCGGGAGCTCCAGGACGATCCGACCCGTGCCCTCCAGTTCCTACGGGCCCTGGAGAGAGGGGCCGTTCTGCCCCAGTGGCCGGACCAGGTCCACAGTCTGCTCCAGTCTGCGCGGACTGCGGACCGCGGCTTCGGTCCGGTCCTGGATCTGGAGTTCGCTGCCCTCACAGCGGTCGGGACCCTGGCGGATGGCGGCCTGGTGGCTCTGGACGGCACCGGTGCGCTGCTCCGCTGGACCTCCGAGAGCCGGATCGGTGAACCCTGGTTCGCGGGTCCGTCGCACGCGCTGGCGGTCTCGCCGGACGGGATCAACGTGGCGGTCGGCGACACGCTGGGCAACGTCACGGTGTTCTCCACCGACGGCAGGATGGCCGAGACGAGACAAGCGTTCGACACCCGGGTCTCGGGGCTGGCGTGGGCCCCCGACAGCGAGAAGCTCGCGGCCTGCTCCGAGGGGGGGCAGACCGGGGTCCTGGAACCGTTGGGCTGGCGGCCGGGACCGAGCCACGAAGCAGCGGTGCTGGCGGTCTCCTGGGAGGCCGACGGCGCCCGGGTGGTCACCGGGTCCGCCGACGGCGTGGTGAAGCGGTGGACGCGCAGCACGGGCCAGGTCGTGCAGACAGTGCGTGCGCCCGGCGGGCTCTATGACCTGGCCCTGGGCAAGCACCAGCGCGTCATGGTGGCGGGCGCGGAGGGCGGCCTGGGCCATGCCGGCCCCGGCCAGGAGCGGCTGCAGCTGACCGCCCAGATCCCTTCGGCCTCGCGTCTGGTCGCGGTCGCCGCCCACGGCGACGTCACGGCGACCGCCACCGTCGACGGCTGGGTCCGCATCCAGACGGGACTCGGGGCCATGGCGGTGTTGCGTGGGCAGACCTTTGCCGGGAGCCGCGTCGACCAGCTGGTCTTCTCGGCCGATGGCCGGTGGCTGGCCGGGGCCACACGGCTCGGGGACCTGTTCCTGTGGCGACTCACCCGGGAGGGCCACCTGATCGAGGCCCAGGAGCTTCGGGGCCACGACGGCCAGGCCCAGGCCGTCGCCTTCACCCTGGACGGCCTGAGCCTGGTGACGACTGACAGTACTGGGGAGTGGCGGCGGTGGGCGCTGGAGCGCCGCAGTCTGGGCATGGTGCTCCGGGATGCGGGGGGCGCCCTGATTCCTGGAGAGCGCGTGCAGGCCCTGGCCTTCACGGGCGACGGCGCCGCGGTCCAGGTGGAGCTCGAGGACGGCGTGCAGGTGTCCCGACCCATCCCGGCACGGCGTGCCAAGCTTGAGCCCCGCGGCCACGGGGCCCGCGCCGAGTACCTGAAGCTCCAGGACCTGGCCGAAGCCGGCGACGAGCATCGGATCGTGATCGCCCGCTGGCCCACCTCGGAAGAGCCCGAAGTCCCGGTCACCCGGTCCTTTGCGCTCCAAGGCCACTGGGCCCGCGTACACATGGCTGTCATCTCGGACGATGGCCTGTGGTTGGTGTCCGCGAGCGACGATGGGACCACGCGGCTGTGGCCCCTCTACACGGACGATGAGCTCTCGAAGCTGGTGAGAGGCTCCACCCAGGGCTGCATCAGCGTCGAGGACCGAACCCTGTTCCTGCTCGAGAGCGAGGACCGGGCCGAAGAGCAGTACCTTGCCTGCTGCCAGGCGCCCGGTAGAGTGTGCCCATGACGCTCCTGCTCTGGCTGGGACTCAGCGTGGCCGCTGCGGGCGACGACGGGTGCCAGCTGGAGGAGTGGGTCTCACCGCAGCAGCTCCAGGACGAGGTGAAGCTGGCGTTGGTGTCTCTCGACGAGGGAGACCGCAAGGGATTCCTGGTGGGGTACGAGGCCGTCCAGCTCAAGCTGCCCTGCGTGAATGGCCGGCTGAACCAGGACCAGGTGGCCGAGATTCACCTGGTGCATGCTCTGGCGCTGCAACAGCTCGGCGACGGCACGGCGCAGGGCCACTTCTGGGGGGCGCTGCTGCTGGAGCCGGACCTCCAGGAGGCCTATGAGCAGCTGCACGGCCTGTGGCCCGACTTCGGTGAGCGCGGTGCGCGTCGGGCCCGAAATGACCCGGACCTCGAGGAGCTGCCGGTCAACGCCGGAGGCATCGTGTTCATCGACGGCCTTGCCGGGCACGAGTACCCGATCAACCGGCCGTGGGTCTACCAGTACCAGGATCCCAACGACCGCGTCGAAGGCGCGACGATGGTGTCCAACGGTGGGGACCTCCCGTCGGGCTATCCCCGGTTGCGCCCGCGCCTGGCGGCCATCGCCTTCGCCACCGGCGGCAGCGCGGTGATCATGTTCGGCGTGGGCCAGGGCCTGCGCCAGCTCATCCAGAGGGACTACCTGCTCACGATCGAGGACCCAGACCACGCGCCGTCGAACTCCCAGGCCATCTGGCGATCCCAACAGGCGTCGATGGCCGTGTCGGGCGTGCTGACGGTCGTGGCGGTCGGCACGCTGGTGCGGCTGGTGCGGGTGAGTCGCTAGT
>CAZFLE010000246.1:0-6620 GCA_964519895.1 uncultured Enterobacterales bacterium | reverse complement strand
GGAACACCGGACTCCTGACGCCCGTGCTCGCCAACGACATGTGGGTCCAGGTGGGGATCCAGTACGCCTTGGCGACAGGAACCGCCCTGGGACAGGCCACGGTATCCGTCGCTACTTCGGTGAGGAAGGTGTGAGGCTTCCACAGGAGCACGCGGAGTTTCGGTACCAGGTCCAACAGGCCTATGGTGCGGAGGCGTATGAGAGTTCCCTGATGGAGCCGGGGTCCCCCGCCGAGCCGGAGACCATGGGACAACAGGCGCAATGGAGCGGTTCGGGGTCGTCAGACCCGGTCCTCGCTCTCGGACCGTTGCCTAGCGCGATTGGTGGCGGCTCATTCTCAGAACGACGAGGGTTGTGGATCAATATCCACGCAGATCCCCACAATGGAGGCGAACTCTTCAGGGAGCTGGATGGGCAAGGGGTTCATGCCGAACCCATCAAGGACATCATGGACAGAGAGACGGCGGCAGTTGGACTTCCGTGCGGATCACTGGTGCTCCCGTAGTCGCATGGCATTCCGAACACCCGATCTGCAAGCCTCTGTATCGGTGGCATCCGGACCGCGCCGCGCTCGAAGGCCCTGTCGGAGCGGAAAGGGAACTCCGCAGTCGACACCTCGCTCCAACCTTGCTGCGTCCTGGATGTCGAGACGATGGCTACAAGGCGCCGCAGCGTTCACGATGCTGGCCGGACTCGGCTGTGCAGGCTGTAGGGACACTGAGGGTCCAGCGGCTTGGGGAGAGCCCGAGGCCTCGTCCCACGTTGACCCGCGCATCGGCTCACCGTCGATCCGCACCAAGCGGGTCAACGGCGTTCTGACCCACTACACCGAGCCTGAGTCCACGGAATGCCTCAAGACCTGGAGAGACCAAGACCGGCCGTGTGAGCCCGTCATTGTCACCCCAAACGGTATGGGCTTCGACTGGCGCACCGTGCGGAGCTCGGCTCAGAAGCATGGCTGGGTCGTGACGCGAGGGCCGGCGGAAGGCGACGCCACCACCATCGAGGTGGAGCTCCAAGGAGGCCGATGGATCGCCACCGACCCCGATGGTCTCGGTGCAGTCCTGGCTAACATCCAAGGCGAACGGTGGCGATACGACGGGCTCGCCGCGTGGGATGCCACCGGCCGCTCTCTGGCAACGAGGATTGAAGGCGCCAGACAGGGATTTCGAGTCGTTGTCGAGACCGGCTTTGCCCGGTGGCCTATCACCGTGGACCCAGCGATCCGTCCTTTCACTTGGACGGAGACTCTGCTGACGGCATCAAACGCGACCGCCAGTGATGAATTCGGCCTCACTGCGGCTGCCATCGCCGACACCAACGGAGATGGCTACGATGACGTCGTCGTAGGAGACTATCTGGGCAGCAACGACGGCAAGGAAAGTGGTGTCATTTACGTCTACCCAGGCGACAGCGGGGGCATCACGACAGCCTCTGAAGTTGTCTTCGGACCACCCGATGCGCGGGACGGCGAGTGGTTCGGCTACACCGTTGCCGCGGCGGGCGACGTTGACGCGGACGGCTACCACGACGTGGCCGTGGGGGCACTGCGTCATGAGGAGGAAGAATATTCCGGCGCAGTCTTTCTTTTCTACGGGTCGCCCGAAGGGTTGAGCCTCAACACCGTCGAGAGAGTTGCACCGCCCGCAGTCGAGCCCGGGTTCTTTGGATTCTCTTTGGCAGGGGTAGGCGACGTTGACGCGGACGGCTTCGACGACGTCCTCGTGGGCGGAGCGAGCGGAGAGGTCGGACTGTTCCACGTGCTCTACGGTAGTAGTCCCCGGGGGTCGCCAGGGCGCTGGCAGACGATCTACTCACCGAATACTGAGGAATGGGACTGCTTTGGCGCGTCGCTGGCCGGGGCTGGGGACGTGAACATGGATGGCTTCGCGGACTTGGTCATCGGGGCCTACTGCGACGACGCGGTCGCTGACAGTAGTGGATCCGTTCATGTCTACTCTGGATCCGCCAATGGCGTGGTGGAAACCGAGGGCGAGTGGGTAGCCCCAGAAGATCTCGCTCAACACGACCAGTTTGGCCGCTCCGTCGGCGCCGCAGGCGACGTTGACGGTGATGGATTCGGTGACGTCCTGGTGGGGGCTTGGGGCAGTGACTTTGGTGGATATGACCAGGGGGCGGCCACCGTCTTATTCGGCTCGGCGTCCGGAGTGTCGTCTCGGGCGCCCCAACGGCTTACGGCAACCGATGGTCGCGATCTTGACGACTTTGGACTCTCGGTGGCAGGAGTCGGCGATATTGACAACGACGGCTACTCCGACGTGCTAATCGGTGCGCCGGGTGACGACGACGGCGGTAGCGAGGCCGGAGCACTCTACCTCTACTACGGCTCCAATACCGGTGCGGAGGAGTCGTCAGAGAGCAAGATCCGGGCGACAGACACAGCGGGTCTCCAAGGTCTCGGCGCCCTGGTCATCGGCACCGGCGACCTGAATGGCGATCACGTCCCCGAGCTCATCGCCGGCGCCTACAAGAACGTGGTTGTGTTCGCGAGCTGCGACGACATCGACGAAGACGGCATCTGCAGCACCGTCGACTGTGATGACACGGACCCTCGTGAAAGGGCCCCCACCGAGTGGTTCGCTGACGTCGACCTCGATGGCTACGGGGACCCTGACAGATCTGTCGAGGCGTGCGACCCGCCGAGCGGTCACGTCGCGAACGCAGACGACTGCGACGACAGCGAGGCAGCGGCGTATCCAGGAGCTCCGGAGACCTGTGACGAAATCGACAACGACTGCGACGGCGAGGTCGACGGTCAGGAATCCCTCGACGCCGAGACCTGGTACCTGGACGAAGACGGCGATGGATTCGGCAGTGAGGACGCGACGCTACGGTCGTGCAGTCACCCTACAGGCGCCGTCGACGGGACCGCAGGCTTCGACTGCGACGACGAGGACGCTGCGATCAACCCAGATGCGGCAGAGGTCGTCGACGATGGAATCGACCAGGACTGCGACGGCATGGACTCCGTGAGCTCCGAGGAGGGCTGTCAGGGGTGCACGCATACGGCTGGCCCGAGCGGTGGCCGATGGCTCTGGGCGTGTCTGTTGCCGGCCATGATGCGGACGCGCAAGCTATCCGCGGCGCGCCGGGCGGCCATCACTCCCGGGCTCTGACGCCGATCACGTTGGGGATGGCGACCTGGCGGCGGGAGTCGTCGCCCGGAGTACGGCTCATGCCCACCACCTCGTAGGTGGCGCCGCCGGCCTGGACGAACAGCTGCGCCGGAGGCCCGCCCTCGGCGTACTGCAGCCGGACCAGGTCCAGCGGCAGCGACAGCAGGAGGTCGATGAAGTCGTGGCTCGACCACGGGGAGCGGCTGTGGATGAGGAGCAGCCGACCCTGGGCGTCCTGGCCGATCACCGCGTGGGACCATTGCTGGTCCTTGGGCTCCCAGACGTTCTCTCGGGAGCAGCCGAGCATCCGGATCGACTGCACGAGCGTGCCGTAGCCGGCCCGGAGCGCGTCGAAGTCCCCGCACTCCCGATCCAGGATCTGCGCCTCGGGCAGGCCCGGCGTGGCGGGGCCCAGGGCCAACACCGCCTTGGCCCGGCCCAGTCGCCCATTGTTGGTGTGGTCCGCCGACTTCATCATGTGGATGCTGGTCAGGTGGTCCTCGGCGTACATGGACGCGTTGATCACCGCCAACAGCCCCTCGCGCATGGCCCAGTCCCGAGCCGTGCGCGGCAGCCCGTCCTCGGTGGCGGTGGCGTTGAACAGCACGACCTCGAGCTTCGCCGGATCGACCCGGGCCACCCGGATGCGGCTGTCCCCGGCGGCGCTGGGCTCTCGGGGCAGGAAGCTGCCCCACTCCAGCCCGGGGGTGAGCACGACCCAGTCCAACGCCGCGGGAGGCTCGGTGGGCGTGGGCTCGGACTCACCGCGCAGGGTGACGTCGCCCGCGGCGACCGACAGGACCGCTCCGAGCGTCAGCACGCCGGCGATGGCCAGCCAGCGCAGAGGGGGTCGACGTTGCTCAGGCATGCAGCACGTCCTGGGCGCACCGTACACTGCCGACACCCATGACCCCCTTCCTCCTCTTGGCGTGGCTCGCCTGTGCTGGCGACGACGACGGCTTCTCGAGCCCCGGGGGAGGCACGGTCACCGCCGCGGACAGCGGCACCGACGACACGGGCACCGCTGGAGACGACACCGCCACCGCCACCACCCCCGACGACGCTGATCGCGACGGCTGGCCCGACGACGAGGACTGCGAGCCCGAGGACCCCAACGTGCACCCCGAGGCCTTGGAGTCCTGCAACGACGCCGACGACGACTGCGACGACCGGATCGACGAAGACGCCCGCGACGCCGACATCTGGTACCTGGACGCCGACAAGGACGGCTTCGGTGCCGACGACCTGACCGCGACCGACTGCGACGCGCCCGAAGGCTACGTGGACAACAACCAGGACTGCGACGATCTGGACCCGGACAGCTTCCCGGACAACCCCGAGGTCTGCGACGGCGCCGACAACGACTGCGACGGTCTGGTCGACGTGGGGGCCAGCGACGCGACGACCTGGTACAGCGACGGCGACGGCGACGGCTATGGGCGTGACGACGTGACCCTCACCGACTGCGCCCAGCCGACGGACTTCGTGGACAACGCCGACGACTGCGACGACGAGAACGCCGCGACCAGCCCGGACGGCACCGAGGTCTGCGGCGACGACATCGACAATGACTGCGACGAGCTGATCGACGACGAGGACCCCGACGTGACGGGCACGTCGACGTGGTACCTGGACCACGACGGCGACGGCTTCGGCGACCCGGCCGTGACCACCGACGCCTGCGAGGCTCCGAGCGGGTACACCAGCGACGCCAGCGACTGCGACGACCTGACCGCCGGCAACAGCCCGGACGGGACCGAGACCTGCGACGACGCCGACAACGACTGCGACGGAACGGTCGACGAGGGCACGCCGCCGGGCAGCCAGACCTGGTACCGGGACGCCGACGGAGACGGCCACGGCGACGCCGACGACACCGTCGAGGCCTGCGACGCGCCCAGTGGGTACATCGGCGACAGCTCGGACTGCGACGACGCCGATGCCAACGTGAACCCGGCGGCCACCGAGACCTGTGACGGGGTCGACGAGGACTGCAACGGCACCGAGGACGACCGCACCACCGGTTCCGGCAGCGTGTGCACCTGGCTGAACTGCCTCGAAGCCCTGACCGAGGACCCCACGTCGACCACCGGGCTCTACACCATCGAGCCGGAGTACGGCCAGACCTTCGACGTGCAGTGCGACATGGACACCGACGGTGGGGGCTGGACCCTGGCGCTGGTGGTCAACTCGGTCGACAACGATGACTACGCCAACTTCGCCGCCCACTACGAGGACGTGGGGGACCTGAAGGGCACCCCCCGGGACGCCAGCTCGGACACCAGCGCCATCAGCGGCTGGCTGGACCTGAATGCCTTCGACTTCTCCGTCCTGCGGGTCGGGGCCTATGCCAGCGGGTCCGAGACCTGGCTGTCCGCGGACATCGATGTGGCCGACCTGCGCATCGACTTCGGCGAGGACGGCTACTACCTGTACAACGACGCCAATGGCTACTACTGGTGCGGGGGCTCGGCCAACTACACCGACAACGGCGTGGGCCAGGTCGAAGTGCCCTCGGGCGGTCAGCTGGACTGCAAGGGCCACGAAGAGCTGGGGGCCGGCTTCGACCTGAGCGAGACCGACGGCACCGACCAGGGCCTGACCCTGTGCGGGGCGACCAAGGGCGCTGGGTACATGAACAGCAGCTACGGCGCAGATCCGGTGAGCTACCCAGACGCCGGCGCGGCCTATGCGATCTGGGCGCGGTAGCGTGGGTCGCGGCCAGAGCCCCTTCCCTCTTCCGCTTTGGTGCCGCTCTCGGCCCTTTCGGGCCCCCTGGACCGGCAATTCGGGCTGCGATGCCTGAATTCTCCGCCCAAGCGGAAGAAACGCGGGGCTCTACCTTGGCAGGCGGAAGAAAGGGCCGGCTCTGCGCCCTCCTGGCGCCGAGCTACCGCTCCAACTCCTCGCCCAGCACCTGGCGAGCGACCCCGTAGCTGAAGCCCGCCCGGCCCAGGCGAGCCAGGTCCTTCTGATGGCGCTCCTGACGCAGCTCCGGCGTGCGCCACGGACCCAGGCGGCGGTTGCGCACATAGGCCCGGGCCGCGTCGAGCTGGGCATCACTCCCGTGGGCGGCGAGGGCGGCGTCGATGAGCTCGACGGCGACCCCCTTGGCCCGCAGGCGCTGAGAGAGCAGCCGCGGGGAGACGCCCCGACGCAGGCCGGCGTCGACCCGACTGCGGGCAAAGGCCGCGTCGTCCAGCAGGCCCAGCTCGGCGCACCGCTCCAGGACCCGGTCGATCCAGGTGACCGCCTGGGCCCGGTCCACGTCGGGGTGCACCACCAGGGCCTTGTCGACCCGGCGGATCAACAGCCGCCTCAGGTGGGCGCGCGGGGTGCCGTAGCGGGACAGGTGGTGCACGGCCTGGCGCTGCAGCCGGGCCTGGGTCGGACGCTTGGGAGGACGGGCCATGACGGGTGGGAAGATAGGTCCTATGCGGTGGTCTGCAACCCTCGTCCTCCTGGTCGGCTGCAATTGGATTG
>CAZFLE010000245.1:0-6657 GCA_964519895.1 uncultured Enterobacterales bacterium | reverse complement strand
TGGTGCATCGACTGCAAGACCGAAGCGGAGCGGCTCGAGCGCCGGTCCTGGTCGTCGTAGCGACTTGACCCGGGCCGTCCTGCCCGTCGCCGGGCTGGGCACCCGCTTCCTGCCGGTCACGCGCAGCGTCCCCAAGGAGCTGCTTCCGGTCCTGGACCGGCCGGTGGTCGAGTTCGCCGTGGTCGAGGCGCTGGACGCCGGACTCGACGAGCTGATCTTCGTGGTCTCCCCGGGCAAGCAGGCTCTGATCGAGCACTTCCGCTCCGATCCGGCGGCCGAAGCCCTGTTGGAGCGGGCCGGGCGGACCGACGCGCTCCGGGAGATGCGCCGCCTGGCGGCACACGCCACGGTGATCGCCGTGCACCAGTCGGCGCCGTTGGGCCTGGGGCACGCCGTGTGGACCGCGGCGCCGCACACCGGCAACGACGCCTTTGCTGTGCTCCTGCCAGACAACATCCTGGTCGGCCCGGACCCCGCCATCGGTGCACTGCTCCGGGTCCACGACCAGACGGGCGGCGCCGTCGCCGGGCTCGAGCGGGTCCCCGCAGCTCGGACCACCCACTACGGCGTGTGCGAAGGCACCTGGCACGGCGATCGGCTCCAGGTCGCGCGGGTGATCGAGAAGCCCCCGCCCGGAACCACGGACAGTCGGCACGTGTTCGTCGGGCGCTATGTCCTGCCCCCCCGGATCCACCCGCTGCTGGCCCAGACACGACCGGGACGCCATGGAGAGCTCCAGCTGTCCGACGCCCTCGCCGAGCTGGCCTCCGAGCGCGCCTTGACGGGGGTTCAGCTGGCCGCCCGGCGCCTGGACACCGGCACGCCCCTTGGCCTGCTCGAGGCCACGCTGGTGTTGGGCCTGTCCCGACCGGACAGCGCCGACGGGGTGCGGGCCCTGATCGCCCGCTATCACCAGAGCTGAGCGCGATGCACGCCTTCGTCCGGGTGGCCGTGGCCCTGCCCCTTCGGGACACCTACACCTACGCGCTGCCGGATGCCCTGCAGGGCGTGGTCCGGCTGGGGCACGTGCTGTTGGTGCCCTTTGGGCCCCGCAAGGTCACGGCCTATGTGCTGGAGACGCTGGCCGAGCCGGACTGCGATCCGAAGAAGCTCAAGCCCGCGGTCCGGTTGGTGGACCCGGAGCCTGCCTTCGACGCCCAGCAGCTGGGGTTCTTCCGATGGATCGCGGACTACTACCTGGCCCCGCTGGGCGAGGCGATCGCCACTGCCCTGCCCGCCCGCATGAACGTCCGCTCCAAGTTGATCTGGGAGCCGACGGCTGCCGGTGTCGAGGCGGTCGCGACCCAGGAGGCCCAGGACGTGCTGGCCGAGGTCCTGCGCGAGGTGGTCGCTCGCCCCGGGCTGACCCGCAGAGGGGTCGCCCGCAAGCTCCGGGATCTGGTCGAGCCGGCCGAGACCGAGCGCACCCTGGACGCCCTCAAGCGCAAGGGCTGGGTCCAGACCGAGACCGTCGAGACCGGCGGCAAGAGCGGCCGGGTCCGCGAGGTCCGTCTGATCGGCAACCTTCCCGGCACGGCGGGCAAGCGTCAGCTCCAGGTGGTCCAGGCCCTGGCCACGGCCGGGGGCTTCACGGACCTGGCCGAGCTGGTCGCCGCCCAAGGCCCCTATGCCCGCACGGCGGTCAAGCGCCTGGCCGAGATGGGGGTGGTCGAGCTGGGCACCCGGGAGCTGCGAGACCCGGTGGTCGCCGGCGTGCTGCCCGACGAGCGGGAGCCCCCGACCCTCACCCCGGCCCAGATCGCGGCGGTCGACGAGGTCTTGGGGCCGCCGGGCCCCCACCTGCTGTACGGCGTGACGGGCTCGGGCAAGACCGAGGTCTACCTGCGCTGCGCGGCCGACGTGCTGACCCGCGGCCAACAGGTGCTGGTGCTAGTCCCCGAGATCGGTCTGACCCCGCTGTTGACCGGGCGCTTCCGGGCCCGGTTCGGCGAGGCGGTGGCCGTCCTGCACTCGGGCCTGACCGGGGTCCAGCGGCTCACAGAGTGGCGCCGCATCCGCGCCGGCGAAGCCCAGGTGGCGGTGGGCGCACGCTCGGCGCTCTTCGCCCCGTTCAAGGACCTGGGCCTGGTGGTGGTCGACGAGGAGCACGACGACTCGTACAAGCAGGACGAGGGCGTGCGGTACCACGCCCGAGACATGGCGGTGGTGCGCGGCGGCCTGGCCCGCTGCCCGGTGGTGCTGGGCTCAGCCACCCCTTCCATGGCGTCTTGGCGCAACGCGAAGCAGGAACGCTACGGCCTGATCGAGCTCCTGGACAGACCCACTCCACGGCCGGTGCCCCAGGTGGAGATCGTGAACCTGCGGCACGAAGAGCGGGTCGAAGGCCGCACGCCGCTGTTGGCCCAGGTCGTCCAGGACGCGTTGAAGGAGTGCCTGCTCGACGGCCCCGGCAAGGCGATCGTGCTCTACAACCGCCGGGGGTACGCGACCTATGTGATGTGCCCCGGCTGCGGCGGTGCCTACGGCTGCCCCTCCTGTGGCGTGAGCCTGGTGCTGCACCGCAGACACCACACCCTGACCTGCCACACCTGTGGCTTCCACCGCGAGGAGCCCCGGGCCTGTCCCGCCTGTGGTGGGGATCGCATCGAGGTGCTGGGCACTGGAACCGAGCGGGTCGAGGAGACCCTGCGCGAGCTCCTGCCAGGCATCGGCATCGCCCGCATGGACGCCGACACCACGTCGTGGCGCGGGGCCCACCACGCGCTCCTGGAGCGCTTCCGCACGGGCGAGGTCCGGGTGCTGGTCGGCACCCAGATGGTCGCCAAGGGGCACGACTTCCCCGACGTTCACCTGGCGGTGGTGGTCAGCGCCGATCACGCACTGCGGATGCCGGACTTCCGGGCCGCCGAGCGCACAGCGGCGCTGCTGACCCAGGTCGCGGGCCGAGCGGGCCGGGGCGACGTCGCGGGTCGGGTGCTGGTCCAGACCCTGCACCCCGAGCACCCCGTGCTCCAACACCTGGGCGACCCCAAGGCCTTCTACGAAGAACAGGCCCGGGAACGAAGACTGCTGGCCTACCCACCGTTCACCCGCCTGGTGCTGGTGCGGCTCGAGGCCGCCGACCGCAGGGACGCCTGGCGGGCCAGCGGGGATCTGGCGGAGCGCTTCCGGTCCACGACCGATGGCCACAAGATCCAGGTCCTGGGCCCGGCCCCCGCAGCCCGGCCACGGCTGGTCGGGCGCTGGCGCTACCAGATCGTGCTGCGGGGTCGGGACCCCAAGCACTTCCGAGCCTGGCTCAAGGACCAGGACTGGGCCTCACCCGGTCGCGGCGTGAGGCTGGCGGTCGACGTGGACCCCCGGAACCTGATGTAAGAGGGTGATCCGTCAGCCCCGCTCGCGGTTCTCGTCCACGACCGGTTCCGAGTCCGTGCCTTCGTCGTCGCTGCCGGGCAGGAGCAACAGGTCGGGCATGCTGTCTCCCGACGGCTTCTCGGCCGCCCGGGCGCGGGCCCGGATGACCGAGTGGGTGTCCTCGTCGGGCTCGTCCGGCGCGTCCGGGCCCTGGCGACCCAGGGAGATCGCCCGGTAGCGTCGGAGCGACTCGTGCCCCTTGGGGATGTGCGGCACCGTCTCGGCCCGGTTTCGCCCCCGCTCCTTGGCCAGGTACAGGGCCTGGTCCGCCAGGGCGATGAGCTCGTTGGGCTGGGCCTCTCCCCGGGACCAGCTGGTGGCCCCTGCCGTGGCCGTGATGAACAGGGTGCCTTCGGCCAGGTCCATCGGCGTCTCGCTGATCCGGGCCCGAAGCCGGTTCGCGATGGACCGGGACTGGGACAGGGAGCAGCCGGGGAGCACCACCAGGAACTCGTCGCCGCCGTAGCGCCCCATCAGGTCGTAGCGCCGACCGGCCTGGTGCATGCGCACCCCGACCTCGCGCAGCACCGCGTCGCCCACCAGGTGCCCGCGGCTGTCGTTGATCTCCTTGAAGTGGTCCAGGTCCATCATGACCACGCCCAGCTGGCCGCCCTCTCGGCGGACCCGCTCCATCTCGGTCGCCAGGATGTCCAGGATCGCTGCCCGGGCCCACAGGCCGGTCAGGTTGTCCCGGGTGGCCTGTTTCTTGAGGGCAGTCCGGGCCGCCTGGAGCTTGGACTGGAGGTCCAGGATCCGCTGGGCCGACCGGAGCCGCATCTGCAGCTCGACATTGTCCATGGGGCCCGCGATGTAGTCGTCGGCCCCCACGGAGTGCACCTGTTCCAGGTGCCCCCGGTCGGCCGCCGCGCCCAGGATGACGATGTAGACGTAGGGCTCCGGCGGAAAGGTGCGTCGGATCTCCCGGCACAGATCGAGCGCCCCCGAGCCCGGCAGGCCCTGATCCAGGATGACCAGGCTGGGCGCGACGCCTTCCTGGAGCTCGGTCCACGCGGACAGGGCGTCCCTGGCCAAGGTGGTGTCGTGGCCCCACTCTTCGAGCTCGGTCTTCAGCACCGTCCGGTTCTGCTGGTTCGGGGACACGACCAGTACCTGCACAGGGCCTCACTTGCGGGGACGCGCCCCCCTGTCTTGGGGAGTCGGCACGGTGGCGTGCCGACGATACCGCAAATTCTCGGAATTCGGCGGGCCCTGACCCGACAGGTCCTACCAGCGCTGCTTGGAGTCCATTCGGCGCCGGCGCATGTCCTCGTCCTCGACCATCTGCATGTCGTCCACGCCCGAGGTGTCGACGGCCCAGCCCTCGAGCACCCCCGCTGCGCGGAGCAAGTCGTTGTTGCTGATGTCGCCATCGGAGCCGGCGCTTCGGCGCTTGCGTGGCTTGCGGGTCGCTGCCGAAGGCGTGCTGCGGGAAGCGGTGGAGGCGGGCTCGTCGTCGGGCTCGACCAGGAGCCCCTGCAGGCGCGCATTGCCGGAGATGAGCTGCCGCGTGAGGCTGGAGAGCAACAGCCGTCGAAGGGCGGTTCCCCTGGACGAGGACTCCGTCAGCAGCGAGCCATAGGTGCGCCGGTCCATCACCAGGATCTGGCAGGCGTCGGCGGCCACGCAGGTGGCACTTCGCTTGCTGTGGTCGACCAGGCTCATGTGGCCCAACAGGGCCGGCGCCGGGATCTGGGCCAGCTCCTGGTCGTCGCCGCCAGGTCCCTTCTTGAGCACGCGCACGGTGCCGCGCAGCAGGAAGTAGGCCTCTTCACCCTGATCGCCCTCGCTCGTGAGCACGTCGTCGATGGCCAAGGTCTTGGGCTCGCACCGTTCCAGGACCTTGGCCAGGTCCGACGAGCGACCGCCCGCATAGGGGTGCACGGTCAGGATTCGTCCGGCCTCGCGGGCCAGGTTCAGGTTCACTTGCCACCTCCGAACAGCCCGGCCAGGCGCTCTCGCAGGGTCGGGGCCTTGGTGTTGCGGGCCAGCTCGGCCTTGGCGGCCTCGGCCTCTTTCCAGACCCGCTGGATGTTGGTGTTCGTGGCCCGGATGCGGCGGGCCATGGTGCCCAGCATGTGCTGCTCCAGCGCGACCATGGCCGGGTTGCGACCGGCCCGGGTCAAGGTCTCCCGGGACAGCTCCAGGCACTGGCTGACGCCCTCGGCGGCCACGGTGGCGTTGCGCTTGCCGCCGCGGGTGAACAGCGCGGTCTCCCCGACGATCTCACCCGGCCGACTGTCCCCGAGCACCCGGCGGTTGCCGCCGGGGTCGACATAGGCGATGAGCTTGCCGGTCACGACCAGCACGGCGGAGTCCGCGGCTGCGCCCTGGTGGAACACGATGTCACCGCCGAAGTAGGTCACCGGCGGTGCCATCTCCACCAGAGCCTCCAGGTGCCGCTTCTGCACCGTGCGGAACATGTACAGGCCAGCCAGGCCGTCCGCGATCTCCGACACTCTGCCTCCCCGGTCGTGGAGCATACCGCGGCGTTAGAGAGCGGCGGCCAGCGGAGGCGGAGATGCTGAACGAGCTGAGGGGCCCTGTACGGGACGAGCTGAAGGTCCTGGTCCGCTGGGCACTCGGCGACGTGGCGCACCGGGTCCCGGAGCGCGGGTCGGCAGCGCTGATCGGCTGGATCTGTGTCATCACGTGCTTCGCGATGATCGCCGGCGAGTGGCACTCGCTGAACGGGCACCCGCTGGTGCGCTCGTTCTACCGACTCGCCGTTCACGGGGCCGTGCCCCTGGCTGGCGTCGTGCTGTGGGGCGCCTGGGTGCGACGGCGGGGCCGAGCGCTCGCGACGGCCGCGGCCAGCTTGACCCTTGCCCCGGTGCTGTGGCGCATGCTCGCACCCCACGGCCTGAAGGACCTGAAGGAGCACCCCGAGCTGCTCGTCGCGTCGACGGTCATCGGCATGGTCCTGGCGCTCCTGGCTTCCCGCCGCAGCGGCGAAGGCTTGGCGGTTTGGGGCCTGGGGCTCGGGGACTGGCGCTGGTGGGTTCCCCGGGCCGCCCTGGCCGTGGGTGCGCTCGTCATCGGCTGCGTGCTCACCACGCTGGCCTTCGACAGCCTGGCGGACTTCTACCCCACGGGCGGCTGGGCGCGAAAGAACTGGACGAACTTCACCCTGCGTCACTTCGGCATCCTGGTGGACTTCCTGGGCTGGGAGTTCCTGTTTCGCGGCGTCCTGTTGTTCGGCTTCTACCGACGGGGAGACCCCTGGACCGCGATCTGGGTCCAGGCGATCCCGTTCTTCCTGCTGCACTACGACAAGCCCAGCGT
>CAZFLE010000244.1:0-6711 GCA_964519895.1 uncultured Enterobacterales bacterium | reverse complement strand
CCCCTCCAGGCACACCGAAGCCGACGCCTGATCCGCTGGATCAGCGGCTCCTGAGGCGCCGCCCCGCGAGCAGCACGCAGCCGGGGAGGATCTCCGATGCTTCCTCCGCGAGAGAATTCCGACCTGCCCTGGGCAGAGTCGCTGGATCCGCATGTCTGCTGGGATCCGCGGACTTGCGTAACCTCAACTATTTGAAATTACTAAGTTTAAATGACTTCTTGACCCATTGGTCAAGAGCTGCAATTCCGAAGCTCCGGCGGTGCATGCGCCTGTCAGGCCGATCCGTGCAAAAAAAATCGCGCCCAGTTCTGTTGACACGCAAAGATCGCGTTGGTAGACCCTCATGGTCACGATGATTCCCAGGCCAGGACGGCAAACCCAAGCTCGCAACGGAACAACCCATGGCTTCTGTCACCAAGGCCGACCTCATCAACAACATCGCCTCCCACGCCGGCATCAGTCGCTCGGCTGCCGAGTCCGCTCTGGGTGCCACCCTTGGCGCCATCTCGGAGAGCCTCCAGGGCGGCAACAAGGTCACGTTGGTCGGTTTCGGCACCTTCAAGGTCGCTGACCGCGCCGCCCGTACCGGGCGCAACCCCCAGACCAAGGCTCCGATGCAGATCCCGGCCCACCGGACCGTGACCTTCAAGGCCGGCAGCTCGCTCAAGGGTTCGGTCAACTAGCGCTTCTCTCGTCGCGTCCCGCGGATCTCCGCAGGGCGCTGTTCAACCTGGCGCGAATGCGCCGCTCATCCACCCATGCAAACTGGAGTTGCAATGGCTACCACCACCAAGGCCGACCTCGTCGCGTCCATCGCCAACGCCGCAGGCATCAAGAAGACCGAGGCCGAAAAGGCCCTCGAGGCCGTCACCTCGGGCATCAAGGATGCCCTCGCCAACGGCAGCAAGGTCACGCTTGTTGGATTCGGCACCTTCTCGGTGACCCAGCGCGCTGCCCGCACGGGCCGCAACCCGCGCACCAAGGCGCCGATCAACATCCCCGCGTCGAACTCCGTGAAGTTCAAGCCGGGAACCGCGCTCAAGAGCGCTGTCAACTAGCTGATTTTTCAGCTGATCTTCAAAGCCCCCAGCGGTGTTTGACACCCCTGGGGGCTTTGATTATCTACCCGGGCGGATAGCTCAGTTGGGAGAGCAGCGGCCTTACAAGCCGCGGGTCGCAGGTTCGAGCCCTGTTCCGCCCACTCCCTCGAGCACTCCCTTCTGGGATGGTAGTTAAGTTGGTCATAACGCCGGCCTGTCACGCCGGAGGTCGCGGGTTCGAGTCCCGTCCATCCCGCCATCTCAAGCGCCCGTGGAGTACGCTCCACGGGCGCTTGTCGCTCTGCGCGGTGGCCCTGGGCCTGGCGCTGCCGGTCACTGCGGCCCAGCCGACCAAGCGCCCGACGGATCTGGAAAAGGGCGAGAAGCTCTACGAGCGCTCCTGCTGGATGTGCCACGGCGAGACCGGTGCGGGTGACGGGCCTGCCGCGGCCGCGCTCCCCGACGGCGTGCCCAGCCTGGTGGGCCAGGTGGCCGAGGAGCGCTGGGACGATCAGGTCGAGGTCGTCATGACGGGCCGTGGCGCCATGCCGGCCTTCGCTGAGGAGCTCGACAAGCGGGATGCCCGGCGAGTCCTGCAGTACCTGCTGAAGCTCGAGACGGACCCGCCCGAGGACGAGGACGAGGACGAGGACGAGGACGAGGACGGCGGCAAGAGCAAGAGCAAGAGCAAGAGCGCCGAGAAGAGTCCCTGATGCCGTGGTCCGAGGCCCTGCTCGGGGTCATCCAGGGGCTCACGGAGTTCCTGCCCGTGTCCAGCAGCGGGCACCTGGTGCTGTTCCAGCAGTGGATGCCTGTGCCCGGCGACGCGCTGTTGTTCGACCTGGTGGTCCACCTGGGCACGCTCTTCCCGGTCCTGTGGTTCTACCGAGCCGACCTGGCCCGCATGACCCTGGATCCACTTCGGGGCGAGGGGCCGTGGCTGGAGCGGTCGGGCGTGCGGCTCGCGGCGTGGGTCGTGCTGGCCAGCCTGCCGACCGCGGCCATCGGACTGGGTCTCGAGGACGTGTTCGTGTCCCTGTTCGCCAGGCCCGAGGCCTTGATCGTGAGCTTTGCGGTGACCGGGTTCCTGCTGCACGTCGCCGGCCGCACCCCCTCCGGCGCCCGGACCGAGCTGGACATGACCGCCTGGCAGGCCTTGCTCATCGGGCTCGTCCAGGGCCTGGCCATCACCCCGGGCATCTCCCGCAGCGGCAGCACCATCGCCATCGCGCTCCTGCTCGGCATGGACCGGGCCTATGCCGCGCGGTTCTCTTTCCTGCTGTCCGTGCCGGCCATCGGAGGCGCCTTCCTGCTCAAGGCCCGGGAGGCCCAGGTGACGGCTGAGCAGCTCCCCGGCCTGGGCGTCGGCTTCGTGGCCGCGATGGTGAGTGGCTATGCCGCTCTGGTGCTCCTGGTCCGGCTCGTGAAGAGCGGCGGATTCAGTCGGTTCAAGTGGTACGTGTGGTTCATGGCCGGCGTGTCGGCGGTCGTCGCCTTCACTTGACCGGCCCCTCGGAGGCGTTACCTCCCGGGGACCCTGAAGGGGTATAGCTCAGTTGGTAGAGCAGCTGATTCCAAATCAGCAGGTCTGGGGTTCGAGTCCCTATGCCCCTGCCATGACGGCCCGTCGGCACTCGCCGACGGGTCTGTCTGCTTCGGCCACCGAGAGTCTTCGCTGCCGGGCACGTGTCTCATCTGACCGGGACTGCCGGACCTCCGAACGGGAGGCAAGTGCGGCAACACAGCGTCGTGCAGGCGCTGGACAGGCGTACCTCCGCTCGGCACACTCATTGCAGCATAGTCGTCCTCCTTACTCAGGAGCCAGCGATGCTCAGCTTGATCCTCACCACTGCTGCGTGTGTCCCTCCCCCTGGCCCGGGCAGCGCCGCCGTCGCCGTTGACCCGGCAGGAGCGTCCGTTGCGCTGAAGGCCGCAGGGGGCACATCGACATGGCGCGAGGACAAGACCCTCCCGTCCGATGGGGCCGAGGTGGACTACTTCGGCTCAGCCGTCGCAGCTCTTGGCGACCTGGACGGGGACGGCTGTGACGAGATCGCGATCGGGGCCGTGTATGACGACGAGGCCGGGGAAGACGGCGGCTCGGTCTACCTCTACTTCGGTTCTCCCAGCGGGCTCGATAGCACGACGGAGGAGCTGCTGACGGCGTCAGACGGGGCTGCCAACTGGTATTTCGGCCAGCACTTGTCCGGAGCTGGGGACTTCGATGGCGACGGCCTGCACGACATGGTCGTGACGGCGCCGGGGGCCGATGGCGTGGGCGCGGTCTATGTCTATCCCGGTGCAGCGACCGGTCTGGACCGTAGCGGAGAGCTGAAGTTGACCGGATGGGACAGCGCCTCCGGCGACGAGTTTGGCACTTCCGTCTCTGCTGACGGCGACCTGAATGGCGATGGCTACGACGACCTCGTCGTGGGGGACATGGGGCACGCGCACGACGGCTATGCCACCAGGGCCGGCGCCCTCTACGTCTACTTTGGATCCTCAGCCGGACTGGACATCAGCACCGAACTGGAGATCTACGCCGAAGAGAGCCGTCACAGCAGTCTCGGTTCTTCGGTCGCCATGGGCGACCTGAACGGCGATGGCTATGACGACCTCGTCGCGGGAGCCGTGGATGCAGGGGACTGGAGCGGCGTCGTGGTCGTCTACTACGGGTCCTCCACCGGACCGGACATCGCCACAGAGCTGACCGTCGAACCGACCGACAGCCACAGCCAGCAACAATTCGGGGCATCCGTGGCGGTCGTCGACCTGAACGGAGACGCCTATGGCGACCTCATTGTGGGCGCCGACTACGACGAGGAGTTCGAAGGCAATGGGGGCGCCGTGTACGTCTATGGTGGCTCCGCTCAGGGTGTCCGCACCCCGACCGAGACCAAGATCACGGCATCGGACCTGGGCTGGCTCGCCTACTTCGGCTCACCGATCTCTGGCGGCTACGACCTCGATCACGACGGCTTCGAGGACATGGTCGTCGGTGCCTACGGCGACGACGAAAACGGCTCCGAGAGTGGCGCCGTCTACGTGATCTCCGGCTCTCCGGACGGAGCCAGTGGCGCCTCCGAGTGGAAGCTGACGCCATCGGACGGAACCAATGGAGAGCAATTCGGCCTGGCCATCTCAGCCCATGGAGACGTGGACGGCAACGGCGTCCAGGACGTCGTTGTCGGCGCCCGGAGGGATGATGATCTCGGTCGTTTTGCCGGCTCGGCCTACCTGTTCCGGGACTGCACCGATGCGGATCTCGACAGCGTCTGTGCTGAGCTCGATTGCGACGACGATGACGCGACCATCGCCGAAGGCATCAGCTGGTACGCCGACCAGGATGAGGACGGGCATGGTGATCCGTCGGCGACGGCTCACCAGTGTGAGCCGCCCAGCGGGTACGTCGCCAACTCGACAGACTGCAACGACGAAGAAGCGCTGGCCTACACCGGCGCGCCGGAGCTGTGTGATCTCGTCGACAACGACTGTGACGGGACCGTCGACAACGACGACGCCGCAGACGCGGAGACCTGGTACCTCGACGAGGACGGCGATGGCTATGGGCTGGCCGAGAGCGCCTTCACAGCCTGCGAGATGCCAGATGGCTATGCCGCCAACGCGGATGACTGCGACGACACCGAGCCCTTGGCATATTCCGGCGCCGAAGAGGTCTGCGACAGCGTCGACAACGACTGCGACGGCGTCGCGGACAACGACGACGCAGTGGACGCTTTGGCATGGAGTGCCGACGCAGATGGAGACGGGTACGGGGACCCGAACCAGACCAAGACGGCTTGTGAACCGCCCAGCGGCTACATCGAGCCCACAGAAGAGGCGGACTGCGACGATCAGGTGAGCACCATCCACCCGGGCGCGGAAGAGGTCACCGACGACGGAATCGACCAGGACTGCGACGGCTCCGACCGCGTGACGCCAGCGGACGACGACGCCGGCGGGTGCAGCGGTTGCTCGGCCGAGCCCAGCGGCACCCCGGCCGGTTGGATCCCAGGTCTGATCGGTCTGATGCTCTACCGTCGCCGACCTGGCATGCCCTGAATCAGGGAACGGAGCCAGTCTCTGCGGGCCGCCCCCCGGGCTTGACCGCCCGCCCCGGTGCGTTGCCGTGCTCGCGCCTCGACTAGACTCCCCCCGTGAGCCTTCCCCCCCTCCCCCCGCCGTCCTGGGTCAACCTGGAGTCGACCCTGGGCTGCAACCTGGAGTGCCGCATGTGCGGCAGCTTCCTGACCGGGGTGACCAAGCAGCGCAAGGTCATGGCCCCGGCGCTGTTGGACAAGGTGCGCACCCAGCTCCTGCCCGGCGCCCAGGACCTGTCGCTGACCGTGGCCGGCGAGCCCTTCATGACCCCCAAGCTGGGCACTTTCGTCGACCTGGCAGAGGACAACCAGGTCTCTCTGCAGCTCAACAGCAACGCGACCCTGATCAAGGACAGCGACCTGTTGACCCGCCTGCTGCGCCAGGCCAGCGTCGTGAAGTTCTCCATCGACGGGGCGACCCGGGCCACCTACGAGGACATCCGGGTCAAGGCCGACTTTGGCCGGGTGCTCGAGAACGTCCGGCTGGTCGTGCGCACCCGGGCGGCCTTGCCCCGCCAGTCGCGGCCCCGGCTGGTCTTGTGCATGGTGCTCATGCGCAGCAACCTGCACGAGCTCGTGGACATGGTCGACCTGTGCAGGGACCTGGGCCTGGACCGCCTCGAGGTCGCCCACCTGACGGCGTTCACCGACGAGATCGACAGGGCCGAGGCCCTGCGCCACTGGCCAGACGATGCGGACGCCGCGATCCGCGCTGCCCGCGCTCGGGCCGACGCGCTGGGCTTGCGGGCGCACCTGCCCCCCCTGATGAGTGGGGAGCGCCTGACCCCGTCGACCAGAGCCCGTGCCAAGCTGGCGCTGGACGAGGCCCGGGGAATCACCCGCACGCGCCTGGCCCGGCTGACCACCACGCTGCAGCGAAAGCGCAGCCAGGCCCGCTGGGCCCGCCAGGCCGGCGGTCAGGTCGGCTGCCACTTCCTGCGCGAGGGGGTCTTCGTGACCATCGGCGGGGACGTGGCCCCTTGCCCGATGCCTGGCCGTCCCATCGTAGGGAACCTGTTGGAGCAGGACTTCGACGCGATCTGGAACGGCGAGACGCTGACGGCGATGCGCCGGGGCCTGATCGACGGTCAGCCCTTCGATTGCTGCGCCCACTGCAGCCAGAACCCGAACGGACACGTGCCGGGGGACCCGCAGACAGTCCAGCCCGACCACGGCCTCGACCTCGCCTAAGAACTAGAAGGGAATTGGGGCCACCAACCCTGGTTCCGGCTCTGATGGCTGGGCCAAGGGCAACCGGGAACCTGCCAGCGTTCAGGCAGTGGGGGCCTCGGCGCTTGGTCGACCGCCGTCGCCAGGGCGAGCGCTGGTGATTTGATGTTCCCTCCTGTCGGGGGGCGTCGGTGCCGACTTCAGCACGTGCCAATTGGGCTCGGGTTCCGTGGCGACTGAAGACATCCAAGCCGGAGTCATGCCCCAGGTACCGAAAGCCAACCCATACAGGTCTATTACCTCCACTCTAATGCTTAACAAAAGGTTCCTGACCCCTGTTCTCCTGGCGCTGGTGATTTGATGTTCCCTCCTGTCGGGGGGCGTCGGTGCCGACTTCAGCA
>CAZFLE010000243.1:0-6806 GCA_964519895.1 uncultured Enterobacterales bacterium | reverse complement strand
ACGCCGCCCTCTACCTGCCGACCGACGACGGCTTCTCCGCCACCGAACTCACCCGCGGGCCCTGGGACGAGCGCTTCCAGCACGGAGGCCCCCCGGCTGCGCTGCTGGTGGGGGCGCTCGCGGCCCACGGCGACCACGCCGCCGAGTTCCGGCTGGCCCGGCTGACCGTCGAGCTCCTGCGGCCCGTCCCCCTGGGCGTCTGCAGGGTCCAGGTCCGGGTCTCGCGACCCGGCCGCACTGTCGATCGGCTGGAAGGCAAGCTGTCGGTCGCCGGCCGCACCTGTCTGACCGCCCGCTGCCTGCGCATCCGCCGTCAGCCCCTGGGGGTCGCGGCGAGTCCAGATCTGGACCCCTGGCCCGAGCCCGAGGGGCTGAAGGACTTCGTCTTCCCCTTCTTCACCCACGACGTCGGCTACCACCGGGCGGTGCAGCTGCGCATCGCCCACGGTGCGTGGGGCAGCACACCGATCGGTGTGTGGGCTCGCTGCGTGGTGCCCCTGGTGGCCGGCCGCGAGACCAAACCGCTGGAGCGCCTGTTGATCCTGGCCGACGCCCAGAGCGGCATGGGCGTGCCCCTGGACCCCGCGCGCTTCACCTTCGTGAACCCGGACCTGAGCGTGCTGGTCGAGCGGGAGCCCGTGAGCGACTGGCTCGGCTTCGACGTGCGGTCGGCGGCTGCGGCCGACGGCACTGGACTGGCGGAGAGCGCGATCCGGGACCTGCACGGAGCGGTCGGCCGGTCCGGGCAGCTCCTGGTGGTGAGTGCGCGCTGAGGGGCGAGCTCAGCTCGAACAGCTCAACATCGAACACCCCGCCCGGGTCCGCGCCCAGTCCGGCCGCTTCGCCGCCACGTCCTCGTGGTCCGGCTGATCGGTGTAGGGCCGGCGCAGGACGTCCAGCAGCGTGCGAATCCGGCTGGGGTCGCCAGCCGTCGCGGCGTCGATGGCCTCCTGGGCCAGGTAGTTGCGCAGGACGTAGCGGGGGTTCGCGGCGTTCATCGCAGCGATGCGCTCGCTCGGGTCCCAGCCGTCGGACCGCACGCGGGCGGCGTACAGGTCCAGCCACTCCCCCAGCAGGCGGCGGTGCTCGTCCCCGATCTCGTCCGGCTTGTAGAAGGCCACCTCCAGCGGCAGCGCGCGCTCGGCCACGCCGTCGGCCACCGGCACGTCGGCCAGGTGCCGGTAGAACAGGGTCATGTCGGTCTCGACCGCGCTCAGCAGCCCCCGCAGGGCAACGTGCAGGTCCTCGTCGCCGTCTAGCCAGGCCCGCAGCCCCAGCTTGGCCGCGGTCTGGGCCTGGTGCTCGGCCAGGAACGCCGGCCCATAGCTGTCCAGCGCTTCCTGGAGGGGCTCCGTGGCGTCGACCAGCGGCACCAGGGACCGGGCGAAGCAGGCCAGGTTCCAGTGGCACACGGCGGGCTGCTGCCCGTAGCGGTACCGCCTGTGCTGGGCATCGGTGGTGTTTGGCGTCCAGGTCTCGTCGTAGTCGTCGAGCCAGCCGTAGGGCCCGTAGTCGATGGTCAGGCCCAGGATGGACATGTTGTCGGTGTTCATGACCCCGTGCACGAAGCCCACGCGCATCCAGTGGGCGGCCATGACCGCGGTGAGTCGGGCGACCTGTTGGACCATCCCGATCACGCTGTCGTGAGACACCGGGCCCAGCTCGGGGAAGTGCCGGGACAGCGTGTGGGCCACCAGGGCCCGCAGGGTCTGCTCGTCGCGCCGGGAGGCGTGGATCTCGTAGCTGCCGAAGCGCAAGAACGACGGCGCCACCCGGCAGACCACCGCACCGGGCTCATAGGCCGCGCGGCCGTCGTAGAACATGTCGCGCAGCACCGGGTCTCCCGTGGTGACCAGGGACAGTGCCCGGGTGGTGGGCACGCCCAGGTGGTGCATCGCCTCGCTGCACAAGAACTCGCGCACAGAGCTGCGCAGCACCGCGCGGCCGTCGCCTCGGCGGGAGTACGGGGTCGGGCCGGCGCCCTTGAGCTGGACCTCCCACCGCTGATCGTCGTGCACGACCTCGCCCAGGGACAGGGCCCGGCCGTCGCCGAGCTGCCCTGCCCAGCCGCCGAATTGGTGGCCGCCGTAGCAGGCGGCGTAGGGCTCGGCGCCCGCGGGCTCGGTGTTGCCAGTGAACACGGCGGCGAAGTCCGGGTCGGTGACGTCGGCCTCGCTGAGCCCGAGCAGGGCCGCGACCTCGCGGCTGTGGGCCACCACCTGGGGCGCCGAGACCGGCGTGGCCGCCACCCGGGACCAGCAGGCCTTGAAGATCTGGCGCCGGACGTTGCCCGGCAGGGTGTCGCCGGGGGTCTCCCGCAGGAAGCTATTGTCGAAGGTCAGGGGCCGCATACCGGCCAAGGTAGCCGGACCGGGCAGCGGAGACGACGTTACCCTCCTGGGGCATGTGGACCCCGTTCCTGTTCCTGGCCTGCACCGGCACCGCCGGCGACTCCAGCCCGGTCACGGACTCCTCGCCCGTCGTCACGGACACCCACACGCACCCCGACAGCGCACCGTCCGAGCGCCGGGTCGTCGTGACGCTGGACGGCGCCCAGGTCGCCGGCGTCAGCGTCTTCCAGGGCGGCACGGACGAACGCCACGAGACCGACGCCGCAGGCGAGGCGTTGGTGCCTCTGGACCTGTCCGTGATCGGCGAGCTGTGGATCGTGGCGGCACACCCCGAAGCCCGGGCGGGCGCCGCCCAGATCTACCCGGACAGCGACGACGACAGCCCCCTGACCATCGAGCTGACCCGCTTCTCCACGACCGACAACCCGGACTACGGCTTCGAGAACCCCGGCACGCCCGACGACCGGGACGACACCGGCCGCTGCGCCCACTGCCACCTCACCATCAACGAGTCCTGGCACGACAGCCCCCACCGGACTTCGGCCAGCAACCCCTGGGTCCAGGACGTCTACGCCGGGGCCGCCGCGGCCTGGGCCGACGAGCAGGCCTGCGCCGACGCCGGAGGCAGCTGGTGGGAGGGCCTGGCCCCAGGCACCACCGACCCCCAGGACCGCTGCTACCTGGGCCACGGCACGCTGCCAGACCTGAACACCGACTGCGGCACCGAGAGCTCCTGCGACGGCGTGGCCGCAGAGACCGGGCTCTGCGCCGACTGCCACGCCCCGGCGATGGACGGCGTGCTGGGCGGCCGGGACCTGCTCGCCGCCACCGGCCATGCCTACGACTACGGGGTGAGCTGCGACCTGTGCCACAAGGTCGACGCGGTGGATCTGGCTGCCCAAGCCCCCGGCGTCGCCGGCCGCCTCCAGGTCCTCCGGCCCGCCGACGAGTCGACGTCGCTCCTGCTGGGCCCCTGGCAACCGCTCACCTTTGGCCCCTTCGACGACGTGCCCAGCATCCGCATGGGCGGCGTGCAGCGCGACCACTACGCCAACGGCGAGCTCTGCGCCGGCTGCCACCAGCTGGACCAACCCGTCCTGGTGCCCGGCGCGGAGCTGGACGCCGAGCGCTGGCCCGATGGGCTCTTGCCGATCCACTCCACCTGGCAGGAGTGGTCCGACGGCCCGCTGGCCGACGCAGCCCCCTGTCAGTCCTGTCACATGCCGCCAGACCCCACCGTGGGCAACGCGGCGGACCTGGGCAACGTGATCGACGACGTGGAGCCCGGCGTCGTGGCGGGCTGGTACCGGGACCCCGGCACCGTGCGGGAGCACAGCTGGGTCGGGCCGCGCACCCCCGACAGCGGCATGCTCGAGCTGGCCGCCACGGTCGACGTCTCGGGCACAGTCACCGACGGCACCTTGACGGTCCAGGCCACCGCCGCCAACGTGGGCCCCGCCCACGCCATCCCCACGGGAGAGCCCCTGCGCCACCTGTTGCTCCGGGTCGACGCCCGCTGCGACGGTGTGCCGCTGTCCCCGACCGGTGGCGATGCGCTCCCGGCCTGGGCGGGCGCCTTGGACACCCAGGACGCCCAGGGGGACTGGGCCCTGTGGCCGGGCGCCGCCGAGGGCGAGCAGCTGGTCGTCGTCTCCCAGACCGGCGACTTCCACGACTACACCGGCACCGGCCCCTTTGGCGACGGCCGCTTCGACCTGACCGAACGCGGCCTGCCCGTCGAGCACGTGATCGGCGTGCGCACCATCACCCAGGTCGCCGAGGCCAGGGTCACCGTGGACGCACCCCTGCCCACCGGCGACGTGGCCTACCGCCTGCCCGCAGACAGCTGGCCCGACGACGACCAGGCCCCTGTGGCCTTGGCCGGCCGCCCGGGCTTCGCCTTCGCCAAGGTCCTGGCCGACGCGGACGGGGTCCTGATGGTGCCCCACCACCGCGCGGTGGACGTGGTCAGCGACAACCGGATCCTGCCGGGCACTTCGTGGACGTCGACCCACCTCTTCGCCGCGACCTGTGAGGAACCGACCCTGCACGCGACCCTGCTCTACCGCAGTGCGCCGGTTGACCTGGCCCAGGAGCGGGGCTGGACACGCACGGACCGGGTCATGGACCAGGTGACCCGGTGATCTGGCTCTGGCTGGCCTGCACGGGGGACCCGGTGGACACGGGCACGACCGCGTCCACCTCGGGCACCTCGGACACACCGGACCCCCACACCCACGACACGGGACCGGAGCCCCAGCCGGTCTTCGCCAATCCGCCCCAGGCCCCGGATCTGGACGAAGCCGACGGCGTCGTGCACGTGGCGCTCACCGCATCGCGACACACCTTCGACGTGCTGGGCGAGACGGTCCAGGGCTACGCCTACGACGGCAGCGTGCCCGGCCCCACGATCCGGCTGACCCGCGGCGACACCCTGGTGGCCGACGTGACCAACGACCTGGACACCGACACCACGGTGCACTGGCACGGCCTGCACGTGCCCTACGACATGGACGGCGTGACGTGGCAACAGGACCCGATCGCGCCCGGTGAGACCTTCACCTACACCTTCACCGTGGACCAGCCCGCCGGGACCTACTGGTACCACCCCCACGTCGACGTGGACCGCCAGGTGGACTTCGGGCTGTACGGCGTGATCGTGGTCGAGGACCCGGCGGACCCCCCGGTCGACCGGGAGCTGATCGTCGTGCTCGACGACTGGCCCTCCTTCGAGGAGCCCGAGCGGGACACCGACGACGACGGCCACGCCAACGACCACGGCGGCGAGCTGGGGGCGTGGACCGTGAACGGCCTGTCCCGACCGAGCCTGGCCCTGACCGCCGGAGAGCGGGTCCGCGTGCGGGCCGTGAACGTGGCGAACACCGGCTACGCCGACCTGCGCGGCACAGGCACGGTCCTGGCGACGGACCAGGGTCTCCTGCCGGCCGCCGTCGAGACCGACCGCTGGCTCCTGTCCCCGGGCGACCGGGTGGACTGGTCCTGGCGGCCCGATGGGGATGGTGTCTCCCTCCAGGCCGAGCCCTACGCGCTGGCCGGCGGCGCCGCCTGGGGCGACCCGGAGACCCTGGTCGACGTGACCGTGGCGGGCGCAGAGTCCGCCGCGGCGCTCGCCAGCTGGCCCTTCCCCGGCGGCGAGCCCACCGTCGACCCCGGCACCACGGACCTGACCTATGTGTTCCAGGGCGGGCTGCACACCGGGGAGTGGTTCATCAACGGCGAACAGTTCCCTGACGTGACCATCCAGAGCCTGCCGCTGGGGGCCGATGCGGTCATCGAAGTGCGGAACCTGAGCGCGTCCGAGCACCCCTTCCACCTGCACGGACACGGCTTCGAGGTCCTGTCCGTGGACGGCGTGCCGCCGGCGTATCGGACCGTCGAAGACACCGTGAACATGCCGATCCGCAGCGTGCTTCGGCTGCGCCTGGTCGCGGACAACCCGGGCTTCTGGATGACCCACTGCCACATCTTGAGCCACGCCCACGGGATGATGACAGTGCTCGAGGTCTCCGAGGGTTAGGCTGGCTGCCTTCTTGGGGTGCCCATGACCTCCCTATTGCTCTTGCTCGCGATCGGCTGCGACGCGACGTCGACCGTCGCCGACGATCCGGCCTGCGATCCCCTCGCCGACGCCGACAGCGACGGGCTCGACGACTGCACCGAGCTGGAGCAGCTCGGCACCGACCCGAACCTGGCCGACACCGACGGCGACGGACACACCGACAGCGCCGAGCTGGACTGCGTGTCCGACCCCCTGGACGGCGAGCAGATCTGCTACGCCTGTGGCTGGGAACATAGCGATCCCGGAGACCTGGACAACGTCGGCCCAGAGGTCGGAGACACCATCGGCAACCTGCGCATGGGCGACCAGTGCGGCGAGCAGGTGCCTCTGTGGGACCTGGCTGGGCAGTACTGGATCCTGTTCATGACCGCCGCCTGGTGAGGCAGCTGCATGTCCGAGGCGGTCGGCCTCGAGGGTTCAGAAGCGGCGCTGTTGGCCGATCCGGACATCCAGTGGTCCTTTGGGGTCGCGCTGTACGAGGGCGCCGACGGCCAGGTCGCGAACGCCGAGACCGCGCCGGCCTATGCGGCGGCCATCGACGACCCGGCCTTCCCGGTCCTGGCCGATCTGGACGGGGTGCTGATCGACAGCACGCCCTGGAACGGCTCGGGCATGCCCGCCTGGTGCGTGCTGTCCCCTCAGATGACCCTGCTGGACTGCTTTGGCGGGATCGACGACGACCGTCTGGCCGACGCCGTCACCACACACCACGCGACCCGCTGATCTGGAGTGCCCATGCGACCCCTTCCGTTGACCCTGCTGCTGATCCTGGGCCTGAGCGCCTGTGGCGACGACACCACGACCGACTCCGGAACGACCGGGGCGACTGACGCGGATGCCGACACGGACACCGACACGGACACGGACACGGACAC
>CAZFLE010000242.1:0-6943 GCA_964519895.1 uncultured Enterobacterales bacterium | reverse complement strand
GGCCCCCTGGAGCTCCAGGTCGGCGCTGCTCAGGGCGTGCTCGCCGGAGAAGGGGCCGTAGAGCAGGTAGGCGCTGCCGGAGCTGGTGCCGGCGTCGTCGGTGTCGGGCGCACCGACGGCCAGGTCGTCCACGCCGTCGCCGTCCACGTCGCCGACGGCCAGGCTGGCACCGGCGCCGTCGCTGTTGGCTTCGCCGGGGAAGGTGGCGTCGGCGGTGGAGAGGCTGTGCGTGCCCGAGCTGGGGCCCAGGACCAGGTAGGCGTTGCCGCTGTCGGTGTCGGTGTCGTCGGCACCCGGGGCGCCCACGACCACGTCGGGGGTGCCGTCGCCGTCCAGGTCGCCTGCAGCGATGGCGGTGCCTGCCAGGTCGTCATTGGACACGCCGGTGAGCTTGGTCTCGGCGGTGGCCTCCAGGGAGGAACTGCCGGAGAAGGGCCCCAGCAGGAGCCAGGCAGCGCCCGCGTCTGCGGCGGCTTCGTCTTCGTAGGGTGCGGTGACCCAGACGTCGGCGTAGCCGTCTCCGTTGACGTCGCCCGCCGCCGCAACAGCATGTCCAGCTCGATCATTTGCGGACTGGCCAGTGAGGTGGGCCTCGGCCTCGTCGTTGAGCGAGAGTTCACCACCCGAAGGGCTGCCGAGGAGCAGCCAGACAGAGCCATTCACCCCCGCACCCTCGCCGCCGGGGCCTCCCACAACCAGGTCGTCATAGCCGTCGCCGTCGACGTCTCCTGGGCCCGCAATCGCATAGCCTGCGTTGTCGTAGTAGTCCTCGCCCTGAAGCGTCACGTCTGCGGCTGTGCCCAGGTCTGTGTGAGATCCGATCGGGCCGAACTGCACATAGACCTGGCCTGAGCGATACCCGACACCGTCCTTGCCATCGGAGTTCGGCGCACCCACCGCCACATCGTCCCACCCGTCGTCGTCCAGGTCACCGACCCCGGCCACGGACCATCCGGTCTCGTCGCTCGAGTTGTCCCCGATCAGGCGGATCACCGCGCTGTCCGTGAGCGCCAGGGTGCCGGTGACCGGCCCGTAGATCAGCTGCGCAGCGCCGCCGCTGCCCCCCGCTTCGTCGTCGCTGGGGGATCCCACCAACAGATCCAGGATGCCGTCGCCGTCCACGTCGCCGGCGTAGCTCACGGCCATGCCGGCCTCGTCGCCTTCGGACTCGCCGGTCAGGATCGCATCGGCGCTGGTCGAGGCGATCAGCCCGGTGGGGGCGCACTCGTTGCTCGTGCCGTCGCAGTCGTTGTCCTTGCCGTCTTCGCACACTTCGGTCTGGGCCGGGTTGACGGCGCTGTCGCTGTCGTCGCAGTCGCTGGCGTCGCTGGTGGTCGTCGAGGGCTGCTCACAGGCGTTCTGGGACGCATCGGCGTCGCCGTAGCCGTCGCTGTCGATGTCTGCGTACCAGGTGGGTGCATCGGTCGCGGTGTCCTCGTCGGCGGTGCCGTCGCAGTTGTTGTCGACCGTGTCGCAGATCTCCTCGCCGTCGGGGCTGATCGAGCTGTCCCCGTCGTCGCAGTCGTCGCTGTTGTCGACGTAGCCGGTGGGTTCTGTGCAGGCGGGGGTGGTGCTGCCCAGATCCCCGTAGCCGTCGCTGTCGGCGTCCCGGTACCAGGTGAAGGCGTCTGCCGCCGTGTCCTCGTCGGCGGTGCCGTCGCAGTTGTTGTCGATGCCGTCGCAGGTCTCGGCGCGGCCGGTGTAGGCGGTGGCGTCGTCGTCGTCGCAGTCCGTGCCGGTCGCGACGTAGTCGGTCGGCTGGTCGCAGGACGCGGTGGTCAGGCTGGCATCGCCGTCCCCGTCGCCGTCGCTGTCGTAGTACCAGGTCGCTGCGTCTTCGGCGCTGTCTTCGTCGACCGTGCCGTCGCAGTTGTTGTCCGCGCTGTCGCAGACCTCGGTGGCGTCGGGGTAGCTGGTGGCATCGGCGTCGTCGCAGTCGGTGTCGTCGGCGACGTAGCCGCTCGGCAGGTCACAGGCCTGGGTGGCGTCTGCGGCGTCTCCGTGGCCGTCGTTGTCGGCGTCCCGGTACCAGGTCTCAGGGTCCACGGCGGTGAGCTCGTCGGTCTCGCCGTCGCAGTTGTCATCCACGCCGTTGCAGTACTCGTCGGCGCCTGGGTAGACGTCGCTGGAGATGTCGTCGCAGTCGTCGTCGGTCTCGGACCACCCGTCGGGCACGTCGCAGGCGAGGGTGGTGTAGGCGTCGGAGCCGTGGCCGTCGCCGTCGTAGTCGATGTACCAGGTCACGGCGTCGGCGCTGTCGTCCTCGTCCACGTCGCCGTCGCAGTCGTCGTCGGAGCCGTCGCAGACCTCGATGCCCCCCGGGTATGCGGCGCCGTCCTGGTCGTCGCAGTCGTCGCCGTTGTCGACGTAGCCCTCGGGCCGGGCGCAGGTCTCGCGGACGTAGTCCGGGCTGCCGTAGCCGTCGACGTCGTAGTCGGCGTACCAGGTGGCGCCGTCGCCGACGGCGTCCTCGTCGACCCGGTCGTCGCAGTCCTGGTCGGTGTCGTCGCAGACCTCGTCGGCGCCCGGGTAGATGGTCGCGTCCAGGTCGTTGCAGTCGCCGGCGCTGCTGCTGTAGCCCTCGGGCGCGACGCAGCCATAGCTGCGCACGTCGTCGACGCCGCGGCCGTCGCCGTCTGCATCCATGTACCAGGTCGTGGCGTCCAGAGCGTAGGGGTCGTCGACGACGCCGTTGCAGTCGTTGTCCTTGTCGTCGCAGACCTCGTCCAGGCCATAGGCGACGGCCGGGTCTTCGTCGTCGCAGTCGATGTCGGACGGCTGGCCGTCCTGGTCGACGTCCACCACTTCGGTCGTGGCCGTGTCGTGGGTCATGGTGGTTGTCGTGGGCTCACCGGTGTCTCCGGTCGTGCCGGAGTCGGTGGTGTCGCCCGAGCAGGCGAGGGCCAAGGCCAGCAGCAGGGTCATGCCGCCCTCCAATGGGGGTTCTGGAGGATAGCAGGGCCAGCACCGGTGATGCGGGCTGGGACGTGATCTACGACGCGGATCGCACCGCCTCGCAGGCCGCCAGTGCGCGCTCAAGCACCTGGGGATCGGCCCCGCTGTGGAAGGCTCCTTGGCTCAGGTGTCGCCGCCAGACCCGTGCGCCCGGCTCGCCCGCGAACAGCCCCATCAGGTGCCGGGCCACGTGACCCACCCGTCCAAGGGGGTTCTCGTCCAGGTACCGGCGGGTGTGCACGATCATCGCCCGGACGACCTCTGCCCGGGTCGGTGGGGCGGCAGCGCTGTCGAAGAAGGCCTGGTCGACGTGCACGAAGGACCAGGGCTGGTCGTAGGCCCATCGTCCGATCATGACCGCGTCGACGCGGCCCAGGTGGGCGCGCACGCCGGTCCAGGACGTCACGCCACCGTTGAGCTCCACGCTCAGGGACGGACGCTCGGCCTTGAGCCGGTAGACGTCGTCGTAGCGCAAGGGGGGCACGGTGCGGTTCTGCTTGGGGCTCAGGCCCTGGAGCCAGGCCTTGCGAGCGTGCACCGAGAAGCGGTCGCACCCGGCGCCGGCGACCACGTCGACGAAGTGCCGCATGTCTTCGTAGCGATCCAGGTCGTCGATCCCGATGCGGTGCTTCACCGTCACAGGGAGCGTGCAGGCGGACCGCATGGCCTCTACCCCGCGCGCCACACGGTCCGGCTGGGCCATCAGGCAGGCCCCGAAATTGCCGGTCTGGACCCGGGACGACGGGCAGCCCACGTTGAGGTTGAGCTCGTCGAAGCCGTGGTCCTGGGCGATGCGTGCACACTCCGCCAGCTCGATGGGGTCGTCGCCGCCGATCTGGAGGGCCAGGGGGTGCTCCGACGGATCGAAGCGAAGCAGGCGCGTGCGATCCCCCCGCAACACAGCGCGCGCGGGCACCATCTCCGTGTAGAGCAGCGTGTGGCGGCTGATCAGCCGCAGGAAGTACCGGTAGTGGCGATCGGTGCGCTCCATCATGGGCGCGACGCTGATCAGGGCCGTGGACCCGCGCCGGCTCATCGCAGCGACTCCACGAAGGCCGGGCCCCAGGCGACCAGGCTCGCGCCAAAGGACAGGGCCGTGCCCACCAGGATCACCACCGCAAGGCCCATCGCCAGTCGGCCCTCGTGCTTGCGGGCCTGGAGAGGGAGCAGCGCCCCTCCGGCCAGGCCGACCAGGAAGCCGCCGCCATGGGCCCAGTTGTTGATCCCACCGTAGAGCAGTCCAAAGACCCCCATGCCGAGGGCCAGGGCCCACATCTGGAGCGACAGCAACTGGCCGAAGCTGCCACCCCGCCTGCGGCCAAAGGACGCCATGGCGCCGAGCAGGCCGAAGACGCCGCCGCTCGCCCCGATGGTCGGATGACCGGTGATGACGTTCGACAACAGGAAACCCCCGACCCCGGCCGCGGTGAAGAGCAGGAAGAAGCGCGCCGGACCAAAGGTCTCTTCGGCCTGGCGCCCCAGCCAGCGCAGGAACAGCAGGTTGAAGATCAGGTGGATCGCACTCCCATGGAGGTAGATCGCGGTCACCGCGGTCCAGTAGTGCCCGCGCCCCCAGGCCGGCTCGCCGGTCATGCCGAACAGCACCAGGGCCCGGCTGGCGGGGCTCCCGAGATCGAAGATTCCGCCTCCCCAGCCCACCCCCTGGAGATCGATGCCCAGGGTCAGGCTGTAGAGCAAGCCGCAGGTCAGCGACATCAGCAACACCAGGTCCAGTCGCTGCCCGAACAGGGACTGAAGCCAGGGCGTCAGCCCGAACAGGCCCGGCCGTGCCGTCTCGCAGTAGGGGCACCGGGCCTCCGACACGTGGATGAGCCGGCGACAGCTCGGGCACAGGATGGTCTGGCGGCGGGCCATGTCAGAAGCCCAACACCTCGAAGGGCTCGATGACCTCGGCCACCCCTGTGTCCAGACGCGTGTCCCAGAAGTGCTGGAATTGCACGACCGCCGCGTCGTTGGAGTGGGCGTCGAAGTGGTCCGCCGTGTCCAGGTCTCCGGACTCGATCTTGTGTTCGTACTGGAAGAATGCCGCGGTGCGGCCGTCGACGTTGGCCGAGATGGGCAGCTCCGCGCCGATCGCCAGGCCCTCCACGTGCTGCAGCAGCGGCCCGACGTGCTCCACCCCGAGCGCCCGGGCCAGAGAACGGGTCGCGCTGTTGGGGATGACCTCGTCGTCGAGCACCATCGTGACCAACAGGTCCCGGTCACCCGACAACGCCTGGGGCGCCCAGTTGGCCGCGTCGCCGCGGTCGATCGCCGACTGCAGCATGGCGAAGAACCGCGCCACGTCGCCGTCGGTGGTGCCCGACGGCTTCATGAGCGCCACCAGGCCCGCAAAGGTCTGGCTGCGGTGCACGATCTCGGTGACCCGGCCCCCAGGGACCGAGAGGTCGGCACCCAGGATGCCGGGGTCCAGGGCCAGCAGCTGGGCCCCCATGATGCCGCCCAGGGAGTGCCCGGCGTAGAAGACCCGCTCGGTGTCCAGGTCTGCCGTGCCGTCCGCGTCGACGTCGACCCCCGAGCGCACGGCCGCCGCGAGCTGCAGCTTGTCGTGGGCGGCGATGCGCCAGTGGTTGCGCAGCTGGAAGACGTCGAAGGCTTGGGTGGCCGGATCGATGCCGAAGAAGTGGAAGATCCAGAAGAAGTCTTCGGTGCTCGTGGCGGTCGGGTGCTCGCCATGGGCCGGGGCGTCGATCGCCACGACCGCCATGCCGAGCGCGGCGAGGTCCCGGGCCAGGCCCCCGCTCTCGCCGCGATCCCCGCCGAGGCCATGGCCATAGATCACCACCGGCAGGGGTTCGGAGCCGCGGTCCAGGGGCAGGTGGAGCTCGACCCCCAGGGTCCAGGTGTCCGCCACGACCACCGGGTCCTGGGGTCCAAAGGCAAAGCGGCGCTCGGGGTCTGTGAAGGCCTGGACCGTCAGGGCTGCGGCGCAGGTCTCGAGCACGCCGTTGTCCACGCAGGGCCCGTCCACGACCAGCCCCGGCAGCGTGGGGTTGTCCTGGAGCCACGCGGCCACGGACCGATCCTGGTCGAAGAGGCTCTGGGTGGTGAAGACCAGGACTGCAGCGGCGTCTTCGGCCGGGAGCCCGGCCCGGTCCAGGGCCTGATGCAAGGACGGTGCGTGGGCCTGCATCCGCACGTCGCGGTGGGTGCCTTCCAGGGCCCGCCCGAGGTCCTCCGAGGCGTAGATCCGGTCGCCGTCCGCGGAGGTCAGGTGACCGGCCACCAGCCCGTAGCCTGTGGCCGGATCCAGGGGCATCAACGGGACGAGGAAGGCCGTGGTGCCGTCGTCCTCCCAGGAGACCTCATAGGGCAGGGCAGCGGCGTCTCCTTCCAGGGCCACCAGGCGCACGTTCTCTGGCGTGAAGGACGCCGGGTCGACGGGTTCGGTGAATTGCAGGAATAGCGCGCCCGTGGTGCCCCAGCCGTCGAGGGTCTCCAGGGCGTCGACCAGGTTGAAGCCCTCGGGGAGCTGGTCCCGCAGAGTGTCTCCCGCCGCACCCTGGAAGCGCACCTGGCGGCCGGTCAGGCCGTCCGGATCCTCGACCGTGTAGAGGTCGTCGGGCCAGGCCAGGACCTCGTCGAAGGGGGCGTAGCGCACGCTGGGCTCGCCATCGGGCACGGTGTAGCGCTGCACTTCTTCGCCGGTGCAGGCCCAGGGCACCAGCCAGGTCAACAGGGCCATGTGGCCTCCTTGGACGAAACCGTCGGCAAGGCTTGGCATACCTGGCTTCGGGCGGCGAGTACAGTCAGAGCGGGCCCGCCACGATGGATCTGGAGTTCGCACACCATGCTTCGCCTTGCCCTGACGATGAGCATCCTGACCGTACTCGCCGCCTGCAGTGGCTCGGACACGTCGACGACGGACTCCGCCGCCACCGGGACGGACGCCGACACGGACACGGATGCCGACACCGACACCGACACCGATGCTGACACCGACACCGACACCGACACCGACACCGAC
>CAZFLE010000241.1:0-7114 GCA_964519895.1 uncultured Enterobacterales bacterium | reverse complement strand
GCGCCCTTGATCTGGCGCTTCAGCTTCTCGTTCTTCTCGAGGAAGGTCGCGAGACGGTTGAGGATCGTGTCCAGGATACCGCCGACCTCGCCGGCGGCGATCAGGTTGCGGAACAGGTCGTCGAAGGTCCCGGGGAACTTCTTGAGCGCGTCGGCAAAGGTGGTCCCCGACTCGACGGATTCCTTGATGACCGAGAGCTGCTCGCGCAGCGTGGGGTTGGTCGCCTGGCTGGCCTGGATCTCCAGACACTGGACCAGCGGCAGGCCGGAGTCGATCATCGTGGCGAACTGGCGCACGAAGATGACCAGGTCCTTGGTGGTGACCTTGGGCTTGAAGAAGTCGAACTGAGGCAGCGAGATGCTGCCGCCCATGCCGCCCTTGGCCTTGACCTTGGTCGGGCTGATCTGCATGGCCCGCAGGCGCGTCCGCGCAGCGTCCTGGTCGGCGGCCTCTACCTCTCCCTTCTTGGTCTCACCGGAAGCGGTGCGCCCTTCGTAGGCGAAGACAGGCATGGGGATGACCTCCGGGCTGACAGGCCCACCTGCCACTGTACTGGAATCGGCCTGTCCGCTGCAAGCACGCGCCACGGTGGCAATGGTCGAAGCGTGCTTTGCCAGCGGCCCGGCGTGATCTCCTGACAGGCACCACGTAGAATGGCCACTCCCACGGAGAGCATCGGGGGATGAGCCAAGCATGACGGGTCCCGGCTGGTTCCTGTGGCTCCGTGTGGTCCTGATCGTCGGCCTCACGGGGTACCTGGGCTACCGGCTGTGGCGGAACGCCCAGATGACCGACTTTCGCATCGGTCGCTTCACGCGCAAGGGCTCGACCTCGGTCCGCCGCACCCGCCACGACGAAGAGCGGGAAGCCATGCGCGGGCTGGACAAGAAGAGCCGCATGCGCCTCGAAGGAGCCGAAGAGCTGGCACGGCGCCGCGAGGCGGAGCGCCGCCACGACAAGACCAAGTCCAAGACCAAGGACGCCGAGCTGACCGAGGAAGAAAAGGTCGCCGAGATCGCGTCGAAACACGCCAGCCACTTCGACTTCGAGGTCGAAGACGAGCTCGCCACTGCGCCGCCCAGCGAGGTCAGCGACGTGCGGGAAGAACCCAGCGTCGTCGACGCGGTCCAGGACCCGGACTCGGTGTCCTACTGGGACGGCCCGCCGTCGGCCACGGCCTCCCACCCAGCCGGCAAGGCGCCGCGGCAGGAGCGAAGGCGGTCGGCCCGGGAGTGGCAGGAGAGCGACTACAGGCCCGACATGTCCGAGTTGGGACCGGAGCGCCGGGACACGCTTGGAGCCCCCAAGCACGTCGGCACGCGCAAGCTGCGCCTGCGCCTGCGCAACCTGGACGCCGACCGCCTGGAGATCGTGGCGAACGGCCAGCCGGTGGTCGAGTTCAACGGTGAGAAGGAACAGGAGGTCCTGGTGCCCGCCGGCGCCCTGGTGATCGAGGTCATGCAGCTCGGGGGCGAGGGCTACTGCCGTGGCCGCATGGACACGGGCGACGCCAAGCTCATCAGCATCAACATCGCCGACTCCCAGCTGATGAACTGCATGGCCGACGGGGGCCTGTGGCCCATGGACATCGAGGCCCGCAAGTCGTCGTCGGCCGCCAGGCCCCGCGCCGGCGCCCTGGCGGGCTTCCAGCCCGGGCGGGACCGTCCCGTGCCCCCATGGGAGAAGAAGGGCTGGGACATCTCCACCGGCTGGGACCTGAGCCAGGGCCAGGACCGTGTGGGCCTGCGCATCCGCTCCCTGGACGGCGAGTGGGCCGACATCTACGTCAACGGCGCCCTGCTGGCCCGCATCCGCAACCAGGAAGAGGCCGAGGCCTTCGTGCCCCAGGGCACCCACATCCTCGAGGTCCGGGAGTACCTGGCCGACGAGCCCTACAGCCGGGCCGAGCTGACCACCGGTGACACGCCCGAGATCCTGATCGACGTCGAGCAGGACCAACCGATCCGCAGCTTCAACCACGACAGCTTCAAGCTGCTGGACCTGTAGGGAGAGCCGCCTAGTCCGGTGCCGTGCTCCGGACGATCTCTTCCATCGACGTCATGCCTTCCGCCAGCTTGGTCAGCGCCGACATGCGCAGGGTCTTCATGCCCTGGCGGATGGCCTCTCGCTTGAGCTCCATGGTGGACGCGCCGTTGAGCACGAACTCGCGCAGCTCCTCGGTCAGCGGCATGATCTCGTAGACCGCGATGCGGCCCTTGTAGCCGGAGTTGTTGCAGGTCCGGCAGCCGGCGCCGCGCATGGCCTGGAAGTCGTCGACCTGGTCCGGCGGCACCCCGATCTCGATCAGGGTCTCGGCCGGGATGTCGACGTTCTGCTTGCAGTCCACGCAGAGCTTGCGCACCAGACGCTGGGCACCGATCAGGTTGACCGCGCTCGCGACCAGGAAGGGTTCGATGCCCATGTTGAGCATTCGAGACACGGTGCTGGGCGCGTCGTTGGTGTGCAGGGTCGAGATCACGAGGTGGCCGGTGAGCGCGGCCTTGATGGCGATCTCGGCGGTCTCGAAGTCCCGGATCTCACCGACCATGATGATGTCCGGATCCTGCCGCAGGAACGACCGCAGGGACGCGGCGAAGTTCAGCCCGATGTCCTCGTGCATCTGGACCTGGTTGATGCCGAAGAGGTTGAACTCGACCGGGTCCTCGGCGGTGGAGATGTTCACCGTGGACTTGTTGAGCTCACTCAGCGCTGAGTACAGCGTGGTGGTCTTGCCGGAACCCGTGGGGCCCGTGACCAGGATCATGCCGTAGGGCAGGGCCAGGTTGGTCTTGAAGTGGCTGAGCGCGGACTCCTCGAAGCCGAGCTTGGTCATGTCCAGCTGGAGGTTGGACTTGTCCAGCAGCCGCAGGACGACCTTTTCCCCCCACATCGTGGGCAGGACGCTGACCCGGAAGTCCATCTCCTTGCCGCGGCCCATCTTGAGCTTGATGCGCCCGTCTTGCGGCAGGCGCCGCTCGGCGATGTCCAGGTTGCTCATGATCTTGAGACGGGACGTGATGGCGTGCTTGAGCTTGGCCGGCGGCTTCATGACCTCGTAGAGCACGCCGTCGATGCGGTAGCGGATCCGGAACTGCTTCTCGTAGGGCTCGCAGTGGATGTCGCTGGCGCCCTTGCGGATGGCATCGAGCAGGATCAGGTTCACCAGCTTGACGACCGGGGCGTCACCGGCGGACTTCTCGAGGTCCAGGACGTTGATGTCCTCTTCGACCTCTTCGATCTCGAATTCCTCGTCTTCCTCGGCGAAGTCCATCATCACGTCTTCGAACGTGACGTTGGAGGTGTAGTACTTCTCGATCGCCTCGGCGATGGACTGCTCGGACGCGACCACGACCTCGATGTTGAGGTTGGTCACGAACTTCACGTCGTCGATGGCGTAGATGTTCGACGGGTCGGCCATCGCCACGATGAGCGTGTTGCCGGCGCGGTTCACCGGAATGACCTGGTGCCGCATCACGACTTCCTTGGGCACCAGCTTGAGCACCTCGGGGTCGATCTCGAATTCGGCCAGGTTGATGCTCGGAACGCCGTACTGCTTGGACAGGAAGGCGGTGAGCTCGTTCTCCTCGATGTAGCCGAGCTTGGTGAGGTGGTAGCCCAGTCGACCACCCTGCCCTCGCTGCTCCTCCATCGCGGACTGGAGCTGCAGGGGGGTGATGAGCTTCTCGCGGACGAGCAGCTCACCGAGACGCTGGGAACCGGGACCTTCAGCCATGGAGGACGCTCCTGGGGGGTCGGGAGGAAGCGAGCGCCGTGCGCGCCCGAGCCGCCCCGGATCCTACACGATCCGGGTCACCCGACGGGACTCCAGACGGCCCGGAACGCGAGGGCGACCAGGGCATCGAGGCCCCCAGCAGCCACGAGGGCGCACCCCTGCCCGTCGACATCCCAGTAGACGACGGCATGGCCTTGGAGCGAGTGGCCCTGAAGCACCGGCCCGGTCCCGGTGTCCGGACGATGGATCTGGTCCGCGGTCCGGTGGATGGCCAGGGACGGACCCACCACGCCCAACACCACCCCACCGTCGGTGTCTCGCCAGACGACTGCGAGCAGATCGCCCTGGACCATGGCGCCATCCAGGACCAGGCCGTGGGCGCCCAGGTCGGTCACTCCTGCGCCGGGGGGGAGCAGCCCCGCGTCCTGCAGTCGCTGCGCGAGCGCTGTGGGTGTCGATGCCGCGATCAGGCCTTCGCCACCGACCCGGGCTTCGATCAACAGGTCCTCGAGGGGCGCCAGGGCACCGGCCGCTGGAATGGCGGCCTGTCCAGAGCGGACGAGGATGGCCAGGACCAGGGCGACCAGCAGTCCGGACACACCTGCCCAGCCGGCTCCCAGCCGGACTGCTGGCTCGGGAGTGGGGCCCAGGCTGCGCAGGCCCGCAGGGGCGCCCTGGCGCAGGGTGGCAGCACACAAGCGCTCCGCATCGGTGATGGTCGCCAGCAACTCCCGCAGGGACGGGTCCTCGTGCAGGGCGCGTCGCACGCGGTCGGCGGCGTCTGGCTCGAGCTGCTCCATGCGGTAGCAGGGCAGCAGGCGGATGATCTCGGCGCGTTCGGAGGCGGTCACTTCTGGAGCTCCCGGAGCACCCGCCAAGTGGCGGCCGTCCTCGCGTGGCGCACGACGGACGGCCGGATGCCCGCCATCCGGGCGATGCCGTCGAGGGTGCAGGGTGTCAGCAGGGTGAAGAGGTAGATCAAGCGCAGGGCCGGGGGCGCGAAGCGCACGGCGCGCCGTGCCGCCTCAGGGTCCCTCGGCACCGCCACTGGATCCGGTGGCGGGCCCGGGACGGTCCACTCGGATCCATCGATGCTGTCGAGCGCTGGCAGTTCCAGCCGCCGGTGGAGCTCGTCGAAGACGGTGCCAAAGGGCAGCTCGACCCAACGGGCGTCCGGCCTCAGGCCAGGTGCACCGCTGATCAGCGCCTCCCGCGCCGCGAGCAGGACGGCGATCGCCTGGTCCTCGTCGACCAGGGCGATGGCCACCGACCAGGCATCGTCGACCACACGTTCCCACAAGGCTCCGAGCGCCTGGGGGTCCCGATGCCGGGCACGGCGCACCAGCCGGGCCTCGGCGAGATCGAGCACCTCCCCGGTGCCGGATCCCCGATCCCGTCGGGGCAGCAAGCGCAGCTCAGCCATCGGCGGGATCGTAGTCGCTGCGCGGTAGCATCGGCCCATGATCGCCGGTCCCAGCCTGTCGCTCGTCCTCTTCATGGCCTGCATGCCCACAGGCGCACCAGGGGGCTCGAGCGACCCGCTCGCCGCCTACGACGCCGAGTACGCCCGCATCATGAACCGGCTCGGTGTCGCCGAGACCGACACGACGCGCAACGTGCTCAACAAGGAAGCCCGCGACCGCAAGATCGGGCACCAGCAGGTGCGCGTGGCCTTTTTCCAGGACACGGCCTTTGGCACCGTGCTCGAGCAGGCCCAGGCCCACGCGGATCCCTGGGTGGCGGCCCGGGCCAAGGCCTACCAGCGACACGCGGTGTTCCTGCGCTCCTGGACCGAGGACGAGAAGGCCCGGGAGACCGAGCTGCTGGCAGCCATCGACGAGCTGCGCAGCGAGGAGGCGAGCTGGACCAGTGCTGACGGGGAGACCGAGATCGGTCTGCGCGGGCGCTGGCCCGGCGTCTCTGCAGACGCCGACGGGCTGGACCCTCAGCTTCGGGGAGAGCTGGCCGAGGCCTGGGTCGACCACCGGCTGGCCTGGATCGGACCGGAGCTCGAGGAGCTCTTGCGCCTGCGGAACGAAGTCGCACGCAGAGAGGGCTTCAAGTCCTACTGGGAGCTCGCGCTGTTCCACCGCGGACTCACCCCCGGCGGGGTCGACGCCATGGCCTCGGAGCTCCAGGCCCTGGTCCAGCCCATGAACGCGGCCGCCAATGCCCGGGCAGCACAGATGGCCCTGGAGCACCGGCTGCCCCACGACTTCACCCACGATCCCAAGCTGCGCCGGCTCGCGGGCCTGGACCTGGACACCAGCGCCGCCGAGGGCTGGTTCGACGCGGACCTGGCCGAGTCCCGGGTCGCCCAGGCCTTCAAGGACCTGGGGCTGAGCATCGACGGGGTCCAGATCTACACCGGCCCGACCCGCTACACCCGGCCTGGTGCCTACAGCTACCCGCTCAAGCCGGCGGATCACGCGGCGGTGGTCATGAGCGTGGACTCCCGCTGGGGACTGTGGCCCTACCGGGCGCTGACCCACGAGCTGGGGCTGGCCAGCTGGTGGCGCATGCTGCCCGAGCAGGCCGCGGCGTCGCCCGTTGCCTGGCAGCCGCCCACCGCATGGTTCGAGGGCTATGGCCAGCTCTTCGAGCGCATGGTCTACATGCCCGACTACCACGGCACCTACGTGCCCGACGTGCCCGAGGACCACCGGGCGGCGCTGGCTGCCAGCGTACGCCAGGACGCGGTCGACGTGATCACCTGGTACCTGGGCTGCACCCAGGTCGAGCGTCGCCTCTATGAGATGCCCGGGGCGTGGCAGACCGTCGCCAAGGAAGCCGCTGCCCTGGAGAAGACCCTGCGGGCCCACAGCTGGGACGCACCGGTGACCGAGGAAGGCCTGGCCTGGACCTCGTTCCTGGGCTCGAGTCTGATGCTGAACTTCCCGGCCTATGTCCAGAACTACCTGTACGCCTACCCGACCGAGGCGACCCTCTGGGAGGCCGCAGAGAAGGCCGTGGGGGCACCGCTGATCGGCAACGAGAAGCTCGGGCCGTGGCTGCGGGACCAACTGGTGGTGCCCGTCAGCACCGGCACGTCGTTCGAGGACCAGCTCAAGACCCTGTCCGGGGGCGACGCGAGCACGGCGGCGCTGGCAAGGTTCCTGGGCGCCGAGTAGCGCACCGGTCAGGGCGTCGGCGCGGTCCCCTGGCCCTGCGCCGCTGGCCGCGCAGGAGTGGGCCCGGCCAGCAGCGAACGTCGCCATCCCGGTCCCGGAGCCTCAGGGCGCTCCCGTGTCGAGCCCCGAGTCGGCCGGCGGCTCCACCACGTCCCAGTAGACCCAGACGCGGAGCTCTCCCCGGGCCCAGAACTCGCTGTTGTCGTGGGGCATCACGGTGCGGGTGTTCGTGAAGAAGACCAGCTCGGTG
>CAZFLE010000240.1:0-7128 GCA_964519895.1 uncultured Enterobacterales bacterium | reverse complement strand
AGGCGCTCCTTGAGCACCTCGAACTGCAGCAGTCCGACCGCGCCCAGCACCGGGTCCTGGCGCCCGACGTCGGGCTTCACGAAGACCTGGATGACGCCCTCGTGGGCCAGCTGCCGCAGCCCATTGTCCAGCTGCTTGCGCTTCATCGGGTCCTTGAGCACCACCCGGGCGAAGTGCTCGGGGGCAAAGCGCGGAATGCCGGAGAACTTCAGTCGGTCGCCGGCGCTCAGGGTGTCCCCGATGCGCAGCTTGCCCGGGTCGTAGAGCCCCACGATGTCTCCGGGCCACGCTTCCTCCGTGACCGAGCGCTCGCCGGCCATGAAGGTGTGGGGCTTGGCCAGGCGGATGTTCTCGCCAGTGCGGCCCAGCTGGGCGTCCATGCCCCGCTCGAAGTGACCGCTGGCCACGCGCAGGAACGCGACCCGGTCCCGGTGACGGGGGTTCATGTTGGCCTGGATCTTGAACACGAACGCCGAGAATGGCGCGTCGGTGGGCACCTCGACCATGGCGTCGCCGGACAGCGCGTTGCGAGGGTGAGGGGGCGGGGCGGTCCGGGCCAGGAAGTCCAGGACGGGCTCGACCCCGTAGTTGCTCATCGCCGAGCCCCAGAACGCAGGGCTCACGTCGCCGGCCAGGAAGCCCTCCAGGCTCCACTCGGCCCCGGCCATCTGCACCAGCTCAACCTGTTCCCCGGTCTCGTCCACCACGGACTGGCCCAACACGTCGACCGCGTCGGCCAGGCAGTCTCGCTCGTCTACGTTGACCCGCTCGGAGCCGTGCTCGCCACCGGAAAACAGGAAGACCCGGCCGGTCTGGACGTCGACCACCCCCCGGAAGTCCGTGCCTTGGCCGATGGGCCAATTCATGGGCACCACCTGGAGATCCAGGGTCTCGCTGACCTCGTCGATCAGGCCCAGGGGGTCCAAGCCCAGCCGGTCGAGCTTGTTCATGAAGGTGACGATCGGCAGCTGGCGCATCCGACAGACCTCGAACAGACGCCGGGTCCGGGCCTCGACCCCCTTGGTGTGGTCGATCAGCATCAGGGCCGAGTCGACCGCCGCCAGGGTGCGAAAGGTGTCCTCGGAGAAGTCGGCGTGCCCCGGGGTGTCGACCAGGTTCATGGCCCCGCCCAGGTGCTCGAATTGGAGCACCGACGACGTGATGGAGATGCCGCGCTCCTGCTCCATCTTCATCCAGTCCGACACGGCGTGACGGGCCGTCTTGCGCGCTCGGATCGAGCCAGCCAGGTGGATGGACCCCGAGTAGAGCAGGAGCTTCTCGGTCAGGGTGGTCTTGCCCGCGTCGGGGTGGCTGATGATGGCAAAGGTCCGACGGCGTGCGGCTTCTGCGGCGACGGTCGACATGGCGCACCCGGGGGCTGGAGACCGGCCCCTCTACTGCGGCGCGGCGATGGGCGCCCCCAGCAGCTCCGGCGACACCCCGAAGGCGTCGACGATCGCCACGGCGTCGGGCCGGAGCTCCCTGCACAGCAGGTGCAGCTCTCGGCGCATGGCCCGTGCCCGCTCCGGCTCCAACAGGCCGTGCCGCAGGTACCACGCCTGTTCGTGGTCGAGCACCGCCATGCCATGCAGGACCAGCAGGCGACCCAGGACCGGCTGCAGATCCGGGTCGGCGCCCTCGACCGCCGCCTGTGCGGCCACGAAGACACAGTGCTCGCCGTAGGCCCGGCCCAGGGCGAGCAGGTGGTCCTGGCACGCCAGCACCGCCGCAAAACCGTCCATGCCTCGGGCCATGCGGCTGCGGAGACGGCCGGCCGCGGACCAGGTCAGCTTGTCCAGCCGGTGCTCCAGCAGCTCGGCGAGCACCTCGGGGTCCCTCAGGTGATCCCGATCGGTGCGGCGACTGGTCACCGGGTCGAACTCCCGCAGCTCCGCACCCGCGCGCTCGGCCAGGTGACGCAGCACCCCCCCGAACCGGGTCTCGCCCAGCTCGCGCTTGAAGGCGGTCAAGACCCCCCGGGCCGCGAGCTGCAGCAACACGGTGTTGTCGCCCTCGAAGGTCGTGAAGACATCGGTGTCGGCCTTGAGGGCGGCGAAGCGGTTCTCGGCCAGGTAGCCGGCGCCGCCGCAGGCCTCGCGGCAGGCCTGGATCGTGTCGGTGCAGAAGCGGGTGCCCAGGGCCTTGAGGGCGGCTGCGCGGGCCTCGAGCTCCCGGTCGTGGCTCCGGCAATACCGGTCGGCCAGGTCCCGATTCGCCAACGTCAGACACACGGCCCGGGCCAGCCTGGGCAGGAGCCGGAGCTGGTGGCTGTGGTGATCCAGCAGCTTGATCTCGCCGCCGCCGCTCCCGCCGAATTGCCGCCGGTGTTCGGCGTAGCGGATCGCGATGGCCAGGCTGCTGCGCGCGGCGGCGACCGCTGCGGTGCCGACCGCCACCCGGCCACCGACCAGGGTGCTGAGCTGGGTGAAGAAGCGGCGGGTCGGTGACGGGATCGACGACTGGTACGCGCCATCGCAGATCTGGGCATAGCGGTCGAGCAGGGCGTCGGGCGGCAGCTGGAGGTGGTCGAAGGCCAGCCGGCCGTTGTCGACGCCGTTGAGCCCCAGCTTGGGGCCGCAGTCTTGGACCATCACCCCCGGCATGACCCGTCCCTCTGGGTCGCGGATGCGCACCAGAAACGCGTGCACCCCATGGCGTTGCTCGCCCAGCTGGAGCTGTGCGAACACCACGGCCAGGTGTGCGTGCTGTGCGGCATTGCCGATGTAGTCCTTCCAGCTGGACCGATCCGGGGTGTGCAGATCCCAGTGGTCGCCCCGCCACGTCGCCGTGGTGCCGAGAGCCTGCACGTTGCTGCCGTGACCGGTCTCGGTCATCGCGAAGCAGCCCAGGAGCCGGGCCGCCGCCACGTCCGGCAGCAGGGCCCGATGCCGCTCGGTGCCCAGGAAGTACACGGCGCCGCCGAACAGGCCGAAGTGCACCCCGAGCTTGATCACCAGGCTCAGGTCGAAGTCGGCCAGGGTCTCGAAGCAGGCCAGGAACGGCCCCAGGTCCTCGTTCTCCGTGGTGACGCCCGGATAGGCCAGCGCTCCGACACCCGCGTCGGCCAGCTGACGGACCCAGTCGAGCACTTGTTCTCGGTAGGCCCCCCGTTGGGGTTCCAGAGGGCGGACCCAGCCGGACCGGGCCAGCAGGTCCCGCATCCGATTGCGGGTCTCGTGGTCCCGGCCGTCCAGCAGCCGGGTCAGGGCACCCTGGTCCACGCTGGCGGGGCGCACGTCGAGCCAGTCCGGGTCGCCGACCAGGGCCTGCACGCTGTCTGCGCCGAACACCCCCAGGGCGTCCTCGAGGGCCTGGACGCCCCGGATGACCGCCGGGAGGGGCTCACCGCCGCTCTCCCGGACCAGCCTCAGCCCGAGCTCGGCCAGTCCCAAGCGCTCGTCGGGGGGCACCCGCAGGCCGACTTCCCGAATCCGCGCCAGGAGCGCCAGCAGGCGATCCGGCGTCGGCGGCGCGTCCGGGTCCAGCCAGCGGGCCAGCACGGGCTTGTCGTCGATGCCCGGGCGCAGGCTGCCCGTCGCCAGCGTGCGAATGTGGCTGAGCTCGTCGGGCTCGAGCTCGCCGTCAGCCCAAGCGACCCAGATCACCGGGGCATAGGGCAGGTAGTCGAGCTGGTCTAGCAGTGGGTCCATGGGGCGAGACTACCGCCCCGGAACCCCTTCTACTTCTTGCCGAACAGCCTCAGGGTGTCCGCACGGTGCTCGAGCAGGTCCTCCCAGCTCTCGCGGAGCTCGGCCACGCTCACCGCGGCCTGGGCGAAGTCCGCCGTCTCGCACAGAGCGGACATGGCCGGCTCGTTCCAGGCCTCGCCTCGCTGGAGCCGGTAGTCGAGCTGGTTTGCACAGCGCACCACCGCCACCCGCAGGGCGGTGTCCCCCCCGGCCTGGTAGGCCCTGGCGGGGTTGTGGTGCCAGGCGACGGTCTCCACCACGGCGTGGGGCAGCTTCCACTCGTCGAGCATGCGGGCGCCCAGGACGCCGTGGTGGAAACCCACGGCGTCTTGTTCCTTGGTGTGCACCCGGTCCGCAGCCACGGTCGGACCGCAGCCGAGGGCCCGATACTCGAGCTCGCCGGACTGGATGAAGAGGAACTTGCCCACGTCGTGCAGGAGCCCACCCAGGAACAGCTTGTGGGGCTCGCTGAAGGTGCGGTGTTCGCCCAGGGAGTGGGCCAGAGAGGCCACGCTGGCGCAGTGGTCCCGCAGGGCCATCTTCCGTCCGCGCTTGTTGTCGAAGAGGTACCTCGATGCGTCGGAGCGGAAGAGCCTCTCGATCTCGCCCACCGAGAACTCGGGGTCGTCCAGGGCCTCGATGACCTTCTGGGCGACCACGGGAAACGTCTTCAGGCCGCTGATCCGGGCCACGCTGGCGGACAGGCTCTCGTGGGCCCTGTCCTCGGCGGAGTCGATGTCGTCGACGCCGAACCAGATCTCCTCGATGACCGATTCTGCAACGCTCTGCGCCGGAGGCCTGTCGTGCTGGTAGGCGAGCTGGGACATGGTGATCTCCGAAGAAAGGGGACTGGGCCTCAGGCTGCCCGATGCTCGCCGCGAATGACCTGGTCGAGCCGCATGGCCCGCTCCAGGATGTCCTTGTGGGGCAGCGGCAGGCCGCGCACGTTGCGCAGGGCTGTCTCGGCGACCGGAGTGGCGCGGCGCCTGCGCTCGCTCGCGGCGTGGGCGGCCAGATCGGCCGCCTGGAGGATCTTGCACAGCCCGCGGTAGTCGCTGGGTGCGGCGCCCGGGTGGTGGTGGAATCCCAGGCCCATGCTCACGCTCTTGGGCAGGCGCCACACGCGCCCGATCAACAGACCGAGCGCGGTGTGGTGTTGGTCGATCAGGTTGTTCACCAGCTCGACCTCCGGTCGCCTGACACCTCGGGTCTTGCCGGCCGCGTGCAGGATCACCAGCTGGCCGACGTCGTGCAGCAGGCCGGAGATGTAGTGCACGCCCCGGCCATGATCGCCCATCCACCCGGCGATTCGGGCCACGAGGATGCCGTGGGTGCGGATCTCGTCGGACTTCTCTTCGTGGCCCCGCACACGGAAGACGGGGGACTCGGTGGTGATCCGGAATGAGATCTTCCAGAGCCGATCCAGGCCCAGGAGCTTGATCGCCTGCTCCAGGGTCTTGGGCTGCTTGTCGTCGGCCACCTTGCGGGCCGCGGCCCACACGGCCTTGACCAGGGCGGGGTCCTTGTCCACCAGAGTGGTCAGGCGCCCGGTGGCCTCCTTGTCCTTTCGGATCAGCTCATCGAGCTTGAGGGCGGTGGTCGGGAACGGCGGCACCCCCAGGTCCTTCTGCTGCACCGCGCGGAGCAGAGCATCGTAGAAGGCCTGGTTTGCCCGATCGGACTCTCTGCCCTTCCGGCTACGCAGGTCCTGGATCAGGTCCCGGCGCAGCTTGTCCGGTCGAAAGGTCGTCGGGGACTGCACCCGGTCATCGGGGTCCTCGATCTCGATGACCCCGCCGCGCAGGTCCTCGGGTCGCTTGCCCTTGGTTCCATAGCCACCGTATCGGGACACCACGCCCTCCGTTGCCTCGTTTCATCGGCACGGCGGACCGTTCACTGAAGCCTGCCTTCAGGCGGCCTTGGGCAGGCGCCAGAGGTGCGAGCGGAGCTGTAGGACGGTGGTCATGTCCGGCCGGCAGTCGAAGGCCATCGCGACGCTCCAAGACGGACCGAAGAGGCTCTTGCGCCGCTCGATGCGTGCGATGCGACCCCTGAGCCAGATGCGCTGGCCGAACATCACGAGAGACGCGGTGCAGGGGGAGCCGACGCGCATCCGCTGGACCTCGGTGTTCGACACGCCCACCTGGAGTCCGCCGAGCCCGACGTCAACGACCGCGTGTTGGCGCGTGCGCCAGCCCGACCGTCCGATCAGACTGGTCTGGACCCGGTCGTGGTCCGAGCCATCGAAGCGGGCGTGGCCGCGCTTGCCGGAGCCGCTGGGGAGAATGTTGAGGGTCTGGGGCTCGGTCTGGGTCATCGCGGTTCCGTTGTGGTGTCACCTGCGAAGACGGTCGTCGCTTCGTCCGATCTGAGGATGTCCCGGGGGGTCACACCGGCAGCTCGCCGGTCGCCTCCATCGCCCACTGCTCCAGGGAGCGGAGTCGGTCGCGGATCTCGGCGGCCCGCTCGAATTCCAGCTTCTCGGCGGCGGCCTTCATCTCCAGGCGCAGCCGCCGCAGGGTCTGGGGCAGCTCGCTCAGCTTGACCGGCTCGGGTGCCGGCTGGGCGGGTCGGGGACCGCCGCGCTCGCGCTCGCGCTGGGCGCGGCTCTTGGGAGCGGACTTCATGGCTGCCAGCGGGTCGTCGACGTCGCGCACGACGGTCCTGGGCACGATGCCGTGCTCGGTGTTGTAGTCCTGCTGGATGGCCCTGCGCCGCTCGGTCTCGTCGATGGCGCGGGCCATCGAGTTCGTGACCCGATCGGCGTAGAGCACGGCCCGCCCTTCGACGTTTCGGGCGGCGCGGCCGATGGTCTGGATCAGGCTGCGCTCGGACCGCAGGAAGCCTTCCTTGTCGGCGTCCAGGATCGCGACCAGGGCGACCTCTGGCAGGTCCAGCCCCTCGCGCAGGAGGTTGATGCCGACGAGCACGTCGAAGTCCCCCAGGCGCAGCTCCCGCAGGATCTCCATGCGCTCCAGGGTGTCCACGTCGCTGTGCAGGTAGCGGCAGCGCACGCCAAGCTCGGTGAAGTAGTCGGTGAGCTCCTGCGCCATGCGCTTGGTGAGCGTGGTCACGAGCACCCGCCAGCCCTGGGTCGTGACGGTGCGGATCTCGCCCAGCAAGTCGTCGACCTGGGTGCTGGCCGGGCGGACCTCGATCTGCGGATCCAACAGTCCTGTGGGCCGGATCAGCTGTTCGACCACCACGCCCTGGGCCTGGTCGAGCTCATAGTCGGCAGGGGTAGCGGACACGTAGATGGTCTGGTGCAGGCGCTCGGTGAACTCGTCGAAGCGCAGGGGTCGGTTGTCCAGGGCGGACGGCAGGCGGAATCCGAAGCGCACCAGGGTCTCCTTGCGGGCCCGATCTCCCCGGTACATGCCCGCCACCTGGGGCACGGTCTGGTGGGACTCGTCGATCACCATGAGCCAGTCCTTGCCGA
>CAZFLE010000239.1:0-7180 GCA_964519895.1 uncultured Enterobacterales bacterium | reverse complement strand
AGTGTTAACAAAAGGTTCCTGACCCCTGTTTCCGGGCCTTACTCGCCGAGCCAATCCGCCACCCGCTCGGGCCAGTCGGTGATCACGCCGTCCACCCCGAGCTCGCGCACCCGCATCAGGTCGGCCTGCTTGTTGACGGTGTAGGTGAACACCGCCAGGCCCGCCGCGTGGGCGCCGTCGACCAGCGACTGGGTGAGGGCCTGGTGGTTGAAGCCCAGTGCGTCCGCCGCGAGGAGCAGCGCCTGGTCGATGACCCCCGGGTCGTAGATCCGGGGCGAGCCGGAGCGACTGGCCAACAGCAGGCTGGGCACGTCTGGCAGCACCACCCCGGCCTGGCCCACCGCGTCGGCGTCAAAGGAGAAGATCACGACCTGGTCGCGCATGGCCCGGGCGTCGAGCTGCTCAGCGATGGCCGCGACGATGCCGTCTCCGGCCTTGATCTCCACACACAGCACCGCGGCGTCACGGGTCAGGTCCAGGAGCTCGCCCAGGGTGGGCACGCCCTCGCCGGCAAAACCCGGGTCGAACCAGCTACCCGCGTCGAGGGACCGCAGCTGGGCCAGGGTGTGGTCGGCCACCGCGCCCGTGCCGTCTGTGGTCCGGTCCAGGGTGCGGTCGTGTAGAGCGACCACGTGGCCGTCGGCGGTCAGGAACACGTCTGTCTCGGCGGCCCGGGCCCCTTGCGCCAGGGCCAGACGGTAAGCGGCCAAGGTGTTCTCGGGGGCCTGACCGCTGGCGCCCCGATGGGCCACCACGAGCGGTCGGTCCGGGTGGCGCCGCACCAGCGCCCAGGCGGGACTCTCGGGCATCGCAGGACCGGGGACCAGAGGGGGGTGCGCCCCCGAGCACGCCAGGAGCAACCACGGGATCACCGGGCGCTCAGCGCTTGCGGGCGCGCTTGAAGGACCAAGTGAAGGAGAAGCGGGACACCACCGTGCCATCGGGCATGGTCCCGACCACGGGGATCTCGATCTTCACGGCGTCGCCGGAGCGGTGCGCCTCTTCGACGGCGGCGGTCAGCCGGCCGACCTGGTCACAGGCGAAGGTCACGGTGTCGACGCCCTGGGCGAGGAACTCCGAGGTCATGCCGGTGATGAGCGAGCGCACCGGGGGGTCCGCCGCGCGACAGGCCACTAGGGCCGGTGCACCGGTGCTCATCTCGGCCGCCATGGCCTGGACCGCGAAGTACATCGACCCGAAGGGGTTCTTGTTGCGCCAGCGGTGAGGCACGGTGACCGTGCAGCGCTCGGCGTCCAGAGTCCGGATGCGCAGTCCCGCCGCGACGCCCATGGGCAGCTTGGCGAGCATGAAGAGCGGCAACAACAGCGGGTTCTTCATCTGGGAGCGCAGCCGGTCGGCCGCAGGGGCCGTGGCCAGGGACAGGTTCGAGGTCGCTTCCATGGCCCCAACCTATCCGACCGACGCCCCCCAAGGCGCACAAGGCCACGAATGGCCCCGGTCCGCGGTAGACTTCGCGAGATCCGGCCCCGAGATCAAACCTGCAAGATCTCCACGACCTCCAGCTCCTGCTGGCCAACCACGACGACGGCCTGCCCACGCTCGCCGATGGGCTGCCCGGAGACGCGGTCAAGGAAGCCCCTCCGCCGCGGGATCGCAAGGACGACACCGGCACCCTGGGCGCCCACGATGCCCACCCCAACGACCTGGCCAGGCAGCGCTGGGGCGTGGTGGTGCCCGAAGGCCCCGCCGGGGAGCCGCTGCTCGACGCCCTCGGCCCGCTCATCGCGCTGCGGGAGGAGCAACAGGGCGCGGCCGCCCAGGTCTACCGGGTGCCCCCGGAGATGAGCGAGCACGACGCCCGCACCTGGATGCGCAAGACGTGGGCTCCGCTGGGCACCCCGACGTCCGAGGTGCCGTGGTACCTGCTGTTCGCCGGCGACCTGGACCGGGTGCCCCTGGTCCTGCAGAACACTCTGGCCAGCCAGGCGTGGGTCGGCCGCCTGGCGGCAGACCGTGCCGACGACGCCGCCGCCTATGCCGCCAAGGTGGTCGCAGCGGAGCAGGGCACGCGACAGCGGGCCGCCCGCGCCATCTTCCACACCGTGCACGACCACACCGAAGCCGTGCGCACCGGCCACGCCGGCCTGGTCGAGCCGCTGGTGACGGCTGGACTCGCAGACGGGCGCCTGGGCGTGCAAGAGGTGATCCGCTCGGGGGACCTGGACGAGCCCAACCCCGACGAGCTGCTCGACGTGGCCAGCGGCGCCCACGGTGACGTGCTGTTCACCCTGAGCCACGGACGGGGCCCGCCCCGGCGGGGATGGGCCAGCGACGCCGATCAGCGCCAGCTCCAGGGTGCGCTGAGCTTCGGCCGCGAGGAGCCTCTGACCGGGGACGACGTCGCGGGGCGGCCCTTCGTGCCCGGCGGGCTGTGGTTCATGCTGGCCTGCTTCGGGGCCGGGACCCCAGACAGCAGCGCCTATGCCCACTGGCTCAAGAAGCTCCAGGCGCACAGCGCGTGGCGGGGCCGGCTGTCCACGGTGCTCGGCGCCCTGCCCGAGCTGGGCGCTGGCTTCGTGGCCTCGCTGCCCAAGGCCGCGCTGGCCAACCCCCAGGGTCCCCTGGCGGTCTTGGGACACCTGGACCTGGCGTGGAGCTACAGCTTCCTGGGCCCTTCGGGCACGTCCCACGTCGCCCGCTTCGAGGAGACCCTCCGTGCCGCCGCGTCGGGCAGCCGCGCAGGGGTGGCGCTGGGCGCCCTGCACCGGGCCTTCACCGAGATCAACCGCGAGCTCACCGACGACTACGACCTGGAGGCCCGGGCCGAAGCCGCCGGTCGGGACGCCCGGGTCGACCCGGTCCGTCGAGCCCAGCTGTGGATGGCCCGCCAGGACCTGGGCGGCTGGGTGTTGCTGGGGGACCCCGCGGTCCGGCTGTCTCCGCCGAACCCACAGCCGATCGCCCAGGACCTGGGCGCCCCGCCGTCTCTCGGTGCACCGCCGTCTCTCGGTGCACCGCCGTCTCTCGGTGCGCCGCCGTCTCTCGGTGCACCGCCGTCTCTCGGTGCCCCGCCGGACCTGGGCCCACCGCCCTCCCTGGGCGCGCCGCCCTCCCTCGGAGCCCCGCCCGCCCTCGGAGCGCCGACCCCGCTGGGCGCTGCCCCGGCCCCCCTCGTGGGCGCCCCACCCTCGCTCCGCACTCTGGCGGTCGGCGCACCCCCGCCCGCCCTTGGAGCCCCGCCCAGCCTGGGCGCCCCGCCGACCCCCTCGCCCGAGCTGGTCATCGACACCTTGCCGGAGCCCATCGCCGCAGCCCTTGCACAGCGCATCGCCAGCGGAGAGTCGGTGACCCTGACCACCGAGCTCGACCCGGCCACCGGCGCCCCCGCTCGCCACATCCTGCGCCTGGGCCCCAAGGGGGACGAATGATCCCCTGGCTCCAGCTCGAGCTGACCGCCGGCGCAGACGGCCGCCTCCAGGTCCACGTCTCAGGCAGCACCGGAGGCCGCGCGACCGCCGCCCAGACCGTCGGGGTGACCGTGGAGCAGCTGGCCAGCTTCGGGGGCTCCGTCCAGCACATCGCTGCCCAAGGCCAGGGCCTGCCCAGTCAGCTCGAGCAGTGGACCCGCGGCCTCTACCAGGGCGTCATGCACGGCGAGGCCGGCCAGGTCCTGAATCGCCTGATCGGCCAAGGCGAGGGCGAGGTCCTGATCAAGCTCATGGTGTCGGACCCCACCCTGCGTGCGGTGCCGTGGGAGGCCATGAAGGGCCCCACCGATGCGGATCCGGCCCTTGCCCTGAACAGCCGGGTCCGCGTGGTCCGCGGTGTGCACAGCACCGAAGAAGGCGACCCCCGCGAGGTCCGCGGCGCCGTGAGGGTGCTCGCGGTGGCACCCCAGGAGATGGCCTACGCCGTCCGTGGCCTGGAGGAAGAGCTCGCCGGGGAGATCGAGGCCGGTCGCGTGGAGTGGCTGGAGCCGACAGTGGGCACGGGGGCCAGCTGGAAGAACCTGGTCCAGCGGCTCCAGCGCGGGCCCTGGCCCCACATCCTGCACATCATCGCCCACGGCCGAGTCCACGACGGCAAGCCCCAGGTGCTCCTGGAGGACACAGGGGGTGCGTGGACCGACACCGAGGTCCTGGCCCAGGCACTGACTGGCAAGCGAGTGTCCGACGAGCTCCGCCTGGTCTACCTGGAGTCCTGTCAGGGCGGCGACGCGGGCGCACACGCCAGCTCGGCCGAGCGGCTGGCCCGGTCGGCGGCAGACGCGGTGGTGGCCCACCTGTGGACCGCCGACGCCAAGCACGCCCGCACGGCGGCGCTGCAATTCTACGGGGCCCTGGTCGACACCGCGAACGGCGACGTGGCGGCCGCCCTGAGCCTGGCGCGGCTGGCGCTGGCCGGCACCGCCGAGGCCCTGTGCCCCGTGCTGTACCTGCGCGGCAACCAGCCCACCCTGTTCAACTTCAACCGGCGCAAGCTGCGGGCGCGACCCCGGTCCGGCCCCGGCGATAACGGCGGCGGGCTGACCCCGGACCAACAGAAGGTCCTCGACGATCTGCGGGCCACCCTCGAGGAGCCCTGCACGGTCTTCATCGGTGAGCGGGTCGGCCCCCAGGACCGCCCCTGGGGGGGCCAGGACCTGCGCACCAAGCTGCTGCGGGAGCTCGAGCTGGACGAAGCGGGCCGGTTCGAGCCGCTGCCCCAGCTGCTCCAGCGCTATGAGCTGATGACCCGCCGGCGGACCCTCGAGGATCTGGTCCAGGACGTGCTGGACCCTCTGTTCGACGACGACGGGATCGATCCGGGCCTGCTCGACGGTCTGTGCCAGGTCACCGGCCCCGGCCTGATCGTGACCCAGCTCTGGGTCCCAGTGGTCGAAGAGACCCTGGCCCGAAAGCTGCCGGACACCGACATCGTGGTGCTGCAGCCCCAGGACCCGTCCCTCGAAGACCGGATGCAGGTGTTCCGCCGCAAGGCCGGGGAGACCCGCTTCCGCCCGGACGACGACGGCATCCGCGGGGTCGACTTCACCACGGATCGCGTCGTGCTACGGCTCTATGGCGGCTACCAGGCGTCGAACCACCGCCTGCGCGGCCAGCCGGTCCTGACCGATGACGACCGGCTGCGCAACCTGGTCGAGGTGGGCAACCTGCCCCGGGCCGTGCTGGCTTTTGTGCGACACCACCCGATGGTGGTCCTGGGACTGTCTCCGGTGCGGTGGTCCGATCGGCAGCTGCTCCAAGGACTGGTGGGCGAACAGCCGATGCGGCGCGGTAGCCTGGCGTTCGTGACAGGCACTGCGACCGAGAGCGACCGGGCCTACTGGTCCTCGGAGAGCGGTCCGGCAGGACGCTCCGGCCGGATCGGCGTCTACACCCAGACCGATCTGGCGGCAGCCCTGAGGGCCGGGAGGCCGTCGTGATCGGGCTGGCGATCTGGAGCCTGGTGGCCTGTGACTTCGGCCTGTGGGACGACCGCTTCGACTGCTTCATCGTGGTGAACGAGTGGTGCTTCGATCAGGACCTGGACGGGTACGACTACAACGGCGAGGGTTCGAAACGGGACTGCGACGACCAGGACTGGCACGTCTACCCCGGCGCCCCGGAGATCTGCGACGACGGCAAGGACAACAACTGCGACGGCGAGATCGACCTGGACGACACGGACGACGTGCTGGCCGAGACCTGCTACTGCGACGCCGACGGCGACGGCGCAGGGTTCTCCGGCTTTAGCGACTTCGACTGTTTGCCGTGCGAGGAGCGCCCCGCCACCGACGACTGTCCGGCGTGGTCCTTCCTGCCGACCGACTGCGACGACTCGAATCCCGACGTGCAGCTGAAGACCTGGTACGCCGACGACGACGGCGATGGCTTCGGGCGGACAGATGAGTTCGTCGAGGCCTGCAACGCGCCCCCTGGCTTCAGCGAACTGGACGGCGACTGCAACGACGAAGCCGGCGACCTCGGCCCGGCGTTCAGTCCCACCGCGCCCGAGATCTGCAATGACGGCCTCGACAACAACTGCTCGGGGGTCGGCGTCGACACCTGGTGCGGTCTGGAGCTCATCGAAGGGGAGACCTTGCCCGCGGGGGGCACCCACCTGATCGGCGTCAGCGAGTCCGATCGCTACGGCCACAGTGTCGGGGTGTTGGGCTGGCCGAACCACGCCCACAACCAGACCGGCGACGCCCCCACCCCGGTCCTGGCGGTCGGCATCCGGCTCTTCGATCTGGCCGACGGCACGGCCAACAACGTGGGCGGGGTCGCGCTGTACTCCGAGTCTTCGCTACCCACCCCGACTGCCGTGTTGTCGGGCCACGAGGCCAACGAGTTCGCCGGAGCCACCCTGGCGGCGGCCGGCCTGGTCAACGACGATCCCTACCCGGACATGGTCGTGGGGGCCTTCGGCGGGGCCACGACGGACCGAGGCGGGGCCGGCCGCGCCTACGTCATCTTCGGCACCGATCACTCCGACGGCCTGCTCTCCGACAGCAACGCGGTGGTCATCGAGGGACCCGAAGGCACCGCCGAGCTGGGCGACGTCGTGGCCGGGGGCGGCGACGTCAACGGCGATGGCTTCAGCGACGTGCTCATCGGAGCGCCCATCGCCGACCACGAGACCCAGTGCACGTCCAACCAGGGCGCCGCCTACCTGCTGTTGGGGGGGCCCAGCTGGGGCAACGGCGGCGGGGACCCCATCGACACCGCGCCGACCTGTGAGTGCACCTATGACTCGGACACGGAGACCTGTGACTGTCCGGACCAGGGCTGCGCCGAAGAGCAGGACCGCGACGGGGCCGCCGGGGAGTTCCTGGCCTTCTACGGCGCGGACCTGAACGAACACGCCGGCCAGGCGGTGGCCTTTATTGGCGACGTCACCGGCGATGGCTTGGAGGACTTCGCCATCGGGGCCAACCTGTACGGCGGCGACCAGTTCGGCGCCGTGCACCTGGTGTTCGGCTGGGACAGCACCGGAGACACCCTGGGCCAGGTGACCAAGCCCACCGACTCCCTGCTGGACGAGCGGGAGCGCACCCTCTACGGCACTGGCCTCAAGGCCGGCGCAGGGGCCGTCCTGGCCGGGATCGGGGACATGGACGGCGACGGCACGGCGGACTTCGCGGTCGGTGCGCCCAGCGCGTCGAACCAGTTCGGCGCCTTCCAGGCCGGGGTCGTCTACCTGGTCATGGGGGACCAGCTCCAGGACCTGATGGCAA
>CAZFLE010000238.1:0-7208 GCA_964519895.1 uncultured Enterobacterales bacterium | reverse complement strand
CGATGCCCGTTTGTCGGCCGCCACCACCAGGGCCTCCGATGGCGGCGCGATCAACCGGTCATTTCCCCCTTGACGAGGTACTAGCGGGAGCGCCCTCTCAGCGCCTCGCCGGCTTGCGCAGGATGCTGGCCCGGCGGACCCTGTTCCGCCCATCGCGCTTGGCGGTGTACATGGCCTGGTCGGCGCGGGACAGCCAGCTGGTGATGTCCTCGTTCTCGCGCCGCTGGGCCAGGCCGAGGCTGGCGCTGACACGGAGTCCGGGGCTCGTGCGCTCCCAGTCGTGACCGGACACGCTGCGCCGCAGGCGCTCGGCCACGTCCAGAGCGCCGTTTTCCTCGGCGCCGGGCAGGATCAGCAGGAATTCCTCGCCGCCGTAGCGAATGCAGGCGTCGCTGTCGCGCACGCCCAGCATGAGGAGACGGGAGACGCCCTGGAGGACCTCGTCCCCGACCGCGTGGCCAAAGGTGTCGTTGATCTGCTTGAAGCGGTCCACGTCGACGAACAGGGACGTGATCTGCACGCCGGCGTCGACGCAGCGCTCGACCAGAGCGGGCAGCTGGTCGTCGAGCCAGGAGCGGTTCAACATGCCGGTGAGCGGGTCCCTGTCGGCGGAGCTCAGGCGCTCCTGGACCCGAGCCAGGTGGGCCAGCTCGTCGAGGCCGAGCAGATCGAGCCTCAGGCTGACGGCGCCGATCTCCAGGTGGTCGCCGGGACGCAGGAGCGCCCGACGAGTGCCGTGCCCGTTCACAGAAGTGCCGTTGGTCGACCCCAGGTCCTGCACGGTCACCTCGCCGGTGGGTCCGCAGGTCACTCGGGTGTGGTAGCGGCTCACCGAGCTGTGGGTGAGGATCAGGTCCCCGCGCTCGTCCCGGCCGATGACCACGTCTTCGCCGGCGCACAGCGACGCGAAGCGCAGCATGTCGGGCCCGGCCACCACGCGCAGGGTGGGAATGGTCAAGCGCTTGCTCCGGGCCTCCCGGGGGAGGTTGAGCTTCATCGTCGTCTCGCTGAGATCTTCGATGGGGAGCAGTGGCCTCGCGGCCCTGTCTTCTTGGCTCGACAACGCAGGCTCCAGGATCCCAGCTTAGTGTAGGAATCGGAAGCTCGGACCGCAACATGAGCACTTATGGCGCGGCGATCGGGCGGTCTAGGGGCCCTCGGCGGCGCGCCTCTCCGTGACGTGGAATTCCACCCGCCGGTTCGCTGCCCGCGCGGTCTCGGTGGTCTCCTGGACCAGGGGCAGAGTCTCGCCGAAGCCCTGGGCTGACAGGCGATCCCCGGCAACGCCCACCTGGACCAGGTATCGGCGCACGGCCTGGGCCCGCCTCAGGGAGAGCTCCAGGTTGTAGGTGTCGTCGCCCTGGTCGTCGGTGTGCCCGTGCACGGCCACCTGGATCAGCTCCGGGTGGTCGAGCAGGACTTCGGCGACCTCGTCCAGCAGCGAGAAGGACTCGCGCTTGATCTCGGCGGAGTCCAGCTCGAAGTAGACCTTGTCCAGGATGCGCACCCGGTCACCCTCGAGGGTCACGCGGGCCGGCTCGAGCACGACTTCGACGCTGGCGGTCTGGCCAGGCTCGACGGTCAGGGCCTTCTCGCTGGTGCGGAAGCCCGGCGCCGAGATGACCAGGCCCCAGGCGCCGGGGCCCAAGTCCAGCCGGGTCACCCCGTCGGGCGCACCCTCCAGGGAGTGCTCCTGCTGGCCAAGGGCACGGACCCAGGTGCCCTGGACCGGGAGCCCAGCCGTGTCCCGGACCAGCACGGCCACCGGCACCGTCGCGACCACCGGGGCCAGCCGCAGGCTCTGCTCGTGCTGGGCCTCGGCGGGAACCTCGAGGGAGAAGAGCAGGGTCTGGAAGCCCTCGGCCTCGACGGTGCCGCCGTAGCGGCCCGGGGCCAGGGAGCGGACCAGCTCGCCGTCGACCAGGGTGAAGGAGCCCGTCCAGGGACCGCTGTTCAGGTCGATCACCGCGCCGGTGACCTGGTTGCCGGCGGGGTCGAGCACCCGCACCCGGGTCGGGGTGAGGCCGCCGTCTGGGCAGCCGTCCTGGTCGTCGATGCCGTTGTGGTCCTCGGGCTGATCCCGGCACAGGTCCAGCTCGTCGACGATCCCGTCGCCGTCGCTGTCCTGGGAGACGAAGACCGTGCCGAGCTCGCCCGGATGCCACACCACCGCAGCGACCAGGCGCCAGTCCGGTGCCCCGATGCCCTGGGTCAGGCCGGTGCCCACGCCGCCGCGCACGGTCAGCTCGGGCAGGACTTGGTACGACGCGGTCGCCAGCACCTCGAGGGGGCGAGAGCCCGCGGTCGATGAGCCCAAGATCTTCTCGCCGTCGAGCTCGCCGCCGATGCGAACCGCGTCGGTCACGGCGTAGCTCACCCCAAGGGCGTAGGGCAGGCGATGCCCCAGCACCACGTCGCCCAGCTGGGCCCAGGTTCCGGTGTGGAAGCCGGCGGTGGCCGCGACCCGCACCGGGCCCAGATCGTAGCGGCCGTCGACGGTCAGGCCCGCGGTGGTGCTGGCTTCGCCGAGCCAGGCTTCTTCCTGGCCGCTCGGCAGCGTCAGCCGACCGGTCAAGCCGACCACGGCGTGCCCGGGCCCCAGGGGGCCCTGCCAGGCCTGGACCGTGGCCAGCGCCCGCAGGTCGCCCACCAGCTTGAAGCCCTGCTGTTGGTAGCCGCTGGAGTAGACGTGCAGGGGGAGGTCCAGTGCCACCCGGAGCCGGGGCAGTCCGAACCAGCCGACCAGGTTGGCGGTGGCCACCCGGTCCAGCACGGCGAGCTCCTCGCGATCGGGATCGTCGTAGCGAAAGACCAGGGGGTCGTCGGCCACGTTGAACACCAGCGCCGCGCCGGGCGACATCGGGTCTCCTACGTGGGGATCGGTCACGGCGAAGAACGCCCCACCGCCGGGGGCGGGTTCGAAGCGCTGGGCGTCGAGGGGCTCTGCGGCACCGTCGGTCTCGGCAGCCAGAGCCGCGGGTGAGGCGAGCAGGGCGAGCCAGCAGCCCCGGCGCCGGAACAGGGCCAGGAGCGACAGGAGCGCGGGAGCAAGGGCCGGTCCAGCGCCCAGCGTGCTGCAGCTGCCGCCGGTGAACTCGCCGCCGTCAAAAGTCCCCGGGAGCGGGTCGTCGCCGTCCAGGTCGTCTTCGGGGGGCTCGCAGCTGCTGTTGGTCGGGTCGCTGTCCAGCGGATCCGACACCCCATCGCAGTCGTCGTCGCCGAGGCAGTCCTCGTCGCCGTCCAGCAGGCCGTCGCCGTCGGTGTCGGGGTCTTCGGGATCCGTGCCGCAGGGCGGCTCGTCGCTGTTGATCAGGCCGTCTGCGTCCAGGTCACCACAGTCGCCGTCCTGGTCGTTGTCGTCCAACAGGTCGGGGATGCCGTCGCAGTCGCTGTCCCCATCGGCCTCCTCGGCGTCTGGGGTGCCGTCGCCGTCGGAGTCCTCGTCGCAGAAGTCCGCCCAGCCGTCGCCGTCGCTGTCGACCAACCACTCCGTGGCGTCGTCGATGCCGTCGGCGTCGCTGTCCAGGTCGTCGACCGCACCCCCGTCCAGGGTGCAGCGCGCCTCGAGGGCATCCCAGACCCCGTCGCCGTCCGTGTCCGCGTCGTCGCTGCCCAGCTCGGGGTCGATCTCCCAGGTGCCCACGGCCCCGTCCAGGTCCCAGTCCTCGCTCCCATCGGGCACGCCGCCCAGGTCGGTGTCGGCGGACAGGGCGTCGGTGGTCGTGGACGGGTCCGCGTCGGCGGTGAAGCACACGTCGGCCTCGCCGTCATCGTGGGCCTCGGTGGCCCCGACCTCGATGCTGTCCAGCAGGCCGTCGCTGTCCCCGTCGCAGGCGGCGGGATCGCTGGCGTAGACCCAGAGCTCGTCGGCGTCGGACAGGCCGTCGTCGTCGGAGTCGGAGTCGTCGGGGTCGGTGCCCGCTGCGGCCTCCTCGGGATCCGTCAGGCCGTCCCCGTCGGCGTCGATGGTCAGGCTGTCGGCCAGCCCATCGGCCAGGGTGCGCACCCCGTCGACCCCAGCCAGGTCCCCGTCCAGGGTGGTGGCGCCCGAGTACTGGCCCGTCGCCAGAGCGACCTGGAACACCGAGTCGTCCAGCACCCCGGCCAGGGACTCCAGGTCGTCCCGGGGCAGGGCGAAGTCCACGGTCCAGTCGGCATTGCCGTTGGTGATGGAGTCGCTCTCGGTGATCCGGAACAGGTCCTCCATCGACGGGGTCAGGGCCGAAGTCAGGGTCAGGATGGCGTCGAGGCCCTCGCCCGACGACGGCTCGTAGAGGAACACCGTCGGGGCCGGCCCGGTCAGGACCACCGCCAGCTCGAAGGCGCCGGGGTCCCCATCCAGGTCCAGCACGGCGGCCCAGGAGCCGCTCTGGAGGTAGTCCTGGGTCGAGCTCTGCCAGGGGTCGTCGTCGATGCGCAGGCGCAGGTAGACCGCTTGGTCGTCGGCGGTCCAGGCCCCCACCGGGTCCAGCTCGTCGCCCACGAGGTCCACGGGATCACCGCCGCTGTGGTCTCCCAGGGGGTCGGTCAGCACGGCCCCGCCCACGGTGAGCGGGGTCCAGGCTTCTTCCGTGGGCCAGGTGGTGGCGTGAGCAGAAGCAACGATCGCAACTAGGGCCGACAGCATGATGAGACAGCCTCCCACCTCCCTTTTCGCCCGCAGCTCTGGACAAGTCAAGAGCACACTTGTGAAGAGTTCGAGCTGGATCAGCGGTTAGGGCGGATCCATGTCGGAGTCACCCCGCCCTGCTGCCACCGTCGTGGTCCTGCGCGACAGCCCGCGAGGGCCGGAGATCTTCATGGTCAAGCGGTCGGGCAAGAGCGGCTTCATGCCCCACGCCCACGTGTTTCCGGGCGGGCGCGTCGATCCCGAGGACGGGTCGACCCAGGTCATGGGTGGCCCCAGCGACCACGACCGCATGGCGTTGTCCCCTGAGCTCGCTCGGGCCTACCAGGTCTGCGCGGTGCGCGAGACCTTTGAGGAGGCCAACATCCTCTTGGCGCAGGGCGAGCCCGTTGCCGAGGAACGCCGGGCGCTCAACGCTCGCGAGACGACCTTTGGTGCGGCCGCACGGCGCCAGGGCTGGGTCGTGGACACCTCCAGGCTGGTCTACTGGTCGTGGTGGATCACGCCCAGGCAGGAGCGCCGCCGCTACGACACGCGGTTCTTCGTGGCCGGCGTCGACGGGGACCAGGCGCCCCAGGCGGCCCACGACGACAAGGAGACGGTGGACTCCGCCTGGTGGACCGCCAGCGAGACCCTGGCCCGCTTCCAGGCCGGGCACATCTTCCTGGCCCCTCCCACGTTCATCACGCTGGGCGAGCTCCGGGAGCACGCCACCGTAGACGCGGTGCTGGCGGCCGGCCGGGTCCGGGAGCCCGTGGCCATCGAGCCCAGCGTGGGCACCGAGCCCGATGGCTCTCTGGCCATCGTGATGCCCGGGGATCCGGACCACCCGGATCCCGACCCCATCCCCGGGCTGCCGCTACGCCTCGTGATGTCCGAGGGTCGCTGGATCCGTCGTTGACGCGGCTATGGTGGCGGCAGTGAGCCTGTTCACGCCACTGCTGCTGGGCGCGGGTCTGGCCTGGGCTGCCCAGCCGGTCCGCGCGGTGCGCGCCAAGCCCGCCCAGGTGGTCTGGCAGCAGGGGCTGGCGTCGGACGAGGTCCTGCTCAAGGTGGTCGAAGGGGACCGCCGGATCCCCGTCGTGCCGGGGTCTCGGGTCGAACCGCTGTTCCGGAGACCCCGGGCCGATCTGCGTGCAGACAGCGCGGCCTATGACCCCCAGGGCCGTCTGGCCGATCTCACCACCTGGTGGCGTGTGCAGACCCCGCCTGGCCAGGCCGCCCAGGTCGCCCAGGCCCTGAACCAACTGGCTTGGGTCGAGCGGGCCGAGCTGGCGCTCCAGCCGGCCCCTCCGCCCGTGGACCTGGCGCCGGAGACGCCGGACCTGGTCGACGAACAGGACTACCGCCTGGCGGCGCCGGCGGGCCTGGGCTTCGCCGGCAACGAGGCCTGGCCCGCCGTCGACGGCCGAAACGTGCGGGTCGCAGACCTGGAGTACAGCTGGTTGGCGACCCACGAGGACCTGGCGAGCACGGTCGATGCGGTCACCTGGGGCCACGACATCGGCCTGTACGACTCCCACGGAACAGCCGTGCTGGGTCTGCTCGTGGCCGGGGACAACGGCTACGGCGTCACGGGCCTGGTGCCCGCGGCGAGCCCCGTGGTGGTCTACCCCTACGTCGACGCGGACACCTTCAGCATCGCGGCGGCCGTCGACGCCGCGGCGGCCTTGCTCCAGCCCGGCGACGTGCTGCTGATCGAGCAGCAGATCTTCGATCCCCGGGTCGGCACCTACCTGCCCGCCGAGTGGGACACCGCGGCCTGGGACGCCATCAGCCTGGCCGTGGCCAAGGGCATCGTGGTGGTGGAGCCGGCGGCCAATGGCGGCCAGAGCCTGGACGCCGACATCCTGTTGCGGTGGTTCGATCGCTCGGTGCGGGACAGCGGCGCCATCCTGGTCGGGGGCGGGGCCAGCCCCGAGAGCGGCCTGGCTCCGCGGACCTGGGTGCAGTGGGGCTCCAATTACGGCCAGCGGGTCGATCTCCAGGCCTGGTACGACAGCGTGGCCACCGCGTGGACCGACGAACACAGCACGGTGACGCCGGACCTGTTCCTGCCCGAAGACCGGGACCCGCGCCAGGGCTACACGAGCGAGTTCGGGGGAACGTCCGGGGCGTCGGCGCTGGTCGCAGGCGTCTGCGCCGCGACCAATTCCGTGGCCATCGACCTGCACGGGGAGCCCATGGCGCCCCTGGACCTGCGGGCGCTGCTGGTGAGCACCGGCACGCCCCAGCCGGCCGACGACGCGGCCGTGAGTCCCATCGGGCCCCAGCCGGACCTCCAGGCCGCGCTGCGGTTCGGGCTCCTGCCATGAGCAGGGGTTCAGTCGTCCTGTGGATCCGCCAGGGCTGCTGCCCGGGTCGCGCGCTTGAGCTTGTGCCGCACCCCAGGTGACAGGTCGATGGCGCAGAGCACCGTGCGGCCAGCCCGTCCCATGACCCGGGCCCGCACGGCGAGGGCCTGGCCGTCGGGCAGCTTGAGCCGCAGGGTCAGCCGGGTGCCGCGCTTGGGGTGGGGGAGCTCCATCGGCAGCGGCAGGGCCTTGTTGCACAGGTGGGTCTTCCAGTCCCGGATCAGGTT
>CAZFLE010000237.1:0-7349 GCA_964519895.1 uncultured Enterobacterales bacterium | reverse complement strand
GACAACGACGCCGAGATCAACTCCTGGGAAATCAAGTAGTCGGGGCGGATGAACGGCACGTGCCCGCGCAGAGGACTCGGCCACCGTGCCGGGCTCACCCTCATCGAAGTCCTGGTGGCGATCGCCGTCATGGGCCTGGTCGTCGCGGTGGCGGTGCCGTCGCTGCGGTCGATCTTCGACGTGCAGATGACCGGCGCGGCCAAGGAGTTGGCCCTGTCCTACCGGTACCTGCGGGACGAGGCGACCCTGCGCAACGTGACCTTCCGGGTGGCGTTCTACCTGGACCTCAACGGGTACAAGGTCGAGGTCGGCGACAGCAACACGTTGATCTTCGAGTCTGCCGAGGCCCGCCAGGACTTCGACGAGTCCCTGGAAGACGAGCTCAAGCGCTACACCGAGCGACAGATCGAGGAGGGCGAAGCCAACGAGGTCCTGGAGAAGCGCGGTCGCTTCGAAGGCCTGAGCGACCCGGCCCTGGAGAGCCAGGTCCAGCTCCCCACGGGCTCCCGCATCGCCTGGGTCTGGACCCCTCAGTACGACGAGCCGGTCGAGCCGTCCGACGACCCGCCGGAAGACGAGGACGACCTGGGGGTCGTGGCCTACAGCCACATCTTCAACAACGGCTACGTGGAGCACACGCTGATCCGCATCGAGGACGTCGACGATCCCGAGGACGGCTTCACCATCGAGATCGAGCCCCTCAGTGGGCGCGTGCACGTGCACGACGAGCTCGTCGACCCCCGGGACATCGTGGCCTGGGTCCCCGAAGAAGGGCCGGAGATCCCGAGCCTATGAGGACCCACCGCCAGCGACCCGATCCCGGCTTCACCCTGCTCGAGGTGGTGATCGCCCTGGCGATCCTGGCCAGCAGCCTGGTGGTGCTGGTCCAGACCCAGGGCATCGCCGTGTTGATGACCGTCGAAGGCGAGCGCTACCTCACGGCCACCAACCTGGCCCGCCAGAAGATGGCCGAGATCACCCTGCGCCTGGAGGAAGAGGGCTTCATCGACCGGGACGAGGTCTCCGAAGAAGGCGACTTCGAGGACCTCGACGACGCCTGGGACGGCTACGACCTGGACGAGGCGGTCCAGGACTACCGCTGGGCCTACGTGATCCGCGAGATCGACCTGACCATGGCCGCGGACCTGGGCTCGATGGCCGAGGGCATGATGGGCGACGCCCTGCCCGACGACGCGCCGGCCCAGGTCGACTCACCGGACATCACCGACGTGCCCGGCTTCTCCGACGACATGCTGGCGGACATGCTCAACCCCTACATCCGCGAGGTGCGAGTGTTGGTGTGGTGGGGCGAGAACGAGGACGAGCTGGACCAGGTCGAGCTGGTCACCCACGCCATCAACCCCAGCGGTGTGGTGTCCGCCGACCCGGAGGCCCAGTGAGCTGGCGACGCCGAGCGGGCATGACGATGATCGAGATCCTGGTGGCGATCGGGCTGTTGGGCGTGATCGCCAGCATGACCCTGTCGACCCTGCAAGGCGCCGTCCAGACCCGGGACATCCTGGGCGAGCGGGACAGCGTGACCCAGGGCGCGAGCGTGGCCATGTCGCGCATCGCCCGGGAGCTGCAGCTCGCCTACATGACGTCCAACCTGGCGGCCCAGGGCAGCTACCGGACCGTGTTCGTCGGCACCCAGGACGAGCCCATCGACAACCTGTGGTTCGCGACGCTGGCTCACAAGCGGCTCTACCGGGACACCCGCGAGAGCGACCAGGCCGAGATCACCCTGTGGGGCGAGCGCGACCCGGAGAACTCGGACGCCTGGGTGCTGCTGCACCGCGAGGGCCCGCGCATCGATCACGAGCCGGACAAGGACGGCGTGGTCCTGCCGCTGGCCCACGGGGTCAAGCGCATGGACCTGCGCTTCCTGGACTCCAAGACCAACGAGTGGCAGGACGAGTGGGACAGCTTGGGCGTGGACCAACCCAACCGGCTCCCTCGGGCGGTCGAGATCTTGTTGGTGCTGCTGGGCCCCGACCCCGACGACGAAGCCCGCTTCATCGAGTACCCCTTCACCACGACCGTGATCCTGCAGTACGCGGATCCGCTCCAGCGCTCGGCGTTCGCCAACTGATGGGCGTGCTGCACCGGATCTGGCACGGCCTGACCCGCTCCCGGGGGCGGCGAGGCTCGCCCTTCGTGGGCATCGCCCGCCGGCACAGCCCCAAGCGCCGGGGGGTGGCCCTGTTGATGGCCATCACCGCCCTGATGGTGCTCACCGTGCTGGTCGCCGACGTGACCTACAGCTCCCGGGTCCGGCTGCTCAAGGCCAGCCATGACCGCGACGCCGAGGCCGCCCGCTGGCTCGCTGTGAGCGGGGCCAACCTGTACCAGCTGGTGCTCATCGTGGACAAGCAGCTGTCCAAGCAGATGGAGCAGCTGGCCAAGGGCACTGGCTACGAGTCGATGGTGAGCATGATCGGGGGACTCTGGGAGATGATCCCCGGGCTCAACACGGGGCTCTTGCGCATGGCCTTCGTGTCCGGCTCCAGCGCCGACAGCGAGGATCTCGAGCAGTTCGAGAGCGAGGGCCTGACCGACGAGCAGCGCGAGGAGAGCCGGGAGGGCAGCGGGCTGTTCGCCGACAAGCACTTCCTGGACTTCGAGGGCGACTTCATCGCCCAGGTCATCGACGAGAACTCCAAGGTCTCCCTGAACCTCATCAAGAACGCCAGCGGCTCCGGCACCTGCCAGGAGAACATCGGGGCCCAGCTGCTCTACGGCCTCATGTCCGGCGAGGACAACGATCAGTGGTTCTACGACCGCAACATCGAGCGCTGGGACCTGATCTGCAACCTGTTGGACTGGGTCGACACGGACACCACGGCGTCCACGGCGCAGGGCGGGTACGAGGACAACCTCTACAACCGGCTGGAGTCCCCGTACCTGACCAAGAATGCGTTCTTCGACACCGCCGAGGAGCTGCGATTGGTGCACGGCTGGACCGACGAGGTCTACGACCGCTTCTCGCCCAACCTGACGATCTACGCCGACAAGACCAACGTGAACACCGCGCCCGACGAGGTCCTCAAGGGCCTGTTGCGGGCCTACTCGATCGGCACCAAGCCGACCGACACCGCGCTCGATGCGTACCTGAACGACGCCCGCGAAGACGCGGCCGGGGGCCAGTACGGCTCGGCCAAGGACTTCGTGGACACGTTCAAGAACAAGGGCATGAACCTGGACGACAAGCTCGAGAGCGTGCTGGACACCGACAGCTCGGTGTTCTCGGTCACGTCGACGGGCATCGTCAATGACAGCACCCGGGTGCTGCGGGTCGTCTACGACTTCAGCAGCAGCTCCCAGGGCAAGATCCGCTACTGGCGGATGGAGTAGAGATGGCCATCGTCGTCGGAATCGACCTGGGCTCCCACGCCACCAAGCTCGCCCTCATGGAGGGGCGGCTCGGCAGGGTGGAGCTGCTCGAGTACCGGGTGCGCACCGTGCCCCAGGACGGCAGTCAGGTGCCGACCCTCCAACAACGGCTGGCAGCGTGCAGACAGCTCTTCGACGAGGACACGGACCTGGCCGCCGCGACCAGCGCTGCGGCGTATCCGGGCCAGCACGTCAGCCTGCACCGCATCACCCTGCCGTTCTCGGACCGGGCGCAGATCGAGCGCACCTTGCCCTTCGAGCTCGAAGGCCACGTGCCCTTCGACCTCGACGACTACGTGCTCGACTACCGGGTGGCCGACGGGGCCTCGGACGGCCAGAGCCAGAGCCTGTGTGCCTTGGCGGATCGCCGGGTGCTCGGGCCTCTGCTGACTGGCCTGGGCGCCATCGGTGGCGACCCCCGTCACCTGGGGCTCGACGCCGAGGTCCTGGGCGAGCGGGCACCCGAAGACGGCACCTGGGCGGTGGTCGACTTGGGTCATGCTCGCAGCCTGGTGGCGGTGGTCAGTGACGGCGAGCTGGTCAGTGCCCGGGCCATCACCCAAGGGGGCCGGGACCTGACCCTGGCCCTGTCCCGGAAGTGGGGCTGGGACTGGGGCACGGCAGAGGGCGCCAAGCACGTGGCCAACCTGCGCAGCGCCGCCCGGGCTGTGGCCGAGTGGGAGGACGGTGGCGACACCGACCCAGCGGGCCAGCCCGATGCCGTCACGCCGAACCTGGCCGAGGGCGAGACCGCGCAACCCCAGCGGGTGTCCCACAGCGAGGTGGCCCGCTGCCTGGTCGAAGCCCTCCAGCCCCTGTTGGCCGAGCTCCGGACCACCCTCTTCGCCGCCGAGGTCGACCACGGCGCCGCCCTGGATGGCGTGCTGCTCACCGGCGGCACCGCGGACCTCGAAGGCCTGGACGACTGGCTGCAGAAGCAGCTCGGCTGGTCGGTGCGCACGCTGACCATCTCCGAGGAAGCGAGCCGGCTGGGCATGCCGGGCCGCTTCGCCCTGGCCGAGACCCTCGCCGGACACGCGGCGGGGGTGGGCGGCGCCCGGGCCCTGGACTTCCGCAAGGGCGACTTCGCCTACCGCGGGGACCTGGCCATGACGCGCACCGTGGGCCTATGGGCCCTGGCCGCGCTCATGCTGCTGTCCCTGGCCGGAGCCGTCTGGTTCGGGTTCGCCGTCGCCGACCGCCAGGCCCGGGTCGCCGAGCTCGAGGACGAAGTCGTCGCCGAGATGGCCGAGCTGTTCCCAGAGGTCGACCCGGAGAAAGGCCGGGACCCGTCGATGGCCCGAGCCATCGTGGTCGAGAAGACCACCGCGGTCGAGGACCGGGTGGAGCTTCTGGGCGCGACCATCGGCCACGATCCGCCGATCCTGTCCCTGCTCCGGGAGATCTCCGAGTCCATGCCGCCGCCTGGAGAAGCCCGCATCGAGGTCTCGGATCTGACGCTGTCCGACGTGGCGGTCAAGTTCACGGCCAAGACCGACAGCTACGACTCCGCCGCCCGGATCGAAGCGGCGCTCCAGAAGAACGAGCGCTTCAAGAACGCCAAGAAGGGCGACGAGAAGAAGCTCGGTGACGGCATCAAGTTCACGATGACCATTCCCCTGGGCGACGAAGAAGACGTCGAGGAGGCTGGGTAGATGTCGATCCTGACCAACGCCAACGCCAAGCTCCAGGACACCCTGGCTCCGCTGTTCGAGCGCATCGAGGCCATCCTCCAGGGCATGAATCCCAGGGACCGCAAGCTCCTGTTGGGGCTGGTGCTCGTGGTGGTGCTCGTGTTCTACGGCGGGGCGTTCTGGTTGATGTCCGGGTACCTGGACGATCTGGACCAGGACGTCGACACCCGCCACGCGACCCTCGCCTTCCTGGCGTCCGAGGGCGCCGGCTACCACGACACCCGGCAGCAGGCCGAGCAGATCGAGGAGCAACTCCGGGAACAGGCCGGCAAGAGGCTGAGCTCGTACCTGGAGAAGGCCGCCGAGAAGAGCGACATCAAGGACCAGCTGGACAAGGTCGACGAGAAGTCCGTCGTGGCCATCGGGGATCTCGAGACCGAGCGGGTCGAGGTCTCCATCTCCAAGGTCACGCTGGAGCAGCTGGCCAACTTCCTCTACGAGGTCGAGGCCGGTGACTTTCCCCTGCGCATCCAGTCCACCAACGTCCGGGTCAAGAAGTCCCGGGACGGTCGGCTGCTGAACGTGAAATTCGACATCGACGCCTTCCGGCTGCTCGAGGAGGTGGTCGAGTGATCCGCCGCATCATCCCCATCGCCTTGGGCCTGGCCTGGGGCCTGTTCGTGTTCTGGATCGCCTTGGTGCTGACCTTTCCCAGCGACGCGGTGCGCCAGCGCATCTCCTGGGAGGTCGACCGCGGCACGTCGGGCGCGATGGCGCTCCAGCTCGACGACATCCGCCCGAGCTGGCGGGTGACCGGCGCCCTGCTCGAAGGCGTCCAGCTGCTGAGCGTGCCCAAGAGCCGTCCAGGCTCAGACGACGACCCGGCGCCAGCGTCCCTGCTGCTCTCGGCCGCCCGGGTCGACACCCGGGTGCACGTGTTGCCGCTGTTGGGCGGGGACCTGCTCGCCGACCTCGATGCCGAGCTGTACCAGGGCACTCTGGCCGGGTCCCTGGGCCAGGTCGACGCCAAGTGGATCGCGGACCTGGAGGCCGACGATCTGGATCTGTCCCTGTACCCCTTCGAGGGGGAGGACTGGAGCGTGGACGTGTCCGGCTTGCTGGATCTGGTTGTCGACATGGCCGTGGACCCCGAGGAGGTCAAGGAGGCCAAGGGCGATCTGGAGCTGGACATCGAGGGGCTGATCCTGCGGAACATGACCGTGTCGGGCTTCACCATCGACGAGGCCCTGTTCAACGAGGCCATCCTCGAGCTGGACGTGCACGACGGCGAGGCCGAGGTCCAGAAGGGCTCCTTCCTGGCCGACATGATCGAGGCCACCCTGGACGGTCACATCACCCTGAGCTCGCCGCTGGAGCGCAGCCGGCTCAAGCTCACGCTGAAGATCCGCCTCGAGGACGACCTGGACTCGCTGGCCAAGCTGGCGCCCGGCATGAAGAACGCCCGGGACGACGGCGGCACCTACCACTTCATGGTCTCGGGCAGCCTGGAGAAGCCCCGCTTCCGCGAGGATCGGCTGGCGGCCCGCAAGCGCCAGGGCCCGCCCTCTTCCACCCGGGGCCGGGATCGCGACGACGACCGGGCCAGCACGCGCCCGCCGCCGAGAGCGGGCACCGCGGGTGATGACCCCGAGGCCGAAGAGCGCCGCAGGCTCCGCGAGGAGCGCATCGCCGAGCGCCGCGAGCGGATGCGGGAGAACCGGGACGGCCAGATTGCCGGCGAGCGCCCCCCTGGGCCGGATCGCGAGCGAGGCGGACCGCCGCCGGACTTCGACGAGGACTTCGACGGTCGCCGCCCCAGCGCTCGGGAGCCCCGCGACGACGATGAATTCCTGGACGACGACTTGCCGGCAGACGACGATTTGCCCGAGGAAGACCTGGATTTCCAGGGCGACGAGGACGCGCGGGACCTGGGCTACGCGGACTAGCTTCCGGGCGCGAGGCCGCTACGCGGTCGCGCGCGGGTCCGGCGGCCTCCGCCTCCGCCGTACGTGGAAGTGTCTTGCAGGAACCGGGGTCAGGAACCTTTTGTTAAGCATTAGCGGGATCGCATAAGCTAGTGTGACTAATCAGGTTCCACTGGGGCGGGTGGTCCGTGACGGGCCTGGAGGCGGTCCCAGCCCGAGGACTACTTCGCCTGGTATGCGTCCCAGATCGTCATCGACCGTTTGTCGCGCACCACGTCGCCGGCCAAATCGGTGACCTCCAGCTGGACCTGGAGGATGCGGTCGTGGAGCTCCTCGGGTTCAGTGGTGAACACCAGCAGCATGCCCACGCCGTCCTGGGCGGCTTCGGCGGCGTTGC
>CAZFLE010000236.1:0-7441 GCA_964519895.1 uncultured Enterobacterales bacterium | reverse complement strand
GCCATGGACAACGGGGACAAACCGGCGCGACGCCGGGCGGCGCGGCGCTCCGCAGCGCCCTCGCGGAGTTGCCCCCATTGCCCACAGCCCCGACGACGACGACGTGAAGAACAGAAGGACAGGGTCGGGCCCAGCCGCTGAAGTTCCACGCTGCCGTCACCGCCGACGTCTGTCCCCAACCGCCTCCGATTCCACCAGGCCCCTCTTTGTCTCGCCGTCGTCGGGCCTGTGGAGTCGTGGGCAGGTGCTCCCGTGACCTGGCCCAACCCACCGACCTGGGCCGCACCTGTCCATGTCTCCATGGGCCGTCCCGCCACCACACGTCGCCAGAACCGCGCGACCTGAGACCGTCCGGAGACATGATCCATTCCATTGTCATGCCCTAGAGTCAGAACTATTGATCATCACGATCTATGCTCGAAATGATAATGCTTAACAAAAGGTTCCTGACCCCGGTTGCCCCGGTCGCCGCGTCGCCCCTCCCGATCCGCTCGACTAGGCGGCAGAGGAGTCCTTGGGGAGCACGTCGGGACGCCCCAGCGCATAGCCCTGGGCCAGCTCGAGCCCCAGAGCGCGCATCCGCTGCACGATCTCCGGAGTCTCGGCGCCTTCGGCCACGGTCTTGATGCCCAGGGCCTGGGCGAGATCGTGGATGGCGCGGACCAGGATCTGCTGGGTGGGGTCGTCCAGGTCCCGGGTGAACACGCCGTCGATCTTCAGGGCGTCCACCGGCAGGTTCTTCAGGTAGGCGAAGCTCGCCAGGCCGCTGCCAAAGTCATCCAAGGCGAAGCGGCAGCCCCGGTCCCGCAGCTCGCCGATGAAGCGGACGGCCTTGGCCAGGTTCCGGATGGCGGCGGTCTCGGTCACCTCGAACCCCACCCGCCCGGGCTCGAACCCGCGCTGGTCCAGGGCGCTCAGCACGAAGCGCTGCAGCCCCTCGTCGGCCAGGCTGGCACCGGACAGGTTGATGGCGATCCGCTGATCTTCCGGCCACCGGGCCAGGCTGTCCAGGGCCCGGGCCACCACCCAGCGATCCAGAGCGCCCACCAGGCCGAAGCGCTCGGCGGCGGGGATGAAGGTCGCGGGCAGGGCCAGGGTCCCGTCGGGCTTCAGCATCCGGACCAGGATCTCGTAGCGCACGATGCGCTGGGGCTCGGCCAGGGAGCAGATGGGCTGGCGCACCAGGCGCAGCCGATCGGAGTCGATGGCGTCTTGGAGCACCGACGCGGTGAGGATCTCGGCGTGGCGGTGGCGGGCGCTCTGGTCGGGGCCCTCGTACACGTGCACGCGGCCTCGTCCGGCGTCCTTGGCGGCGTAGCAAGCCACGTCGGCCTGGGCCAACAGCGTGCCCGTGCCCCGGCTGTCCTCGGCGATGCCGACCACCCCGATGCTGGCACCGATCGCGAAGGGCCGGCCATCCCACAGGAAGCGGTGTGCGCTCAGGGCGTGCACCAGCCGCTCGGCCGTGGCGACGGCCCGGTCCAGGGGGCAGTCCGGCAGCAGCAGGCCGAATTCGTCTCCGCCGATCCTGCCCAGGGTGTCGGCAGCGCGGATGTGCCCCCGGAGCAGGTCGGCGACCTGGCGCAGCAGCGCGTCTCCGGCCGCGTGGCCCACGGTGTCGTTGACCAGCTTGAAGCGGTCCAGGTCCAGGAAGGCCAGGGCGTGCCGACGCTGGGTGCCGTGCACCGTCGCCGCCAGGTCGTCCAGCACCTGCTCGAAGCGCCGGCGGTTGACCAGGCCCGTGATCTCGTCGTGGCTGGCCTGGTGCTCGGCCAGGTCCCGCGCCTCGGACAGGGCCACTTCGGCCCGCTGGCGCTCCTCGACCTGGCGCTGGAGCGCCCGGAGCTGGCGGCGCTCGTGGTTGCCGCGCCCGGTGATCAGGAGCATCAGCGCACTCACCAGCCCGGCCAGCACCACGCCCACGACCATCGTGCCCGCGGACAGGAAGGCTCGCCGTGCGCTCAGATGAGCGCTCGTCACCGCCTGCTCGAGCGCCCAGGACCGGCCGCCCACCTGGACGATGTGCCGCCAGGGTTCCGGGACGCCAGACCACTCGCCCTGCGCAGTGCGGAGTCGGCCGAGGGGCATGGCTGTGCCGTCCGTGACATCGCTCAGGCGGGCAGCGAACTGCTCGCCGTCGGCGCTCAAGGCCTGGCTGAGCAGCCCCTGGAGATCCACGACGATCACGGCGAAGCCCCGTGTCTGGCCGTTCGGGGCTCGGACCGGCGCCAACAGGAGCACACCGGTGCCGTCCCCGTCGGCCTGCACCAGCTCGATGGGCGCCGTGGCTGAGACCTGACCGGTCTGGAGGGCCCTGGCGATGGCTCTGCGCCGTCGGGGCTCGGACGCGATGTCGTACCCCAGCGCCTGCTCATTGCCCGCTTCGGGCTCGATCATCGCCACCGGGACGGCCCAGTCCAGGGACGACGCCATGGGGTTCCAGGACACCGCTCGGATTGCGGGGTTGTGGTCCAAGGGGCGCTGGACAAAGGTGCTGAAGGCGCTGGCTTCCACCTGCGTGTGGCCTTCGAGGAAGGTGGCGACCGTGTCGGCGATCTCCTCGGCGTGGGCCAGGGCGGTGTCCAGGGCCGCGGCATGGCTGTCGGCCAGGCGGCCCAGGTCGGCGGACAGCCGGCGGTCGTTGCCGTCGATGGTGGCCCGCAGCAGAAGGCCCAGCAGCAGAGCCGACGCCAGGAGCCCCAGGTTCAGGGACACGACCCGACCTGACCAAGCTTCCTGTTGCCGGCTCAGGAGTGACCACGTGGCTGGGGCGACCAGGAAGACCCCAGCGACATCGCCGAGCCACCACGTCCACCAGCGCGTGGTGGGGTCCGCCGGACCGAACAGGCTCGGATCGGCGAGGGCCTGAACCGCCACCGTGGCATTCAGGGCACAGGCCAGTGGCCCGCCCAGCAACAGGAAGGTCGCGATCTCCCGGTGGGTCAGCAGCGTCGCTCCGGAGTGGGTCAAGCGCTGGATGAGCATCGCGCCCAGGCCGGCCTGCAGGGCCGCTCCGGCGCCCACAGCGGCCAGGTGCCAGGCGACTGGAAGAGCCTGGCCCAAGGAAGGGTCGCCTGCCGCCCAGATGGCCAGGTTCGCCCCCAGGGAGCCCAAGGCGATGCCGGGCAGGGCACGGATGCCCACCCCCAGCGCCAGGCCCAGCGCCAGCCCCGCCGCCGGCCAGAACGGCATGGCAAAGCCAGAGTCGAACAGGAGCCGCATCGTGCCCCAGGCAAGGGCGCCATAGAGCAGGGCCGATGCGGTGATTGCGCGAGACCACGACCACGTGGCCTTCGGGCGCGCCTCTTGGAACCCTTGCTCGCTCACACGCGCTGCTCCCGGATCCCTCTGGCTGAATCGGCAGGGACCGGCGGCTCCTTGAGAGGAAGCCTCCTCCACCCGCGCTCCCGCCGCCCGGGGATACCCTCCACCGGTCTCGCTTCCGGAGCTGACGATGGGTCGCCCCTTGGTCCCGCCCGTGGTGCTCGCCAGCACCTTTGCCTTCGACGACACGGCTGGCATGGCCGCGTCGGTGCCCGGCAAGGGCCAAGTGCCCGAGCCCGGGGATCCGCTCTACACCCGGTGGTCCAATCCGACGGCCCGGGCGGTCGAGGAGCGCATCGCCGCCCTGGAGGGCGCCGAAGGCGCTTGGGTGACCGGGTCCGGCATGGGGGCCATCCACACGGCCTTGATGGTGGGACACGTGCTGCGGGCGGGGCCGATGCTGGTCCAGAACGAGGTCTACGGCGGGACCAGCGAGCTGGTCGACGGGGTGTTCCCCTTGCTTGCCGTGGACGTGCACCGGGCGCCGGTCGACGGGTTGGTACGGGCGGCCGGCACGCTGTCCCCCACCACCATCCTGGCCGAGCTGCCTTCGAACCCGCTGCTGCGGGTGGTGGACCTGGCGGCACTCCGCGCGGCCGCGCCCGGGGCCACGATCATCGTCGACGCCACGTTCGCGACCCCCTTGAACTGCCGGCCCCTGGACCACGGGGCCGACGTGGTGGTGCACAGCGCGAGCAAGTACCTGGGGGGCCACCACGACCTGGTGGCCGGCGTGCTCTCCACGAGCGGTGAGCGGCTGCGGCTGGCCTGGCGCCTGCGCAAGCTATTCGGGCCGACCCTGGACCCGGCTGCGTGCTATCGGCTGTGGCGCGGTCTGGAGACGCTCGACCTGCGGGTGCGCCACCAGAACGCCAGCGGGCGAGCGATCGCCGCGCGCCTGGCCGAGCACCCAAGGGTCCTGAGGGTGCACCACACCTCCCGTCCCGATCACCCGGATCACGCCGTGGCCGCCCGCCTGCTGTCCGCCGGGGGCGGCGTGCTGTCCTTTGACTTCGATGGCTCTGCAGCAGCGCTGAGCGACCGCCTGGAGCGCTTCCGCGTCGCGCCCAGCCTGGGCGGCGCCCACAGCCTCGTGACGTGGCCCAACGCCGTCACGCACGCCGGGCTCTCGCCCCAGGAACAGGCCGCAGCGGGCCTGGGGGGCGGGCTCGTTCGGCTGGCGCTCGGGCTGGAGGACGTCGACAGCCTGTGGTCCGACTTGACGCAGGCTCTGGATCAGTCCGGCACGTAGACCTCGTGGGTGTCCACGACCCCCAGGCTCTCCGTGTCCCCGCCTCCGGGCAAGAAGATGCGGCCGTCGATCGCTGCGGCGCCCAGACCGTGCCGGGGCACGGGCATGTCCGGGAGCTCGACCCAGGCGTCTGTGGCGGGGTCGTAGGCCTGGGCTTGCGGGAAGACGCCACTCTCGGCGTCGTCGTTGCCCTCGCCGCCAAAGGCGTAGATCAGACCGTCCAGGACGGCGACGGCGAGTCCCCCGCGGCTGGTGGGCATCGGCGCCAGCTCGGTCCAGGCATCGGACACCGGGTCATAGGACGCGACGCTGTCGGTGTGGCTGCCGATGGATCCCGCCCGTCCGCCCACCGCATAGACCAGGCCGTCCAGCGCCACGGCGCCCAGGTGGTCCCGGACACGGTCCATGGACGCCAGCGCCTGCCAGCTGTCGTCGAGCGGGTCGTAGACGTGGTGCTCGGCGACCGCCTCGCCACCGCGCAGCCCACCCACCACGTGGATGCGTCCGTCCAGCGCCACCGCCGCGCCGCCGCCGCGCTCGAAGCCTGCGGGCAGCGGGGTGATCTCGGCCCACGACTGGGCCCCCGGGTCCAGGACCCACGCCACGGCCACCGCGCTCATGGTCAAGCCCTCCAGGGTGCCGAGGAGGTACACGCTGCCATCGACCACGGCGGCCTGGGCGTGGTGGACCTTGTCCGGCAGGTCCGCCAGGCTGGACCAGCTGTCGCTCACCGGGTCGTAAGCCTCGACCCGGGTCGTGGTGTTGAAGGGTGGCTCGAACCCACCAATCACCACGGCCTGGCCGTCCAGCACGACCACGGCGTGTTCCTGGAGCGGGGTCAGCAGGGGTTCCGCGGTGTGCCAGCCGCCTTCGTAGGTCGGCGCGGGCGCGGGGTCGCTGCCGGCACAGGCCATCAGCCAGAGCAGGGTCATGGACCGCCGCCGGTCCAGTCCTGCCAGCGGTGGGCCGCGAGGGCCCGCAGATCGGTTCCCCGGGCGCGGAGCATCCGGCCCAGGCTGGCGATCTTCTCGGCGTAGGTCTTCTCGGTGGCCTGGAGGTGGTCGAGCAGCCCCTGGACCGCGCCCCGGACCTGTGCGTCCAGGGCCAGCACCTGATCCTGGGTCGGCTCTCCATCGGCGCCTGCCGGGGGCTCGGGCTGAATCGGACACCCGATCAGGTACCGCAGGTGGGTCGGGGGAGGAATGTGGGGGAGGGGACCGATGGCGATGCCCCAGGGAAACGCGATGGAGATGGGGAAGATCTCGGCCCGGAAGTACTCCTTGAGGTGCAGACGGCGGGAGATGCCGCGACCCTGGGTGAGCACCATCAGCGTGTCGTGTGGCCCGGCGTTGGCCAGCGGCACGATGGGCACGCCGAGGGACAGGGCCATGCGCGCGTAGCCGGTCCGGCCGCCAAAAGTGACCTTGTACCGGTCCTTCCAGGGCCGGAACACGTCCAGATCTCCCCCCGGTGTGACCAGCACGTCGCGCCTGGCCTGGGTCAGGACCCGGGCGGTGTTGTCCCGGCGAGCCCGCATGACGCCGGCCCGGGCCAGAGCGTTGCCGACCCGCTCGCTGGCGAAGACCATCTCGTGGGCCAAGGGGTGGACCAGCCGGTCCCGGCCGAATTGGTTGACCCACGCATACCCCAGCCCCCACATGTCCGGCAGCATCAGTCCGCCGGAGTGGTTGGACACGATCATGGCCGGGGGAGGCGGCAGGTTCTCCCATCCTTCGGCATCGACGCGGAACCAGCCGCGCGGACCGAACAGGGGCTGCATCTGCCTGGCGAGCCGGACCACGTAGTCCGCGTCGACTGCGTTCGGGTCGTCGCCTTGGGGTGCGTTCCCGTGGTCCTGCATCCACGTGGCCACCCGTGACTTGGCCTCTGGTCCGGACATCGACACCCCGTGGCCCTCCTGTATCCTGGGGGCTGATGGTGAAGCTCGCGGAGCATGCCCTGAGGACTCGCCTCCGTCGACGGGGCTTCCAGACACGCTGGATCGACACCGACTCCGGCCGGGTCCACGTGCTCGAGTCCCAGGGCTCGGGCGACCTGCCGCCGCTGGTGCTGATGCACGGTCTGAGTGCGGCTGGGGTGCACTTCCGACCGATCCTGGAGCGGCTCTGCGCTCGGCACCGCAGGGTCATCTTGCCCGACCTGCCCGGCCACGGCTTCTCCGATCCGCCCCACGAGGGCATGTCCCCAGAAGTGCTGTACCAGTCCATGCTCCAGGTGCTGGACACCGTGGTCGAAGAGCCGTCGATCTTCTTTGGCAACAGCCTCGGCGGTGTGGGCTCGGTCCGCTACGCCGGTGTCCGCCCCGAGCGGGTCCAGGGGCTGATCCTGCTCTCCCCCGGCGGCGCCCTGATGGGCCACCACGAGCTGCGCAGCTTCCTCGAAGTCTTCGACCTGCGCACCCATCGCCAAGCCCTGGCGTTCGTGGACAGGCTGTTCGACAAGCCCCCGGCCTATCGGCAGGTACTCGCCTGGGGCGCACGCAGGACCTTCAGCGCCCCAGCCGTGCGGGAGCTGATCGGCTCCATCACCAGCGAGGACCTGCTCAAGCCGCAGGAGCTGGCCGAGCTGCGCATGCCCACGCTGGTGCTGTGGGGAGCGGCCGACGGGGTGCTGCCGCAGTACCAGCTGGACTACTGGCGCACCCACCTGCCGGCCCACGCCAGCTTCCTGGTCGAGGACGGCTTCGGCCACTGCGCATTCCTGGACAGGCCGCGCCTGGTGGTCGAGCACATGCTGCGGTTCGCCGAGGCCGTGTCCTAGCCCGAGTCCCCTGTCTCACAAGTTCGCGAGGTGAGTCGCGCCGCAATCGGCGCCGCTGGCAAGGCGCGGCGACGCTGTCGTGGC
>CAZFLE010000235.1:0-7445 GCA_964519895.1 uncultured Enterobacterales bacterium | reverse complement strand
CGGGTCGCCAGGTCGATGGTCAGGTAGGCCTGGTTCAGGTTGTCGTTCAGGTAGGCGAAGATCTTGCCGTAGCCGCTGGCGATCTCCGGCGCGATGGCCAACAGGAGCAGGTCGACGTCGTCACCGCCCAGGGCGAAGGCCTCGCGCAGCTTCCAGGTCCGGCCGCCGGGCTCGTCGCGCAGGCGCTCAGAGGCCTGGATCGCGGCATCGAGCCCCACCGGAGGGGGGACCTCGTCGATCTCGCCGTGGCTGTGGAGCAGTGCCTCGACTTCGTCGTCGGTGATGACCGAGCCCCAGTACTGGCCCTTCTCGCGCATCGCCGGCCGGAGTCTCTGCCGCCGGACGGCCTGGAGCAGCAGCAGGTCCGTGCGGCGAAGGCGACGGGCGAGTTCCTTGTAGACGTCGGACACGGGCGGAGTCTACCGAAGAGGGACCGCAGCCCTCACTTCCAGGTGGCCTTGTCCTTGTTGCGGGCGGCGCCCAGCTCCTCGGCGCGGTCGAGCTCGTCGACCACGAAGCGGGCCAGCTCTTCGATGGCGCCCTGGTGGCTGAGGCCTTCCTTGAGCAGCGCGCTGAAGCCGCCCATGGGGCTCGGTTCGGCGGCTTTCTTCTGGTCGCCGCCACCGCCTTGGTCCTGGCCGCCGTCGGACTCCCCGCCGCCTTCCTGGGCCGCGCGGTGCAGCACCATGCCCTCGACGGCACGGGCCGCGATCTCCTCGGCGGAGTGGATGTGGTGGGCGCCGCCGCCGTGGTCGCCCTGGTCCACGTGGAACTGTTCGTGGGCGTAGAGCGCCTGGTCTTCGGCACTGGACGGGTCGAAGTCCTCGGACACGATGATGGACTGGTCCAGGGTCATCGCCCGGGCGTCCATGGCGTCCAGGGCCTCGGTCGCGAGCGCGCCCTGGTAGACGGTGCCGCCCCCCGGGAGAGAGCGCTTGCGCAGGCCGTCGCGGTCGCTCAGCCGCTCCGAGGTGCGCTCTCCGACCGCGCTGCGCTTCCGCTTCTTCATCGCGTCACCTTACCCGTTGCACAGGATGCTCTCGTCACATTCTCCGGGGATGTTGTGGATCCCCCAGCCCTCGTTGTCGCACGCCATTTGGCCCAGTGCGTCCTCGCAGTCCTTCCACGCAGCTCGGCCGATGTTGTCCTCACACCGGGCGATGGTCCACTCCGACGAGAAGATCGGCTCCATGGTGTCCAGACACTCCTGTTCCTGGGCGACCGGAATCCAGTCACAGGTGATGGCCCGGTCGCAGTAGGCCGCCGCGGCCTCGTCATGGGCGTCTTCGAGCTCGGGGGCCCCACAGGCCAGCAGCGTGATCCAGATCATGGCACTCGCCTATCCCCGTGCCGCGCACCGGACCCGCACGATGCGCTCGATGACGTCGACCGCTTGATCCAGCGCGCCCCTGGAGACGCTCTCATTGGCCTTGTGGGCCACGTCGATGCTGCCGGGACCGAAGATCAGCGATCGAATGCCCAGTCGCTCCAGGTTGCCGCCGTCGGTGCCGAAGCTGGCGGCCAGGGTGCCTCCTCGGGCCTCGGGACAGCAGGACTCGATCACGCCCTGGAGTGCGGTGCCGTCGGGGGTCAGCATGGCCGGGGTCACGGTGCCCGGTCGCCAGCTCACGGACGTGCCCGGCGGGAGCTTCAGAGCGCCCAGGCGCTCGGTGATCAGCCACCGCACCGCCACGGGGTCGTCGCCGGGCAGGGGTCGGTAGCCCACCTGGAGCTCGCACCGATCCGGCACCAGATTGATGGCCGTGCCGCCCGAGATCGTGCCCATGTTCATGGTCACGAAGGGGCGGTCGAGCATGCCGCGCAGGTCCCCCCGGGTGACCGATCTCAGCTCCACCTCCAGCCGCTCGAGCAGGGCGATCACCCGGCCCATCGCCCGGATCGCACTCGCGCCCAGATCGGGCTTGGAGCTGTGGGCGCTCTCGCCGTGCGTGGTGATGGTCAGGCCCACGTGGCCCGGGTGCATGCGAAAGATGCGGAAGTCGGTCGGCTCTCCGATCAGGGCCTCGGAGGGCCAGTCCTGGGGGCGCTCACCCAGCGCGTCGGCCAGCTTGGCCGAGCCGACGCACCCGATCTCCTCGTCGTGTGTCCAGACCAGGACCAGGCGTTGCCGAAGCTCGCTCAGATCGATCCGGGCCAGGGCGTGCAGGGCACAAGCCACGAAGCCCTTCATGTCGGCCGTGCCGCGCCCCACCAGCCGATCGTCGCGGGCGGTGAGCACGAAGGGGTCGCTGTGCCAGGGCTGGCCGACCACCGGCACCACGTCCAGGTGTCCGGACAGGATCAGGCCGTCTTCCCCCGGGGGGCCGATGCTCGAGATCACGTTGGCCTTGCCGGGGTCGTCCGGGTCCACCCGGAGCTCGGAGACGAAGCCCAGGTCTTCGGCGTGCTGGGCCACCTCGGACGCCAGAGCCTCGAGCGGGCGGTCGGACACCGAGGGGTGGGCGATCATGCGGCCCAGGGTCTCCAGGAGGGTCAACTGTCGTCCCCGTCCTCTTCTTCCTCGTCCTGTTCCTCGTCCCACCAGTTGTGAGGGGCTTTTCCGCGCACGCCCCGAAGTTCGATGTGGGGATCCAGGGCTTGGATCCAGTCGGCCAGGACCAGGTCCTGGGGCAGTGAGCAGCGAGAGCAGGTCGCTCCTGAAGCGATCTGGTCGAGCCCGCTCGGCAGGTCTCCTTCGCCCTGGGCACCCGCTTCCAGCTCTTCCTTGACGTGGTCCGGCATCGACGCGAAGACCTCCTCCTCGAGCTGGAAGGCCTGTTCCAGCAGCTGGGCCCCGCGCTCGAGCAGGCCGGAAGCCAGGGCCTGAGCGGCTTCCTGGTAGCGGCGGGCCACGTCGCGGAAGCGGCCGGGGTCGGCCTGGTGGTCGGCCCCTCGGTAGATCGCCCGCCGGTGCAGGTTCCGGGAGTCCCGGTGGGCGCTGTCTTCCGTCAGCTGGGCCGAACGAATGCCCTTGAGCCGGGAGACGATCGTCTTCAGGAATTCGTCCCGGAGCGCATTGGGGGACTTGACGTGCTTGGCCAGGGACTGATTCCCGAGCTTGCCCCCGGCCTTTTGCAGAGCTTGGCTGGCGGCGTCGCCCATGCCCACCCGTCCGCCGTGGGCCGCTGTGGCGGTCCGACGTCCAGGGTTCTTGGGCTTCTTGCGCTGTCGGTTCACGGCCGCAGTCTACCCGGTCTGAACGGCGCCTTGACCGCTGCGAAGCCGGGGCCGTAGACTCCGCGCTCGGCACACCGACCTCCCCACCGTCGGTCGTCTCATGGGGCAGCATTTGGATCGATCGCTCGCGCGGCTGCGACGCACGTTTGCGGGGGAGTCCTTGATCGGGCTGAGCCCCGTCGCCGCCGACTGCTGGGATCGCTTCGACGCCATGGCCGAGAAGGGCGAGAGCCGGGACCTCCCCGAGCCCTTCGAGGTGCCCTGGACCGAGGGGATTCGCGAGCTGCGTCCGTCCGTACGTCCAGAACCCAACGCCCCACTGCTGATGCGCCTGAACCGCAACCCCTTTGGTCTCGACTTCCCGTGGATTCGCCGCGAGGAGTACCGCCAGGGCCTCCAAGCCCGCGAAGACCGGGTGGCTTTCTCTACAGGTCGAGAGGACGCGCGCCGTATGCGGACGCGTCCCGCCTTCTCGAGTCCCGCCGAGGATCGTTTCGTGCTCGCCGCTCCCCCCACCCTTCGGGCCCGGATCCAGCGTTGAGCGCCGCGGCTTCTGGGACCGAGCCGGCACGGCGCCACTCCTCCTACGAGGTGATCGGCGAGGTCACCGAGTCCATCCACAAGCACCTGCTGGACCGCTACGACCTGGGCGAGAACCCCCCGCGCATCGAAGAGGACCTCAAGTTCGTCCCCAAGGACCGGGAAGAGGTCATCTACCTCTACATGTACCGGGCCACGCCGAACCTGAACCTGAACCGGGCCAAGAACCTGCGCCAGGCCCCGATCGAGGTGGACGGCGAGCAGTTCTACCACCGGGCACCCGTCCTGATGGACCTGCACTACCTGATCTGCGTGCACGCCAAGTTCCGCTCCGACGCCGAGCGGCTCCTGGGCTGGGTCCTGCTGACCATGCACGAGGCCGGCCGCCTGCTCTACCGGCCCCGCCGCTTCCTGCTGCCCGACGGTCGCCCGGTGGACAGCATCGGCCGCGACTGGGATCCCACGAACCTCGACGGGGATGGTCACTCGCTCCAGGTGGAAAAGGTCTCGGCGGCGATCGTCGAAGACCTGAGCCTGGGCGACGCGATCAACCTGTTCACGCTGCACGAAGCCCCCTATCGACCCTTCCTGACCTACCGAGCCCGGGTGGCCCTCGACGGCCCGCTCACTTCTGCCGGGGATGGCACCGTTGTCTCCCTTGGCAAACCGGGATCCCTTGGTATGGTCGGCCCCCCTCCAGCGGAACGCGGTGCGACCACCAGGAAGAGTGGTCGGATCTCCGGATCTTCTCCACCGCCTCCCAGGAGACCCCCGGGCCCTGCGCCTCACAACCTGAAGCGCATGCCCTCCCAAGAACCCGAGTCCGATTCCTGAACCGGAGGAGTCTTCTAGACCATGGATTACCAGACCCCAGGCGTATACGTTCGCGAAGTCGACAGTGGTGCCAAGCCGATCGCATCGGTTTCCACGTCAACCCCAGGTTTCCTGGGCCTGTTTCACTTCAGCCCGCCCACCGACGCCATCGCGATCACCGGATCCGACGGCGCCAAGGAGCTGACCGGCAAGGTCGTTCCCCAGCTCGTCGATGAGTCCGGCAAGGTCGCCGGCAACGCCGCCGACGCCGGCACCGCCCTGATGGAGGCCTTCCAGCTGAAGAGCCGCCACGTCAAGGACGTCGCCGCGCTCCTGAAGCTCAACGGCCACAAGGCCAAGGTCGAGAAGGGCACCAAGGGCAAGACCAAGATCAGCGACGGCACCAGCACGGTCAGCGTGCCGGACTCCGTGCTCGACGCCGCCGGCAAGGTCGTCTCCGACGACGACGCCGCGGTCGAGGACATGCTCAACGCCATCCACGGCAGCTTTGCCCTGGACAAGCCCGCCCCCAAGCACGCCAAGGACCTGCTGAGCGCCTATGGCTACAGCTTCTCCAGCGCTGCGGGCACCGCCATGCTGTCCGAGTACTCGGTGGCCCCGGTGGGCATCACCAACAAGAGCGAGTTCTTCCGCTGGCTGCAGAGCTACTTCTCGGAGTACTTGCTCTCGACCCGCTCGGTCGAGGACCTTGTCAAGCGGTCCATCGACGACGCGGACGAGGCGGCTGACGCGGTCTTCGAAGCCCTGGCCAACGACGCCGGCCTCAAGGCCGAGTTTGCGGACTTCCTGTCCCAGGCCCACGTCTTCAACTTCGTCGCAGGGGTCAACGGCTTCTTCGATAACGGTGGCGGCAAGTGCTACGTCTACCTGATGGGCGTCCAGGACACGGACTGCTCCATCCGCGAGAACCAGGCCGACAAGCTCGGGCTTTACGCCTTCGACGACTGTGACGACATGGCCCTCATGTGCGCCACGGGCCTGAACTTCAACCAGCAGAAGGAACTGTTGGAGCACTGCGAGACCCGCAAGGACCGCTTCGCGATCCTGGACGGTCCGATCGTCTCCGCCGGTGACATGGACGTCCAGGCGTCCGACAAGGGCTACGGCGCGGCCTACGTGCCGTGGGTCAAGGTCACCAAGCCCAGCTGGTTCACCGGCAACCAGGACCACATCTCGGTCTCCGGTCCCCTGCGGCGCAAGCTGATCAAGGCCGGCAAGAACGAGCTGTTCGTGCCCCCCAGTGGCCACATGTGCGGCCTGTTCGCCCGGGTCGACGGCGACCGCGGCGTGCACAAGGCACCGGCCAACGAGATCCTCATGGGGATCACCGGCCTGTCCCAGAACATCAACCGGATCGAGCAGGGTCAGTACAACGACCGTGGCATCAACGTGGTTCGGATCTTCAAGGATCGCGGCATCCGCGTCTGGGGTGCCCGCACCCTGGCCACCAAGTCCGACCCGTCCTGGAAGTACATCAACGTCCGGCGGCTGTTCATCATGGTCGAGCAGTCGATCATGACCGGCATGCAGTGGTCGGTGTTCGAGCCCAACGACCACAACTTGTGGGCCAAGCTCAACCGTGACGTCCGCGCGTACCTGCTGCGCGTCTGGCGTTCCGGGGCGCTTTTCGGCCGCACCGCAGAGGAAGCTTTCTACGTCAAGTGTGACGATGAGACCAACCCGCGGTATTTGATTGACGCCGGCCAGGTGAACGTGCAGATTGGCATCTGCCCGGTCAAGCCGGCCGAGTTCGTGGTCTTCAGCATTGGTCAGTGGGACGGCGGCGCCCTCATCGCGGAATAGCCCCACAGATCGTCAACCCCGTCAGGTCACCAAGTCGCCGGTGACATGGCACCCCAACCTGGAGAGAGAAAATGCCCAAGGGCACTGGAAACACCGAGGAGCTGTTCGGCAGCTTCAACTTCTACCTGGAAATCCAGGAGTACAACACCGACCACAAGCAGATCGTGGGCGGCTTCAAGAGCGTGAGCGGGATGGCTTCGGAGACGGAGATCATCGAGTTCAAGCAGGGCAACGACAAAGTCGTCCGCAAGAAGCCGGGACGCACTACCTACGCGAACATCGTGTTGGAGCGCGGCTACACGTCCACGGACACTCTGTTCCGGTGGCGGAAGAACATCGAAGACGGCCTGATTGACCGTCGCGCTGGCACCCTGATCATCATGGACAACGATGGTGAGACGGTCATCAGTCGCTACAACTTCTTCGAGGGATGGCCCTGCAAGTGGGAGGTCCCGTCGATGGACTCCGACAGCAGCGCCATGGCCATCGAGAAGATGGAAATCGCCGTCGAGAAGGTCGAGCGGGCCGACTCCTAGTCGTCCCGAGCTGACCTGATCAGCACTTGAGCGGGCCGGAGGGCATTGATCCTCCGGCCCTGCTCATGCTCTGCCTATGTCCCTCCTTCTGCCTCTGTTGCTGGATCTGCTGAACATGGAATTCAAGACCGAGTACGAGTTCTCCCTCCCCCGGGGCTACGTCGACAAGAACGGCGACGTCCACAAGGACGGCGTCATGCGCCTTGCCACCGCCCGGGACGAGATCGCACCCCTCAACGACATGCGGGTGCAGCGGAATCGTGCCTACCTGATCATCGTCCTGCTCAGCCGCGTGGTGAAGTCCCTCGGCTCGCTGAGCGAGGTCAACGCCACCATCGTCGAGAACCTCTTCGCGGGCGACCTGCGCTTTCTCGAGGAGATGTACAACCGGATCAACGAGGACGAAGCCACTGTCCGCGTGACCTGTCCGGAGTGCGGCTCCAAGTTCGAGAAGGAGTTCGGTCGCCTGGGGGAATCGTAAGCTACCCCCTTGAGAGCATCTTCAAGGAGGTAGCGTTCATTGCCTACCACTTTCACTGGGATCGCGAGACCGTG
>CAZFLE010000234.1:0-7450 GCA_964519895.1 uncultured Enterobacterales bacterium | reverse complement strand
CGCTCGATCCCGAGTAGCCGTCAGATCCAGCCAACCGACCCGTCTGATCCACGACCCCCACCTGGAGCTCTCGTGGACCACCCCGTCGCCGCCTTCCTTCGCGCCCTCGGCCTCGAGCCCCTGGACACCGGCCACAGCAAGCCCCCGTCCCAGGACTTCCAGGACCTGATGGCGCGGATCGATCAGCTGGCCGCCGCCGGCCTGCTCGTCGCGGAGCTCGACAGGCGCCGGCCCGACCTGGGCATCAAGGCTCGGCTCCAGGAGCGCTGGCAGGCGGCGGAGTCCAGCCTGGAGGCGCTGAGGGCCCCGCTCGAGATCGGGCTGGAGCACCGGGAGCTGCTGGTGGCCCTGGCCCGGGAGAAGACCGCAACGCGGTCGGAGTAGACTCGCACGGTGCGGTGGGCCCTGGTGATCGACGAGAGCGGCAAGTTCGCTCGACGCAAGGACGATGTGACGGTGGCGGGCGTGCTGCTGCCGGCAGCGAGCGCGAGCGTGCTGGGCCGCACCCTGCGCCAGGCGATGCTCGACGCTGACCCTCGCTGCCCCTGGCCGCTCCACAGCGCCCACCTGCGCACGCTGACCTGGCTCGCTGCGGCCCGCACCACCGAGCTGCAGCGGCAGGGCCCCGGGGGCCACCGCGACGTCGGCCAGGCCTGCGAGCAGATCCTCGACGCCCTGGAGTCCTACCGCCGTCGGCAGACGGAGCGGGTGTTCCAGGACATCGCCACGGGCAGCAAGGGCGACTGGGACAACCTCCAGGACCTGGAGCGCTGGCTGGACTCCCGGCGCAACCTGCGCTGGGCCAAGCGCACCCTCCGCCGCCACCAGGGCGGCCTGTTCGACCGGGTGGCCCGGACCGTCAAGAACTTCACCGGCGAAGAGCAGCGGCGCGGGCTGGGCATGTGGGCCTTCACGGCCTCCGAGAGCATGCGGGGCAATGCCTGCGACTCCCCCCTGTCCCCCGATCGGTACGTCGCCCTGCTCCAGGTGCTGATCGAACGTGCTGCCGACATGCTGTACCGAGCACACCCCGAGCACACCCTGGTCGTCCGGCCCTTCGTCCGCCACGTGGCCCTGGGCGGCCCCCGGCGCCCCCTGCAAGCGGCCGACGTCGCTGTCCTCGTCCGCCAGGCCCAGCTCCCCCAGGACCTCGCGATCGTGGCAGACCCGCCTTCGGACTACCCGGGCACCCACCCCGGCACCGGCTTCCTGGCCGACCTGCTGGCCAACACGGCCCGCATCCAGCGGGGACAGCTCGACGCCCTGCACCTGGAGCTCCGGCACCGAACGGGCCTGTGGGCGACCTCGGGCCCCGAGCGCCGCAGCCACTGCGCTGCCCACATCAAGGCCCGGGACTACATCCTGGCCGCCCGGGCCGGCGATGCACCGCCGCAGCAGTCCCTCGCCGGACTCCGACCCTGGGCCCGGGACCAGGCCCTCTCCTGGGGCGCCGAGTGACCCTGGTCCAGGCCTGGGCCGTGCTGTGCGAGGGCGGCGATGGGGACAGGGCAGCCGCCGGTCGCACGCTGCTCGCAGAGCTGAAGCGCCAGGCGCCGTCCGCTGCAGCCCAGGCCGGCGCCGACCCCCACGATGCGCTGGTCCAGGACGCCCTCCAGCGGGTTGCCCTGGCGCTCATCACGCGCCACCACGTGCTTCGGGAACAGGGCGAGCACCGGGACGCGGCGATCCGAGGCTACCTGGGGCGGGCCCTCAGGAACCGCTGCATCGACGAGCTGCGCAAGCGCAACAAGCACTGGGACGGACGGGTGGCTGACCTGGGGCCCGCCGGCGAAGACCACCCGAGGTCGCAGGTCGAGCGGATCAACGACGAGACCACGACCGAACGCCGGCTCGAGCAGCGGGCCGTCGAGCAGGCCGCCGACCTGCTGGAGCAGGCGTTGTTGCCCGCCTACGTGCGGGCGCGAGAGGCCGCCCGCAGAGGCACAGGGATCCGGGCTCGCGACACCCTGGCCCAGCTCGACGCACTCGGGTCGTCGGGGCGCACCACCGAGGATCTGGCCGGTGCGGAGCTGGCCGCCGAGCTGGGCCGCGCCCCTGGACCCGACGAGCTCAGGCGTCGGGCCAACGCGCTCTACAAGCGCTTCGAGAGGACCCGGTGTTCACTCCTGCTGTTCATCCGCGGGCTGCCGGCATCGACGGGCCTGGATCCCGCAGCGGCGTCGCTCGTGGCCCAGGTCGCCGAAGCGCGGTACCGCCTCAACCGGAGAGCATCACCATGATTGCTGTCAGGAAGTCCGTTGCGCTGCGTCGGACTGCTAAAGAGACCCCATGACATCCCTCCAGCAGGCTCTCCGAGACCTGGGCTGCGGCGAGCTGCAGCTCCAGGCACAGGTCCACGTGGCCCCGCCGGAGCAGGACTCCGAGCAACTGAAGGGCGAAGTCTTGCTGACCCTGGCGATGATGGTCGGCCTGGTCCAGGCCCAGTCCCAGGACCTACGCGCCGTGGAGACCCAGGTCCTGCCAGCCGGACTGGAGCTCCACACCTCTGGCCAGGACTTCGAGGGCCTGTCCCTGTACGGCGCCGACCTCTCGCTCCGGGCGAGCCAAGGCGCCGAGTGCTCGCGGATCTCCGAAGACGACGGCGACGCCTTGGTGTTCAAGCTCGATCCGGGCGGGGTGTGCCTGATCGACGCCGGCGACCTTGGCCAGCTGGCGCTGGCCCGCCCAGGGGGCGGCGGGCTGGACGTGGCCATGGTTGGCGTGGATCCGCCCCCGGACTGGCTCCAGCACGACCCCGAGCCCTGGCTGGACCGGCTCAAGCAGGACGCACTCACCCAGGCCCGCATCGGGGTCCCGCTCGCAGCCGGCCATCACCTGCGCTTCCACGAGCCGCCGCGAGAACAGCTCACCGACATCCTGGCCCGGGCCATCGGCGGCGACCCCACGCCGGACCAGACCCTCGTGAGTCAGTGGCTCCAGGACCAGCCCTCGGGCACCCTGGACCGGTGGGATGGCCTGAGCCGGGGCATCGCCGCGCGTGCCCTCGACGACCTGGACCGGCTGGACAGCGAGCTGCGGCTGGACGACGACGACTGGTGGGCCGCCCTGGGAGAGCTGCTGGAGGACCGGGACGACCTGGCCTCGCTGGCTCTCCTGCTCGGCCTGGGAGACAGCGCGGCCCGGGTCACCGAGGCCCTGATCGGCCTCGACGACGTCCTGCACATGTTCCTGCGGGCCCTACCCATCGAGCCGGTGGTGCTCAGCGAGCGGCTGGAGCGGGCCGGGCTGCGCGAGCCCGCCGCCTGGTGGACCGACCCCGCCGCGCGGGCCTGACGTGCCGCGACCCCCGAGCGACGTGCGGCGACTCCAGGCCAGGGCGCTGGCGCCGGGGTGGTGGGATGCCAACAGCGAGGACGAGCGGCTGGGACGCGCCGGGGACGCGCTGGTGGTGTCGGTGCATCGGGACCAGACGTCGCTGTGGTTGTACCGGGACCGCCCCTCCCGGGGCGCAGCGCTGCCGCAGAAGCCAGTGGGGCCCGTGGCCCTGGCAGCCCACGGACACGCGCGAGTGGCCTTGTCCCACAGCCTGAAGCTGCTGTGGACCCGCACCCACACGATGGCGCGCAGAGTCATCCGGTTGACGCGGCTGGGGACCCACCTGCGGTCCGGCACGGTCGACGCCGGCCGCGGTCCAGAGGGGACCTCGGTCGGACTCGCGTTCCTGTTGGCCCTGGCGTCCAGGGCGACCGGCCTCCGCCTGCCGGCCGACCTGGTGGCCACCGCCGAGATCACCGAGACCGGCGAGCTGCGCCCAGTGGGCGGACTTGAGGGCAAGCTGGCGGGTCTGGCGGCCATCGCTCCCGGGGTCCGAAGGGTCCTGGTGGCCCACGGCCAGTCCACCGGCCCGGTGCCGGAAGGCCTGGAGATCGTCCGGGTCCGGACCGGCCGGGAGGCCTTGGCCCTGGTCTTCCCCGACCCGGAGCTGGACCGGGCCCTCGCGCTCGCCGGCAAGAGCCCCGCCGCTCGGAGCCGGGTCCTGCTGGGCCTCACCTACGCCTGCATGGAGAGCCGGCGTGAATTCAACCGCTGGATGCCCGTGCGCGAGGCCACCGTTCGGGCCTTTGCCCTGTGGCCTCTCGAGGACCAGGACGACCTCAACCGGCTCCGCCTGATCGCGGCCGTCACTTCGCGCTTCTGCAAGCTGCCCAGCCCTCAGCCGCTCCCGGATGGCGGCTGGGTGGTGCGCCAGCCGCCCGAGAGCCGGGCCCAGATTCTGGCCCAATTCGTCCAACAGGTCACCGACACCGGCTGGCCCTCCTTGGAGGCCCTCGATGACCTGCTGGGGCACGTCGCCACCGCGGACTGGAACGCCAGGACCGGGCCCTTCCTGCGGCTCCGGGGGGCCCGGGCGAGGCTCGGGGCGACCCGCTCCAGGGCCCTGGCCCGGGAGGCGCTGGGCGAGCAGGAGGCCGTGGCCCGGGGCTTCCTGGACGGGATCGGCGCTGCCCAGACCACCTTCGGCCTGAGCGAGTGGTTCCGGCTCTCGGGGCTGTTCGCCGACGAACAGGCCCTGGAGCGGGCCTTGGACTTCGAGGCCCTGGTGGACGACCAGGGAGGCCTGGCGGGTCTCGGCGGCGCCTATGTGGCTCTCAACCGGGCCCGTGCCCGCATCGACATGGGTGTGGACCTGGACCTGGCGGTGCAGACCCTGGCGGGCCTGGTCGAAGAGAGACCGGAGTGGACCGACATCGCTGGAGCGGCCCGGCGGGCCCTGGCCCGGGCCCTGGGGTCCTTGGGGCGCTCCGCCGAGGCCGAGGGCGTGCGACAGGCCATCGCCGACCCGCGCCAGCGCGCCCTGGTCGCCGTGGACCAAGGTGCGGACCGGTCCGTCCTGGAAGCCGTCGCCGACATGCCCCTCACCCGCTTGCTCGCCAGCGACCTCGACGCCGCGCGTTTCTACCCCTACTGATCGGCCGGGACACCGGGACACCAGGCCCGGGCCCGGCCCCAGCTCGCCAGCCCGATCGCTGCGGGCAGCCAGGCCAGCGCCACCGCCTGGGTCCAGCCGGCGAAGCGCAGGACCTCGGGCAGCGCACCCAGGTCCAGGGCCACCTCGGTGCCGTCTGGGTCCACCATCGTGTAGTCGCCGGGGTTCAGGTACAGGTCGAGGGGCGGGAGCTCGGTGGCGCTGGGCACCACCCCGTCCAAGGTCATCGTGACCAGCACGCCGTGCATGGCGCCGAGCCACCAGGCGAAGACCGACGTGCCGGCCGCCAGCCCCAGGGCCAGGGCGGCACGGCCCACGGCCTGGCGGTGGCGGAGGCGCAAGGCCTCGGCGGTCGCCCAGAGCGCCCAGGTGGGCGCGAGCATCAGGGCCAGCCCGGTCAGGGAGGCACAGAGGTCGGCCAGGGACAGCCCCAGCACCGAGGCCTGGGCCAGGAAGAGCTCGGAGACGGGCAGGGCCACCCCGACCTGGGCCAGGGCCGCCCCGGAGAAGAGGCACACGGCCAGGGTCGACAGCAGGACGGCGCGGATCAGGGCGGTCGGGCACATCACTTCTTCCTCCAGGCGAGGGTCAGGCGAGAGACGGCGGAGCGGCGGTCGTAGACCTGGGCGGGCACGGCCACGTTCGACCAGGCCCGCTTCTTCGCGCCGCGGCCCTTGTAGACCACGATCCGGCCTTCGGACTGGGCCCGCTTCCACACCGCGGTGCCGAGCTTCTTGTTCATCACCCCATTGCGGCGGGTGCCACGCAGGTCCTTGAGGCCCGAGTACTCCTTGAGCTGCTTGGCCTTCATGCGCCGGGTGTCGACCCGTTTCTTCCAGGCTCCACGGGAGATGCGCCCCTTCCAGACGGCCTTGGCGTTCGGCCTCTCGCGCAGGGCGCCCTTCTTGGACAGGGAGAAGTAGGCGCTCTTGCCCACCCGACCCATGCGGGCTCGCCCCATGTCCAGCCGACCGCTCTTGGCGATGCCCTGGTAGGCCTTCTTGGTCGCGTGGTAGACGACCCGGCTCTTCCGGGCATCGGCGGTGGACGGCACCAGCAGGGCCAGGCCCAGGGCCAGGAGCAGGAAGCGGCGGTGGTTGCGGCGTGCGGTCATCGGGGACTCCGGGAGGAGGTGTCATGTGCCGGACGGGCCGGTCTCCAGGACCTGACGGAAGGGACCCGTCAGGTTCCGCGCCTGCGCCCGTCCGACCGGCGAGGACCCACAACCACGGAGCACCCGATGAACCTCATGCACCTCGCCGCCTCCTTCCTGCCCCAAGGGGCCGCCCCCCTCGTCATCGTCGGCATCGCCCTGGCGCTCATGCTGGGCCTCGTGCCCATGGGCAAGGCCAAGGCTCTGCTGGGGAGCTTCCTGCTCAGCCTCCTCCTGCTGCCGTTCCTGCCCGCCCTGATCGGAGCCCTGCCCTGGTGGCTGGCGCTGCTGGTGCTCGCCTGGATGCTCGGCAGCATGGTCGGCCTGGTGGCTCGGACGCTGATGGGCAAGAGCGCCTGGGCAGAGCTCAAGGCCAAGCTGGCGCTGCGGGCCTGGGACCGGATCTGGAAGCTCTGCCACGGCCTGGTGGCCTGGCCACTGCGACTCACCGGCCGCGGCCTGCGCTGGCTCTGGCAGCGCCCGCCCCGGCAGGTGCCCGCCGAGGGTCCGGGGGTGCTGGCCGGGGGGGATTGACGGCGTTGTCGGGGGGCAACTGCCGAGCCTTCAGGGCCTGAGAGCTTGCACGGGCAGCCCTCGTGGCGTCGTGGGCCGGTGCCCTGCAGGGCCTACAGCCCCCCCACCACCGTCGTCAGCGTCACCGGCTCCAGCCGCTGGCCCTGGCGCAGCACGCGGGCGACGGCCGTGTAGAGGGGCAGGTCCACCAGCTCGCCGGCCGGCACGCCGAGCTCCTCGGCGAGCAGCTCCGCGTCGGCGCCGCCGGTCCGGAAGACGATCAGGTTGCCGACGTTGCCCAGGATCGATGCCCGGGTGCCCTCGTCGAGCTGGGACAGGTACTGGTTGGCCAGCACCAGCCGCAGCCCGTACTTGCGGCCCTCGCTGAGCAGCGGGCCCAGGGTCCGATCGCTCCGGGTGTAGCCGAAGCCGCCCCCGCCGACGAAGTTCTGGAACTCGTCGATGACCACGGGAAAGGGCGTGCGGTCCTGGGCGGGGCGGCTGGCCCGGGCGAACACGGCGTCCTGGAGCCGGGACATGAGCAGCATGCCCAGGAACCAGGCGGTGACCGGGCCCAGCTCGCCCTGGGGCAGGCGGGCGAGCAGCACCTGATGGTGATCCGCCACGCTGCCCAGGTCGAGCTGGGGGCGGCCCGCACCGCAGGCCCGCCGCATGGCCGGGGAGCGCAGCAGGCTCTGGAACTTGGACAGGGTGAAGCCGCGCATCTCAGAGCGCTCGCTGCTGGACCACTGGGGCACCTCGCGGCGCCAGAAGCGCTGAACCTCGGCGTGCACCGGGTCGTCTTCGACGAGCTGGTCCACCATGCGCCGGCGGAA
>CAZFLE010000233.1:0-7657 GCA_964519895.1 uncultured Enterobacterales bacterium | reverse complement strand
GGGGCCGACGCGGGGCTCCCGTTCGGCCGACACAACCTAAACGTGCGCAGACGCCTGTAAAGGAGCAATACTGATTTACAGATCTGCGATTTTGCAGATTTGATGGGAGAGGCCGCGGTGGACTGGAGCGACCTGCAGACGATCCTGGCAGTGGCGGAACACGGGGGGCTCCAAGGAGGGGCCCGGGCCCTCGGCGTGCACCCGACCACGGCTTCGCGGCGCCTGCGGGAGATCCAGGCCACCCAGCGCGTGAAGCTGTTCGAGCGTTATCGGCACGGCGTGGTGCTGACCGAGGCCGGGGCCGAGGCCGTCGCGGTGGCCAGGGAGATGCGGCGGCGGGTCGACGGCCTGGCCGCCCGGCTGCAGGGACGAGACACCCAGCTCAGCGGCACGGTGCGGCTGACTTCGGTCGACAGCATCCTGCGGCTGTGGATGCCCCACTTTGCCGACTTCAGGACCCGCTTTCCGGACATCCGGCTCGAGCTCTCCTCGGGCATGGACATGGCGAACCTGACCCAGCGCGAGGCCGACGTGGCCGTTCGAATTGCAGGCCGGGCCCCCGGCCACCTCATCGGGTCCCGCCTGTGCGAAGTCGCCCACGCCGTCTACGGGTCCGAAGAGCTGATCGGCGCCTACGGGCCAGACGCCACCCGGGGGGACTACCCCTGGGTCGCCTATGACCTGTCGGTGTTCCGCGGCGTCGACGGCTTCCTCGCCGCGCGCCACCCCGAAGCCCGCATCGGCATGCGGGTGCCCCGGATCGACCTGCTCGTGGCCGCCCTCCAGGACGGCGTCGGCGTGGGCATCCTCAATTGCCACGTCGGGGACTCGACCCCTCGCCTGAGGCGTCTGGGACCCGCGGACGCCGGGGTCAGTCATCTCTGGCTGCTCACCCACCCGGAGCTCCGGGGGGCCGCGCGCATCGCGTCCTTCATGGGGTTCGTGCGCCAGCTCGTGCGCCAGGAGCGCGACCTGTTCGAGGGGCGACGGCCGCGGCGGTGAGTGGATACGAGGGGACCGGGAGGGGTCCCGCGGAAGGGGCCTGAGCAGTCAGTCCGCCGCCGGCCACGCCGGGTCCGCAAAGGCGCAGGCCCCTTCGTCTCCGCTGTCGTCGAGCCACCCGAACTCGTCGGTGTGCCAGGTGAGCTGGCCATCGGCCGCCCAACACTCCGACGCGGTCGCCACGCCCCCGCCCGACGCCCCGCCGTTGGCCAGGGCGTCACCCCGGCCCTCGCCGGTCGGGGTCAGCCGGGCCAGCAGGTCGAACTGCTCGTCAGCGCTCCCCCCGACCAGGTCAAAGGCGCTGTCATAGGTCACCTCGCCTCCGCCGTCGGCGAGCGCCTGCCAGGTGAAGGTCTGGACGTCGGTGTCGAGCTGGAGCCAGGTCAGGTCCCGCACGTCATAGGCGATCACGATGGTTCCGCCGCCGCTGGTGCCCCGGAAGTCCGCGAAGCCGTCCATGTCGAAGACCAGGTCCCCGGAGCCCGCGGCCACCTCGACCTCGCCGGCCTGGTGGGTCCCGCTCAACAGCTCCCCAGACCACGGCCCCTGGCTGGAGTCCGAGAGCTGGTAGGCCCAGGAGTAGGTCGACCGGGTCGGCGAGCGGCTCATCTCGACTCGCACGAACACGCCGGGCAGGTCCGCGACCCAGTCCCCCGGGCCCCAGACCCGGTGATCCTCGCCGCGCTCGCTGGGCGTCTCACCCCGGATCACGTCGGTCAGCTCGGCCACGACGCTGGTCAGGCCCACCGTGGTATCGATGGCTTCGACGGTCAGGCAGGCAAAGGTGCTCGCGTCGGCCTGGGCGCATGCGTCGCTCGTGAGCTGACCGGGCAGGAGCACATCGAGCTGCTCTGCGCCCGGCAGGGCGTTGACGAAGTCCGCGTCCTCTTGCCAGGGCTCGTCGGTGAACGTCGTGCCGCAGGCTGTCAGAGCCAGCGCGGTCACGGTGGGGAGGGCGCGTCCCATCAGAACCGATACCCCGCAGACAGCGACAGCGCGGCCAGTCCGAAGCCCAGGCGCTCGTCTTCCAGGGGCACGGGCACGGCCAGCAGCCGCAGGCTCAGGTCGAACTCGAAGCGCCCGGGGTGCCAGCCCACAAAACCCGTCCCGCCGACGGCCGGGGCATTCAGGCGTTGGGCGTCCTGGCTCTCCTCGTCGGGAAAGGTGCGCCGCAGGTACAGGGCCTCAACCCGCAGTCCGGCACCGGCCTGCCAGGTCCGGTCCAGGGTCGAGAAGCCGGCCTCGACGCCCGTGCGCACGCCGCCCAGGGCCGTCGGCTCCGGGTCGATGCCGTCGACCTGGATCGCGCCGCGGCCCCTGACCCCTTGCAGGTCGACGGCGGCCCAGCGGCCTTCCCGGGTCTGGAGGCGCCAGCTCGCGCCGACCCCGCCGAGCGGGGGGATGAACTCGTCCGCGGCATCGCTGCCGAGCGGCGTGGTGCGGCTCACCACCAGCTGAACCGACGTGTCGGGCAGGCGGGCTCGCCGGGCCTGCTTGTCCAGCCAGCCCTTGGCCACGTCGTCCTCGTAGCGCACGGAGCGGAAGTCCAGGTCCTGGATCGACACGCTCTCGCCGGCCTGGATCACGGCGTCCGCTACCCGCAGGTGGGTGGGGAAGCGCTCCTGGATCTGGAAGCGGCCGGGGCGCACGGCGAGCCGGCGGTCCGCAGCGGCCGGGGCGTCCAGGTCTACCTCGGCCACAAAGGCCCGGCGGGTCAGGTCGAAGACCGCGAACGCCCCGGTCTGGGACGCGTCGAAGATCAGCGACGCCCGGGCGGTGTCCAGGTCTGTCAGGACCAGGTCCCCCTCGCCGGCCAGGTCCCAGCCGAAGGACGGGTGTTGGGCGCCCTCACGGGTGCCAGACGTGCGCAGGACGGTCTCGGCGTAGACATGGTCATAGGCCTCGGCCAGCGTCACCTGGCCGTCCCGATCCCGGTCTGCGGCGCCATAGAGCCCGCTCACCAGGAAGTGGGTGAAGTAGGACCCGCCGATCTCGTCGGACTCCTGGCTGGCCTCGTCGCCGGTCGACGACGTCAGGATCACCGTGCCCTGGGTGCCCAGCTGCTCTTCGAGCTCGAAGACGAAGGACGGCGCGGGCTTTGCCGCCTTGGTCCGGGTCAGTGCACCGGACTGGCAGGCGTCGATGATCGCCAGCCGCACGTCGGCGCCGCTGGTGTCGAGCATGCGCTCGAGCTCGTCATAGGTGAGCTCACCAGGACCCAGCTTCAGGGCGTCGCCGTCGGCGTGGCCCGAGTAGTAGAACAGGAAGAGCACCTCGTCGCCGGCGGCCCGGGCGGCGTCCATCTGGGGACGCAGGTTGCCAAAGGCGGCGAGGACCTGGCGGCGCTGCCCGCCAGTGACGCTGGCCAGATCCCGCGGCTCGTAGCCGCCGAGCTCCTGGAGCACGCCCTGCATTCGGGCCAGGTCAGCGTGGGCGAAGAGCAGGGGCACCGTGCCCTTGGGACCGTCGTTGTTGGCGACCAGGAGCCCAAAGCGGCGCACGTCGGCCGACGCCGTGGCGGGCCAGGCGAGTCCGGCCAGCCACAGCAGCGCCCACAGACACCGGCCCAGGCTGCTCACCGCTTGCGCACCGCCACGATGGCCACGGAGGGGTCATCGGCCGCCAGCGCGGCCAGGGCGGCGTGACCGCCTTCTTCGTAGGCCTTGCGCACCCGGCGCTGGGCCGCGGCCGTCGAACGGGCCCCGAAGACCGCCACGAAGGTCTCGGTGCCCGGCGTGGCGTCCAGCTCCAGGGCGCCGTCGAGCACCGAACTGCCGGTGGGCTCGACCGCGATCGGAGGCTCGGTCTCGCGCGAGGGGTAGTAGAGCGAGACGGTGCCGGCGCCGTCGACACCGACCAGCACCAGGGTGTCGTTCCGGGCCGCCCGGTAGGTGAACTGGATGCGATCGCCGGCCCGCAGGGCGACATTGTCGGGGGCGGGCATGACCGTGTCGCCGCGCTTCAGGAAGTAGCTGAGCTCGGCGCTCACGTCCTTGGTGCGGATGCTCGGGCCCGGTGGCGGCGCCACGACCACCAGCACGGCGGCCAGAGCGAGGGCCGGCAGCCACGCCCAGCGCCACCAGGGGCGGCGGGTCCGACCGGGCGCTGCTGCAGGGGTGTCCTCCACCCGGTGGCTCGCCGCCCGCAGCACCTCGAAGTCGAAGGCGGGCTGGGCCTTCCACACCGCCTCGACCTCGGCCCGGTAGGCCGCCAGGGCCTCGGGGTCCGAGACCGGGCGCTCACCGGTGAGCATCTCGCCCAGGGTGATCAGGTCCAGGTGGTCGTCGTCGTGGAGCAGGTCTTTCTCGTTCATGACAGCCCCGACAGGTGGAGGAAGAACAGGATGGCGGCGGTCACCGGGGCGGGTGCCGTCTCCAGGACGCGCCGGGCGCGCTTGAGGAAGAAGGCCATGCGCTTGCGCACGGTCGGGACGCTGAGGCCCTCGCGGGCCGACGCCTGGCGGAGGGAGAGCTCGTCGAAGAAGAGCGCGACCACCACCCGGCGGGTCTCGTCGTCGACGTCGTCGAGCAGGCGGCGCACGACGCGTCGCTTGTCCCAGGCCTCGGACCCGCCCTCGACCCGCTCGCTGCCGGCGAAGTCGGACTCGTAGACGTCGAGCTTGCCGGCGTAGGTCTTGTCGCTCCGCAGCATGTTGAGGCACTGGTTCGTGGAGATCCGGTACATCCACGTCAGCGGAGCCGACTCTCCGCGGAAGCTGTCCCAGTGCCGGATCACCCGGGCAAAGGTCTCCTGGAGCGCGTCCTGGGCCAGCTCTTCGGAGCCCAGGATCCGGTGGCAACGGTGCAGCAACACCGGGCCGTAGCGGTCGTAGAGCGCCCGGACCTCCGCTTCGGTCGGTCCGGTCTCAGGGGCGTGATGCAAGACGGCCTCCACCCGGTCTGACCCGGGCCGAAGCCGAAGTGTGCAACGTTTTCTCGTTCTACGGCGTGGTCAGGCAGAGCTCGTAGTCGCCGGAGCCGTCGTAGCTGGCCACGACCCACATGTAGTAGCCGCGGGCGCCGGAGAAGCTGATGCTCTCGTCGCTGGTGCCGGAGTCCTCGCTGGAGCGGATCGCCCGCCAGCCGCCGGCGATGTAGCGGTACAGGTACAGGTCGAAGTCGGTGCCGGAGTCGCCGGACAGGGCGGCGTCGTGGGTGCCGGACGACGACGCGAAGTAGTAGTTGCCGTCGGGCTCGATGGCGTAGTCACCGCTGCCGGTCAGGGTGCCGGCGTAGGTGTCGTCGAAGCCGCTGCAGCCGGTGGTGGTGGTGCCGCCGCCGCCGGTGCTGGAGCTCCCGACGAACGCGTCGATCCAGGTGGTGTAGGCGTCGACCTTGGTGCTGACGCCGTAGGTCTTGCAGGCCCAGTCGCCGTAGCTGGTCACGCCAGCGACGTACCAGGTGCCGCCGACCTCGTAGTAGGCGGGACCGCCGCTGTCCCCGGAGCAGGGCCCGCCGCTGGCCTGGGTGTAGTAGATGGTCTCGCTGTAGACGGCGTCGAGCTGCTGGTCGACCTGGAGCAGCTTGCCGTAGCCGCCGCTCTCGGTGGAGCCGAAGCCGGCGAAGTTCAGGGTGCCGCCCACGTCGCTGCTGCCCAGGCCCAAGCTGCTGGGCAGGTGGGGGACCGGAGTGGCCTCGGTGACGGCGCTGTCCAGCCGGATCAGCGCGATGTCGTCGGTCAGCGCCATGCTGTTGTAGTCGGCGTGCTGCTCGATCTCGGAGACCGTGTAGGTGTGGCTGCTCAGGTCGCTGAAGGGGTTCTCACCCACGTAGATCGCCACCTGGCTGGGGCTCAGCACGCTGCCGCCCCAGCTCTCGACACAGTGGCCGGCCGTCAGGACCACGTCCTCGGCGATCAGCGTGCCCGTGCAGAACGGGCTCTTGAGCACCCGGCCGCCGACGGCGGTGTGCAGGGACACGGTGGCGTAGTGATGGGGGCTGTCCGCGGCGTCGCCGTAGTAGATCTTCTCGGCCGCGTTCAGCTCACCGTCGAGCGCGACGCCGGACTCGCCGGGGGCGCCACAGGCGAGGAGGGCGGCAGCGGACAGGGCGGGGATCAGGCGGACAGCGTTCATGGCAGGGACCTCGCGAATGGGGCGGTTGCGATTGGGACGGCGTTGTACTCGGCCAATGTCGACACCCGCGCGGAACAAGAAGTAAAGCGGGTGTAACGACGGTTCTGCGGCGATTCTGAGCCGCTGAGACCGTCGGGTCGAGGCGGACTTTCTGGACCCGTCAAGAGCCTGTGGGCGCGCTGCGTACGTTCGGATTGTGATACCGTACGTACGGGAGGTTCCATGCCTGTGAACGCCACGCAGCTGCGAGCGAACATCTATCGACTGCTCGACCAGGTCCTCGAGACCGGCATTCCGCTGGAGATCGAGCGCAAGGGCCAGGTGCTGCGCATCGTGCCGGCGGAGCGCAAGTCGCTGGAGGAGCTGTTTCCGCCGCGGCCGGACCTGATCATCGGGGATCCCGAAGACCTGGTCCACATCGATTGGTCCAAGGAGTGGAAGCCGTGATCCACCTGGATACGCACGTCCTGCTCTGGGTCTGTGCCGGAGACATCGGCCGCCTGCCGGCCCGGGCCGCTCGCCGGGTCCAACAGTCGCGCCCGATCGTCAGCCCGATGGTCGGCTTGGAGCTCCAGTACCTCCACGAGATCGGGCGCGTGGCCCGGCCGGCCTACGAGCTCCTGGACCGCATGCGCCAGCGGGTGGGTCTCGTCGTCTCAGAGCGACCCTTTCCTGTCGTGGCCGCGCGGGCGTGGACCCTGGACTGGACTCGGGACCCCTTCGACCGACTGATCGCGGCCGCGGCCCTGGTGGACGACCTGCCGTTGATCACCGCCGATCAGACCCTGTTGGCGAACTGTGCCGTCGCGGAGTGGGACTGACGGCCCCGATCACCCCGGCGCCCGCACCCACAACAGGAACTCCACGTTGCCGCTCTTGGCCCCGGTGATGGGGGAGACGCAGTCCCCCAGCACCGTGAAGGCCTGGGCCTGGGCCGCCGCCTTGACCGCGGTCAGCGCCCCGTCCCGGGCCTCTTCGTCGCGCACCACGCCGCCGTGGGCCAGCTGCTCCCGGCCGACCTCGAACTGGGGCTTCACGAGCACGACGACATCGGCCTGGGGCGCCGAGATGGCCGCGATGGCCGGCAGGACCTTGGCCAGGGAGATGAAGCTCAAGTCCCCGACCACCAGGTCGACCGGCTCCCCCAGGCTGTCGGGGGTCAGGTGCCGTGCATTGGTCCGTTCCAGCACGACCACCCGCGGGTCCTGGCGCAGCTTCCAGGCGAGCTGGCCGTAGCCCACGTCGACCGCGTGCACCCGGGCCGCACCCCGCTGCAACAGGCAGTCGGTGAAGCCGCCGGTGCTGGCGCCCAGGTCGGCGGCGATCCGCCCCGTCACGTCCAGGCCAAAGCTCTCCAGGGCCCCTTCGAGCTTCAGGCCTCCCCGGCTCACGAAGCGCAGGTCTGCGCCCCGCAGGCGCACGGCCACGTCGGTGCGCACCTGGGTGCCGGCCTTGGTCACCGGGGCGTCGTCGACCAGGACCTTGCCGGCCAGGATCAGGGCCTGGGCCCGGGCGCGGGACGGGACCAGCTCGCGGTCGACCAGCAGCTTGTCCAGCCGCACCTTGGGGGTCCGGGCCATC
>CAZFLE010000232.1:0-7709 GCA_964519895.1 uncultured Enterobacterales bacterium | reverse complement strand
GTCCAGGTCTGGTACCCCACGACCAGCGACGTCACGCTGACCCACCTCTACGACGACCTGCTCGAGGGCACCGCCCTGCACGAGACGGATCCGGACTGCACCGAGCCCCGCCCCGTGCTCGTGTTCAGCCACGGCAACGGCGGCGTGCGCTTCCAGTCGATCTTCCTGACCGAGCACCTGGCGTCCCACGGCTTCGTGGTCGTGGCGCCGGATCACGTGGGCAACACCTTCTTCGACTTCGGGGACCTGAGCACCGAGGTCATGATGTTCCGGCGGCCGTCCGACGTGGCCGAGACCTTTGACTGGCTGGCCGACGACGCCGGGCTCCGGGACTGTGTCGAGCCGGCGGCCGGCTACGCCCTGAGCGGACACAGCTTCGGCGGCTACACCACCCTGGCCACGGCTGGCGCACCGCTGGACGTGGCGGCCAGCGCCGACTGGTGCGCCGAGACCGACGAGTGGCTGTGCGACGGCCTGGCCGAGTGGGCCCTGGCGAACCCGGAACAGCCGGCCGCCGATCTGAGCGACGACCGGGTCTGGGCCGCGCTGCCCATGGCGCCGGCCGGGTACGAGGCCCTGCTGGGCGGGCTCGACGACCTGGACGTCCCGACCCAGGTGCTCGGCGGCGATCTGGACCAGATCACGTCCATGGCCGAGCAGGTGACCCCGCTCTACACCGGCCTGACGGTCAGCCCACGGCACCTGGGCGAGCTGGTGGGCGCCAACCACTTCACCTTCTCCAACGCCTGCGACCTGGCGCCCACCTATGAGGGCTGCGAGGATCCGGACGCACTCACCACAGACCAGGCCCACCCCCTGATCGCCGCCGTGGCCACGGCCTTCCTGCGCGGCCACCTGGGGGACAACCGGTCCGCCGCGAGCTTGCCGCCGGTGGACGGTCGGTGGTCCTGGACCGCGGAGTAGCCGATGCTGCTCTGGTGGACCCTGGGTGCCTGCGTGCGCGGGGACCTGGAGACCACGCTGGACGGCTATGAGCGTCGGGGCTTCAACGGCGTGGTGCGGGTGGTCCAGGGTGACCAGGTGCTCGTCGACCGGGCCATCGGCGACGCCGACCGCTTGACCGGACGGGCCAACACCCTGTCGACCGAATTCTCCATCGGCTCGGTGACCAAGCAGTTCACGGCGGCGGCGGTGCTCAAGGCCCAGGAGGACGGCCTGCTTCGGGTCGACCACACCCTGGCCGATCACCTGGACGACGTGCCCGACGCCATGGCGGACCTGAGCCTGCACCAGCTGCTCACCCACACCGCCGGCCTGGTCGGTGCGGTGGGTGCCGACGAAGATGTGCTCGATCAGTCCGGCTTCCTGGCGCTGGTGTGGGCGTCGGAGCTGGGTGTGGTCGGCGAGTTCTCGTACTCCAACGTGGGCTATGGCTTGCTCGCCGCTGTCCTGGAGACCCGCACGGGCTTCGACTACGAGACCCTCATTCGCACCTGGTTCTTCGGGCCACTGGACATGGTCGACACGGGCTACGACGATCCCATCTGGGAAGCCCTGGCCCACGGGAGCCACCGCGGCGACGACTTCGGCGCCCCCATCACCGCCCGCTACGACGCCGACGGGCCCTTCTACAACGTGGTGGGCAACGGTGAGATCATCTCCACCCTGGATGACCTGTGGCGCTGGCAGCAGGCCCTGCGAGCCGGCACCGTGCTGTCGCCCGAGTCGATGGCTCAGCTCTACGGGCACCACGTCGAGACCTGGGACCAGGCCTGGTATGGCTACGGCTGGGGCATCGAGGACTGGGGGGACGGCTACGGCGTCAACGTCAACCACGACGGCAGCAACGGCTATTTCTACGCCCACGTGATCGACTGGCTCGATCAGGACCTGTGGGTGGCGGTGCTGAGCAACCGCCGTCAGCTCCAGTCCCCGAACATGGCGTGGAAGCTTAGCGAGGCGGTCTTCGCCCCCTGATCCGGCGTCCCGGTGCCCAGGAATCTCGCCGATCCACTGAGAGTGGCTGGATTCGGGCCCCGTTCCACCCGATGATGCCGATTGGGGGTCACCGCCCCCCGGTCCGAGACCTTATATTCCAGCCCGCCGGGAGCACCGGCAGACCGAGACGGGGGCCATGGCCAGGCAGATTCGCAGGAAATCGGGGGCTCGGGGCGCCCAGGGGGGGCCACAGTCGGCCGTCCAGCGCCAGGACCAGGTGCTCCGGCGCCTCCAAGACCAGTTCGGCAATGCCGTGGCCGAGCGCCTGGTGCTCCAGGCGCCCGCCGACTCCTTCGAGCTCTACCTGAGCGATCTGCTCGCGTCCGAGCGAGCCACGGGCCAGGACTTCAGCGCCTACCTGCCGGGACGCGCCCCCCAGGAGTGGTCCCGCTTCGTCCAGGCCTGGTACCGGGTCCTGTGGGAGGAGCGCTCGCGCGCCCCCGAAGGCACAGAGACCGTGCTGGACGCCCCGGTGGCGGTGACCGAGGCCGCTGGAGAGGCAGCGCCCGCGCCAGGCGCGACCCCGGAGTCCGGTGCCGATCCCGCCCCTGCGGACGCCCCGGTCGACGGCGCCGACTTCGGCGGACTCGTCCAGCGGGCCGCTGCGGCCGGCGATGGCGCCCCCGATCCCCAGGATCCCCTCCAGCTGGCCGCCTGGTTCCAGACCCTCCGGGCACGCTCCGGCGGCGGTCGGCCCCTGACCGACGCCGAGCAGGCCTTCATGAGCCGCGTGCACGGCGACGCTCTGCGCGACGCCCGCGTGCACGAGGGCAGCTCGGCCCAACAGGCCGCCGCGGACATCCAGGCTCGGGCCTTCACGGTCGATGCGGACATCTGGCTCGGTCAGCGGGCGGACCTGAGCACCCGTCAGGGGGCGAAGCTGCTGGCCCACGAGGCCACCCACGTGCTCCAGAATCGCGCCGGTCGCGGGGCGGGGGCCCAGACGCGGGTGTCCGAGCCCGGTCAGCCCCTGGAGCTCGAAGCCGAGTCCGCCGAGCGCGTCGCCGACAAGGTCTGGGACGAGCGCCGCGCTGCGTGGAACTTCACGCCGCCGTCGGGGCTCGACTCGCGGGCCGACTACTTGGCGGCGTGGATGCTGGGGCGCCTGCCGGCCTCTGCGGGCCAGGCGCCGGACGCCTTGGTGCGCGACGCCCTGCGCACGCTGCTGGCCCAGCGAGCCCAGCAGCGCCTGGCCGAGGCTGGCCTGACCCTGCGATCCGGCCTGGCCGAGGGCATCGGGGCCGACAGCGAAGGCGCCGTGTTCCAAGAGCTCTCGGACCTGCGGGCGGCGGTGTCCGCGGCGTCGTCCGAGCGGTCCGCCCTGTTGTTCCTGCTGCGGGTGGCAGGCACGCCCTCGACCAGCGAACTGGTGGCGCTCCAGGACAGCTTCGCGCCCTATCCTTCCTTTGCCGACCAGCTCCACCGCGCCCTGGCCCAGCTCACCGGCGACGACCCGGTGGGTCAGACCCTGGACCGGGTCGACCACCACGCCGACGGCGTCGACCCGGCCCGGGGCATGAAGACCCTGGCGCTTGTACGCGAGCTCGCACCCCAGCTGGGCCTGTCGGCCAGCCGGGTCAGCGTGCACCTGGACGCCGAAGCCGGCGAGAAGACCCGCGCTGCGGGCACCCGGGGCCTGGCGGACCAGGGCGCGATCTACCTGGACGTCGACGCCTTCGACCCCGGCACCCGGGACGCCCGCGGCTTGGTCGCCCACGAGCTCACCCACATCGCCCAGGAAGCGCTGGCGCCCGCGACCGGGCCCGACGCCGGCTACCACGCCGAGCTCGAGGCCGCCGAGACCGCGTGGCGTGCGGCGGCCGGCGGCAGCTTGGATGCGCCGACCCAGGGGCTGCCGACCGGGCACGTTGCTGCGGAAGGCGGCGGGGGCGTGGATGCGTCGGGGTTGGTGGCGACCTTCTCGGCGAACCGGGCCCTGACCGACGCCAACCGCGCGACCATCGGCCCCGCGCCCCAGAGCCCCGGCGGCGACCGCAACGCCAACGCCAGCGAGGACAGCGAGCGCAAGCTCGAACAGTACGAAGACGGCGTCGACGGCGTCTGCGAGATGATCGAGGACCTGGACGCCTTCGACGACCTGTGCGAGGCCATCGACGACGACGAGCCCACCGCAGGCCCCCTGAGCCGGGTCATGGCCAACGAGCACGCCCAGCGCCTGCCCAAGATGTGGCAGGGCGCTCTGGAGGGCGGCGAAGTCGCCGGCCAGATGCAGCGGGCGTTCAACAGCGAATTCGACGGCCGGGGCTTCTGGGAAGAGACCGAGCTCGCCTTCGACATGATCTGCCGGACCGCCAAGGCCCGTGCCCGGCCCGAGCCCGACGCTGCCGCAGCGCGAGCCGATGCCGCCAACGCCCAGGCCAACGCCGACCAGGCCGCCGAAGAAGCCGCTGCAGAGGGCGAGGCCGGGGCCGAGGTCGACGGCGGTGGCGCCGGCGGCGAAGCCGCCCAGCTGCCCGCGGCGATCGCCGCCCTGTTGGACGCCAACGTCGAAGAGGTCGCGCCCGAGATCGGCGCCTTCACCACCTTCCAGGGCATCAGCGACGCCCAATTCGACGCCATCTCCCAGGCCGCGGACCACCAGTGCAGCCTGAGCTCCAGCCCGCCTGACTTCGAGGAAGGCCGTGGCGCCCAGGTCTTCGAGGCCCTGACCGAGAACTTCCTGGGCGGTCTGTCCCAGAGCTTCACCGACCAGTTCATCGACGGGATGGTCTGGGACAACATCGGCAAGCTCGGGGACATGGGCATGTCGGCTCTGACCAAGGGCCGGCTGGGCACGCCCTTTGTCGGCCAGGTCATCGCCCTGGCCCAGACCCCGCCCTGGACGGCCGGTGCCTGGGGCTTCGGCGAGGGCAGTCCCTTTGCCAGTGCCGGGAGCGCGGTCGAGAACATCTGCCGCATCGGCGAGGCGTTCGGCAATGCCGAGGACGTGGGCGACTACCTGGCGCTGCTGTGCGCCGGGGCCGCCGAGCTGGTCGCCTTCCTGCGGGACTTCATCAAGGGCATCCGGCAGATCCTGAGCACCCTGAGCAGTCTCTGCTACGTGGTGGGCGGCATCCTGATCATCGTCGGCATCGCGCTGTTGTGGCTGGCAGGGGTCGGGGCGCCCCTGGTGTCGGCAGGGGGGTGGCTCACACGCATGGGCGGGGTGCTCTCACGCATCAACACGGTGCTCGGACCGGCGGTCATCGTGCTCAGCGGCCTGGCGATGGTCCTGAGCACCATCGCGGCACTCACGGTGCCATCCGAGCTCTATGCCCAGCAGCTCCAGGCGGTCGGCGAAGACGCCGGGGGCTTCGGCGACGTGGTCGGCGCCAAGATGGGCGACTCCCTGGCGGAGCAGGCGAACAGCGCCATCGCCGACCGCTTCGAGACCCGCACCTCGGCCCCCGAGGGCGTCGAGCCCGAGTCCGGCGAGGGCCAAGGCCAGAGCGACCGCATCAACACCGAGAACCAGGCCGACCTGGACCGGATCGCCAACGACGCCCAGGACGCGCTGAACACCGAGCGGGGAGACAACGCCCCTGCGCCCGCCGGCGACGATGGCCCGACCCGGGCGGCCGACGGCGACGACGGCGGCACCCCCCGCGCCCAGGACGGCGACGACGCAGACTCGGCCCGCCCCCAGGACGGCGACGACGCGGCGCCCCAGCGCAGCCGGCTGATGAACGCGGTCATGAAGCCCATCGACATGATGAACACGTCGATCCAGGGCGTGCGAGATGGCGTCAGCGACATCAACCAGGGCTTCTCGGACCCGGCAAGGTTCGCCCAGGAAGGCCTGAGTCCTCAGGCCCGCGCCTATGTCGACGGGCAGATGTCCCAGCGCATCCAGGACCTCAATACCCGGGCCTCGGATCTCGCGCGACAGGTCCGCGAGCTCGAGGCTGACCCGTCGGCGGACCAGATGGAGATCGCGCGGCTCCAGGGCCGGCTCAACAGCACCCGCGACGACATCGTCGCCTCCCACCGCCAGATCACGGACCTGCGCACGGTGGTGCAGGGGGTCGAGCAGACCGAGGGACGCCTCAACGCGGTGGACCAGGGCGAGCGGGACCAGCGGGTCATCCAGCGCGAGCTCGACGCAGCCAATAGAGAGGTCGAGAACGCCCGCACGGCCCTGGCCGACGCCGAGGACACCCACCGCCGAGCGAGCGAGGCCAACACCGAGCATGCCGCGGACCTCTCCCACGCCGAAGGCGACGCCGGCCGGCTGACCAGCTCGGCGGCGGATTCCGACACCACCGCGACCAACCACGACCAGGCCCGCCCGCTCGTCGAGCCCGCTGCCACGGCTCGGAGCGAGGCCGACAGCGCCAGGCGGTCCGTGATCGGTCGCTCGGGCGACGTCGAAGTCGACGGCCGCAGCCAGAAGCGCCGCATCACGGACATGCGCGTCAACAGCGACGGCAGCGTGGAGCTGCTCACCGAGCGCCCCAAGGGTGGCCCGGATCCGCAGTGGGTCTCCCCCGACGCCATCGGTCGACGGAACGTGCGGGCGGACATCGAGACCTTCCAGGACGCTGACGGCCGGGCCCGCCCCTTGGAGTCCCAGATCGACTCGCTCATCGGAGGCGCCCAGAACCTCAAATCCGAGGACGACGTGCAGGGGCTCCGGGAACAGGCCGCTGCCGACCGCGACGGAGCGGCCCACGCCCAGGAACAGGTGGATCGGCTCAACGCCAACGCGCCCGACGCAGCAGATGACGACGCGGTGGAGCAGGCCCGGGCCCGCCTGACCGGCGCCGAAGAGACCCAGGGTCAGCTCGCCGCGGAGCTCCGGGGTGCCGGCGACGCCACCACGGCGGCCGCCGGCGACGTCGCCAACGACCCGAACGCCGCCAGCATGGCCCGCCACCGTGGCAACGTCTCCTTCCGCACGTCCGAGTCCCAGACCCGTGGCAACGCGGTCGCCGAGCACTTCCGGTCGACCTCGTCCGGCAACGCGATGGGCGGCATCGGCTCGTCCTCCAAGGCCGTCGGCGAGCACGTGACGAACCAGATCGCAGACTGGCTCGTGGGCCTGGATCGCATCCAGAGCATGTACCCCGACAACATCGGCGCTTCGGCCCACCGCCAGGAGCGCATCGCCAACAGTGGGCTGACGGTCGGCGGCATGGCCTCGGACGGCGTGCAGACGGTCCTGGACGTCGCAGGCATGGGCCACCGGGAGACCCCCAAGGAGCTCGAGGCCCTGGCGACCGACCAGGCCTCCCGAGAGCAGCGCCGCCAGGCCGCGGTCGAGGCCCTGCTCGAGTGCACCGCGCCGGTCGACTACGACCTGTTCGCCCAGCACCGCGTCGACGCGATCACGGCCCACGAGGCCTACATCAACGCCCACGCCGAGGCTCTCCGGGCGAACAAGGCCGAGGAGACCGTGGGCGAGGTGGCGGCGGCCACCCACCAGATCGCCGAGACCGGCAAGCCCGTGCGGGAGCAGAGCCAGTCGATGGCCGGGCCCCTGGCCGAGTCCAAGACCACCGAGGGCCAGCGTCAGTCCCAGATCAGCGGCTCAGACAGCACGGTGCCGGCGGCCGACAGCGGCATGGGCGGCTTCGTGGTCGAGCTCATCTCCAAGATCGGCGACAACTCCGACGAGATGGACGAGCAGCCCACCACCGGCGGCGGCGACGCCGGCCAGGCCATGGCCGACGGCCAGGACACCGCCAAGCAGGAGGCCGGCGACCGCAGCGACCAGATCCAGCAGAGCTCCGAGGCGAACACCGAGTTCC
>CAZFLE010000231.1:6768-7827 GCA_964519895.1 uncultured Enterobacterales bacterium | reverse complement strand
CTCCGTGGCGCCGTGCTGGGCCGCTCGAGTGCCCGCCTCGCGCACGGAGCGTGCCAGCTCGCTGACAAAGACGCGGCCCCGCTCGTGGAGACGGACCCCGTGGTCCAGGTGTTCGTCGAAGGCCGCTGCATCCCCCAGCCCTGCGCAGGGCGAGAGCAGCAACAGGTGGGCGGCGGTGCAGATCTGCTCCGGTGCGCCGGGCTCGCCCAGCACGGTCTCCAGCAGTCTGCGCGCGTCGTGGTCCCGGCCCTGGTCCCGGGCGAGCTGGGCCAGGTTCAGCCGGGGACTCCAGGTCAGCGCCGGGGCACCGATCCGGTGGGCCAGGGTCAGGGCTTCCTGGTAGTGGCTGCGGGCCTGGTCCAGCTCGCCCTGGCCGCGCGCCAGGTCGCCCAGGCAGTTGTGACATCGGCTCAGGCCGTCCTGGCTGCTCGCTTGGGCCATGAAGTCCAGCGCACGTTCGGCCAAGGCGCGGCCGTCGCGCCAGCGGTGCTCCTCGACCGCCAGGTCCGCCAGCCGGATGAGGCAGTCGGCCTCGCCCAGGGCATAGACCCCGTCCGAGAACGCCGCCCGGGCCTGATCCAGGTGAGCGCGTGTGGCGGCGGTGTCCCCGCGGTCCAAGGACAGGGCGGCCCGCTGGCGCAGCAGCTGACCCAGCACCAGGGGCGCCGCGTGGGCCCGCTGGTAGCAGTCCAGCGCGTCGGCAAACGCCCGCTCGGCCTGCAGGCCGTCCCCGTGCTGCCGCCAGGCGCTGCCCAGGTTGCGCAGCACGTGGCCTTCGGTCATCACGTCGCCCGCGTCCTGGGCGAGCTGCCTGGCCCGGGTCAGGAGGCGCTGCTGGCGGGCCAGGTGGTGGCCGTCGGCGACAGCGAGGGCCAGGAAGCGCAGGATCTCCGGCAGCGCGGCGTGCCAGCCGTGGGTCTCCGCCCGCGCCACCAGCCCTTCTCCCAGGCGCACCGCTTCGGCACTGCGACCGGCCCTGCGCAGCCAGTGAATGCGCCGCAGCGCCCCCCGGGCGTGCCGCGGGTCCTCGGGTCCAGCCCCGAGCAGGTCCAGCCCCGA
>CAZFLE010000231.1:0-6668 GCA_964519895.1 uncultured Enterobacterales bacterium | reverse complement strand
GGTCCAGCCCCGAGCAGGTCCAGCCCCGACTCGTAGAGCGCCACGAGGGCCAGGGCGCGTTCCTGACGCCCGGCGCGATCGGCCTGGATCTGCAGCGGGATGACCCGGGGCAGCCACAGCGTCAGGTCCGGCTCTGCGTCTGCGGGGGGCGTCAGGTCCGGGTCTGCTCCGGGAATCGCCTGGGCGAGCTGTCGCAGCCGGTCGAGCCACCCAGCGTGACCCAGCGGTCTGTCGGAATCCACCAACCGTCTCTCCCCAGCCCATTCTGCCAGTGGTCCCGCGCCGGGCCGCGTATGCTGAGCGCGTCCTGGGGGAGAGGAGTACGCCGTTGTTCAAGCGCGCATGGTTTGGTCTGGGCTGTTTGGCCCTCTGCCTGGGCACCGTGGGCTGCACCGGAGACACCACCACGCCCACGGACACCGGCGTGCCGGTGAACACGCAGCCCGCCGACGACCCCCTGTGGGATCTCGAGGCGCCGCCGACGTTCCGCGTGACCGTGCCGGTCGACGACTGGGAGGCCGCGCTCTGGGACCTGGCACCGGTCGATGAGTGCGACCCCAGGCTCTACCTGGAGGGCTCGGTGACGTTCGTCAACCCGGTCGACGGGAGCGAGGAGACCGTGGACCAGGTGGGTGTACGCTGGCGGGGCCAGAGCGCCCTTGACATCGACGACCCCCAGTACGAGCGGGTCGGCCTGAAGCTGAGCTTCAACGAGTACGTGTCCGGCCGGGAGTTCATGGAGTTCCGCAAGATCAACCTGATGGGCACCGAAGGCGACTACAGCCTGATGCGGGAGCAGCTCGCGCTGCGCATCGCCCGGGACATCGGCATTCCCGCGCCCAAGAGCGCCTATGCCCACCTGGTGGTGAACGACACCTACATGGGCTTCTACCCCATGACCGAGGAGGCCGACGACGAGCCCTACGTCAAGAACCACTTCGCCGACCCGACCGGGTCCTTGTTCAAGATCGAGGGCTACTGCGGCGGGCGGGGGACCTTTGAGGACGAGGGCGACACCCCCGAGGACTACATCGAGAAGTACGATCCCAAGGGCGAGACCCTGGACGAGGCGATCGAGCTGGATCTGATGCCGCTGATCGACTGCGCGAACACCGCCAGCGACGCCGACTTCGAGGCCTGCATTCCCGAGCTGATCGACGTGGACAACATCCTGCGGGTGATCGCCCTGGATGTGGTCCTGCCGGACATCGACGGCTTCATCGGCGCCGGTCAGAACTTCATGCTCTACAAGGAGGCCGACACGGGCTTGTTCATCGTCTGGCCCTGGGACAAGGACCTGGCCCTGGACGACGCCAACGTGGGCGGCACCTGGGACCTGTCCGGGGTGCACCCGTCTTGGAAGGAGGACTTCCGCAACCTGCTGGGCGACCGTCTGGTGCACAGCAGCTGGAAGAGCGAGTACTGCGGCGTGGTCCTCGAGGTCGCCGACCGCTACGACCCCGCGACCTTCCTGCCCGAGCTCGAGCTCCACCGCGAGCTGATGGCCCCCTGGATCGAGTCCGACCCCTGGATGGACAGCGAGCGCTGGGGTTGGCTCACCGACGACGTGGTGGAGGTGATCGAGTACTGGCACCCGGAGATCGTCGCGGCCGCGGAGGCCTGCGACTTTTAGGTCTAGGGCTCGCGGCTCGCTGGAGAACCCAAGCCGAAGTCATGCCGTGGAATCGGAACTCCTGCTGGTGGGGATCCAGGCTCGCTCGGCTAATGCTTAACAAAAGGTTCCTGACCCCGGTTCCTCCCGGTTCCTGTGACTCCTGTGACTCCTGTGACCCCCTTTCCCCACAGCCACCCAGTCGGCCTCGCCACCTAGCGCCGGCGCCACCGAGGGAACATCAGAGCACCCAGCAGCCGCCAACCGCGAACGACCCAGGACCCCCCACGTCCCCACCCCGCGAACGCTGGCAGGTTCCCGGTTGCCGCTCGCCCAGCCCCCAGCGGCCGCCAAGGAGCTGAGCCCCCCAATTCCCAAAAACCTCTAGGGGCAGTAGCGGGTGTTCGACCCGAACATCGTGCAGCCGTCGATCCGCTGGGCTCGGTACGAAGCGTCGTCCTTGTCCAGGAAGTCCAGTCGCCAGATCGGCTCCTTGTCGGGCACGCCGATCTCGGCCAGGGCGCCCAGGTGGCTGTCGTTGCCGCCCTTGCACCAGGCGTGGCCCATGTCGATGAGCACGTTGCCGCTGGCCAGCTCGTCGGCGTCGCCCCAGACGGGCTCGCTCCAGCCCGCCTCGGAGTAGGCAAAGGTCAGCTCGGCCGTCATGGTGTCGGTGTCCAGGGTGTACATCAGCGCTCGGCTCTGCTTCACGTCCCAGCCGTTGTCGTAGACCCACAGGCGGTCGCCGTAGACGTCGATGCCGTGCATGCCGTTGAACCAGGCGTCGCTGTCGGCGGGCAGGCCGTCGGTGTCCACCAGCTCGAAGTCGCCCCGACGACCCAGGACCCAGCTCTGTTCGCCGGTGGCTTCGTCGATGCGCAGAATGACGTTGGCGTGGAGCAGCGACGCGTACACGCCGGCCCCCAGGTCGTCGGTGACACCCGCCAGGGAATTGGCGTGGTAGGGGTCCTTCTCGTCGTTCTGGGACGTGGGCATGGTGCCGGCGGCGTGGGCCGCGCGGTTGTCCCACTCCCACGAGACCGTGTCCGTGGTGGGGTCCACGCGCACGAAGCCGAAGTACTCGATGTCCTCGTCGCCATCGACCTCGACCAGCCCCAGGTACTGGCCGTCCTGCCACTGGATGTCGTGGTGGTACAGGTGGTCGCCCAGGTTGGCGTAGTCGGCCTCGTAGACGATGGTGCCGTCGGCGTCGATGATCAGGGGTGCCCCGTCCTTGTGCTCGCCACCCGCCACGATGATGGTGCCGTCGTCGAGCACCTCGGCCTCGATGTCCGCGCTGGACGACGCGTCCAGGTAGGGGTGCTCCCAGTACCAGCGGATCTGCCCCTCTGGATCCACCACCACCAGGCGGTTGGTGTAGTCCTCGGTGCAGTCGAGGGTGTGGGTGAACAGGGTGTAGGTGCCCGACAGGTTGCCCGGAAGAAGGGGCTGGATCGCCACACGGGGCAGGTCGTCAGGCAGAGGGCCGGTCTCGAACTGGAAGAGCTCGGGCGGCCCGCCACAGGTCGGTGTGGCCTGGCAGCTATAGGTCGCCTGGGGCAAGAGGCCATGCAGGCTCAGGCTCTGGTCCTCGCCACAGGCCTCTGACGACAGCTGGTGCACCTCGACCGGCACCGTCGCCGGGGCTCGCCACCCGATCAGGCGGGCGTCGAAGGACAGGTCCTCGCTGTACTTGTCGTATTGGTGCACTTCGGCCGCCAGCACGTTGGTCCCAGCGACCCAGCCGCTGGACAGCTCGGTGTGGAACCACTCGTCCTCGTCACCGCCGGCGATCTTCTCCTCGGCCCCGGTCTCGGGGGTCAGGGCTCCGTCGGGCAGGTTGTCTCGGGCGACCTCGGTGCCGTTCAGGTAGAGCGCGATGCCGTCGTCCCGGAGCCAGGACAGCTCGAGCGTCTCGTAGGCGGCCGGATCTTCGAGGTGGAACTCGACGCGGAACCAGGCGGTCAGCACGTCGCCCCCGGTGCTGGCGCTCAGGTCCAGCTCGGTGTTGGCCTCGTCGCCATAGCCGAGGGGGGCTCTGCCCTCACTCCAGCCGCCGTCGTCGAAGCCCGTGGCGGTCCAGCCATCGCCTGCCAGGCTGCCGTCGTCCAGGTACTGCCATTCGGCGTGGGCGGTGACCAGCTGGTACCAGGCGCTGGGGGCCTGGGTCAGGGTGCAGGTGACATCGACCTCGGCCGCGCCATCGATCGTCAGCTCGATCGAGCGGGACAGCGCGTTCACGGACATGCTCGCCGCAGAGACGGCTGTGATGCTGCCGCAGTCGCAGTCCAGCGCAGTGGGGGTGCCGGTGTCGTCGCCGTCGTCGGTGCACGCCGCCACGACCAGCAGTCCGGAGAACAGTGCGAACGCGGCGGATGCGGGCTTCATGCGAGCGAGGTCTCCGGCGGCCGTCCCGTGCCGTGCCGCCACAGAGTGGCCGACGTGGCCCGGCCGGCGCAAGCCCCTCCCACCGATCAGCGGCCCGGGCCAGGTCCGACAGCCCTGCAGGCGTCGTCGCGGCGCCCCGTGCCGGGCATCTGCACCCACCCGAACCGCTCGCCTGCACCGAGCAGTGGGGCGATCGCGGGCAAGAGCACGGCCTCGCCGGGATCCAGGCGCTCGGTCTGGCAGTCGCCGTCGGGGATCGGGGCGACCAGCACGCCGCCGGCCTCCAGGTGGAAACGCAGGCCGGCTGCACAGGCTCCGGGGCCCAGGTCGGCACAACAACCGCGGTGGAACACGGTCGCTCGCAGGTCCGGACGCGAGGCCTGGAGCGGCCAGAGCAGATCGTTCTGGCGGCCGTCCCTCAGTCGCAGGGCCACCACCTCGGCGCCTTGGGGCAGCTCCTGGGCCAGCTGTGCGGCCAGGTCCCTGAGCTCCGTGCCCCCGCAGACACCCGCGTCTCGGAATTCGCTCGCGGCGTCGACAGCCAGCGACTGGACCACAGGTCGTTGGGGCAGCTCCTCCTCGACGGCCCGCAAGGCGCTGACTTGGGTGATCAGCGCGGCGGTCGGCCAGAGCAGACCCAGAGCCAGCGGTGCCACGCGACCCACGGCGATCCCGGCCAGCACGGTCAGGGGCACCGAGGCGGCGCCCAGGTAGCGCGGGCGCAGCACGTCCCCGAGCACAGCCGCCGTGAGCACCAGGCCCACCGCAGCCACCACCGCGACCTGGGCCCTGCGCATGCGGCCACGCTGCCAGGCGAGCACCCCGGCCAGGGCCAGCAGCCCGAGCACCGGGTGCCCGGTCCAGTGGGGCAGGTCCCAGAGCCGCTGGACGCCGGCCAGGCAGAGCTCCACCCACGCGTCCGGCCCGGGGGGCACGCCGTCGCTCGAGACCCACCACGAGCCCAGGATGCCTGCCCGGGGCTTGGGCGTGAGCAAGGGAGCGAGCACGCCCTGGCCGACGATGAGCGTCGCCCCGGCCCCGACGCCCGCCAGCCACGGGGCCGGGGTCACGAGCAGCAGCGGGAGCAGGGGCAAGGCGATGGGCTTGGCCCACACGCTGGCCGCCGCGATCACCCCGCCGGCCAGCCCGCGGCCGCCGGCTGCCAGGGCAAGGCCCAGGGTGGCCAAGGAGATGGCCAGCGCGTCTCCGCCCGCCAGGGCGGATGGGTAGACCAACAGCGGTGCGCAGGCCGCCGCCAGGCCCGGGCCCCAGAAGCACCGGCCCCACCGCACGCCCAGCGCTGCGGCAGCGAGCACCGTGACCACGCCAGCGAGGATGGACAGAGGCCGCGCGCCGAACACGCCGATCAGGAAGGGGTGGAGGGGGTAGGGGTGGCCGCCCAGGGTCGCGGCGGCCTGGGCGCCGGGCCCGTCGGGTCCGAAGGGTCCCGGACCCAGCCACCACGCAGCGGTGACGCGAACCGCCAGCGCCACGGCGGCGAGCAGGGCCCAGCGCCTCACCAGCGGATCCCGTAGATCAGCCTGGGCCCGCCGGGCAGGTGCAGCACGCCCAGGGGCTCCAGGTCGTAGAGGGCGTGCATGCGCAGCGCTCGGGCGTGCAGGGCCCGGCTGGTCCAGGCCAGGTGGATGCGCTCCTCGCCCCAACAGGACTGCCCTGGCGGCGGACTCCGGCGGACGCGCCAGTGGCTGTTCTCGGCCAGCGGGTCGTCCAGGAGCTCGTGGCACGTCAGCGGCAGGGACAGCGCCGGGAGTTCGGGGTCGAAGTCCGCCTGGGGCTGGTAGAAGCGTGCGGTCAGCTGGTGCGTCCCCCCTGCCAGGAGTGCGATCGCGGGCAGGGCCAGCCACTGCCGCCAGCCGGCCCCCACCATCAGGGCCGCGGCCAAGCACATGCCCCCGAAGAGCTCGTGCCGGAAGCCCTGGTCGTCAAAGGCCGCGGCGGTCAGGTGCACCCACGCGGCCGCGGCGACCAGCCGCCAGCTCCGGCGGCTCAGGGCCAGAGCCACAAGCACCAGCCCCGCTCCCTGGCCCAGGGGTCCCAGGAAGGCGGTCAGGCGCAGGTTCGGCCACCAGACCTGCGACGCGGGCGTGAAGGGGGCCGTGTGGCTGAGCAGAGGCCAGGCCAGGGCGGCGCCCAAGGCCCCGACCGCGACCCGGGGCCGCCCCAGCAGCGCGTAGGCGGGGGCCAAGAGCGCCAGCTCAACACGCCCGGCACACGCCAGGCCGAACAGGACCGCGCCCCGCCAGCGACCCAGGGCCAGGGCCGAGACCGCCAAGGCCTGGGGGATCGCCACGTTGTAGGCCGACGCCGACCAGAACACGTGGGCCGGGGAGACGGCCAGGGCCAGCCCCAGGGCCACGCCAGCCCGAGCGCCCCACCGGCCCCGGGCCCACCAGGCTGCGGCGAGCACGGTGATCACTCCGGCGGCCAGGTTCACCCCGAGCAGCAAGGCCGGCTCGTCGCTGACCCGACCCAGGAGCCCATAGGCCCCGGCCAGCAGCGGGTAGAGCCGCGTGGAGCCGGTCCACTCGGCGCCCTGGAAGGCCGCCAGGTAGTCCGCTTCGTGGCCGTCGAAGACGTGCCGGTCCAGGGGCAGCCACAGGGTGCGCACCGCCCAGGCGATCGCGGCCAGCACGACGCCGGCGCCTAG
>CAZFLE010000230.1:0-8219 GCA_964519895.1 uncultured Enterobacterales bacterium | reverse complement strand
CTGGCGGCGCCGCTGGCGGGCGGTGTCATCGACCCGACCGCACCCGCGATCGCCCCGTTCTGGCAAGACCGGTACACCCTGGCCGTGGCGGCCGCCGCTCCCTGAGCCCTTCCCTCCCGGAGATGCCGACTCAGGTCACCCTCCAACGCGACAGCATCGACACAGGACACTCCCCAACGCGACAGATTGGGTCGTGACAAGGGCTCAGCGGCGCTCCTAGCCCGGTCTCGTGCCCCCGATCAGGGCCCCGGAGCACATTCTGTCGCGTTCGCCAAGGACCTGTGCGGGACCTGTCGCGTTCGCATGGGACCTGTGCAGCACTCGTCAGCGCTGGCGCCTCGCAGGACGCCAAAACGAACTGACCCGCCCAATCCCAAGGGACTGAGCGGGTCAGGTTGACACCCGATCAACATGTGGCGGCTGCACTGTGGCGTCTCACGCCTGGTCGGACTGAACTGCGTGGGGTCTCCCTCACTCAGCCTCGCCTCTCGGCAGTTTCTGGGGTCTTCCAGGCCGCTGACCGATGCCTTCTTGTTTCCAAGTCATCATCGATGGTCTGCGTGCGCCGGGGTGCGGGTCGGTGGCCTTCCCTACTGCCCCCTTGGCCTTGGCCCGTTTCCGGACTGGCCTTCGAGGCTTTCCCGTCGACCGCCTCCCTGGATCTCCTGCGCCGATGCTAGCACCGCCGCTCTCGCTCCAGGTCCGCAGCCTGCGTGACCTTCACTCTGCTTCAGAGACTCTCCTTCCAGGTTGAACCGTTGCCGGCTCTCCACCTGTGTGCTTCGCCTTGTCGCCCCTCCACCAGTGCTCCTCTCAGCGTCTACTCCCGGCTCGCGTTGCCGCTCGCCATCGGTCCGACGGTGCCAACCGTCCGATCTCGTTCCGTCCCTGTGGTCTCTCACCACTTCGACGGCTTGCTCCGCTGTGAGGCCTTCGGGCTTGTTGCATCCCGAAACCGGCCATGGGGTCCATCGCGTTTCCAGCCCCCGACTCCGGCCTGTCCTGCTCCGGCGTTGACCGGTGCACTCTCGACTGCGGTGTCTTGGGAGTGAGCCCCGCGATGCGGTTCATACCCACCAGAGTCTTCCCCTCCTCGGCAGCTCTCCCCTGTCACTCACCGACTCCCTCCAAGGAGTTCGCCGATGTCTCACCAGGTTCGTTTCCCTCTTGCCGTTGCGACCGCTGCATCCGCTTCCTTCCGTGCCGTCCTGTGACAGACGACCCTTTCAGACGCTTGCTCAACCATCCCTCGACTTCAGGGCCTTGCTCCACCGTGGAGTCCGTTGCGCTTGCTCTCCGTTGCCGGCCAGCCCGCGCCCGTTCCTCTCTCGGGCTTTGTTCCACTTCAAGGCTTCTCTCCGTGCCTCGCCGTCCAAGCGGCTTCCCCTTCCCGTCGGTGCTCTCACACCGCCGTTCCAGCTGGGCCGCCCGGCTTATCCCCCTGTCCATCGCCCCTGACAGCAAGCTGCCCGGCGCCCTTTCAAGGTCTGTCCGAGGTCCGGAGCAGGCGACGCTTCTGTCTGGCTCTCCACCCCGAGGGGTGGCTTCCCAGGCAGGCCTTCGCCTTCCTTCATGTTGTTCGTGACGTCAAAGAGCTTTCCGAGGAACGCTCTCCTCGGTCGACCACCGGTTGCCCGGGTGTCGTGTGGGAACATTGCAGGAGGCGTGCCAACTTTGGCTGCACGTGATTTCAAGGGTTTGGCTGGAAGGGTTCCGGAAGCCGGCTATACACACGTCGGGCCCAGCGAAGGGCTCTCGAGGGACCAATTCGGTACCAAGCACCTATGATCACCCCGAATCTCACCTCGGGATCGCGATCACCCACTTGAGAAATAGATTTCCCGAATTCTTGTTCCATAGGTTATCAACAGCCCGCTATTGAGAAGTTCATTGCACGACGCAACCCTGCTCGAGCTCCACCCTTGCCCCCAGGCGCCCCACCGGGTCCTGTCGCTGGACCGGAGCCAGCGCTGGCACCTGTGGGACCACCGTCAGGGTCGGGTCGAGGAGGTCCCAGGCCTGACCCTGGGTCGCTGGCAGGGCACGAGCCTGGTGGGCTTGGCGCTGGGCGGAAGGCTGGTGCGCCGGGTCGACGGTGGCTGGCGCACGCCCAAGGAAGCCGAGGGACGGACCTTTCAGGCCTTGGCCGCCCTGGCCTGCGGCTGGCTCGTCGTCGGCGACGCCCAGGGTGTGCTGACGGTCTACGAGGGGGATCAGGCCATCCAGCTGCTCCCGCTGCAGACATGGATCGGGGGCTTGGAGCCGAGCCCGGCCGGGACCCGGGTGCTGGTCATAGAGGACGCCAGCGTGAGCGTCTGGGACGTGGCCACCGAAGCCCGCAGCGCAAGGACCTGGGTCTGTCAGGACGAGGCCCTGGGCGGTGGCTGGGCGCCAGATGGGCAGGCGGTGATCGGCCATGGACTGAGCGGGATGCGGCTGATCCACCTGCCGTCCGATCGCAAGTGGGACCTGTCCGCCGGCAGTTCCACCGGCCACGGATTCTCGGCCCAGCTCCCGGCCAACGCGGCCTTCTCACCGAGCGGCGCTCGCGTGGCCGCCTGCGGCATCGACGGCTGGGTCCGGGTCCAGTCCCTGGAGCAGGACGGCTTCGACCGCTTGACCCACGACGGCTGGGCCCGGGGCGTGGCCTGGGAGGACGAAGAGACCCTGTGGCTCTCCGGCGATGACACCCTGGTCCGACTCGATGCCCGCACCGGCGAGACCCTGGAGACCTTGGAGGCCGGCGGCTGCCCGAGTCGGATCCAGCGCCTGGGCCCTTGGCTCTACACCGACCTCCAGGTCCCCGAGCGGGGCCTGGTGGAACGCCAGGAGCTGGGCGCCTGGGAGCGGCTAGGAGACCGCTGGTGCGACCGCCGGATCAGGCGGGCCTGAGGGCCTGGAGCGCTTCTCGCAGGTCCTGGAGACCGTAGGGCTTGCGCAGGAAGGCCACCGGCCCGCCCTCTCGCAGGACCGACAGGGCCTCCTCGCGGGCGAACCCGCTCACCAGCAGCACCGGCAGCGCCGGGGCCAGGGCCTGGAGGGCGCCCCGGGCCTCGACCCCGTCCATGCCGTGCATCGTGACGTCGAGCAGCGCCACGTCTTAGGCGTCGGGTGCGCGCAGGACGGCCGCCAGGACCGCGTCGCCGGAGTCCACCGCGTGCACGGTGAAGCCGAGCGCCTCGAGCAGAGCCTGGGTGACTTCCCTGACGGCCGCTTCGTCGTCGGCCACGAGCACGTGACCCCTGCCCCGCCAGGACTCGGCCGACCCGGCCTGGGGTGCCGCCTGGGCGCGCGCCTGGGTCGCCGGCAGCCACACCGTGAACTCGGTCCCGCTGCCCTCTCGGGACGTCACCCGCAGGGCGCCACCGTGGCTGCGCACGATCCCGCCCACCGCCGCCAAGCCCAGACCGTGTCCTTCGGGCTTGGTGGTGAAGAAGGGATCGAAGATCCGCGCCAACACAGCGGGCGGCATGCCACCGCCGGTGTCCCGCACCTGGAGCTGGACCACCGGGCCCGGCACCAGCCCTTCCGATCGGATCTGGCAGCTGTCGAGGGTCTCGGCGTCGAGCTGAGCTGCCCGAGTGGAGACGTGGATCCGGCCCGAAGGATCCGCCAGCGCATCCCCGGCATTGCCGACCAGGTTCAGCACGATCTGCTGGAGCTGACCCGGGTCCCCAGAGACCCGCAGGTCCATGTCCACGAGCTCGGAGCGCAGCTGGCCCTTGCGGCCCACGGCTACTTCGAGGATGGCCAACTCCTGGGCCACCAAGGCGCTCAGATCGACGACCTCCTGGCGGTTGGGGCCGCGGCCGCTGTAGACCAGGAGCTGATCGGTGAGCTCCCGGGCCTGGAGCGACGCACCCCGCAGGCGATCCAGCGTGTCCTGCATGACCGGGTCGGTCCCGGCGGCCCCCAGGGCCAGGTCCGCGTAGCCCAGGATCACCGCCAACAGGTTGTTGAAGTCGTGGGCAATGCCGCCTGCCAGCAGGCCCAGGCTCTCGAGCTTCTGGGCAGCCTGGAGCCGATCGGCGAGCCGGGCTTGTTCCCGCTCCAGGTCCTTGCGCCACGAGATGTCCGTGATGCTGCCCCGCACCAGCGGGCGGCCTTGATCGGGCATGGCGACCAGGCGGACCTCGCAGGCGACGTCGCGACCGCCCAGGGTGCGGTGGGTCCACTCGAAGGCCGGGAACTCTCCGGCGAGGCAGCGTCTGATGTAGTCCCGTGCCGCCAGGTCGCTGGCACGACCGTCGGGCTGGGTCGGCGGGCTCAGCGACGCTGGGCCGTGCTGGAGTAGGGTCTCGCGGTCGGCCTCGAAGAGCTCGACGGCCTTGGCGTTGCAGTCCACGAAGCGGCCCTGGGACATGTCCAGCATGACGATGGCGTCGGGGGCGTGCTCGACCAGCAGGCGGTAGCGGGCCTCGGACTCCTGCAGGGCCTGGGCTGGGCTGCCCTGGATCGGCGGTTCTGGGTCGTGGACCGGACCTTCCACAGGGTCTCCGCTTCCAGGAATATCCCGTCGGGGGTCGCGCTGTGGCATTCGGGCCGTTCCGCGACCCGCCCAACGAGTAGGATTGCGCCCACGGGCTTTTCCCGTCCCCGCCTCCCGGATTTAATGGATGAACGCCATGCTCCCCTTCGTCCTTCTTGCGCTTGCCTGCGGCGACGACACAACCACCGGGACAGACCCCGATCCTGTCGGCGATGCCGACGTTGATACCGACACCGACACGGACACGGACACCGACTGCAGCACCCAGGCCGACGACGCCTACGACTTCCTCGACACCTACTGCCACAGCTGTCATGGCCTGGGCGGGGCCACCGAGGGCGGCTTCAACTAGGCCCTCGACCGCGACCGCATGGTCGCCACCGGAAAGATCGAGCCCGGTGACGCCAGCAGCTCACGCATCTGGGTCCGCTCCAGCGCAGACACCATGCCTCCCTCCGGCTCCGAGCCCCGACCCGACGCCGACGAGGTCGCCACCCTCCAGACCTGGATCCAGGACTGCGACGCACTGGACTGGGCCGGCGACGTCGAGCGCTCGCTCGTCGATCCCGGCGACGAGGTCGACGCCATGTACGACGACCTCATCGCCAACTACGACGAAGACGAGCGCGTCTACATCCGCTACTTCACCCTGGTCCACCTCTACAACGGCGGCATCGGCGACGACGCGCTCCAGACCTACAAGTACGGCCTCTTCAAGGCCGTCCACAGCCTCTCCAACGCCAAGTCCATCACCAGCACCAACCCGGTCGCCGTGCCTCTGGACGACGTCACCTTCAGCGACGGCACCGTCGACCCCGCCGCCGACGAGCTCGTCTTTCGCATCGACCTGCGCGACTACGGCTGGGATCGGGCTCCCGTCGACGCCTGGGAGCACCTGCTCAAGGACCTCCCCCACGGCATCAGCCGAGGCGAGGCCAGCAGCCTGCGCAACAACACCGGCAGTCGCCTGCCCTACTTGAACGCCGACTGGTTCGTGAAGGCCGCCATGCGGCCACCGCTGTACGGCGACGTCCTGGACCTGCCGCCCACACACGACGGCAACGACGGCGCTGCCAACGAGTTCCTCGAGCAGTGGGGCATCCTGAGGCCTCGAGAGGAAGGCATCGACAAGCGCCGGGTCGCCCGCTCCGGCTTCCAGGCCTCGGGGGTGTCCGTCTCCAACCGCATGATCGAGCGGCACGAGTCCGACTACGGCGCCTGCTGGTTCAGCTACGACTCGCCGACTCCAGCGGGGCCGGAAGACTGACGACCCACCCGATGGAGGGCTCCGAGCCCGAGCCCGACGATGTCGACATGGCTGGCGAGATCTTCGACGACTACGTCTTCGACGAGGACGGCGGCGAGATCATCTGCACCCTGCCGAATGGCCTGAACGTCTACTACCTGGCCGCAGCGTCTGGCGAAGGCCTGGACGAGGGGCCCACCGACATCGTCCTGCACGAGGAGAACGCCGAGGACGGCGCGGCCGTGGTCAACGGCATCAGCTGCTTCTACTGCCACTACGAGGGCCAGATCTTCAAGCCGGACGAGATCCGGGACCACTGGGAGACCAACGAAGGAGCCTTTGGCTACCCCGCCGGCATCGCAGAGCTGGTCGAGGAGACCTACATCGCGGCAGACGAGTTCGAGGCCCTGCAGGAAGAGGATCGCGCCCGCTTCCTGGCCGCCATCGCCGACATGGGGGCCCCCACGAGCATCGACGCGAACGGCGAGCCGGTGTGGGCGCTGGGCCAGGACTTCCGCGAGGACATGGACCTGGAGCGCGTCCTGGGCGAGCTGGGCCTGACCCAAGCCGAGTTCGAGCAGCACCTGGACGACGCGACCGATCCCGAGGTGCTGCGCGTCTTCGGCGGCATGCTGACCGACGGCGCCGTGCTGGCCCGCGAGGAGTTCCTGGAGACCGCGAGCCTGGCGGCCTGTGACTTCGGTATCGCCGACAACAGCCAGTGCGCCGCCGATGATCCCTGCGGCGAGTCGGGCATCAGCTGCCTGGACGACCAACGCTGTGTCACCAGCGCCGACGACCCCGCCGCGGAGGGCGCCTGCGTCACGTCGTGTGACTTCGACCGCGACGAAGACGGGATCGTGGACATCGAGTGCGCGGGTGCGGACTGCGACGACGACGACCCAGCCGTCGGCCCTCACGCCACCGAGGTCTGTGACGGCATCGACAACGACTGCGATGGCCGCACGGACCCGGACGATAGCGCCGACGCCAGCACCTGGTACCTGGACGACGACGGAGACGGCTTCGGCGACGAGGCCTCCCCCGCCCTGGCCTGCGACCATCGTGGGGGACGGCGGTGCCGAAGAGACGATGGTGTTCCTGGGCGCTCGCTGGTAGCCCGGACGCCTCAGACGCGGACGTCCCCTTCCCGCCACACGCCAGGCGCCAATTCCCCCAACTCATAGGGCCCCACGGTCACACGGATCAGCCGCAAGGTCGGGTGCCCCACCGCCGCCGTCATCCGCCGGACCTGACGGTTGCGACCTTCGGTGATCGAGAGCGCGAGCCACGCCGTGGGCACGCTCTTGCGGAAGCGCACCGGCGGATCCCGCTCCCAGACCTGGGGCGGCTCGATCCGCCGCACGCTCGCTGGGCGGGTGCGCCCCCCTTTGATCTCCACGCCCGCCCGCAGCGCCGCCAGAGCGCCGTCGTCCGGCAGCCGCTCCACCTGGACCCAGTAGGTCTTGGACTTGTTGTGCCGCGGGTGGCTCAGCCGCTCCTGGAGCTTGCCGTCGTCGGTCAGGACCAGCAGGCCCTCGCTGTCTCGATCCAGCCGGCCCGCCGGGTAGACCCCCGGCACGTCGATGAAGTCGGCCAGGGTCGGCCGGCCCTGGGCGTCCGTGAACTTGGTCAGCACGCCGAAGGGCTTGTTGAAGAGCAGGACCCTCATGGCTGGGCGGCCACGGCCTCCCAGCTCTCCTCGCGCTCTTCGGCCTTGGACGCCCGCTCGACCTTCAAGCCCATGTGGGTGTCGTAGCGGATCTGCTTCCTGCGCTTCTGGTTGCGCCAGGCGCCATAGGCCGGACCCGGGGGCACCAGGTGGTGGCGGCCCTTGCCGATCAGGTCCTTGCGACCCCAGCTGGTCAGCGCCTCGCGCACGTGAGGCCACTCCTCTTGGCGCCAATAGAAGAGCAGGGCCCGTTGACGGCTGCGCTCCCGGCCCCCCCGGGCCACGAAGATCGGCTGCTTGGTGTACGGGTCGACCCCCGACACGAAGATGGCCGTCGCGATGGTCGCCGGCGTGGGCATGAACATCTGGACCTGGCGGGGGCGCAGGCCGTGCTCCTTCATGTAGAGGGCCAGCTCGACGGTCTCTTCGGCCCCCACACCCGGGTGGGCGCACTGGAAGTACGGGACCAGGAATTGCTCCTTGCCCAGCTTGGCGTTGGCCGCCTTGAACCGCTCCATGAACCGCGTGAAGTAGTGGATGTCGGGCTTGCGCATCATGCCCAGGGCGCCGCTGGCGGCGTGCTCGGGGGCGACGGAGAGCTGGCCCTGGACGTGGTGCTCGGCGAGCTCCTCGACGAATTCGTCGTCGAGATCCGCCAGGTCGTAGCGGATGCCGGAGTTCACGTACACCCGGCGGATCCCGGGCAGCTTGCGGGCCTTGCGCAGCAGGTCCAGGTAGGGCTTGTGATCCGTGCCGTAGTGCTTGCAGCGCACCGGGTGCAGGCAGCTGACCCGGCGACAGACCTTGTTGGC
>CAZFLE010000229.1:4692-8235 GCA_964519895.1 uncultured Enterobacterales bacterium | reverse complement strand
TCGGGCCGCACGCCGTAGAGCACCTCGCCGGTCTCCCCGTCGACCAGCTCCAGGTCCTTGCCCGGCGGCAACGGCAGGGTGAGCTCGCCTGGGGACAACAGGTGCACCAACGCCAGGTCGTGGCGGGCCTGGAGCACCGAGCCCAGGGCCTTGTACCCCTGGTCCGGGAAGTCCGAGAGCACCACCACGAGTCCGCGCTCGGGTCGGGCCCGCAGGAAGCGACGGGTCACCTCGGCCAGGTCGGTGCCCGCCGGCAGCTCGGCGCCGTCCAGGTGGTGCCACACCCGCAGCGCCTCGGCCTTGCGACGCCGGGTCGCCAGGGGGGACCCCAGGCGCGTCGTGAAGGGCCAGACCACCACCCGGTCCAGCTGGGCCAGGGAGACATAGGCCACCGCCGTCGCGAGCCGCAGGGCCAGGTCCCGCTTGGGGTCGTCCGCGCCGTCGCCGACGGTCAGCCCCATCGAGCCGGACACGTCCACCAGCAGGTGCACGACCAGGTCGCTCTCCTCCTCGAAGACCCGCACCATCAGCTGGTCCAGCCGTCCATAGAGGGTCCAGTCCACCCGTCGGAGGTCGTCGCCGGGGGCATAGGAGCGGTGGTCTGCGAAGTCGATGCCCCCGCCGGTGTGGGACGACCGATTCCTGGACACGCCGCGGGCGCCGTGGGTCCGGCGGGTCGCGATGCGCAGGGCTTCGAGCTGCTTGAGCAGCTCTGCGGGCAGCGGTGTCGCCAAGCCTCAGCGGCCCTTCATGGCGCTGCGTGCTGCGGCGACGGCGTCCTGGATCAGGGCGTCGCGGGACACGCCCTCGGCCTCGCCTTCGAAGCCCAGGTGCACCCGGTGGCGCAGGCATCCTGGTGCCACGGCCACCAGGTCCTCGGGGGCAAGCACCGGCTGGCGGCTGTCGCCGCGGGTCATCAGCGCCCGCACCTTGCCGGCCAGGATCAGCGCCTGCATTCCGCGTGGGGAGCTGCCGAAGCGCACGTAGCGGCGCACCTTGTCCGGGGCGGCGTCGCGGTCGGGGTGCGTGGCCAGCACGATGCGGGCGGCCAGCCGAGCGGTCTCGGGGGACACCGGCACGGCCCGGACCAGGGCCCGCATCTCCACCACGCCGCCGGCGCCCAGCACGGGTGCCGGGGTGGCGGTCTCGGTGCCGGTGGTGCGCTGGGCGATGGTCACCAGCGCGTCCTCGTCGGGCAAGGTCAGGTGGAGCTTCAGCAGGAAGCGGTCGAGCTGGGCCTCGGGCAGGGGGTAGGTGCCTTCGAGCTCGATCGGGTTCTGGGTGGCGACCACGACAAAGGGCGCCGGCAGGGTGCGGGTCTCGCCCAGCAGGGTCACCTGGCGCTCCTGCATGGCCTCGAGCAGGGCGGCCTGGGTCTTGGGGGTGGCCCGGTTGATCTCGTCGGCCAGCACGATGTTGCTGAAGATGGGGCCAGGGTGGAACTCGAAGCGCTTGCGCCCCGCACCGTCGTCCATGACCAGGTTGGTGCCCGTCACGTCGGCGGGCATCAGGTCCGGGGTGAACTGGATCCGGCTGTCCTCCAGGCTCAGCGCCTTGGACAGGGCGCCCACCAGCTGGGTCTTGCCCAGGCCCGGCAGGCCCTCGAGCAACACGTTGCCGTCGGCAAAGAGCGCGGTGAGCACGCCGGCGATGACGTCGTCCAGCCCGACCATCACCTTCTGGATCTCGGTGGTGACTGCGGCGGCGTGCTTCTGAAAGTCCTGGGGGGTCATCATGGGGTGGCCTCGGAGTTGGGCGCGGAGCCTTGGAGGGACTCGAAGTAGGACGCGATGACGGCCTGCATGGCCGGCGGCACGCCGTCGGCGTCCAGGGCCTGGTCGACCTCGAGGAAGTAGGGCTCGGCCAGGGCGTCGATGCCCAGGCCGACGTCTTCTGCGGTGGCGTGGCGGGAGACGGCGGCGATGAGGTCCCGGCGGGCGCTGGGACCCAGCTGGTCCAGGTCGGCGTCGGCCTCGAGGGGGGCCAGCTGCCCCCGGGCTTCGTCGATCTCGACGGCGTCGCCTTCGCCGCCGGTGCCCTTGCCGGCGCCGGAGCCCCCCGGGTCGGTGTTGCCGATGCCGCTGCTGCCGGCCCGGGCCAGGGCCTCGCCACCCTGGGACGCGGTCGCGGTGGCCTGGGCGCCCACGTCGGTCGGCGTGCCCTCGTCGCCGGGCGGCTCCTCGAAGGTCCCGCCCGCCTCGGCGACCTGGGCCAGCTGGTCCTCGGGTGGGCGCTCGGCCTCCTGGTCCAGCAGCTCCTGCAGGTCCTGGAGCATGGCCTGGGCATAGTCCTCGATGAAGTCGTCGATGGTCTGCTGGAACACCAGCCCCAGCTCGTGCTCCGGGTTGCCGATGCTCTCGTCGCCCAGGTCGTCGGGCAGGGCCTCGTTCTCGGTGGCCGCCAGATCCATGCCCGGGATGTCCAGGTCCCGCTGGAAGTCGTCCAGGCCCTGGTTGCCGGGCTTCAGGTGGTCTGCGCTTGGCCGCTGCAGGGCCTCGGGGGTCTGCTGGTCCCGCCAGGCCACGGTGCCCGTGGTGGTCGACTCGGAGAGCTCGTGCAGCCGGTCCCGCACGTCGACCAGCTGGTGGAGCTGCTCGGTCAGGCGGGCGATCTCCTCGGGCCCCAGCTGGTGGCGGGCGACGTCGAGGGCGGCCTGGACCCCCGCGATGTCCGGATCGCTGGCGGCGGCGCCGCCCTGCTCGGGCTCCTCGACCGCCTCGGGCTCGGCGTCGGCGTCGGACTCCGAAGCCAGGTCCCTGGACAGCACCTGGACCACCAGGTCCTGCAGCTGCTCGGCCTGGTCGGCCAGGTCGGGAGCGCCCAGGTCCAGGGCCTCTTCCTGGAGGTCGTCGAGGGCGTCCAGGAGCTCCGCCGTCTCGGCCTGTGCCTGGGCCTGGCGGCGGGCTTCGAGCCAAGGCGCGGGGGTCGCCACCAGCGTCGCCAGCGCCACCGCGCCAGCGCTGGCTCGCCAGGCCAGCGGTGCCGGTCGGGCCTGGGCCAGTGCGTCCTGGGCGTCCAGAGCGACGATCTGCGCGGCGGGGTGCCCAGTGGCGGCCAGGTGCAGGGCCGTGTCGCAGCTTCCGTGGAGGGAGGCGACCCGATCGGCCTCGCGGGCCACCCGGGCCAGAGCCAGAGGCCATGCAGCTGCGGCCAGGGGCGCGCCGAACCCCAGGATCCAGCCGGTCCACAGTGCCCAGCCGGGCCCGCCGGCGTGGCCCCAGGTCCCCAGCGGCAGCGCCACGAGCACCGTCGCGCCCAGGGCGGTCAGCGCGCGCTGGAGCCGCCAGCGCCGGGCGAAGGCACCCAGCGCACGGGTGAGCTCTGCAGGGGGAGGAGGGACGGACATCGTGCGGTCTTGGACGCCCCGGTGTACCCGGCGGTGCCCTCTGTTCACGGGCGGCGGGAGCGACTTTGCTGCTTCGTGGCATGCTGAGCCCTGCAGGAACTCGGGGAAAGGAGGCGAGCATGGGATTTCTCGGCCTGATGGCGGCACTGGCGATGGTGGGCTGTGGCGACGACACGACGACCACGGACTCCGGTGTC
>CAZFLE010000229.1:0-4592 GCA_964519895.1 uncultured Enterobacterales bacterium | reverse complement strand
GACACCGACACCGACGCGGACAGCTGTGCGTCGTCGTTCACGCTCAGCCCGCGAGGGGCCGATGACTTCGAGCTCGACGGCTGTGTCGCGCTGAACGTCGCAGGCACCCACGCCTGGAGCGACGACGCGGCCCCAGATGTGGTGTCCTACGACATCACCTGGTCCACCGGCGAGCCCGAGTGCACGGTGCAGTGGACCCAGACCTCGATGTGCGGCCCTGGCTACTACACGATCGAGGCCCCGGTCGGCGAGCTCAGCGTGGACCTGACCGGCTGCGGTGACGCGCCGGAGGAGAACCGCAACAGCTATGGCACGTCGTCGGCGTGGGCCCAGGTGACGACCCTCACCGCCGGCACCGACGCTGGCGAACACGAGGGCGAGGCGCTGTCTTCGGCCCTGGTTGGCAGCCTGGTGGCCCGGGTGGGCACCGGCTTCGACAGCATGGAGATGTCCGGCACCTTCTCCTTCGTCCAGGACGTGACCGGCGTCGGGCACGTCGGCGACCGGGACTGCGAGGTCAGCGATGGGGACGAGGACGGCGACGGCTACGTGGACACGCTGTACGGCGGCGACGACTGCGACGACGCCGACGCCGACGCCTTTCCCGGGGCCGAGGAGATCCTGGGAGACGGCATCGACCAGGACTGCGACGGCGAGGATCCGGACAGCCCGTACTTCGACGACTTCGCGGTCGGGTTCAGCTACTACTTCGGCTACTCCGGGGGCGACCCGCACTCCGTCTACTTCTCGGGCTCCGAGCAGCCGGCGTTGGTGGTCGCGACGTTCTACGAAGAGGACTACTTCGACGCGGGCGACGAGGCCTACACGTGCCAGTGGATCGGTGAGATGAACGGGTTCTCCGACGACGATCTCGGCATCTCCGACATCTGGGCCGGCTGGACCTTCAGCGTGGCCGAGTACGACACGGACTGCCTCAGCATGGATCCGGCGAACTACGGTGGCTCGACGCCGAAGACCCTGTTCGAGTCCAGCACCCAGGCCCTGGGCCTGGACGAGCTGAGCAGCAGCTTCGCCAGCGATCTGGAGTCGGTGGTCGGGTCCACCTGGGAGACCGACTACGAGCCCTACATGTTCGCCGGCCTGCTCGGCTACTACGACAAGTCGTCCCTGTCCTTCCTGGGCATCGAGTCCAACTACGCCTTGTCCTACGAGATCGACGACGACGACGAGCTGGTCTACGACAGCAGCGGCTACGCGACGCCGATCGAGCTGGACGGCAGCGGCGCCCCCCAGGGGTACGTCTACGTGGGCGCCTACTACCTCTACTACGCAGACGGCCTGCTCTACTGAGGGCTGGGATGCCGTGACCCTGTTCCTTCTCCTGGCGCTGTTCTCCTGCGATGGCCTCTGGCTCAAGGCCGACCAGCTCTGCGGCACCGGCATCACGCGGACCCACTACTACCTGGACTCCGATCGGGACGGCTTCGGCGACCCCGATGTGGATCTGGGCTGCGAGCCCCTCGAGGTGGGGGTGCCGGCCGTGCTGGCGACGGACTGCGACGACAACGACGCCGCCGTGCACCCGGGCGCGGTCGAGGTCTGCGACGCCATCGACAACGACTGCGACGGCCTGGTGGACGGCCAGGACGAGGTCCTGGATCCTCCGGACCGCTTCCTCGACGCCGATGGCGACGGCTTCGGTCAGGACGGCACCTGGGTCGAGGCGTGCGACGTGCCCGCGGGCTACGCCGAGCTGGGTGGGGACTGCGACGACGGCGACCCCGATCAATTTCCTGGCCAGACCTGGCACCGGGACGCCGACGCCGACGGCTTCGGCGTGCCCGACGACACCTTCGAGAGCTGCTCGGGCCCCGATGGCTACGTGGCCAACGACGACGACTGCGACGACGACGACCCTGCCATGCACCCGGGGGCCGAGGAGCGCTGCGACGACGCGGACCAGGACTGCGACGACGTGGTGGACGAGAGCGCCACCGACGCCCCGACCTGGTACCGGGACGATGACCTGGACGGGGTCGGGGTGGCCGGTGACACCGTGCAGGCCTGCGACCCGGTGGAGGGGTACGGGGCCCATGAGCCCGGGGACTGCGACGACACGAGCGCCCGGTGGAGCCACGCCTGTGCATGGGTGTCGGTCGAGGCCGGCGGCGAGAACAACTGCGCGCAACGCACGGACGGTGCAGTGGAGTGCTGGGGCGCAGATGCCTCTGGCCAGGCGGCGGACATGGCCCTGGAGACGGACATCGCGACCTACGAGGTGGGCGTCTTCGGTGTCTGCTTCGTGCGCGGAGACGGGACCTTGGGCTGCTATGGCAACGACGGCGAAGGCCTGGTCTCCTATGTGCCCGAGGGGTCCGACTGGGTCTCGGTCTCGACCGGGTACCAGCACGCCTGCGCGCTGGACGCGGACGGTGCTGTCGAGTGCTGGGGCGACGTCGAGACGCCTCAGGTCAAGGACCACCCGACCGACCTCGGGTACACGGCGGTGAGCGCAGGCACGGACTTTTCCTGCGCACTCGAGGCCGGCGGCGCCATCGCTTGCTGGGGAGTGGACGACAACGACGAGGTCTCCGGTCGGCCCAGAGAAGGGGTCTGGGTCGTCTTGGATGCGGGTTCCGATCACGTCTGTGCCCTCGACGACACAGGGGCCATCCGTTGTTGGGGCTGGGACTACTACGGCACCCTGGACGACCACCCGGCGGACGGCGGCTACACCGAGCTCGTCAGCGGCTACTACCACTCCTGTGTTCGCAAGGACACCGGCCCGGTGGACTGCTGGAACTACAGCCGCGTGGAGGACACCTCGGCGCTCGGCGAGGACGTGGTGTCGTTGGCGGCGGGTTCCTTCCACGCCTGCGCGGTGACCGCCGACTCCGAGCTGGCCTGCATCGGCTATGACGGCGCCAACCAGGCCACGCCTCCGGTGGACGGGTTCCTGGACCACGACGCCGGCCCAAACCACAGCTGCGGCACTGGGGACCAGGTGCGCTGCTGGGGGGACGACGCGGGCGGCCTGGACCTGGACGAGATCGGCTGGCAGACCCTTGCGGTGGGCGGCGGGCACGCCTGCGGGGTGACCGAGCTGGGCTTCTCACGGTGTTGGGGTCGGGGCCTGAACGGGCAGACCGAGAGCGACCCCGACCTCTTCGACTGGGTCATGGTCGTGCCCGGGCTGTACCACACCTGTGGGTTGCGAGCGGACGGGAGCGTGACCTGCTGGGGCAGCGAGTCGGTCGGCCAGCTGGATGGCGTGCCCACGAGTGCCGGGTGGCTCGACCTCGACGCCGACGGCAACCACACCTGTGCTGTGCACCAGGACGGCGATCTGAGCTGCTGGGGGGAGGACCTGTGGGGCGAGGTGGATGACGCACCCGCGTACCTGACGGACTTCGTCCAGGTGGACGTCGGCCACTTCTCCACCTGTGGCGTGCGCGACGGGGGCTATGTCTACTGCTGGGGCTACGATCGCTACGGCCAGGCCAGCGACGCCGGCGGGAGGCTCGCGGACGTCGTCCAGGTCTCCGTCGGGGGCTTCCACGCCTGTGGGCTCTCGTCCTACGCCGCCGTGGACTGCTGGGGCTACGACGAGGACGGGCGGAGCTCGGACGCGCCGAACACCCAGGGCTGGGTCCAGGTCGACGTCGGCTACGAACACAGCTGTGCGGTCCACCAGGACGGGACCGTGGCCTGCTGGGGCGCCGACGCGTACGGCGAGGTCTCGGACGTGCCCGCCGACCTCACCGACGCGGTGTCTGTGGACGCCGGCTACCAGGTCAGCTGCGCCCTGCGCCGTGGGGGGACGGGGGTCTGCTGGGGCAGCGACAGCTACGTGCTCAACCAGGTCCCAGACCCGAACGACTTCCAGGTCCAGGTGGCCAGTGGGGCGGCCCATGCCTGCGGGCTGGACGAGCTGGGGCTGCCCTGGTGTGGGGGTCGGGACGACCACGGCCAGGCGTCGCCACCCGGGCAGCGCTTCGACGCGCTGAGTCTTGGCGACCACCACAGCTGCGGGGTGACCCAGGACCGCGAGGTCCGCTGCTGGGGACTCGACGACGACGGCCAGGCCGAGGTGCCGGGGACCCTGACTGGCTCCCACCGGGTCGTCGCGGCCGGCGGTCACCACACCTGTGCCCTGGACTACGACGGCGCTGTGACCTGCTGGGGCGAGGACGACCACGGCCAGGCCACCGTGCCCGCTGGTCTGAGCGCCTACACCCTGGACGTCTCGGCCGGACTGGACCACAGCTGCGCTGTCGACGGAGGCGCGGCGGTCTGTTGGGGCGCCGACGACCACGGCCAGGCCGACCCGCCGCCAGACGAGACCGACCTGGTCGCCGTCGCGTCCGGCGGGTACCACAGCTGCGGGCTGCGCGCCGACGGCTCCGCGGTCTGCTGGGGCCGGGACGACCACGGCCAGGTGAGCGACGTGCCCCCTGTGACCTTCGAGGACCTGGCTCTGGGCCGTGAGCACAGCTGCGGCCGCAAGCCCGACGGCTTCCTCACCTGCTGGGGCCGCAACGACGGCGGCCAGGCCGACGCGCCCACCGACTGAAGCCCGACAGCAGGACCGCGGTGACGGCCCCCGGCGCCTGTATGCTGGGCCCATGGCG
>CAZFLE010000228.1:0-8664 GCA_964519895.1 uncultured Enterobacterales bacterium | reverse complement strand
GAGGACGACCACCACGACGACGGCAAGGGCGAGAGCAAGGATGACGACGCTAGCCAGAAGGCGGCTGCAAGCCCCACGACGACAGTCTGTGAGGACTTCAACATGACGGACCTGTTGCTCGCGTCGATCCAGGAGGACCGGCTCGACGCCCTGTACAGGGGCTACCTGGCGACCCTCGCCGCCCAGGCGGGCACAGACCTGAACGCCGTGGATCTGTTCCTCAAGGGCTTCGTGAAGCGGGACCCGGCCTGTCTGTCCTGCCACACCACGACCTACTCCACCACGAATCCCCGGCCCCACAATTCCGAATGGGACCGGTTCAGCCCACCCCTCGGGATCGACACCGAGCAGGGAGCGTTCAACTACGAGGACGCCAACGGCCTGGTCCACGGGGGCATGGGCGGGACCGAGGTGCGCGAGATGGTCACGGGGTTCTTCCACGTGGACCAGCAGGCGACGACTGGGGGCACTCCTCTGCTGGGCTTCCACAGCGACTGCGTCGACGGTGGCGTGCTCTCGAGCTGGGGCGAGGACTCGGCCGGGATGGGCCTGGATCAGGCCACGGACCAGGGAGTCGGCGCCCTGATGGACGCCCTTCGGGACGGCATCGCCGCGTGGGACTTGACCAGCTACGACAGCATGACCACCACGGTGGACCCGCCCGTCGAGACCGATCCGGCCATCATCGAGGCGACCTTCAACGCCAACTGCGCAGGCTCCTGCCACTACCCGGGCAATCCAGAGGGCGCCCCACAGGACCTGCCCTGGCACGCCCGGCGCATGAGCCCCGAGCGGATCCAGGACATCGCCACGAACGGCTCACCCGCGAAGCACATGCCCGAGGACATGTTCGACACGGAGACCGTGCTTCAGGCCGTCGAATACCTGACCACGCACCCCGATCACCTCCCGCCCATCGTCTACGACGACGGCAGGGTCGCCTTCTCTCAGCTCGTGGCCCAGTCTGTGGTCAACGAAGTCCTTCGCGAAGTGCTCGGTAGCGCCTTCGAGATGGACCACTACTTCCCCCGAAACACCCACCAGGGGTGGGCAGTGGGCAGCTCGGGGGTGATGCTCCAGTTCACCGACTGGTCGTTCGAGACCCTGCTCTCAGCGATCCTGCTCGACGTGTACGTCAACCGGCTGTCCCCGGCAGATTCGAACGAGGACGCCTACGTGCTACCGCCGACTGTGAACCCGTTGGCCATGGTGAACAGCAACGTGGTGGACACCACCACGGGCGAGAACACGAATGGGCAGGGGGACCTGGTGCACCGCTGGAGCGTCATCAGTCTGGCCCGCCAGGCGTCCGCGGCCATGCTGTGGCCAGACCCGGGGCTCTACCCCACGGGGGCGTGGCCTGCTGACAGCCTGCGCACCGCCATGGGCGAGTGGCGCAGCCTGAACCTGCCCGGGTTCGACGTGGTCACGTTCAACGGCCTGTTGTCGTGGGAGGACACCAATTCCCAGTGCCTGTCCAAGCGCTCCGACGGGGGACTGGACTATGTCGAGGAGCTGGTGGCCACAACAGATCTGACCGCCGAAGACGCCATGCTGGGCATCAAGTCACGGCTGGTCGGCCACCCCGTGTGGTGGCCCGGCGAGGAGGCCATGGCCGAGGCGCTGCTCGACGGTGCGATCTTCGACTCGGGGACTCCAGCCCTGGCGGTGGACCATGCCACGGCCCTGCGCGAATACTGCGGCACCTTGCTGCGCTCGCCCCAGTTCATGCTGGCCGGACTCCCCCCGTGGCCCGACGTGATCGCACCGCTGGAGGATGAGCCCGCGAACCTGCCTTGCGTGGACGACACCTGCGGCGGGCCTGCGTGGTGCACCTACTACATGGACGCCGCGGTGGACGCGAACATCACGACGTGGACGAGTTGCCCCTGACCGGTACTACTCCACGTACCCCAGCGCCTGCAGCACAGCGGCATCCTCTACCCCCGCGACCCCCTCGGCCACCTCCAGCGGGGCGGGGGTACACGCCGCCAGCGCCTCCGCGAGACCGGCGGGGACCGTGTTCAGAGCCGCTCTCTCCAAGGGGTCCGCGGTCAGATCGAAGACCCGGACCGTGCCGTCGGCCTCGACCACCCGCTTGTGTCCCAGGTGCACGCACCCGGCCGCCTCGGGGCCGAAGAGCCGCGACACCAACGGCACCGGACTCGCCGGGACCCCAGGCGCCAGCGGGCCCAGGTCTCCGTCGACCGTCCAGCTCTCCAGAGCCTGGTGCACCGCACGGAGCCCGACCTCCCGGCTGTCCTGGCCCGGCGTGACCCCTGGTCCCCAGACCAGCAGCGGCACGCGCACGACCTCGTCGTGAAAGGTCGCGCCGTGCTCGCCGCCGCCGTGGTCCCAGAGCTCTTCGCCGTGGTCGCCCACGAGCACGACCAGGGCCTGGTCCATCAGCCCCTGGGCCTCCAGGCCGTCCAGTAGCCGTCCCAGCTGGCGGTCCAGCCAGGCCACGTCTGCGTCGTAGAGCCCGCGCACGAAGGCCCGCTCGTCGGGGCCCGGGGCAAAGAAGCCCGCCCGGATCGCCTTCCAGTCGTCGAAGCAGGTCGGCAGGGCGCAGGGCCCGTAGGGGTCGAAGCCGTCCGGGACCTCGGCGTAGGGCGCGTGGGCGTCCAGGTAGTGGACCCAGGCGAAGAGCCTGCCCTGGCCACCCCGCTCGAGCAGGGTGAGGGCCCGATCGGTGACTCGGTCGGCGGTGTCCCCTGCCGGCGGCACCAGGCCGCGGAGCAAGACCCCCCGACGCAGGGCCCGCTGGCGCAGGGTCCGGTGGGTCAGGTCGTGGAAGCGGTCGAAGCCCCGGTTGAAGCCGTAGCGGGCCCCGGCGTAGGGGTTGGTGATGACCGCGGCGGTGACATAGCCCTGCTGGCGCAGGCGCTCGGCGAGCAGCGGCACGTCGTCCAGGCCGGTGCGCACGTGCACGGGCCTGTCCAGGACCCGCCGACCGGCCCGGTGCACACCCGCGGGCAGGCCCGAGTGCAGGGTCGCCAGAGCCGGCAGAGTCCACGGCGAAGGCGTGCGGGCGTGGGTGAACCAGGCGCCTTGGGCGGCCCACGTCGAGAGTCGCGGCATCTGGGCGACCCGGTCTGCCCGCAGGGTGTCGACGGTGATCAGCACCACCGGGCGGACCTCGTCCTGGGCCCGCAGGATCGGCAGGGGCCGCTCCAGGTGCCAGGCCTGGAGCCGGTCCACGTCCAGCTCGGCGAGCACGGTCGCCAGCCGCCAGCCTCCCGAGCCCAGGAGGCCGAGCAGGATCCCGAAGGCCGCCAGCGTCAGCCCGGGCCTCGCAGGTCTCGGGCTTCGGAAGGCCGCGACCGCAGCCAGGAGCAGGCCCAGCGGGACACCGAGCAACACGGCGTCCAACAGCACCAGGCCGCCCAAGCGCTCGGCCCAGGGCTCGCCGGGCAGGGGCTCGGCCAGCAGCCCCTCGACGGCGCCGAAGAGGGCCCCGATCAGGCCCGCGAGCGCCAGGGCTCTCAGCGCCGCGGCGAGCCGAGTCACGGACCGCGCACGGTGGAGCGCTCACAGGCGATCTGCCGCAGCCTGACCCCAGCGCCCCGCCGTCCGGGCGCCTGCCACCCGTGCCAGACGACCAGCCCCTCCGCAGCCCGCCTGGCCACCTGATGGACCGTGCGGCCGTCGGCGCCGGTGCGCCTGCGGTACACCCCATCTCGGCACCCCGGCACCCGCTCCAGCAGGTAGGTCTCGTCGGCCAGCGCGTCATGGGCGGGGTTCAGCGCCGCCAGCAGGTCCAGGGCCGAGAGCTGGTCGACGCCCAGGGGCAGAGGCGTGTAGGCGATAGCGAGCCAGAGCCCTTCGTCCTCGCTGCGGGCCTCTGCCAAGAGGCCTTCCAGCCCGCTCTCGAAGGCGTCGGGCGCGATGGCGACCTGCCATCCCGGGGGCAGGGAGGTCACCAGGCCGAGGGTCTCGTGGCGCCACAGCTCGCCGTCGACCTGGCCCGCGGGTGCGAGGGACGCCGCTGCACAGGCCAGCAGGAGCGCGATCACTCGTCCCCGACGGCTGCCTCGAGCGCCAGGCCCTCGCCGGGGGTCAGGGTGAGCTCCCAGTCGGCCGAGACCTGGGCCATGCGGGCCCGCTCGAGCCGACGGTTCCGCCGGTGTGCGGCGTTGACCGCCGAGAAGATGTTGCCGGCGTAGAACCCTGCGGTCGTCAGGCCCGAGGCCCCGGCGGCGTACCAATTCTGGCGCCACAGCAGCGCCGCGGTCGTGCCCAGCAGCACGCCGTTGATCAGGAAGGCCGTCAGAGCGTCCCGGCGCTCACCCACGTAGAGCTGGCCCGCACCGGGCACCAGCGCCGAGAGCACGCCGGCGGCCCGAGGGTTGCGGGTCGGCAGGGGCTCCCAGCCCCGGAGCTCTTCAGCGAAGCCCTCGGCGGGGTCCCCCAGCGGTCCGCCGGCGAGGGTGTCCAGCCGCACCACCGCGGCGTCCGGGTCGCCTTGGCGCAGGTCGACCCAGGCCAGCCGATAGGTCACCTGGGCCCCATAGGCACCCGGTTCCAGCAGCACGGCCTCGAGCTTGCGCTCGGCATCGGCCAGGTCCCCCAGCTGGTACCGGCTCTCGGCCTCGCAGAGCTGGAACAGGGGGCCCAGGGCAGGGTCGACCCGCTCGCCCATCACGCTGAAGTGGTCGGCGGCGTCGGCGTCGCGGCCCATGGCCCACAGGCTCGCGCCGGCCATCAGCCGGGCGCGGTCCGCATCGGCGCCCTGGCCGAGGGTGTGGGCCACGCGCTCGTACTCCAGCCAGGCGGCGTCGTACCAACCCCGCGCGTACAGGTCGTCCGGGAAGGCGGCGTCGACGGGGGGCGCATGGACGGGCTCGGGCTCAGCCTGGGGCTCGGGCACGGCGCTGGGCGCTTCGGCGGAGTCTCGAGGTGCCGGATCGGCGACCGGCGCCAGCTGCTCGGCGGCCACGAGGGCCGGCAGGGCCCACCAGAGGGTCAAGGCGTCTCCTGGGTGTCGGCGGATCCTACCGGTCGGCGCCGAAACCACCAGTCGTTGTCGCTGACCGGATCGCGCAGGAGCACGTAGCCGTCCTGCCGACAGGGGCTGTAGTGCCAACCCGCGTGGTTGCGCTGGATGCGCTCGAAGCCCATCACGAGGCCCAGCAGGGGCCCGTGCCAGTGCACCGCCTGGCGGGTGTAGGTGGAACACGAAGGGAAGAAGGCACAGCCGCGTCCGTCCGCCGGCGAGATCAACAGCTGATAGGTCCGCAGGGCGAGACGCGCTGTCCAGCGACCCGTGCCCACCATGGGCTCGCGCTCGACACCCGGTCCCGTGGGTGCGCACGGGGGCAAGGTCGGAGCCGCCAGGGCGGCGCCCACCATCAGGGTGAGGACCACACGGCCTCCAGCTCGCGGGTCAGCTCCTCGCTCAGCCCACGGTCCCCGTCCAGGCACGCGACCACCCCGGCCTGGAGCCCCGTGGCCCGAGCACCCTTGGCTTCGCCCTCGACGACAGCGCACACCCGCTGGTTCCGGGCCTGCTCGTGCACGCAGGCCTCCACCTGCCGGTACAGCACCCCCAGAGCCCGGAGCTCGCCCAGGCGCAAGGCCGTTGGGGACGGCGCGGCCAGGTGCTGGGCCCGCAGGATCTCCCGGGCGTCGTCGAAGCGCCGGCTCTCGCGGATCGCCGTGGCGCGGTCCATCGCCACCGGCGGGCCGCAGTCCTGCTGGCCCGACTCGAAGAGGAGGGTGGGCGTCGGCGGCGCCCCCGTGTCGCCCGCGGCCTCGACCTGGCGGAGCGCCGCCTGGAGCTGGGGCAGCTGGTCCTGGGGCGCCCAGGCGGCCAGCTCGACGAAGTGGGTCGGGGTCCGCCAGTACACGTGCCACCAGGCCAGACGACCCGTGGTGGCGTCCGGGGCGGTGAAGACCCAGCGCCCGACCTGGGGGTCGACCCCGTCTGCGGGCCCCACGTAGAGGGTCTTGAGGCCGTCGGTGTCCTGGGCCTGCTGGAGCGCCAGCATCGCGAAGCGATCCGGCGACAGGGCCGCGTCGACGTCAATGCGGCCTGCGACCCGCTGACGAACCGCCAGGTAGGGGGCCGCCTCGAGGCTGCGGATGGCCCAGCCCCCGCCGCTCGGCGTGTGTCGCCCGGCCGCCCACTGGCCGTCGAGCAGCTGGGTCTCCTGGTCCGGCACGAAGCCCGCCGGCAGCACCAGGGTGAAGTCCCCCTGCGCCAGCGTCTCGGCCCGGGCGGTCCCGCTGACCGCCACGAGGCTCAGTAGTAGCTGTAGTACAGGATGAAGCTGAGAAAGCAGCACAGGAACACGCCCACCACGATGCCGCCCACCACGCCGATGATCAGCCACAGGACCGGCGAGCCGCCGCTGGGCGCCGCGGCCGCGGGGGCGGTCGCCGACGCCGGGGTCGAGCTGGGCGCCGGGGCCGGCTCGTCCTCTTCGAAGGTCTCGTCGATCAGGGGCTCGGCCGTCTGCACACCCCACGAGGGGTTCGCGGCGCCGGGCGGCAGGTAGACGGTGTCGACCAGCATGTAGTCGGCGTTGAAGACCTGGACGATGCAGGCGACGCCGTCTGGACGGCCCGCGTCGCGCACGCCGTCCACCATCACGAAGCCGCCGGGCGGCGGGGTCAACATCGTGACCGCGGCCTGTTCCATCGCGGCGGCTTCGGCGTAGAGCTGGATGAAGCGGTGGTCTTCTGGGGTGACCGAGCCGGGGTCGTAGTAGTCGGGGTCCAGCAGGATGGCCCGCTGGAGCTCGCCCTTGACCCGGGCCTCGTCGCCAAAGGTGAACGCGACCATGGCGATCATGCGGTGGAAGGCGGCGGCTTCTTCGCCGGGCAGGCGCTCGCCGATGCAGCGCAGGGCCAGCACCGCGGCGTCCCGGGCGGCGTGCAGCGCGGCTTCGTCGCCCAGGGCAAAGGCGTCCTCGGCCTGGATCTGGGCCTGGCGGAAGTCCTCGACCTGGGTGGTGCGGGAGCAGGGGGTCTCGGCCAGCGCGGGCTGGGAGACGGCCAGGGCGGCCCCGAGCGCGAGCACGAGGGCCAGGATGCGGGAGAAGAGCGTGATCATGGGCGGAACGTAGGCGACGACCCGGCCCCAGTCAATCGACCCGCGGCCACCCTACACCCCAGGCTCAGCGGGTCGCCACCACCTGGAGCACATCCAGGCTCAGGGTGCGGCCGGACGCCAGCACGAGGTCCGCCCGGCGGGCGACCTCGGCCACCAGCGCGGCCTCGACCTCTGGGCCCAGCGTGGCCATCCACAGCCTGCGCCGCTGACCGGTGTAGAGCATCTCCTGGGCAAAGGCAGCGCCGTCGGCGACCCCGATGACCATCGGCTCGTTCACCGCCCGCACGTCGGTGAAGCCCGCCCCTCGGACCTGGTCCGCCAACAGCCCCGGCTCCCCCAGGTGGAAGTTCGGCCGCTCGATGCCCGGCACGTCCACACCCAGGGCGTCGCAGGCCTGGCCCACCAGGGTCATCATCGGGCTCTCCGAGGGCCTGCCCCAGACGGACCAGCCGGCCAGACCACCGGGTGCGGTGACCCGGTGCGCCTCTTCTAGCGCCCGCACCGGGTCGGCGACCAGCATCAGGCACATGTTGGACAGCAGCCGGTCGAAGGCGCGGTCGTCGAAGGGCAGGGCTTCGGCGCTCCCTTCGACCACCGTGGCGCCCGGTCCGAGGGCTTGCTGGGCGAGCGCGACCATCCTTGGGCTGAGGTCCAGGGCGGTCCAGGAGGCGCCGTCGGGCAGCATCGGCCGGAGCAGCACACCTGCCCCACCGGCGCCGCACCCGACCTCGACCACGCGCTCTGCGCGGTCCAGTGCCAGGGCCCGTCCCAGCGACCTCGCCGACTGCAGAGTCCACTGCTCGAAGTGGTCCCGGAAGTCCACTGAGAACGAGTCCCAGAGGGCCCGCTGATCGTCTGTCCAGTCGTCTCCGAGTCGCTGCACGCTGTCTCCTGACCGCGACACCAGAGTCGTGATCCGCGGGACCCTCTACTACCCGGATCCGCATCGTTGAGCCATCGGCACGGACTGTGCAGGATGATCCAGCGACCGTCTCCGAGGACCGGGTGGCGGGACAGAGCTGGGTCCCTACCCTGACCGACCCCTGGGAGTCAGCTCTGGCAGCATCCTCTCAGGCAGTGAGGCGCTCCCGCACCCGGTTCTCTTTCTCTCTTCCGGGCGCGAGGCCGCTGCGCGGTCGCGCGCGGGACGCGCGGCCCGTACGGTCCCGTCGGACTGCGTCCTCCGGGCTTTCGCCCCCCCTTGCGGGGTCCGCCTCCGCCGTCCGTGGAAGTGGCTCGTGGGCAGTCTTCCCGGGACCTCGCAAGCTCGGCCTGCCCTCGCTGGCGCTCGGCCGGTCCAGACTCCCCACGGACCACTTCCGCTCCCGGCTGCGGCTGCCGGAGCAGCCCTGGGCGCTCCCCGCCAGGCCTGCCACCCGCGGCGCGGGAGAGGAACCGGGGGGAACCGGGGTCAGGAACCTTTTGTTAAGCATTAGCTCACGGAGCTTGGATCCCTATCATCAGCCTAGCTGAATCCGGGGCATGACTCCGGCTTGGTCGGGCTGACGATCGTGGGGCCAATCCCATTGGCGGCTTGGGCTCAGGGCGTGCGTTTCGGCCGGGATGAGACGCCATCGGCCTCGTAGGTGTCAGGACCGCGCACTTTC
>CAZFLE010000227.1:0-8674 GCA_964519895.1 uncultured Enterobacterales bacterium | reverse complement strand
CGGCCAGCCAGTCCCTGGAGATCCTGGGCGCCCTGCTCCAGGACACGGCCGCGACGCCGGCTGTGCTACGCATCGACCGCGCTCGCATGGCCCGCGGGCTCAGCCTGGGGCCCGTGCCGCCGCTCATGCTGGAGCTGCTGGAGTCCCAGGAGGGCCAGGACGAGCGGGCTGCCGAGCGCCTGGAGCTCCGCCAGGAGATCGAGGACTGCGAAGACCCCGGCGATCGCTACGAGTCGGTGGTCGACTACCTGACCGCCTGCATGGCCACGGTGACCGAGGACGACGAGATCGACCCCGAGACCCCGCTCGAGGACCAGGACTCCCTGGTCGCGGTCGAGTTCGCCGCGCTGGTGGAGAAGGAGCTGGGCATCCAGCTCCAGGTCGACGACCTGCTGGCCTGTGAAAACCTCATGGACCTGGCCGATCTGGTCAACGAGAGGATCGACGGATGAGCACCCTCGACGTGTTGGCCCAACACCAGGGCGACTGGAGCGGGACCAACAAGCTGTGGTTCGAGGACCCGGACAAGGCCGAGGAGTCCCCGGGCACGCTGTGTGTCGCCGGGAACCAGATCCAGGTCACGTGGGCCTTCCGCGGCGCGGCCCAGCAGGGTGTGCTCACGGTGGCGCAGATCGAAGACAGTGTCTCCGTGTCGTGGACCGACTCCTGGCACGCCGGCGAGGGCATGGACTTCACCGGGGAAGCCTTTGCAGACGCGATCGACGTCTTCGGCACCTACCCTGCGGGCGACGGCCCGGACTGGGGCTGGCGCATCGTGCTCGATCTCGAGGACCCCGACCGCTTGCTGCTGCGCATGTACAACATCACCCCGGACGGCGACGAGATGATCGCGGTGGAGCTGGACGGGGTGCGCTGAGTCCGTCGGCCCGTCCAGGGACTGCTGGTCCTATGATGATGGGTGCCAGTCCTCCTCCTCCTGCTCCTCGGCTGCCCGGCAGACACGCCGCCGACGCATACTCTGGGCGTCGACGACACCGCTTCGCTGCCGTCCGGCGACAGCGGAGCGACCGACCCCGACGCCGACGGCGACGGGGCCCCGGCCAGCACGGACTGCGACGACACCGACCCCACGGTGCACCCGGACGCCGACGAGCTCTGCGACGGTGCGGACCAGGACTGTGACGACGCGGTCGACGAGGGCCTGGTGGCGCCCTGGTGCCTCCTGGACGCCGATCCCTGCCCCCTCGGCGACACGCCCGAGGCTCCGGTGCCGCTGCTGCAGCTGGACTTCGACACCGGCGACGGCCTGGTCTCGTCCGGCTCCGAGACGGTCGGCATCACCGCGGTGGGCGGGAGCTGGACCGACGGTCCCCTCGGCACGGCTCTCTCCCTGGCCGACGCCGACCACCTGGTGATCACACGAGACTTCACGGTGACCCACGGCACGGTCACCGCCTGGATCCGGCCCGAGATCGGCGACGCCCGGACCATCGTCCTGGGCAGCCTGTGGGACTCCGATCCCCGAGGCCTGTCCTTCGACTACAGCTGGGGCAGGGTGAGCCTTCGCTTGGCCGACGGCGTCGACCTGGCCCAGGCCACGGTCCCGGCGCCCTTGGAGAGCTGGATCCACGTCGCCGCCACCTGGGACGGAGAGGTCATCGCCCTCTACGTCGACGGGGAGCTGCGCGAGCGGGTGCCGCTGCCCGACGACTTCGGCGGCGTGGTCGACGGGGGCTACGCCTTCACGGTCGGGGCCTACCAGAACGCCGAGCACTACCGCTACGCTGGGGACCTCGACGACCTGCGGCTCTACGACCGGGCCTTGACCCAGGCCGAGCTGCGGCGCTTCGTGCTGACCACCGCCGAGCTGGGCTTCGAGGGCGAGGGCGACCGCACCTGCGGCCCGGTGGGCAACGCCTGGCTGCGGGCGGCCGAGGACCCCCCGCTCGTGCTCGACGCGCCGGCCCTGGACGGCGGCACCCGCCTCGGGCTCTCGGCCTGGGCCCGGCCCGACGGCGACGGCACCCTGGTCACCAATGAAGCCTGGTCCCTGGCTGTCCAGGACGACACCTGGATCCTGGCGCTGGACGGGGCCGACGGCACGGTCACGACCCTGGAGTCGCCCGCGGTCCGGGGCCTCTGGACCCACGTCACGGCCACCTTCGACGGCGTGAGGGCCCACCTGTCCCTCGACGGCGCCGAGGTCGCCGAAGCCGTCAGCGACTTCCACCGCCTGGCCCCCTCCGGCACCGTGCTCACCGTCGGCGAGGGCTGGACCGGGGCCCTGGACGAAGTCGTGCTCTCGCCCGTCCCCCAGCGCCTGGCTGCCACCCGCCGGGACGCCGCCCTGTGGTCGGCCTGGACCCCGATGGACCGCTCCGCCCAGGTCGATGGCCTCGCGGACGGCGGGCCCCTGGGCCTGGCGGCCAGCGGTGGAACGGCCAGCTGGGAGTCGGATGCGGAGCAGGCCTGCCTCTACATCGAGCCCCAGCACGCGGCGGTCTGTCCCCACCTCACGGGCACCCTCGTCGGCCCGGAGCTCGAGGCCCTGGCCCCCCTCACCCTGGAGCTCTCGGGGCGGGAGGGCGGCTACGGCTGGCCCGACGGGCCCTGGCTCGCCCTCGAGGGGGAGATGGTGCGGGCCACCTTTGGCGAGCACACCCTCGAGGCCGCCCGCGCCGAGGGCTGGACCCGGGCCGCGCTCGCTGTCTCGGCCACGGGGCTGGCGCTCCACGTCGACGGTCGGCTGGCCGACGAAGTGGCCTTCGACATTCCCGGGGCCACCACCCGCCGCACCTCCCTGGGCTCGGGCCCGCTCATGCTGGAGGCCACCGGGCGCATCGGCGAGGCCCGGCTGCACGGGTCCGCCTGGACCCCGACCGACGCCCAGGCCCGGCACGCGCCCTGGCACCTGGAGGCCCACCCGGCGCTGGTCACGCTTCACGACTACGTCGATCTCTACGGCGTCGACGCGTTCAGGGGCTGGGCCGACGCGGAGCGGGACACCACCGATCCGACCAGCGAGGACCAGGCCCACTACGACGCGGCCCACGCCGCCTCGCTGCTGGCCTGGCTCGCCTGGCACGACGGCGACGACGACGCCTTCGACCAGGCCCTGGCCCTGCTCGAGGGGGTGGGGCAGGGGGCCTGGAACTGGTCCTGGTACCGGGGTGGCACCCTGCGCAACTACGCCCAGGCCTATGACCTGCTGGTGCCCGAGCTGGTCGCGCGCGAGGCGGACGACCCGGCGACCTGGGCGCCCCGCCATCGCGCCATCCGCCACGCGCTCCAGGCGCTGGTGCACCAGGAGATCACCCGCGGCGGCCTGGATGAGAGCGGGTACTACGACTACGGCCTCATCCACCCGGACCCCGGCTGGACCGCTGCGAACGGTCGCCTGCGGGACCTCGCCGGGTTGCTCAGCCTGGCCCTGGTCCTGCCCGAGCAGGCCGAGCCCCTGTGGTGGGGCGGCGGCGACGCGCTGGACTTCGTCGTCGACGACCTGTTCTACGACCGGAACCTCGGCGGCGAGGCGCTCGGTGCTCAGCTGCTCCGCTACCTGGGGGAGAGCGGGCTGTACTGCGAAGGCCCCGGCTATCAGTCCGACGTCTTCAGCATCCTGACCCCCACCCTCATCGACTGGTGGCAGCTCGGCGGCGAGGACCGCGTCACCCAGGGGCGCCTGCGGGGCATGCTCGACGCCGACGTGGCCATGATGATGCCCAGCGGCCACACGATGCTCTACGGCACGGGCTGGCTCCAGACCCTGCCCGGGGCGAACCTCGCCGCCCGCTACGTGCTCGACCAGGCGGACCTCTACACCTGGTTCCACCACCGCCAGGGCCAGGACGACGTGGGGCTCGACCCGCCGTCGTGGACCCACGCGAGCCCGGGAGCCGAGCTCGCGGTGTTCCGCACTGGGTGGGACGTCGACGACACGTGGCTTGGGCTGCTGGGCAAGGACAGCCCCTGCGCATCGGGCCACGCCCAGGCCGACCAGCTCAGCCTGAGCCTCATGCACGCCGGGGCCCTGCTGCTCATCGACCCCGGCGACGGCCGCAACTACCAAGGCACGGCAGACGCCGCCGAAGAGGCCTGGCTCCAGTCCCCCGAGGGCCACAACAGCGTCGTCGCCGATGGCCAGGGGCCGAGCGTGGTCTACGACTACGTCGACGTGGTCGATCCGGCCCGGGTCGAGGCGATGCTCACCGAGGGCCCGGTGCCCTGGGCCGTCGTGGCCGGGACGCTGGCCGACGGCGAGCTGGACCACACCCGCCACGTGGCCTTCCCCGACGAGGCCCTCTTCGTGGTCGTCGACCAGGTCGCCGGCCCGGAGCCCCGGGACTGGCGGGTTCAGTGGCACCTGGGCGGTCCCACCACCCACGGCGACGGCGATCTGAGCTGGCTCGACGACGACGCTTTTCGGTGGGAGACCACCAACGACGCGGGCGATCCGGTGGCCCTGGACGTGCGGGCGCTCACCGGACCCGATGGGCTGTCCTGGGAGACCGGCACCGGGGGCACCAACTTCCACTACCCGTATACCTGGGACCACACCTGGGTGCGGGGCGGCGAGACCACCGACGCCGCGACCTTCGTGACGCTGCTGCTGCCCTGGACCGAGCAGCCGCCCGAGGTACAGATCCTGACCGCCGAGGACGGCCGCCGCCTCGCCCGCACCGGGGACCTGCTGATCGGGGCCGCGGACGGACACCAGAGCCTGGGTGAGCTGGAGACCGACGCGGCGCTGTGCGTCTCCGACGGCGCGACCTGGCTCTTCTGGGCCGACGGGTCCCTGGCCTGGCACGAGGACGGCCTGGGCGGCGAGGCGAGCTGTGCGCTGGGAGCGGTCTCCCTGGAGGCCGACGACGCCGGTCTCCAGGGGTGGGTCGCGCGGGACGAGGGCGCGTGCAGCCTGACGGTGGGCTGGCCTCACGCCTGGACGCCTACCGCAGTGTGGGTAGACGGGGTGGAGAGCTCCGCGTGGCGCGTCGACGGCACGTCCGTGGTCCTGGACCCGGCGCCCCAGACGACGCTGCGGGTGGAGTAGGACGCGGTCGCCCGAGGGGATCCCTCAGCGGGCCCCGACCCCCAGCAGGTCTTCTCCCATGCAGCTCGTCAGCGCCGCGACGGCCGAGTCGGCCGGCAGGCCCAGGTCATCGAGATCGACCGTGGTCCACCACGGCGAGAGCTGCGCCGGGTCTTGGAGCGGCACCGGCCAGGGCCCGCGGACCTCGCCCGCGTAGGGGTAGAGCAGCCACAGCCAGATGGCGTCCCCGTGGTGGCTACCGGACTGGAAACGCCAGCCGTCCGTGGTGCCCAGGCTGCCCAGGGACGAGATGTCTCCACCATCGGGCAAGCCGGAGCCCCTGGGCGGCACCAGGTGGTCGTCGACCCGTCCATGCATCACCATCACGACCGGAGAGGCTCCGCAGGGGTGTCCGACCTGGTCCGCGGTCAGCACAAGGGTCGCCTCCAGCTGGTCGTCGAGCTCCCCCACCGGCCACTCGCCGATCACCGTGCGCTGGCTCAGGTCCCAGGCCTGGAAGGCGAGCTCCTGCACGGTGCGGTCTCCGTCCTTGATGCTCGCTTGTAGGTGCCAGTCCCCGCCTTCGCAGGTCAGGCCCGGGCTTCGCGCAGGGGTCTTCCAGGGGAAGGGGCCCGGGGCTGGGGGGATGGCGGTCATGTCTGGTGGCGGCAGCGTCGCGCAGCCACCTGGCACCAGCGGCGTGACGCCGTCGGGCAGGCCCGCTGCCCGTCGCGCCGCCAGCTCTGCCGCTGCGGCGGCGGCGGCGGGATCGGCTTCCGGCGCGGCCTGGGCCTGGGCTTGGGCCTGGGGTTCGTCGACCGGCGCAGCGGCCGGCTCGGCCGGGTCGCTCTTGGGCGCACAGCCCACCAGGAACAGCCCCAGGGAGACCGCTTCGAGTCTTGCCATCCATGCCTCCAAGGGTTCTCTTCGGACCCGCACTGGCGATCTCGCGTCAATTGGGTCCGGGGCGAGCACGTCGGTCAAGTCGACTTGAACTGCCGCCCGGTCCGGTCAAGTCCCCCCGAACTGCCGCTCCTGGGCCCGAGTCAGGCGCTGAGGCCCCATTCCGGGCCCAAAAAGGGGGCCTGACGCCACGATCGGGACAGAAACCGGCAGTACGAAGGGACTTGACCCGGCGCCGGTGTCCCCCCGAGTCCTCGGCGCCGCGGAGCCCCCCTCGGCCATGGCACGATAGGCCCCGCACGGGGTCGATCATGCCGCAGGGACACGAGCACGCTCACGACACCAGCTCCGACACCACGGCGGCGGGCCCAGGAGCGACGTCCGCCGGGTTCAGCCAGGCCCGGGGCAACAGCTTCGTCCAAGACCAGCTCCGCGCCGGCGAGCCGGCGCCCGAGAGCTGCGAGGACCACGACCACGGGGCCCCGAACCCGGCCGTGGGTGCGGTCCGAGCCGATGCCCCGACCACCAAGCGGGCGGCCCTGTCCCGCCATCGCCGCAACCGGACCAAGATCGATCGCATCATCCGCTCCGGTCTGGCCCAACAGGTCGACCCCAGCGCTGGGGCCAATTCGCGGGTCAACCTGTTGCGCAACACCTGTCAGTGGATCGACGAGGGCGAGGCGAACCTGTTCGTGATGACCCCCACCCACGACGCCCACCTGCGGCCGAGCATCCCCGCGGACCAGCAGTCGTACTTCGACACCCGGGTCCAGTACGACAGCGACGGCGCGACCTACGACGACACCCTCGACGCCGCCGGCCAGGCCACCAACGACGCCGGTGTCGAAGCCAAGTTCAGCACCGTGGCCGGCAGCATGGGCCTGGACGGCGTGACGATGATGCTCGTCGACCCGGTCAGCTTCTCCGAGGGCGACATCGTCACGTTCTTCATCCACGAGGTCCAGCACGACGCCGACCAGCACAACGGCGGCGAGTGGGAGGTCGCCCAGCCGGCCGCCGACCCGAACATGACCGACCGGGCCCCGGGCTGGGCCTACAACCAGTACCAGAGCGAGTTCCGCGCCTACTGGATGATGAACCCCGAGGGCTCCGGACCCGACTGGTTCAGCCCCTCCACCGACGTGGCGGTGACCAACTACAACATCACCGCCATCGACGACGGTCCGGACAACACCCTGGGCAACGCCGACGACATCACCAAGACCGTGTCCACCGCGTTCACCAACGAGCGGCAGCAGGACATCTTCAACCACATGCACCTGCCCGCGCGGGCCGACAACATCTACCTGGACGCCGCGGGCAACTGGACCAAGTCCTATGCCTACCTGGGGCACTACTACGCCCTCGACCCGGCCTTCAAGACCATGGTCGACGGCTACACCCAGCCCGCCAGCGGCAACCTGATCAACTCCCCGCGCATCCAGGCGCTGTCCGAGGCCGTCAAGGCCGGAGACCCCTGGGACGCGCTCCAGGACCTGGACGACCTGGACATCGGCTACCTGCGGGATCGCGCGGCCTCGCAGCCCTTCTGGGACCAGGTGGACCGCGATCTCACGATGATGCAGGCCATCATGGTGGGCGCGTACATCGACGGCACCGGGTCCCCCGATGGCCCCTACCAGGAGACCGTCACCGTGGTCCGTGGCGACACGCTGTCGGCCATCGCCGACCGCTACCTGAGCGACACCAGCCGCTGGCGGGAGATCTACGACCTGAACAAGGACGTGATCGGCGCGGATCCGAACCACATCGAGCCTGACCAGGTCCTGCGGATGCCCGCCCTGTGACCGCTCTGCTGCTGCTGGCCCTGGCCTGTGCCGGCCCGGAGAGCAGCGCCGCCCCGCCCCCCGAGCCCGAGCCCGAGCCTGTGCAGACCGCCGCCCTGACCGAGTCCGTGCACGTGCGCATTCCCTTTGGCAAGCCGCGGACGGTCGAGGGCCTGCGCGGCACGGTCACCCTGGTCGCCGGCAGCAAGGACACCGTGATGGACGAGCAGGGCCGCTTCAGCCACCACGTGACCACCGGCACGCTGCGGTTCGAGCGCGGCGAGCAGAGCGACGAGATCGCCTTCACATCGGGCCAGGCCTTCGAGCACTGGGGTCACCCGATGGCTGTCTATGGCATGGACGCCCTGGAGCTGGTGGTCGCGCCGGTGGGACAGCGGCCGAAGCCCTGAGTCAGGCGGCCGCCTGGGACCCCTGGATGACGTCGCACAGTCGCGCGAGTGCGTCGGGATCCTCGACCCCGACCACCTGCAGACCCGCCAGCCTGGCGTCCCGGTCGACGTAGCGGACCTCGACCTGGAGCGCCGCGTACTCGCGGCCCATCAGGTCCACGATGGCCTTGCGCCGCTCGCCAGGCCGCAAGAGGCGGGTGTTGCGCCCCAGACCCACGCCCAGACCCTGGCTGGAGAGCTCGCAGACCCGGAACCTGAGCCAGCCGGGCCCATCGGTGCGTGCCGCCCGCAGGGTCACCCCGTCGGTGGACCCGGTGCGTCGGGTCAGGCGCAGCTCGACCTTGCGCAGGAGCGCAGGCATCGCCAGACGCCAGGGCCCCAGGTGTGGCGCCGCCACGATCTCGGTCTCTCCACGGAGCACGGTGCCCCCGCCCCGGAGCTCGACGCCGACCCTCTGGCCGGCTTCGGGGGTGTCTCGCCCTGTGGTGCCTGGGTCGAGCATCAGGGCACCCGAGGCCGGGTGGCCTGTCAGGTCAGCGCTCACGTGACCTTCGGCCCAGGTCACGATCACGGGCACGCCCAGC
>CAZFLE010000226.1:2554-8709 GCA_964519895.1 uncultured Enterobacterales bacterium | reverse complement strand
GCACCCATCTTGGTGCTGTCGTAGGCGTTCATCTGGCAGCCGAAGGTCTTGATGAAGACCTTGCGGGATGGGGAGTCTGCAGACATCAGGTGGCCCAGGGCACCTAACTCATCCGCCCCCCCGATCCGATTCAAGGGAGGTGCAGATCCTGCTCCTGACCTGGCTCGCCTGTGGACCCGTCGCCACCGAAGGCGCGCTCCCCGGTGTGCCCGCAGCGACCGAGGACCAGGCCTCCTTTGCCAAGCTCTCCGACCAGCTCGCTGCGGTCCGTGAGCTCGAAGAGCCTGTGGCCGTCCCGGTCCGGGTGATCGCTGCAGAGGGGTGGGAGCTCCGCCGGGGCCAGGCGGCAGTGGCTGGGGGGCTGGACGACCACGCCCCGGCGCTGGCCGGCCTGGGCCTGCTGCCCGAACCCTCAGCGCTGGCAGCTCATGTGGCCCGCCGCGGCCCTCCGATCGTTTGGGACCGGGAGCTGGGCATGGTCCTCACCACCCAGGCTGGCTTGTCCGATCCCGCTCGCCAGCTGGCTGCCGCCCACAGCGTGCTGCCCACCTGTGAGCCGGCGGCGTGGACCTGGGACGCCCGGCGGGTCGCCGAGGCGATCCAGGACGCCATGGCGGTGGTGCTCACGTGGGAGCAGCAGCTGGTGCGTGCCGGGCTCCGCCCCCGGGGACACGCGGTCGACCCAGCGCTGCCCCTGGCCCCGTGGACAGCTGCCCCAGTGGCCCATCCCAGCCCCCTGGCGCAGGACGACGACGTCCTGCGGACCGTGGCCACCGACGTGGTCCTGCGCCTGCTCGACGCAGGGGAGTGGCGCACGGTGGACATGGCCTGCAAGCGCCTGCCCTCGACCACGGCGGCTCTGCTCCACCCGGACCGCTGGCAAGCCGGCGAGGGCCCAGACCCGGTGGGCCCCGCAGATGTGCCGACCTGGTCCGACGCGGGCTGGCGACAGGTGCACAGCGATCGGATGGGCGAGCTGGCCCTGGGCAGCTGGCTGGCCTACACCGCCCAGGTGGGCAGCGACACCCAGGCCCGCGAGCTCGCGACGGGCTGGCGCGGGGACGCGGTCTCGATCTGGCAGCACCCGGACGACCCCGACCTGAGGGCGGCGTGGACCGTGAACCTGGCCCCGGACGCCCGCAAGGAAGCCGCACGGCTGCTCCACGGGCGCGTGCTCCAGGACGGCCGAGTGGTCGAGGTCCGCCCGGGCCCAGGGGATGCGCTGGTGCTGCTGATCGGCGGGTCCGGATCCCCCGTCGTCACCGTGCGCGAGGCCGCCCGGGGCGGCATCGTCGCCGTGCGGCTCGGTGCCTCGGTCGACCTCCCCTCCTGGGAGCGCACGCTCCGCCTGCAGGCCAACCCGGTCTCCGCCTCGGATGGCGTGGCCCGGGTCGGCTCCCTGTACTTCCCGCTCGCGGAGGGCTGGCGAACGGCGACCCGCGGGACCGAAGGCGACGTGCTGAGCATGCGCCACACCGACACGGACCTTCGGCTGGTGCTCTACGAAGCGCCAAGCCTGCTGGTCGGCCCCGTCGACGTGGCCGCCGAGCGGGTCGCTCGGCTGGTCAGCAGCCAGGCCGGCATGACGCGACCGGTGCACGTTCGCCAGGTCGGCGCCTGCGCGGTGGCGACGGTGGTGGGCCGGGACCGCAACCGCCGCACCCGTCAGATCCGGGTCCACGTGCTCCCCACCGACGCCGGCGTCGCCGTCGTGCGGGCCAGCCATGCGCCCAGGGCAGTGCCCGTGGACTACCACCGGTTGGTGCGCAGTCTGGAGGAGGGCCACTGCCGTGGGCCCCAGGCCCGACGGGCTCACCGATCGAGCACGTCGGGGCAGTAGGCCGCGTTGGCAAAGACCTCGCAGCCTGGGATCCGGTCCGCCCGGTAGATGCCGTCGGCGGCTTCGGGCCACGTGAGACGCCACAGCACCTCAGTGCTGTCCCGGTCCACCTCGACCACGGCGCTCCGGCTGGCGTCGTCGGAGATCTGGCAGTGGTCGCAGTGGGCGATGGTGACCAGCACATCGCCCGTGGACAGCGTGTCCACGTCGCCCCAGGCCTGCTCCCGGAAGTCCCGCTCGGTCCACTCCCAGCTCACCTGGGCCGTGGCGGCCCCGCGGTCCAGGGTCAGCTCGACCGCGCGACTGGTGTCCGACGCCGGCGCGTTGTTGCGGTTGTCGTAGAACAGGACCCGGTCTCCCCGGACCTCGGGGGCATGGGGGAAGTCGAACCACTGATCGCTCGGCGCCGGATCCCCCCGGCCGTCCACCAGGGCAAAGTCCCCCCCGGGGCCCAGGACCGACGTGATGCGCTTGCTCTCCGGGTCGATGCGGACCAGGTGGTTGAGGTCGCGGAGGTTGACGTAGACGTCCTGGAGCACGCCGTTCTCCTCGATCACCTGGAGGGCGTTGGCGTGCCAGGGATCGTTGCTGCCCTCGGTCAGCTCGCCGGCGTCGATGGCGATCTGGCTGTCGTAGGACCACACGAGCTCCCCGGAGGGCACGTCGATGATCTCGACGCCAAAACCCGTGAATTCCGCCCCGTCGCCCTGGTTGCGGGTGGTGACCAGGCCGGCGATCCGGCCCGACGGGAGCATCTCGACGTCGTGGTGGTGGCTGACGCCGATGGTGGGCTGGGCGCCCTGGAAGACCTGGTGCAGCGCCATGTCCACCAGGGTGGGCGGGCCTCCGAACCCACCGCCGTACAGCACGTTGCCGTCCCCCACATAGGTGGCATCGACCGCGGTGATGTCGTCGCGCACGGTGTGGTACCAGCGGATCCGCCCCTCGCGATCGAAGATCAGGAGCTTCTGCTCGTCGACGGCCTTGCCGTTCAGGAAGTGGTTCACCAGCGTGTAGCCCCCCTCGCTGAGCGCTGGGTCGCCGGTCAGCTCAGGCAGCCGGATCCAGTCCGGCAGGGCATCGGTCGACAGGGTCGCCGAGACGCGCTGCTCCCCGGTCGCCAGCGTCACGTCGACGTCGCACTCATAGTTGGCCGAGGCCAGCAGACCCTCCAAGGTGAGCAGGTGCTCGGTCCCCTGGGGGGACCACACCACGTGGGCCTGGGCGGGGTCGGACTGGTGGGTGCAGCACAGCCGCACGGCCCCGGGCTCGGACAAGGTGAGCCTGAGCTGCCGCGACGTGACCAGCTCCGGCACGTCGAGCACGGCGCAGTCCAGGAGCCAGGGGGGCGCGTCGCCGGTGTCTGCGGAGTCCGTCGGGCCCCCGCTATCGGTGGTCTGCCCGCTGTCTGTCCCGCTCGCCGTCGCGGTCGATGCAGTCGGCTCGCACGCATCGGGGAGGGGGTCCGGGGCCGGCCCAGGGTCGTCGGCGCCCGTGCACGCGACCCAGATCAGGACGAACAACGGCATAGGCCGAACTTAGCCGCGCCAGGGCCCCTCAGCTTCTCCGGGCTGCCAGGCAGTGGTGGAAGCTGACCTCGAAGCGCCGGTCGTACCAGCGCACGATGCGGGGGACCTGGTCCTGTTCACGCAGGATCGTGAGGCCCAGCTCACCCAGGGCTTCGGCCAGCTCGCCCTTTGGCGCAGGGGCGTCGGGCACCGCGACCTGGGGACCGCTGTACGCGGTGCACAGGGTCAGCACACCCCCCCGGCGAAGGGCCGCCGTGGCCGACACCAGCAGCTCGCCCACCCGGCCGGGAGAGGCGTCGTCCAGGGCCTGATCCAGGTGGACCCAGGCAAAGGTGCCCGGCCGGAACGGCAGCCGACAAGGATCGACGATGGCGAATTGGATGCCTCCGACCACCGGCTGGTGTGGAAAGCGCACCTTGGCGCAGCCGCCCTTGTGGGTCGGCAGCCAGGTCTGGCGCTGCCGCCCGGTCAGCAGATCCCGCGCCATCACCACCGCTTCGGGGCTCCGGTCGACGGCGTAGACCACGCGGCCGACCTGGACCGCTCTGCGGGAGAAGTCTCCGACCCCACAGCCCAGGTGGAGCACAGGGCCCGGCGGGGCGATCTCGGCGCCGAGCCCGGTCGCGACCTGGGCCGGCGTCAAGCCTGCGATGCCGGAGAGCCAGTCGCCGAGCCCCCCGGGCGCACCCAGGGCCCCGGCGGGCAGGTGAGGGGTGACGGCGTCGGGTTCTCCGACCCCCAGGGGCTCCCGAGCCGCCGTGGGCACGCCCAGCCCTGGTTCCCACGGCCCGTGGCGCAGCAGGAAGGCACGGGGCTCCGCGACGAGCACGGGGATGCCCGACAAGAGCGGGTACCGGGTGCCGGCGGAGGTGCGCCAGTTGTCGAGCGCTTCGCCGGTCTCGGGGCAGACGAAGAGGGAGCTCTGGCGGTGGGGCGCGGTCACCCTCCCTGTACGGTCTCCGGACAACGGCCCTCCAGGCTAAATGCGAGCGATGTCCTCGCTCCTGGCCACTCTCGCACGACAGGTCCACCGCTGGGACGCTCAGCGGGGCCGCCCGGGCTACCGGCTGGGCGGCGTGGCCGTGGGGCTGGTGGCTGCAGCGGTGGTCCTGGCGCTGCCCGGCGCAGAGGGCCTGAGCGTGGCCGGCCAGCGCACGGCGGCCGTGGCCGTCCTGATGGCCATCTGGTGGCTCGGCGGTGTGCTTCCCATGGCGGTGACGGCGCTGGTGCCTCTCGTGGCCTTTCCCCTGCTCGACGTCATGTCGATCAAGGCCGCCGCGGCCCCCTATGCCCACCACCTGAATTTCCTGATGCTGGGCGGCTTCGTGATCGGCCATGCCACGGAAGAGGTCGGCCTGCACCATCGCCTGACCGCACTGCTGCTCCGGCCGGCCCGGGTCCGCGTCTCGCCCCGCAGGGTGGTGCTGGCGATGATGGTCTCGGCGGCCATCATCTCCGGCCTGGTGTCCAACACCGCCACGATGGTCATGATGCTGCCGTTGGCAACGGCTCTGGCGGCGACCACGGCCGACGGCCCTCGCACCGAGAGCACCTTTGTCCTGTGCCTGGCCTATGCGTGCTCGATCGGCGGGGTCACGACCCTGGTGGGCACCCCCCCGAATGCCGTGCTCGCGGGTCTCGCAGCCGACGCCGGGCGCGAGATCTCCTTTGCCGCGTGGATGGCCCTCGGGGTCCCCTTCGCGGTGCTGTCGGTGCCGTTGGCCTGGTGGGTCGTGACGCGGCTGGCCCTCCCGCTGCCCGACCGCTTCGAGACGCCGCTGCACGCCCCCGAGCTGCCCCCCTGGCAGCCCGGCGAACGCTCGGTCCTGGCGGTGGTCGCCGGGGCGCTGCTGTTGTGGCTGACCCGGCGCCCGCTCGCCGTGGGGCCCTTGGACCTGCCGGGCTGGGGAAGCGCAGTGCCCGGTCAGGTGAGCGACGCCTGGGTGGCCATCCTGGCGGCCATCGTCCTGTTCGCACTGCCGCGACCCGGCCCGGCTCGAGCGGACGATCCCTCCGAGGGTCGCTTCCTGATCTCGTGGCGGCGGGCCGAGAAGTCCATTCCCTGGTCGGTGCTCATCCTCCTGGGTGGCGGCTTCTCCCTGGCCGCCGCGATCTCGTCGTCGGGCCTGACCGCTTGGCTGGCCGGGGGCACCGCAGCTCTGGCCGACCTGCCGCTGGCCGTGTCGGTGCCCGCCCTCTGCCTGGCGATGTCGTTCCTGACCGAGCTGACCAGCAACACCGCGACGACCCAGATCGCGCTGCCTCTGCTGGCGGCCGGGGCCGCCGCGGCAGGCGTGGACCCACTGTTGTGGATGGTCCCGGCGGCGATGTCCGCGTCCTGCGCCTTCATGATGCCCGTCGCCACCGCGCCCAACGCCATCGCGTCCGAGGCGGGCGGCGTCGCCCCAGGCGACATGGCCTATGCCGGGCTGGCCCTCAACTTCGCCTGTGCCGGGGTGGCCGCGGTGTTGTCGCTCGTGCTGACGCCGATCCTGTTCTGAGCCGGCGGGGCCTCAGTTCCGGGACTTCTTGCAGCTGTCGTCGTCGGTGCTGAAGCAGACCCAGGTGCCCTGGGTCACGTCGGTCACAGTCGCCGACCGCCGGCCCTTCTTGAGGTAGGCCGTGACCGTGCACTTGTCGGCCTTGGCGATGGCCAGCACGGCCTGGACATCGCGATCGCTGACCCGGGCGCCGTCGGAGGTGCAGTCAGCCCGGACCTTCTTGGTCTCCGCGGCCTGGGAGACGAAGGTGATGGTCGGGCCACTGGGCTCGGGCTCGGGCTCGGG
>CAZFLE010000226.1:0-2454 GCA_964519895.1 uncultured Enterobacterales bacterium | reverse complement strand
GGGCTCGGGCTCGGGCTCGGGGGGCGGTACCGGCACGGCCTCCTGGGTCGGGGCAGGCGGCGGGGGATCGGCTGCGGTTGCATCGGGGGCTGGCGGGGGCTCGACGGGTGCAGGGGTCGTGCCGGTGGGGGTGTCGCCGCCGCCGAGCTGGTCGGACACCTGGCCGCCCACAACGACCATGATCAGCACCGCGGCGGCCATGCCCGCGAGACCGGCGACTGCCAGGAACAGCTTGGAGCGGCCCTTGGGCACGACGACGTCGTCGACTGGCGCGAAGTCGTCGGGGGTGTAGGCGGCGGGTGGTGCAGGGGAAGCAGCTGCCCCGCCAAAGGGATCCCTGGGCGGGGGCGGCTGGGTATGGTCGGGATCGTCGAAGAAGTTCTCGACCGACGGGGCGGGCGGTGCGGGGGCGGGGGCGGGCGCAGGAGCCGGCGGGGGCGGGTCCTCGAACATGTCCGGGATGAGGGTGTGGCCACCCGCACGAGGCCCCGGTCCGCGCTCGGTCGGCCGCAGGTCGTCGACGACCTCGTTCGAGCCCGAGTCCCACGGCAGGCCCTGGTCCTGGTCTGCGAGGATCTGCGTGGCGTCCGGGCTCGGCTGCTCGGACAGGATCTGGGTCGCGTCCCCCTCGGGGATCATCTGGGTGGGCTGGTCTTCATCGAAGTCCAGCGCATCGTCGCCGGGAAAGAGGGTCGGGGCGGCGGGCACCGGCGCCGGCGCAGGCCAGCCGCTGACGGCCTGGCCGCGGTCGGTGGTGACGAAGCCGTCGTCCTCGGCCCCGTGGGAGCCGTCCAGGATGCGCGTCTCCCCACCCAGCAGGTCCTGGCTCGAGATCTGCTGGGTCGGCTCGTCCTCGTCGTCTTCGTCCATGCCCGGGAGCTCCGCGAGCTCTGGCGGGGCTGCAAAGGGCGAGCTGGTCGCCGCGGGTTCGCCAAAGGGGCCCGCGTGGGCGCCGCTCTCGATGTCGCGGACCCGCTCGATGGCCTTTTGCTGGTCCTCGCGGGTGGCGATGCGGGTGGGCAGGTCGTCCCAGTCGTCGTCTGCCGCGACGGGTGCTTCGACCCGGGGGCGCGGATCGCCCGGGAACCCCTGGGGGGACTTGTGCTTCTTGAGGAAGGGCGCAGAGATGGCGTCCAGGGCCCCTGCCTGAGGGGTGGCCAGAGGCTCCAGGACGGGCCGGGGAGGCGGCGGCTTGTCGGGGTGGATCAGGAGGGGCTTGGGCTTGGCGGGTTTGGGCTCGGGTTCCGGGGCCGGAGCTTCGAGCTCCTGTTCGGCGGGCGGTGCGAACAAGGACGGGTCCGGCGGCAGCTCCGCCGAGGAGGGCACCGCAGGCGTGGTGTCGAGCTCGGCGACCGCTGCGGCGCGCAGCGCGGCCCACCGGGGGTCGTCGTCGGCCACCAGCGTGGCTTCGGGGCGGGCCTGGACGAACGGATCCGGGCCTTCCTGGTCCAGGGTCTCGGCCTCGGCCCGAGAGAATCCCAGTGAGTCCTCGGACAGGATCGTGTCCGTCATGGGGTTCGGCCGGCGCGGGATCTCCCGCACCTTTTGCAGGGTGGGCGGGACGTGGATCTCGGCCCACTCGGACAGGGTGGGACCCCCGATGCCGCGGGCGAGGGCGCGGGCCCGGGTGGTCACGTCGGCCGAGGACGGGCGCGCGTCCTGTTCGTAGTTCAGGGAACAGGACAGCAGGTCGTCGAGCTCCTTGGCCAAAGGCCCCGGCAGCGCCAACAGCGCTCGCAGGTAGCTCATGCGGTCGGCCACCAGTGCGGCGTGGCGCTCGGGCCGGCCCCGGGCCTTGCCGAGCTTCTCCAGGGTCAACAGCTCGTAGAGGGTCGACCCCAGCGAGTAGACGTCTGACGCGGGCGTCTCGGGCTCGAAGAACAGCCGCTCAGGAGGCATGTAGTCGACCGAGCCGAACTGCAGGTCCCGGGTGTGGGACTCCCGGGCGTCGAATTCGGCCCGGGCCACCCCGAAGTCCAGGACCTTCACCAGCCCAGCGTCGTCGACCATGATGTTCGAGGGCTTGATGTCGCGGTGGATCACCCGCAGCGGCTTCTCGCCGGCCACGGGCGGCCGGTTGTACGCGGCGTCGAGGGCCGACGCGACGAATCCGATGACCTCGAGGGCCACCCGCACGGGCATGCGCTCGCCCTGGGCCGTCAGCTCGTGCACGATCACCTTGAGGTCGACGGCCTCGAGGTACTCCATGATGATGGCGGCCCGGCCATCGATCGACGTGAGGTCGACCACGTCGACGATGTTGCGGTGCCGCAGCCAGCCCAGCAGACGCGCCTCGTCGCGCATGCGCTGCGCGATCTCCTCGTTCTCGGACCAGCGCCGGTGCAGCAGCTTGACGGCGGCCAGACGCGAGAAGCCATCGGCGTGCATCAACTTGGCCAGGTACACGGATCCGAAGCCGCCGGAGGCGATCTCCCGCAGGAAGTGGAATCGCCG
>CAZFLE010000225.1:0-8717 GCA_964519895.1 uncultured Enterobacterales bacterium | reverse complement strand
CGCCAAGCCGCAGGCATGGCCACGTCATTTCAAGCGCTTGGCGGGGCCGGCCAGCGAAGTGCCGCCGCCGGACTGGCGACGGGAGACTCCTTCAGAAGCCTGTTAGGGCCGGCGCCCGATGCCGCCCGCAGCCAACCCGCCCGCCGGACCGCTCCGCTACCTGTCCTGGACCGGGCCGAACCGGGTCCTGCACCTGACGTGGTTCGCGTTCTTCCTGACATTCGTGACCTGGTTCAACCTGGCGCCTCTGGCCACCACCCTGGCCGACCAGCTGGGGCTCAGCCGGCGCGACGTGGACGTCCTGCTGATCTGCAACGTGGCCCTGACCATCCCCGCCCGGGTGGTCATTGGCATGCTGGTGGACCGCTACGGCCCTCGCCGGGTCTACGCGGGGCTGCTCTGGCTCCAGCTGGTGCCCAGCCTGGCCTTCGCCCTGAGCAGCTCCATGACCGGCCTGGTGCTGAGCAGGCTGGCCCTGGGCTGTATCGGCGCGGGCTTCGTGGTCGGCATCCGCATGGTGGGCGAGTGGTTCCCAGAGGACCAGGTCGGTGCCGCCAACGGCATCTATGGGGGGTTCGGCAATTTCGGGTCCGCGGCGGCGGCGGTGCTGCTGCCGTTGCTGGCGCTGCACGCCTTCGGCGGCCCGAACGGCTGGCGCTGGGCCATCGCGGCGTCTGGACTGGCGTGCTTCGCCTATGGCTTCGTCTACTTCTGGGCCGTGCGCGACACACCCGACGGTCGCACCTATGCCAGGCCCGCCGGCCACGGCGCGCTGCCGGTGAGCTCCTGGGGCGCCCTGGCCGGACTGATGGCGATGCAGCTGCCCCTGGCGGGCGCACTGGGCCTGTTGGTCTGGCAGCTCCAGCTGCTCGGCCTGCTCGGTCCGGTGAGCGCGGGCGTCGCGCACGCTGTCGTGGCGGCCTTGCTGGTGGCCCAGCTGCGCCGCGCTTGGACCCTCAACGCGCCCCGCCTGTGGGCCGGCGTGCCCGCGGCGTCCCGCTACGCCTTTCGACAGGTCGCCGTCCTGGACCTGGCCTACCTGGTGACCTTTGGCTCGGAGCTTGCGGCGGTGTCCATGCTCCCCCGCTTCTTCCAGGAGACCTGGACGCTCGCGCCGGCCCTGGCGGGGGCCGTGGCGGCGTCCTACGCCTTCATGAACCTGTTCGCGAGACCCCTGGGCGGGTGGCTGGCCGACCGCCGCGGCGCCCGCTGGCGCACCCTCCTGGTCCTGTTGCTCGGCGCGGCCCTGGGGTACGCGGCGATGGGCTTCATGGGGCCCCACTGGCCCCTGGGGCTCGCGGTGCTCAGCGTGATGGCCTGTTCGTTCTGTGTCCAGGCCAGCGAGGGCGCTGTGCACGCCATCGTGCCCGGGGTCCACCGCCCGGTCACCGGCCAGGTCGCGGGCATGGTCGGGGCCTATGGAACAGCCGGCGCCGTGGCTCTGCTGGCGCTGCTGGCCGCGGTCCCGGGGCCCCAGGTGTTCTTCTGGAGCGTGAGCGCCGGAGCACTCGCGGTGGCCGCGGCGGTGCTCGTCCTGGGGGAACCGGGCTAGAGGGTTGGCATGGGTCTCCGCCTGCACCCCCCAGAAGCCCTGTTGGACGCCGTCGCGACGGCCCTGGATCGGGACCGGCGCGTCGCCCTGGTGCTCGGCAGCTCGCTGTCGGCGCCGGCGGTGCCCCACGGCGCCGCCAGGGTGCAGCTGGTCCGGGAGGCGGTCGCGGCCTACCCGGCGCTGAGCGCGGACCTGGAAGACGCGGTGGCCGAGGCCGGGTGGGGGCACGAGGTCGACGCGGCGCTGGCGCTGCTGGCCGACCGGGCCGGGGCCGATGAGCTCCACGCGCTGGCCGTGCGAGCGGTGCGCCAGGCCCGGACAGCAGACGCCCGGGCCCTGCCCGACGACCGAGAGCTGGAGCGAGACCTCGAGGGCTGGCAGGTGCCGCCGGGGCTGCAGGCCCTGGGGACCTTGCTGGCGACCGGTGCCAAGGGCCTGCGGGGCCCGGTGCTCACCCTGGGCTGGGATCCGCTCCTGGCGATTGCCATCCTGCGGGCCGGGGGCCGCGTGGCTCGGCGTGTCCTGGGTCCCGACGGCACCTTGACCCGGCCCCGGGGGGCGGGCGAAGGGATCGAGCTGGTCCACCTGGCTGGCTTCTGGCGGGACCCCGCGTCTCTCGGACCGGCCCCACCGCCAGCCCGGCTGGCCGAGGCCCTGGCGCCGGTGGTGCGAGACCACGCGGTGGTGGTGCTGGGCGCCGTGCCCCGCGACGACGCCGTGCTCCAGGCGCTGACCCAGGTGGTCAAGCGCGACGACGCCCAGGTCAGCCTGAGCTGGGCCTTCGCGTCGGCAGATCGGGTCCAGGTCAAGACCGACGCCCGACGCCTGCTCCAGCGGACCGAGTCCCTGGTCCGCACCGGTCGCTTCCGGACCTATGGCGGGGTCGACGGGGGCCAGTGGCTCTGCGACCTGGAGACCCGGTTGGTGCCGCCGGAGCCCGAGCCGGAGCCCGCGGCGCCGTCCGAGCCGGAGCCCGCTCCCGCGCCGACCCTGCCGGGTTGGATCCAGGTCACGCCGCCGCTGCTCCAGCCCACCCCGGACGCCTTGCCCGGGTTCGCCGCCGGCCAGGGCCCCACGTGGGGCATCGTCGCGTGCCCACAGCTGGCAGCACGGGACCGGGTTCAGGAGCTCGAGACCGCCCTGCTGAGCGGGCGGGCCCACAAGCGCGGCTGGTCGGTGCACCTGTTGCTCGGCCCAGACGGCGAGGGCAAGAGCACGGTGGCCCGCCAGGTGGCGGCACGGATCGCCGGGCGGGGCGGACCGTGGCGGGTCTGGTGGCGCGACCAGGGGGGCCTGCGCTGGGACCAGCTAGGCCCCACCTTGCAGCAGGGCACCCGGGTGCTGCTGGTCTCCGATGGGGCCGACGAGCTGTTGCGACGGCGGGATCTGGACGCCTTCCTCGACGCCCGCAAGCTCGCGGGACGGCTCCAGCGGGGCGGCGCCGCCGTGCACCTGTTGCTCACGGCCTCGGCCGTGGACTGGCGCCGGGCCAGCCAGCAGAAGCCGCGCTGGCTCCAAGCCCAGGAGGTCCAGGTCCACCGCTCGCTGCACGAACTCAACACCGCAGAGGCCCGCCGCTTCGCCCTGGCTGCCGAGGCGACCGGCCTCGCCGGGAACCTGATGGACCTGGCGGATCTCGACGCCCGGGCCCGGCTGCTGGTCGAGCACTCCGCCGGTCGGGAGCACGCGCGGCTGCTCGGCGCACTCGCCCAGGGGCGGACCGGGCACACCCTCGAGGACCAGGTCACCGCCTGGCTGCTCGGCCTGCGGGGCAAGCGCTCGACCCGCTTCCCCAAGCCACTCAGTGCCTGGCTCCATGCAGCGGCCCTCCAGGTCGCCGGCCTGGGCAGCATCGACCGGCGCATCCTGAGGGCGGTGTTGGACTGCGAGGAGCCAGAGCTGGACGCGGCCCTGGGTGAGCTCCACGGCTGGCTCGAGCCAGAGCAGCAAGGGCGCTCCCGCCGTGTGCGGGTGACCAGCCCCGCCGTGGCGGCCGTGACCCTGGCGGTGATGGACGCGGCCCGGCTGGGGCGGACCCGCGCCCAGCTCCACGCCGGTCTGGCGACCGGGGCGATCCAGGGCGTGTCCGGGTACGCCAAGGACCGCCGCGCGGCCGCGGTGCCCCGACTGGCCGAGCGGCTGTGGCGCACGGGCCACCAGGAGGACGGGCTGGCGATGGCTGACGCGGCGCACGCCGCGGCGCCGCTGGACGCCGGCTTCGCCAGGACCGCCGCCAGACTCCAGCGAGAGAGCGGGGATCCGGCAGCGGGGGCCGCGTCGCTGGCCACCTGGCTAAAGAATGTGCGGGCCGACGACCCCCAGGCCGTGCTGGAGCGGGCGACCCTGCAGGAGTGGACCGCCTGTGCCCGGGCCGCCGGCGGCGACGACCACGCCCCCTGGGCGGCCTGGCTGGCGCTCTTTGCGCTGTCCGACCAGGCCGGGACCAAGCTGCGCAGCGACGGGCTGCGGGCCCTGCTGGGGGTCGCTGATGCTCTGGCGGCTCTGGATCCCCAGGGCCAGGAGCCCCGGGCGGTCCAGGGTCGGGCGGCCGCCGTGGCGGCGCTGCAGCACGCCCCCAAGGGCGCGCTGGGCGCCCGCGAGCTCCAGGCCCGCGATGCCCATGGCCAGGCCGTGGACGGGCTCTGGCGCCACCTGTCGCCCGGGGCGGTGGGCGCGTGCTTGTCCGGGGTGGCACGGCTGGCGTGGGACCAGGTCGCCAAAGACCGACACCTGCCGGGCTTGCCCGTCGACGGGCGGCTGACCTTTCAGGGCCTGGGCGACGCGGTCCAGGCCCAGGGGCCTCGCACCCCAGACCCGACCCGCAGCGAGTCGGGAAGAGGTCGCAAGGGTCGCTCCCGCCGGCGACGGCGGTGAAGGGCCCTCGGGTCCGCCAGGCCCTCGGCGCGAGCGTCGAGCTGGACGATCTGGGTTCTGAGACCCTGGACGCGCTGGCTCGGCTGGCAGAGCTCCGTCCCCTGAGTGCCGGTCAGGACGTGCCCTTGGACGAGGGCCTGGGTTGGGTCGTGTCTGGCGCCGTACAGCTGCGCCGCCGAGGCCCGAACCGCCAGGCCCCCATCGTGTCGGACCTGCCCGCGGGCGGACTGCTGGGGGGCGAACCGCCCGAGCTCCTGACCCGGGCCGTCTGCGTGCAGCCCGGGGCCTGGGCTCACGTGTCCGGTCCGCACCTGGCGGGCCTGCGGCAACCCCACGCAGAGCTCGGGCGCCGGCTGGCGTCGCGGACCGAGGTGCTGCGGCAGCTTCCGGAGCTGGTCCTGGCGCTCCGGCGGTCTCGGATCCTGTCCCATGTGCCACCCGGATCGCTGCACGAGGTCCTGCGCGGCGCGCGGGTCCACTCGCTGCCGGCCGTCACCACCATCGCATCGGAGGGCTCCGGCCTCCAGGCCGTCGGACTGGTGCTGAGCGGCGAGGTGCTCCTGCGCACAGGGGCTGCGACCGTGCGGGTGCTGGGCCCCGGCGACATCTGGGGCGACGTGGACCTGGTGGCCGGGCGCGAGCTGCCCTACTGCGTGGGCACCGGCGCGAGCCGGGTGCGCTACCTGGTCGTGCCCGTGAGCCGCTGGCTGGCGTGCCTGGCCCGCTCGTCTCGGCTACGCCGCGCCGCGCTCGCGGGGGGCTATGGCAGCCCGGACCAGCGCAAGGCACTGGTCGCCCGGGCCCAGGAGGCGTCGCCCCAAGCTCTGGGCATGACCACGGTGTCCGGCCTGCCCGCCCCGGCGACCCGCCGGCTCCTGGGCTGGCTCGCCGAGTCCTGCGCGAGTCACTGGGGCGATCGCACGGTGCTCGTGTCCTTGCAAGCAGCCACGACCTCGCCCCAGGTCGCGCTCCAGGACGTGGGCCGGGGGCGGCTGGTCCGGGTGACCCTGCCCCCGGACCGACCTCTCGCGGCCTGGCCCGATCTGCAGAAGCGGGTGGCCAAGGCCCACACCTGCTTCCTCGATCCGGGCGGGGAGAGCGTGCCGGAGCCCTGGGCCGAGCGGGTCGCGCGCACTCTGACCATCGACCACATGGGACCCCCTGGGGGTCCCGGCCTGCCCCTGCCGGTCTACCGCCTGGGCCGGGCTGGACCGGTGCCGCCGGGCGCCCTGCGGGTGCCGCGCCAGCTGCTCGATGCCGCTGGACGGGACCAGCCTCTGGAGGCGCTGGACCTGGCACTCCAGGAGTCCCTGGCCAGGCTCGCCCGCTGCGCGACCGACCGCCGGGTCGGCCTGGCGTTGGGTGGGGGCGGCGCCCTGGCCCTGGCCCACCTGCCGCTGATCCGGGCTCTGGCAGCTGCTGGGGTGCCCCTGGACCTGGTGTCCGGGACCAGCGGGGGATCGGTGGTGGCCGCGTTCTACGCCGCCGAGGGGCTGAGTGGCCTGGACCACCTGGTCGAGGTCTTCCCCGAGCTGGGCCGGATCGCCCGCAGCTGCGTGCACAGCTCGGCCCCTCTCGAAGAGGCGGTCGATCGCATGCTCGGGCGGGTGGCGCTGGGCGACCTGGAGGTGCCCTTCCTGCCGGTCGTGGTGGACATCGACCGGGCCTGCCAGGAGACCTTGGTGACGGGCACGCTGGGGCTCGGTGTGCGAGCCAGCGGCGCTCTGCCCGGGCCGTTTGCGCCGGCCGTGGTGCACAGCCGGACCCCCGACGGCGACCTGGTGGCCCGCCGCTACGTGGACGGGGGCGTGCTGAACCTGGTGCCCGACGACGCCCTGTACGCGGCTGGCGCAGCCGTGGCCATCGCCAGCCAGGCCATCGGCCCTCCCCCGCCTCGCCCGCCCGAGCGCCTGCCCGACGACGGCTCCTGGCGCGCGGGGGCCAAGCGGGTCCTCCAGGCCGCCAGCCCCGCTCGGCGGCTCGATGACGCCCTGCGCTCCGCCTACCTGATGATGTCCCGGGCCCCGGTCCAGGGCACCGCCAACGCCGCCGCGACCTTTGTGGCGCCGGGGCTGGGCCTGAGCCCCCTGGACTGGGGCCGGCCCGCGGAAGTGCTCGACCAGCTGGCGAGGGACGACCGCATGCAGCAGCGCCTGGAGGAGACCGTCACCCAGGCCCGGGGCGCTCTGCGGGCGCTCCAGTGGCGCAAGGGCAAGGCCCTGCCGGGCGGCTGGAGCGTGGTGGCCGAGGTGACCCGAACGGGGGGCTGACAGCCCGGCTCAGAAGGCCTTGTAGGCATTGTAGACGTTGGGCTGTCTGCCGATCTGGTCCGTGCCCGTCGCGCTGGGCGAGCCCGTGTCGTACAGCAGCGCCCGCAGGACCCGGGGTGACAGGGGGGTCAGTGGCGTCGGGGTCTTCTTCAGCCACAGGGCCTGGACCAGCGCAGCCGCGCCGGCGACCAGCGCCGTGGCCGCCGAGGTGTGGCTGTAGCCAAGGGTGTACTGGGTCGAGCTGAAGCTCGTGACCTTGTCGCCCCAGCTGTGGGCACTGACGCCGTGCCCGTAGTTCGACTTGGCCAGCTTCTTGCCCGTCTTGGGCACGACCGCGGCCACGCGGATCGCGCCGTTGTCATTGCCGGCGAGCAGTGGGCTGGCTGGCTGGGTGGTCCAGCCAAAGGCGGTGTTCTGCTCGCGCCCGCCATTGCCGAACGCCGTGACCACGGTCACGCACAGGCTGCGGGCCAGGCGCAGGGCGGCTGCGATGTGCTTGTCCCGCTCCAGCGGGATGTGGCCGCGCTTGTTCTCCATCGCCAGCACCACGATGCCCCCCCGGGGGGTGTGCTTGACCGCATGGACCAGCGCCGCGTGGGAGTTGGAGACCTGGTTGTTGTTGAACTTGGACACGACCTGCAGGGTCGCCCGGGGGACCAGGCCCCGCAGGCCGACCCCGTTCTCGGGCTCGGCGGCCAGCACCCCCAGGGTGGCCATGCCGTGAGAGATGTCGGCAGTGCCGCCCACGTGGCCGTGGATCAGCGGCACGCGGGCCGACAGGTCCTGGTGCTGGACCAGCGGGTGCGCACCGGTGCTCGCGGGAGGGCCGACGGTCCAGCCCCCCTCGACGAGGGTCACGTGGGCCCCCTGGCCCAGCCCACCGGGCAGGCGCCAGACCTTGTCCGCCCGCAGACCCGGGGCGCCTGGAGGTTTCTTCTTGGGGTTGAACTTGCCGCCCAGGAGGTAGCTCTGGAAGCCGATGTAGGGGTCGTTGTTGCCCAGCAGGTCCGAGCGCGTCTGCAAGGGGCGCGTGCGGGGCGGGGGGCTCTTGGCGCCCCGGTCCTCGGTGACGACGCCGTAGTAGAGCACCTGGTCGTTGGGGGTGATGTCCCGGGCCAGCTGCCGGGCCGCCGGCTCGTGACGGATCGCCACCCGCAGCACCCGGTGCAGGTCGGCCACCGGCGCCGCGCCGCAGGCCCCGCTGACCCGGCCCAGCAGGGCATCCCACTCCAGGCGCGTCGACAGACCGAACAACCGCTCGGCTGTGGGAACAGTCGCCACGATCTCCCGCAGTCTCGGCTCGGCGTCCAAGAACGGCCCCAGCGGCACCGGCCCGTCGTCGGGCAGCACCATGTCCGGGTGGGGCTCGATGACCAGGAACCAGTCGAAGTCGTCGTCGCTCAGTTCGGGGTCCCGCTCGGGGCCGTCGCTCAATGCTCGGTCCACCGGAACTGGAGCTGCGCATAGCGGCACTCGGGATCGCTGAGCCCATCACAGACCCCGCCCGTCGCCTTGACCTTGGTGAAGAAGGCCTTGAGCGTGGTCTCCCGACTGCCCACGGGCATCACGGGCTTCATGACCAGGTCCACGGCCATGTCTGCGCCGACCTTGTCCAGCGACGGCGGCAGGCAGTTGGGGTTCAGGATCCAGTGCTCGACCCAGCGGTCCTGGCCGCCGACGACGGAGAGCTCGCGGAACAGCCGCCCGCAGTCCGCCTGGTCCGTGAGGCTCAGGGGCTCCGGAGGGTTCTTCACGGCCGGGCGCTTGGCCTTGTGGTTCTCGACCGTGAAGACCTGGACCGTGACGGCCGCCGGTGGCCCCGTCACCAGGCTCAGGTCCGGGGCCCACTGGTAGTTGTAGGCGTCGTCGGCCAGGCAGTCCCCTTCGTTGGCCCCACAGTCGTCGCCGGTGGAGTTGACCCCGGGCAGGTCCGGGCTGCTGTCCTCGAAGACCAGGGTGTAGGCCACGTAGTCCCGCATGCCGCCGTGGTCGTCGAGGATGTAGGCCTCGCGCCAGGTGTC
>CAZFLE010000224.1:0-8748 GCA_964519895.1 uncultured Enterobacterales bacterium | reverse complement strand
GGAGTGACCGGCAACGGCATCGTGCGGGTCGTGGCCAAGGTGCTGCTCCCCTACATCTTCCTGTTCGCGCTCTACGTGCAGTTCCACGGGGACTACGGGCCGGGCGGCGGGTTCCAGGCCGGGGTCATCTTCGGCGCGGGCTTCATCCTGCACGCGCTGATCTTCGGCCTGAGCGAGACCCGCCGGGTCGTGCCCCAGAGACTGCTGGAGATCGGGTTCTCGGCGGGTGTCCTGCTCTACGCCGGGGTGGGCATCGCCAGCATGTTGATGGGCGGCAACCTGCTCGACTATGACGTGCTGGACCACCACGATCCGACCCACGGTCAGCACCTGGGCATCCTGTTGGTCGAGCTCGGCGTGGGCATCACCGTCACGATGGTCATCACGTCCATCTTCTTCGACTTCGCCGGGTACGGCGGCCGGGAGTCGGAGTGACCCTGGGCCTGCTGAACTACTGGCTCGTCATCATGTTGATGATGACCGGGCTCTACGTGGTCATCGAGAGTCACAACCTGATCAAGAAGATCGTGGGCCTGAACATCTTCCAGGTCTCCGTGTTCATGCTCTACATCTCGATGGGCAAGGTCACCGGCGGCACCGCGCCCATCCTGGGCGAGGGCTTCGAGGTGTTCAGCAACCCGCTGAACCACTGCCTGATCCTGACGGCCATCGTGGTCGGGGTCGCGACCACGGCCGTGGGGCTGGCCCTCGCCGTCCGCATCCACGAGGTCTACGGGACCCTCGAAGAGGACGAGATCCTGGCCCAGGAGGAGCGTTGACCCTCGACGCGCACCTGCCTGCGCTGGTGATCATGCTGCCGCTGGTCGGCGCACCCCTGGTGGTGGTGATCCGCAACCGGGCCGCGGTCTGGGCGTTCTCAACGGCGGTGTCCTGGGCGACATTGGCGGTGGCCTGGCGGCTCCTGCAACAGGTGCTGGACCAGGGCGTGGTCAGCTACCACCTGGGGGGCTGGGCGCCGCCGATCGGTATCGAGTACCGGATCGACGCGGCCAATGCCTACGTGCTGTTGCTGCTGTGCACCATCGCCGCGGTGGTGTTCCCCTACGCCCGGCAGTCCGTCGACGACGAGGTGCCGGCCGAGCGCCACCACCTGTTCTACGCGATGCTCCTGTTGTGTCAGACCGGCCTGTTGGGCATGACCATCACCGGCGACGCCTTCAACGTCTTCGTGTTCCTGGAGATCAGCTCCCTGGCCATGTACGGGCTGATCGCCATGGGCCGGTCGCCCCGGGCCCTGACCAGCTCCTTCCGCTACCTGGTGCTGGGCACCATCGGCGGCACCTTCGTGCTCATCGGGATCGGCCTGGCCTACATGGCCACCGGCACCCTGAACATGGTCGACATGGCCCACCAGCTCCGCGCGGTGGGCGCCAACCGCACGGTCCAGACGGCGTTCGCCTTCATGACCGTGGGCCTCAGCATCAAGCTGGCGGTGTTCCCGCTGCACATCTGGCTGCCCAATGCCTACACCTTTGCCCCGTCCGTGGTGACGGCCTTCCTGGCCGCCACGGCCACCAAGGTCAGCTTCTACGTGTTGCTGCGGTCGGTGTTCACCGTCTTCGGGGTCGAGCTGGCCTTCGAGGAGCTGGACCTGGCCCGGGTGCTGCTGCCGCTGGCCTTGGTCGGCATCTACGTGGGCTCGCTGGTGGCCTGCTTCGAGCGCGACGTAAAGCGGCTGCTTGCCTACAGCTCGGTGGCCCAGGTCGGGTACATGATCGTGGGGCTGTCCCTGGCCAACCAGACCGGGCTGACCGGCGGCATCGTGCACCTGTTCAACCACGCCCTGATGAAGGGCGGGCTGTTCCTGGTGGTCGGCTGCGTGGTCTACCGGATCGGCTCGTCGAAGCTGGATGACTGGGCGGGGCTGGGACGGCGGATGCCGGTGACCATGGCCGCGTTCGTCATCGGGGGCCTGAGCCTGATCGGCGTGCCCCTGACCGTGGGCTTCATCTCCAAGTGGTACTTCGTGCTGGGCGCGCTCGAGGCGGACAAGGTCTGGGTGGCGGTGGCGCTGTTGGGCTCGTCCTTGCTGGCCGTGGTCTACATCTGGCGGGTGCTCGAGGTCGCGTACTTCCGGCCGTCGCCCGAAGGTGCCAGGGCCGAGGAAGCGCCGTTCTGGATGCTGGTGTGCACGTGGGTGCTCATCGGCGGCACCGTGGCCTGTGGCGTCGCGACCGACGTGACGGCCGGTGTCGCGGCCGAAGCAGCACGGGTCCTGATGGCCGGGGTGCTCTGATGAACGCCCTGCTGCTAGCCCTGCTGATCCCGCTGGGTGGCGCGGTCCTGGTCCAGCTGCTGGGGCGCTGGGAGAACCTGCGCGACGGGTCCATCGTGGTCGTGGCCAGCGTGCTCTTCGGCGTGGTGCTGTCGATCCTGCCCCACATCGAGGCGGGCGGCCGACCGACCTACGAGCTCGTCGAAGTCCTGCCCGGCCTGGTGCTGGGGCTCAAGGTCGAGCCCCTGGGCATGCTCTTCGCCCTGGTGGCCTCGGGCCTGTGGATCCTGACGTCGATCTACGGCTTCGGGTACATGCGCGGGCACCACGAGGAGAACCAGACCCGGTTCTTCACCTGCTTCGCGATCGCCATCTTCGCGGCGATCGGGGTGGCGTTCAGCCGCAACCTGTTCACGCTGTTCACCTTCTACGAGGTGCTCACGTTCAGCACCTACCCCCTGGTCACCCACCACCAGACGGACGAGGCCAAGCGTGCCGGCCGGATCTACATGGGCATCCTGGTGTCCACGTCGGTCTGCTTCCTGCTGCTGGCGGTGATCTGGACCCAGCACCTGGCGGGCACGACCGAGTTCACGCCGGGCGGCATCCTGGACGGCAAGGTCTCCGGCGCCATGGTGCCGCTGTTGCTGGCGCTGTTCGTGTTCGGCACCGGCAAGGCCGCGGTCATGCCCTTCCACCGCTGGCTGCCGGCGGCGATGGTCGCGCCCACACCGGTGTCCGCCTTGCTGCACGCCGTGGCGGTGGTCAAGGCCGGCGTCTTCACCGTGCTCAAGGTGGTCGTCTACATCTTTGGCCTGGAGTTCCTGGCTCTGACCCATGCCAGCACGTGGCTGTTGTGGGCGGCGACGATCACCATCCTGGTGGCGTCGGTGGTGGCCCTGACCAAGGACAACCTGAAGGCCCGGCTGGCGTACTCCACCATCAGTCAACTCAGCTACATCGTGCTGGGGGCGGCGTTCGCGAGCACGGCTGGGGCGATCGGAGCGGGCATGCACATCGCGATGCACGCGGTGGGCAAGATCACCCTCTTCTTCTGTGCGGGCGCGGTGATGGTCTGTGCCCACAAGAAGAACATCAGCCAGATGCACGGGCTGGGCCGGCGCATGCCGTGGACCTTCGGCGCCTTTGCGATCGGGTCGATGAGCATCATCGGGCTGCCGTTCTCGGGGGGCATGTGGTCCAAGTGGTTCCTGGGGGTTGGGGCCTTCGACGGCGGGCACGGGGTGTTCGCGGGGGTCTTGATGGTGAGCTCGCTGTTGAGCATCGGGTACCTGGTGCCGGTGTTCGGGCGGGCCTTCCTGGGCACGCCTGACGAGCACGAGCACGAGCACGAGCACGACGACGGCGTGAGCAACCTGGAGCGGGAGCACCCGCTGGTGGTGATTCCCCCGGTGCTCACGGCGCTGGGCTGTGTCGTGCTCTTCTTCCACTCCGAGCGGCTCTACACGCTGCTGGCGGGCATGTGATGGGCCACGACGACACCCCTCGCTGGCTGGACAAGCCGAGCACGCACGAGCTGATCTGGCGGGTGCTGGTGGGCGCCTGTGTTGCGCTGGTCGTGCTCGAGCTCATCGGTGAGCTTGGCTGGCACACCGGCCACCCGCACTTCGGCTTCGATGCGCTGCCGGGCTTCCACGGCCTGTTCGGCTTCGTCGCCTTCGTGACCGCAGTGATGCTTGGCAAGCAGCTGCGCAAGAGCGTCAAGCGGGACGAGGACTACTACGACCCCCAGGAGCGGCCATGATGGCGCTGCCCCCCGGGGTGATCCTGATGGTCGGCGGGCTGCTGCTGGCCCTGCTGCCCCGGCGCAGCACGGCCCAGGCGGTGGCGGCGCTGATCCTGCCGGTGCTCAGCTTCCTCCAGTTCTGGATGTTGCCCGAAGGCCAGCTGTCGAACTTCACGATGTTCGAGGTCGAGTTCATCCCCGTGCGGGTCGACGCCCTGGCCCGGGTCTTCGGCACCATCTTCCACATCGCGGCCTTCACCGCCGCGCTCTACGCCCTGCACGTCCGGGACGGCATGCAGCACGTGAGCGGCATGGTCTACGCCGGCAGCGCCATCGCGGCGGTCTTCGCCGGCGACCTGGTCACGCTGTTCGTCTGGTGGGAGATCACGGCCATCTCCAGCGTGTTCCTGATCTGGGCCACCCGGTCCGAGGAGGCGTGGAAGTGCGGCATCCGGTACCTGGTGATCCAGGTCGGCTCCGGGGTGCTGCTGCTGGCCGGCATGATGGCTCGCTACGCCGACACCGGCTCGGTGGCCTTCGATCACATCGGCCTGGGGGGCGCAGGCGGCGGGCTGATCCTCTTGGCCTTTGGCATCAAGGCCGCGTTCCCGCTGCTGCACAACTGGCTCCAGGACGCCTACCCCAAGGCCACGGTCACCGGCACGGTCTTCTTGTCGGCCTTTACCACCAAGCTGGCCATCTACGCCCTGGCCCGGGGCTACGCCGGCACCTCACTGCTGATCACAGTGGGCGTCATCATGACGCTCTTCCCGATCATCTTCGCGGTCATCGAAAACGACCTCCGCAAGGTGCTGGCCTACTCCCTGAACAACCAGCTGGGCTTCATGGTGGTCGGGGTGGGCATCGGCACCGAGCTGGCCATCAACGGCACGGTGGCCCACGCCTTCTGCCACATCCTGTACAAGGCCCTGCTCTTCATGGGGGTCGGCGCGGTGTTGCACCGCACGGGCACGGCCAAGGCCTCGGAGCTGGGCGGGCTCTACAAGTCCATGCCCCTGACCACGGTGTTCACGATCATCGGGGCCATGAGCATCTCGGCCTTCCCGTTCTTCTCGGGGTTCGTGAGCAAGAGCCTGATCCAGTCCGCGGCCATCAGTGGCCACATGACCTGGGTGTGGGTGGGCCTGTTGTTCGCGTCGGCGGGGGTGATGGAGCACTCGGGCATCAAGATCCCCTTCTTCGCCTTCTTCGCCCACGACGGTGGCCATCGGGTCAAGGAAGCCCCCCTGAACATGCTCCTGGCCATGGGCATCGCGGCGTTCTTCTGCCTGGCCATCGGCATCTACCCGGATCCGCTCTACGCCTTCCTGCCCTACGCCGTCGACTACGTGCCCTACACCTTCGACCACGTGATCACCCAGCTCCAGCTGCTGCTGTTCGCGGCCCTGGCCTTTGGCGTGTTGATCCGACGGGGCTGGTACCCGGCGGAGATCCGGTCGCTCAACCTGGACTTCGACTGGGTCTATCGGCGCTGGCTCCCGGGCTTGATCCACGACCTGCGCGTGGTGGGAGGGCCCGCCTGGGCGCTCTTCACCAGCTCGGTGCTGGCTCTCATCAAGGGCACGCTGCAACTGTTCGTGATCGGTCCCCACGGTCCCCGGGGCGCCATGAGCCGCACCTGGCCCGCGGGCAGCACGGCGATGTGGGCGGCGTTGATCCTGGGGGCGTACCTGCTGCTGTACCTGTTCTGAGGCCCCCGGATGCCCCACCACGCCTGGCTGCTCGTTCCCCTCGCCTTCGGCGTCGCCCAGCCAGTCCTGTGGCTCATGAACCAGGCCGTCGCCCGGGCGACCGGCAACATGGAGTCGGCCCTGGTGCTCCATGTGGTCGGGGCCCTGGTCGGTGTCGCCTGGCTCGGGGTCGGCGTGCGGGGCTCCGGGTCGTGGTCCGAACTGGCGGGACTGCCCTGGTGGGTGTTCCTGGCCGGCGCCCTGGGCGTCACCGGCATGGCGGGCATGAACCGGGCCATCCCGGAGATCGGGGTGGCGGCCTGCCTGGCGGCGCTGGTGGCGTCGCAGTTCGTGTTCGCGCTGTTGTGTGAGCACCACGGCTGGTTGGGCAGCGACGCGCGGGCGGCGACCCCGGACCGCTGGGCTGGCGCGGTGATGCTCGCCGTGGGGGCCTGGCTCGTGAGCCGCTGATCAGCGCTTGTTACGCCCCAGGTACGCCAACACGATGGCCACCCGGGTCTCGCCGTCGCCGTGGGTGAAGCTCGCGTCCGCGAAGCCCGGCACGCTCAGCCCGGTCTTGGGGGTGTTGGAGTAGCCCCGGCCCTCGGCGGGCACGCCCACGCTGGTCAGGTCCAAGCGGCCGTTGTCGTTCTCGTCGTGGTAGGCGGCCGCCGCGTAGACCCCCGGCGGAATGTCCTCGAGCACGACCAGGGTGCCCTGGTCCCCGGCCCGGGCCTTGGCGCTCGCGACGGGCGGCTCACCACCAAAGCGTCGGAAACCGCCTTCGGTGTAGAGCCCCACGATCACGCTGCCTCGGCCGTGGAGCTGTCCCTGCACGTCGACCAGGACGCGCGCCATCTCAGTCCCCTACCCTGCGGCGTCCGCAGCTGTCCCAGGCCACCGGCACGCCGTCGACCACCCGGGTCTGCCAGTCGGGCCCGGTCGCGTCCACGACCAGGGCTGCCTGGAGGGCCTGGAGCGCCGTGTCGGCCGTCCCGTCCAGGGCGCGCACGAAGATCAACACGTTGCGGTCCCGGGCCAGCAGGATGTCCCCCGGGGCCCCCCACAGGTCCTGGCCCAGTGCCGGCAGCGGGTGCTGGGCGGCCGTGTGGATGCGCCCCTGGGCCGCAGCGAGGGCGAGCTCGGGGGTGGCGTACCAGGTCAGGTCCACGATGCCGCCCCCGGGCAGGGGCGCTCGCCAGGACGAGCCCAGGTGCGAGACCGTGGGCGTGCCGACCCCCAGGGTCTCCAGGCTCGCCAGGGGCACGCCAGCCCACAGGGCTTCGCCGGCGGCAGCCAGGCCGAAGAGCAGGCTCCAGGTCATCACTGGTGCGTCCCCTGGGCTTCATAGGTGTAGTCGGCGCGGCCGGACATCACGAGCCGGTCCATGTACTCGTCCTCGTCGATGGTCTGGACCATCAGGGTCTCCGAGGGCAGCGCGGACGGGTCGCTGTCGCCGTCGAGCGCCAGGGTCGCGTCCCAGATGGCGCCGTAGCCCAGCCCGCCGGTCACGGCGTGGTAGCTGAAGCCGCAGCCGCCGGGGCCGAAGGGGCAATTCGAGAAGTCGCTGCCACCGATGGCCAGGATCTGGTTCAGCTGGAAGTTCCAGCCGATGATCCGGTAGTTCAGCGGCACGCCGATCATGTTGGCGTAGGCCACCAGGATCGACGCGCAGTCCGAGCAGTTCACGGTGGTGCCGAACCGGCGCTCCAGGAAGTCGGTGAAGTAGAAGTGGGCCTGCTCCCAGTCCTCGGAGAAGTAGGCCGTGTAGTAGGACGCCCCCCAGTTGGTGTCGTAGGACAGCCCCAGGTCGTGGAAGACCCAGTCCACCAGGGCGTCCAGCACAGCTTCGGCCTGGGGCGCCGCACCATCGATTGCGGTCAGCGCCGGGTCGATGGCGGCGGGCCAGACCTCGGTGTCGGGGTCGTCGTGCAGGGCGTAGAAGCGGATGGGCAGGAACTGGGCCCCCAGGTCGTGGGCGGCGCCCTGGTCGTCCTGGGCGGTGAAGCCCAGGCGCAGGGTCTCGTCGACCACGCCCACGCGGTCCGACAGCGGGGTGTCCCGCTGGAGGGTCACGGGCTCGCCCGGCGCCAAGGGGCCGTCGGTGAGCACCGTCCAGCCGTCGACGTCCAGGGTCAGGGCCTGCTCTCCGATGACCGCCGCGTCGCCCAGGGCCACCGTGATGAGCGGCAGGCTGTCCCAGACATAGGCCAGGGGCTGACTTGTGCCCTCCATCGGCCGGCCCAGCGTGGGGGTCAGGTCGGGGAAGTCCAGGGCCACGCCGTCGGCCTCCAGCGCGTCCAGTGCCGAGAAGGCAGCGGTGTCCTGCTGGGTCATGCCCACCTGGTGCCAGGTCAGGTGCACGCGGGTGCTGGTCGCGCCGTCGTCGTCCTCGGCCCAGGCCTGGTCGAAGCCCAGTCGCACGACCTCGATCTCGGCCGTGAGCTCGGTCCCCTCGCCGTCGTCGCGCGTGAAGACCCCCGTGAGCCAGTAGGTGCCCAGCGCGGGGACCGCGCCGTCCAGGTCCTCCCAGGACCAGTCGGCGAGCCCGTCGTCGCCCACCGTGAGCGACTCGGTCACCAGCGGCGTGCCCAGCGCGTCGGCCAGGGTCAGGGCCAGCGACCCCGCATCGTCGGCGGTGAAGCGCACGGCCAGCGACGACTCCAGGAGCGGGTCCCAGGCGGGCGCGACCTGGACCGCCAGGGCGGCGGGCAGGACCTCGGGCTCCAGAAGTCCGGAGGGGCCAGCACCGCTGCAGGCGAGGAGGAGGGACAGGACCATGCCTGGTGGTCTACCAGACGCCTACCCACCCACGCGAGCGCTTTGCACCGAAGTCACGAGAACCACTGGGGGTGCCGCTCCACGAGGGAAGGCAAGCGCCACAGGGGGCCAAGGGCCTCGACCCCAGCTTGAAGGCCCGGGCTCGACCGTGACACCGTACTGACTCCAGGAGGCGCTTCGCCTTCATGACGCTGTCCCCCGACCTCCCCGACCCCGATTGTCTGACCGATGCCTGCCAGCTGGTCGTGGGCTTCCAGGGCACGGGCGCGACCGAGACCGACTGCGGCCTCTTC
>CAZFLE010000223.1:0-8769 GCA_964519895.1 uncultured Enterobacterales bacterium | reverse complement strand
CAGAACCAGAACCAGAACCAGAACCAGAACCAGAACCAGAACCAGAACCAGAGCCCGAGATCGCCGAACCGGAGCCCGAGCCGGTGCCCTTCGAGGAGACCACCGCCGAGCCACCGCCAGAACCCCCCAAGGAGAAGCCGAAGCCCCGCCGAGTGGTCCAGGGACTGAGCGCGAGCAGCTTCGCAGAGGGCTCGGGGACCGGGATGTCCGTTCGCGCAGGCACGTCGACCATGACCAAGGCCGGCAAGGAGACCCTGGAGATCGACCAGGCCACAGAGTTCTCCAACGTGCCCTACGCGTCGGTCACCACCCCGCCGCGGATGCGCGCCGTGCCCGAGATCACCGTGCCCCAAGAAGCCATCGACAACGAGATCGAGGGGACCTGGACGGTGGTGCTGGACGTCGACCCGAGCGGTCGCGTCGTGCGTGCCCGCATGGCCAAGGCCGTGGGCTACGGGATCGACGAGGCGTGCGTCGCCGCGTGGCGGGCGTCGCGTTGGAAGCCAGGCAAGAAGGACGGCGTGCCGGTGGGCGTCACCGGAATTCCCAAGAAGTGCTCGATCAAGGCGGTGGACTGATGCGTGCCGTGCTCCTCCTGGCGGGCCTGGCCATCGGGTCCCCCGCCCTGGCCCAGGACGCCCCCGAAGACCCGCCGGCCGAGTCCACCGAGGCGGTCGAAGAGCTCCCGCCGATCCTGGTCATGCCGGCCCTGGTGGACTTCGTCCAGGCGCCCTTCCCCCCCAAGGCCCTCGAGGCGGAGATCGAGGGCATCGTGCTGCTGCTCATCGAGATCGACGAGACCGGGACAGTCGCATCGGTCGAGGTCCTCGAGGCGGCCGGCTGGGGCTTCGACGAGGCCGCCGTCGCCGCCGCCCAGCAGTTCACCTTCACCCCCGCCGAAGACGAGACCGGCCCGGTGCCGGTCATCATCGAATTCGAGTACGGCTTCGTGCTGGACGCGGACCGGGTCGAGGGCGCCGTCGAGGACGAACAGGTCGCCGAGACGGTCGACGCCGAGCCTCCCCCGGTCAACCTGGAGGGCTGGCTCATCGAGATGGGCAGTCGCGAGATCGTGGCTGGGCAGACCGTGGCCATCGACGGCACGGATCTCATCGCGGTCACCGACGGCACCGGCCACTTCGAGTTCCGGGGTGTGCCGGTCGGAGCGGTGGTGCTGCGCGTGGTCAGCGCCGAGCACCACCTGCTGGAGCGGGCCCTGGAGGTCACCGAGGGCCAGGTCACCGAGGTCCGGCTCTGGATCAAGCCCAGCGGCTACGAAGAAGAGGCCGTCGGCACCTACCGGAGGCCCGGCGAAGACATCACCCGCAGGACCCTGTCGATGCAGGAGATCCGGCGCATCCCCGGCACCTTCGGCGACCCGGTGCGGGTCATTCAGAACCTGCCCGGGGCGGCCCGGTCCCCCTTTGGCACCGGGCTCCTGATCATCCGCGGGTCCAACCCCGAGGACAGCGCGGTCTACATCGACGGCATCCGCGTGCCGTTCATCTACCACCTGGGCGGCTACGCCTCGATCATCAACTCGGACCTGGTCGAGACCGTCGACTACCTGCCCGGTGGCTACGGCGTGCAGTACGGCCGTTCCATGGGAGGCGTGGTCGACGTCACGACCCGTGAGGAGTCCAGTGAGCAGACCCGCTTCACCTGGACCACGGACATCATGGACTCCGGCGGCATGGTCGAGGGCCGCCTGGGCAAGCGGGGCGCCGAGCCCGAGGACAAGGTCCACCACTACGCGGCCGCGGGTCGGCGCTCCTACATCGACTACGTGCTGCCCTACATCATCCCCTACACCGCGGCGGGCCAGATCGGCCTCGTCGCCAAGCCCCGCTGGCTCGACTACCAGGCCCGCTACACCTACACCGGCATGGAGAACACGACGATCTCCGCCCTGCTCTTCGGCTTCGAAGACCGGCTGATCGTCTCCACCGCCGACGAATTCGCCCAGGGCACGGACCAGGACGCCCAGGGCGATTTCGCGATGTCGTACTCGACCCACCGCATCGTGTTCCAGATCGATCACCGCTTCAGCGACGACCTGAGCCTGCAAATCACCCCCAGCATCGGGCCGGACCAGAGCAGCTTCAACCTGGGCGACGAGCTCACCTATGAGGCCTGGCAGTGGATCGTGACCCTGCGTGCCGAAGCCCGCTGGCGGCCGACGCCCTGGCTGGAGCTCGTGCCCGGCCTGGACGTGCTCGGCGGCTGGTACGGCTTCAAGTTCGAGCTGCCCTTCAACCCGGACATGCTCGCCGACTACGACCCCTTGGGCGAGCGCGAGAACTACTTCATCGATGGCCAGGACCAGGGCTGGAGCCCGGACCCCTACCTCAAGGCCGTGCTCAAGCCCTTCCGCGACGACCCGGACCGACTGATCATCACCCCGGGTGTGCGGCTGAACACCATCTTCCTCCCCAATTTCAACAACCTGGCCTCGCCAGACGCCCGCATCGCCTTCCGCGCACGGGTCCTGGAAAAGGGCTTCGTCAAGGGCGGCACCGGCCTGTACCAGCAGGCGCCTCAGCCCCAGGAGTCCTACAGCCCCGGGGTCGAGGTCGACCTGAAGATGGAGCGGGCCTGGCAGACCTCACTGGGGTGGGAACAGGAGCTGCCCTACGGCTTCCGCTTCGACTTCGAAGGCTTCTACAAGTACCTGGACCGCCTGATCGTCTACAACCCCGACTTCGCCGATCTCGACAAGGACGCGCCCTATGTCAACGACGGCATCGGGCGGGCCTACGGCATCGAGGTCATCGCCCAGCGAGACCCGGTGGGCCGCCTGTTCGGCTGGGTCAGCTACACCCTGAGCCGCAGCGTCCGGTACGACTACCCTGGCGAGGACGCCCAGGACGACTGGTTCCCCCGGGTCGACGACACCGGCTGGTACCTCTACGACTTCGACCAGACCCACATCCTGGTCGCCATCGCCGGCTACAAGCTGCCCTGGGAGATCGAGGTCTCCGGCCGCTTCCGCTACGTCACCGGCAACCCCACCAACTACTACGAGAACGGGGTCTACGACCTGGACCAGGACTTCTACTACGGGTACCGCACCACCGAGTGGAACAGCGAGCGCCTGCCGCCCTTCATCGCGCTGGACGCCCGCATCGAGCGCCGCTTCCAGTTCAAGCGGGCCACGCTGAACCTGTACCTGGACCTGCTCAATGTCTACCGCGGCGAGAACCCTGAGTTCGTCCAGTACAACTACGACTACACCGACTACCGCTACATCCGCGGACTGCCCTTCCTGCCGTCTCCCGGCTTCGAGCTGGAGGTAAAGCTGTGATCGCCCTGCTGCTCCTGACCGGCTGCAACTACGAGGCGATGGCCCCCAGCTGGCTCATCGACCGGACACGCATCCTGGGGGTCCAAGCCGAGGTCAACGGCGAGCCCGGCCTGGCCGAGCCCCGACCGGGCGACCGGGTGAGCTTTCGCAGCCTGACCGCCCACCCGGACTACGACGACTTCGCGGTGACCTGGATGGGCTGCCTTCCTGACGAGGCCAGCAATTTCGGGTGCGAGGTCGACATCGAAGCCGTCAACGCCTTGTTCGACGTGGACACCGAAGAGCTCACCGCCCAGGAGCTCCTCGAGCTGCTCGCCCAGGCCCAGGAGCTGGGCTTCCTGGGGTTCGAGCCCTACTTCACCCCTGCGCTCCAGGTCCCCGACGACGTGCTGAACGGCCTGACCGAAGAAGAGCGCCTGGAGGGACTCAACTACTTCCTCACGCTCAGTGCCTTCCCGATGGAGGAAGACGAGAGCGGCGAGCTGGTCGAGGTCGACGGCCTGGCCGACGACGACGGTCTGGTCGAGCTGGCCTACAAGCGCATGCCCGTCAGCGAGGCCTCAACCCCGAATCACAACCCCGAGCTGGCCTCCTTCGAGGTCGACGGGATCGACATCGCCGCCGACCAGCTGCTCCACGTCTCCGCCGGCCAGACCTACACCCTGGATCCGATCCTGGGTGAAACGGCCATCGAAGAGTACCGGTATGTGACCTCTGATGGCGCGGAAGAGACCCGCATCGAAGAGCCCTACTTCACGTTCTACGCGACGGGGGGGACCTTCGACTACAACTTCAGCCTGTACCCCTACTCCGCGGTCGACTGGACGGCCCCCGACGACGCGGTCGGCGAGCCGCACAGGGTCTGGGTCGTGGTCCGGGATCGCCGCGGCGGCATGGGCTGGTGGACCCTCCAGCTGGGGGTCGACACCGCCCCCTGAGCGCGGTTCCTGCGGGCTCGCGACGCCTGACACGAGCCTGACAAACCGGGCATCTGGCCCCATCCGGCCAGCGTGCTATGTTCCGCAACCCCCAAAAACAGGATCCGGAGGTCCGGGCCACTGTACGGGGTCGCCCGGACTCCGAGAATGCTGCCGATGAACGCTGCAAGAAGCATGCTCCTTCCCCTCATGGCCGGCCTCGCGCTGAGCCCCTTCTTCGCCTCTTCGGAGGCGCGGGCCGAGACGCCCGCAGAGGAGGCCCTCTCCGTTCACCGGGGAGAGGTCACCAAGAAGAACGCCATCCAGAACAGGTTCTTCCTCAAGGGGAGCCGGTTCGAGGTCAGTCCCATCTTCGGGTACGTGCCCAACAACCCGATGGTCCGCCGCTACACCGGCGGGCTCATCGTGGGGTACCACTTCTCGGAACAGCTCTCGGCGTCTGCCCAGCTGCTCTACTCCCCCGATCTGGGTGAGAACGACCTCAAGGGCCTCACCAACACGCTGGTGATCATCGCCCACGGCGGCGCCTCCGACGTCGAGTTCCAGCAGCCCGTCGACAAGATGATGCTGGGCGCGGTCTTCAACGTCATGTGGGCCCCCGTCTACGGCAAGATCAACCTGGTCGGGGAGCTGGTCCTGAACTTCGACCTCTACGGCACCCTGGGCCTGGGCATGATCACGGTGCGCAAGCACTACGCCCGCTACGACGCCGACGCGGTCATCGACGAGGGCGACGCGCCGGTCTCCCTGACCGACGCCAGCTCGGCCGAGGTCAAGGTCGCCATCCCCCTGAGCATCGGCATGGGCACCAACATCTTCATCACCCAGTCCATCGCGCTCAAGCTCGATGCCCGGTCCTTGTTCTACGTCGACAGCGTGCCGCAGTACGACCCGAACAACCCGGAAGACGGCAGCCGCATCTACAACAACTTCCTGGCCACCGCCGGCGTCGCCATCTTCTTCCCGAAGATGGACGCGCGGATCACCCAGTTCTGAGAGGCGAGATCTCCATGCGCTTCACCGTGTTCGCACTGGGGCTGGGTGGCCTGCTGTTCAGCACCCCCGCGTACGCCCACCACGACGAGGACGAGCTCCACCACCTGGACGGCGTCGCCCAGGACGACGACGACTCCGAAGACTCCGACGACGACAGCAGCTCCGGCGACGACGCTCTGGACGACATCCTCAACGACACCGACGAGGAGTCGGTGGCGTCCGAACAGGAGGCCGTCAAGAGCGGCGACCTGGACGATCGCGTCGGCGTGCAGTCCGAGGTCATCTTCGAGGAAGACGAGGCCTCCCGCCGACGGGTCATCAAGACCATCCAGGCCAAGAACTTCCTGAAGCTCGGTCGCTTCGAGGCCACGCCCTTCCTGGGGTTCGTGACCAACGACCCGTTCATCAACCGGCGCCTGGGCGGGCTCTCCTTCGCCTACCACATGACCGAGATCTTCGCGCTCGAGCTCATGCTCGGCTACGCGCCGGACTTCGGCCAGGCCGACTGGAAGCCCCTGACCCGTCAGCTGGTCGACAAGAACAAGGTCTCGCCCGACATCTCCAAGCTGACCCTGTTCAGCCACGCGGCCTTCCAGTTCTCGCCCATCTACGGCAAGGTCGCGGTCAACGGCCGCAAGATCATCAACTTCGACGTCTTCGGCACCTTCGGCATGGGCGCCACGCTGACCCAGGACGACCTCGAGGCCCTGGGCGACGACTCCGAGACCGCGGTGGCCACCCAGATCCAGTGGCACGCAACCACGAACATCGGCGGCGGCGCTCGCGTCATCATCAACGAGAACTGGGCCATCCGGGCCGAGGGTCGGTCGTTGGTCTACATCGAGACCATCAACTCCACGACCCTCGAGATGAAGAACAACTTCATCGTCTCCCTGGCCGCCTCCTACTTCTTCCCCGGCATGCGGTGATCAGCGCCATGAAGCTCGCCCTCCGCGCATTCTTTCCCGCCGTCCTGCTCGGCAGCGTCTTCGCCTCCAGCGAAGCCCTCGCCCTGAGCTGCGACGAGATCATGAACATGGTCTCGGTCAACGTGCCGACCCACATCGTCGTCCAGACGATGGAGGACTCCGGCGAGACCTTCTCGGCCGACGAGATCCGCTGTCTGGTCAACCAGGGCGCCCCCCAAGAGGTCGTGCAGACCGCCAAGAAGATGGGCGCCAAGGCCGAAGACAGCGAGCCTGTCCGCGCTGCCGAACCCGAGAAGCAGCGGCCCCAGCGCAAGCAGGACGAGTTCGACGACGACGAGGAGCTCGGCGCCGACTCCCGCCGCTCCAGCCGCGACGACTACCAGGACCTCCCAGAAGAAGGCCAGCGCCGCCCGCTCTCCAAGAGCGACTGCGAGACCCAGGTCGACGACGCGGTCGACGCGCTCAAGGCCCGCAAGCCCCTGGGCGCTTCCAAGATGCTCTTCGACCTGCTGGAAGACGGCGGCTGCCAGGGCCAGACCACCCGCATCCACTACTACCTGGGCCGGGCGCTCTACGAGCTCAAGCTCTACCACTCCGCCCAGTACTACTTCCTCCAGGTCATCCGGAAGGGTCCGGCAAACCCGTACTTCAAGCACGCCCTGCCCCGCCTGGTCACCATCAGCCGCTACACCGGCGACAACTCCGACCTGGTGCGGATCATCTCCAAGATCCCACCCGAGGAGTACCCCAGAAAGTCCAGGAACTACCTGTACTACCTGATGGGCGTTCGGCTCTACGACCAGGACTCGCTGGCCGAGGCCCGCCAGTACTTCTCCCAGATCTCGACCAAGAGCGACGTCTACCTCAAGAGCAAGTACTTCGAGGGCGTCATCTACAACAAGCAGGGTCGGCTCAAGAGCGCGGTCAAGTCCTTCCGGGACGTCATGCGCGACGCCGAGACCGTCGATATCTACAGCGACCGCGAGCTCGCCGAGGTCGAGGACCTGACCGACCTGAGCCTCATGAACATCGCGCGGATCTACTACGGCATCCAGCGCTTCGACGAGGCCACCAAGTACTACAAGCTGGTCCCACGGGACAGCACCTACTGGCCACAGTCCCTGTTCGAGCAGTCCTGGGGCCTGTTCATGACCAACCAGCTCAACGAAGCGCTGGGCATGGTCCTGACCGTCAACTCCCCGTTCTACAGCAGCGACGAGTTCCTGCCGGAGACCCAGATCCTCCGTGCCCTGACGTTCTTCAACCTGTGCGAGTACGACCAGGTCGAGACCGAGCTGCTGGCCTTCGAGGACACGCTGCGACCCATCTACGACGAGCTCAAGGGCTTCACGGGCAAGTACCGCACCAAGGAAGGCAAGAAGCTCGCCGACCAGGCCTTCGACGCCTACTTCACGGACTGGCCCGAGTCCTCGATCCTCCCCGCGTCCATGTTCACGCAGTTCCTGCGCAACGCCGACCTGGCGGGCCTGGTCCGGCACCTGGAGCTGATGGACGAAGAGCTGGACACCATCGACGCCCAGAAGTCCCTGTGGCGCGACTCGGTGGGTGCCCACCTCAAGCAGGTCATCCAGCAGGATCTGGTGCGCTACAAGCGCCGGGCGGGCCTGGTGCTGCTCTCCGAGATGGCCCGCCAGGCCAACTACGTCGGCGATCTGCTGACCCAGTCCGAGATCATCCGCTTCGAGGTCGTCTCGGCCCAGCGTGCGGACTACGCCTACAAGATGTCCAACCCGGACCTCGTGGACACCACCTCGAGCACCAACCTGGACTTCGCCACCTCCGTCGATCTGACCTACTGGCCGTTCAACGGCGAGTTCTGGGAAGACGAGCTCGGCTACTACCACTACACCGAGCAGGGAAGCTGCCGCTGACCCTGTAGGAACGAAATGCGGCTCCCCCGGGTAAGGGGGAGTCGACCAACGAGGACATCGCTGATGACGCTGCGACGCATCGCTCTCCCGCTCGCGCTCGTGCTGGCCGGAACCATGGCCGCACCCGCTGCCTACGCCCAGGACGAAGAAGACGACCGCAAGCAGCGCGAAGAGCGCCGCGTGCTGAAGGCCGAGGACCTCTCCACCCAGGAGCTGTCCGAGGAGTACCGTCGCCTGGCTCGCCAGAAGCGCCACGAGGAGATGGACTTCGCCAAGGAGCTCCTGTCCAGCGGCCGCCTACACGGCGAGACCAAGGCCGAGATGATGCTCCGTCTGGCCGACCTGTACTTCGAGGAGGGGCGAGATCTCTACCTGACGGAGATGGACAACTTCGAGGAGCAGTTCGACGCCTGCTTCAACGACGACCACTGCGACGAGACCACGATGGAGCCGGACAACGTCAAGAGCCGGAAGTGGCAGGACAAGAGCATCAAGCTCTACAAGCAGATCCTGAGCAACTACCCCACGTTCGTCCGCGCCGACGAGGCCACCTACTACCTGGGCGCCGCGCTCCAGGACATCGGCGAGCGCAAGGAAGCCGTCCAGGAGTTCACCCGCCTGGTCCGCACCTACCCGGACAGCGGCTATGTGCCCGACGCCTACGTGCAGATCGGCGAGTACTACTTCGACAACAACAACGCCTACAAGGC
>CAZFLE010000222.1:0-8832 GCA_964519895.1 uncultured Enterobacterales bacterium | reverse complement strand
AAACCTCAATCATAACGATCCATGCCCGCGCGGCTAATGCTTAACAAAAGGTTCCTGACCCCGGTCTTCTGACCCCGGTTTTCTGACCCCGGTTTTCTGACCCCGGGTTTCTGACCCCTAGAGCGCGTGCCAGCCCACGCTGGGCACGCCGCTCCCCGCGGGCGGAGGGTTCGCGCCCACCAGGTACAGCGCACGGCGGTTCCGCACCTCGTCGACCCCGTCCCCGGTGCGCACAGCCGGGAGTGACTCCCCGAAGCCGTAGTAGAAGATCGGGTGACTGTAGCCGTGGTCCCGGAGCCAGGTCGCGATGGCTCGGGCCCGGCGCTTGGACAGCTCGCGGTTGCTGCCCGCGTCGCCCACCGTGTCGGTGCAGCCAGCGATGTAGAGCTTCACCGGCACCATGCTGCCGTAGAGCGTCAGGACCTCCTGGAGCTCGCTCAGGGTGCGCTCGAGCTTCCAGGCCTCGGAGGGATCGATCGTCGCCGAGTTGGTCTCGAACAGCACGTCGTCGTGAGGGATGTCCAGGAACCAGGGGGAGTATGTGAAGCCCGCCCAGGCGTTCGCGGCGTGCAGGGTCACCTCGAGCAGCACCACGTCCGAGGGCTCGCCGATCCAGGGCACCTCGACCGTGCCGGGTCCCCCCTCGATGCCCACCGACCGGCTGTCCAGCTCGGCCTTGCCCGCGCCGTAGGCGGTGACCTCGGCCCGGACGACCGGGGCCGTGACGTCGACCCTCAGGGTCTTGGCGGCCAGATCGACGCTGGCCCGGGAGAGGTCGATGTGCAGGCCCCCGCCGTAGCTGTAGTCCAACGGCAGCGTGATCCAGTCCGTCGCGCCGTCGGCGAAGCGCACCTTCACCGTGCAGTCGGCGTGGGTCACGCTGGGATCCCGGGACCAGGCATAGGTGCGCTTGCCGCCCGCGGGCAGGTCGGACTCCTCCCACTCGTGGGTACGGCCGCCGACCTCGCAGGACACCCGCAACAGCTCGACTGGGCGCTGCGGGGTGATGAACAGGCTGGGGACCTGGCCGGCCTCGAGGGTGGGCAGGGTGCCGAAGTCCAGGTCCTGGGCCAGCGCGGGCGCGGACAGGGCCATCCACAGGGTCGGGAGCACGGGACCTCCGGTGGGGTGCACGTAGCACGGGGCGTGCCTGGTCTAAGCTCCCGGTGGAGGTCGCATGGCTGGCGGAAGCAAGACTGCGGTGTACACGGCGATCGCCGCCAACAGCATCGTGATGGTGGCCAAGTTCGTGGGGTTCGGCCTGACCGGCTCGGGCTCGATGTTCTCAGAGGGCGTGCACTCTCTGGCCGACGTGGGCAACCAGACCCTGTTGGCGGTGGGCCTGAAGCGCGCCGAGCTGCCCGCAGACGAACAACACCCCTTCGGCTACCGGCGGGAAGCCCCGATCTGGGCCCTGATCTCCGCCGTCGGGATTTTCTTCCTGGGGTGCGGCTTCACGGTCTACCACTCCGTCCACGCCTTCCTCCACCCCGAGCCGATGGTCTCGCCCAACACGGCCTTTGCGGTGCTGGCCTTCGCCTTTGTGGTCGAAGGCGGGGCACTGGCCATCGCGGTCCGCGCCCTGCGCAAGGAGGCCGCAAAGGACGGCATCACGCTCGCCGCGTACATCCGCGAGGGTGATGACCCCATGGGCACCGCCGTGCTCGCCGAAGACAGCGCCGCGGTGTTCGGGGTCCTGCTGGCCATGGCGGGCATCGGCATGGCCCAGCTGACCGGCGATCCCCGCTGGGACGCGGCGGGCTCCCTGCTCATCGGTCTCTTGCTCGGAGGCATCGCGATCTACCTGATCAAGATGAACCGCTCCCTCCTGATCGGCAAGGCCCCGCCCAAGCAGGTGCACGACCGCCTCAAGCAGGTCCTGGCCGACGATCCGGTGGTCGAGAGCCTGTCGACCTTCAAGACCGTGGTCTTCGGCTCCGACGCGGTCCGCCTGTCCGCCGAGGTCGAGTTCCACGGGGAGGCCATCGCGGCGCGACACCTGGCGGCCGCCTACGACCTGGAGCAGACCTGGGCGAGCCTGGAAAAGGCCGAGGACCTGGAGGACCTGCTCCTGAAGTTCGGAGACGGCGTGGTCGAGGCCCTGGGCGACGAGGTCGACCGGCTGGAGCAGGCCCTGCGCGAGGCCGATCCCGACGCGAGGCTGGTGGACCTGGAGGTGAATTGAGGCACGGCTCGCCAGGCGGTCTCGCGGCCGTCCTGTCCGGCGGGGGCGCCAGGGGGGCCTACGAGGCCGGAGTGCTGCGCTACCTGGCCGAACATGTGGCGTCCCAGCTGCCCGACCGCGACCCCATCGATGCGTGGTGCGGCACCAGCGCGGGCGCACTGAACGCGGCCTGGTACGCCGGCCACGGCCTGACGCCGTCCGCGGCGAGAGGCCTGAGCGAGCTGTGGCGGTCCATGTGCATCAACGACATCTACCGCTTCGACGCCAAGACCTTCTTCACCACGCCCATGAAGATCTTCCGCAGCAAGGCGGTGGGACTCGACAAGTCCGTGCTGGACGGGGAGGGGGTCCGGCAGCTGGTGCACGCCAACTTTCCCTACGAGGGCATCCGAGACCGCATCGCGGCGGGTGAGGTCCAGGCGCTGGTCATCACCGCGACCGAGGTCGCCACCGGTCGCAGCGTGCACTTCCTGCAGAGTGCGGACCAGGTGAGCCAGGTCCCCGAGCGCCTGCTCGGCGCGGAGGCTCTGCGGGCGACCCGACTGACCCCGGACCACTGCCTGGCGTCTGCGGCCATCCCCTTCGTCTTCCCCGCCGTCCAGCTGGCCGGGCGCTGGTTCGTCGACGGCAGCCTGCGCCAGAACACGCCGCTCCGGCCGGCCCTGTACCTGGGTGCAGAGCGCATCCTGGTCATCGCGGTCAAGCGCTCGTTCACAGCCCGTGCCGAGAAGGCCCTGGCCCGTCTGGAGCGCCAGAACGCCAACCTGGTCTTCCTGGCGGGCAAGACGCTCAACGCCTTGATGCTCGACCCCATCGAACAGGACCTGTACCGGGTCGAGGGCATGAACCGCTTGTTCGAGTGGGGCCAGGCGACCTATGGCGACGACTTCATGGACCGGCTCAACGCCGACCTGGCGACCGATCGACCCATGCCCTATCGCCAGGTCCGCACCTTGCTGTTCCGGCCCCAGGAGGATCTGGGCCAGGTGGCGGCCCAGGCCATGCGCACCCGCCCCCCAGACGCCAACCGCGCCACCCGCGTGCTGCTGGGCGCCGTGTCGGACCAGGACAGCGAGGACGCCGACCTGTTGAGCTACCTGCTCTTCGATGGTGCCTACACCGGCGAGCTGGAGCGGCTGGGCTGGGAGGACGCTCGCGACCGGGCCGACGAACTCTACGCCTTCCTGGACGACGAGGTCGGTTAGGTCCGGGCCCCTCACCGGAGGTCCCGATGCCCTTGCCCGTAGCGGGTCAGCCTGCCCCAGACTTCACCGCAGCCAGCTCTGCGGGCGGGACCGTGTCCCTGGCCGATCTGGCCGGCACTGCCTTTGTCCTGTACTTCTACCCCAAGGACATGACGCCGGGCTGCACCACAGAGGCCTGCGACTTCCGGGACAACCTGGCCCGCCTCCAAGGGGCGGGCGTCCAGGTGTTCGGCGCCTCCAAGGACAGCCTGGCGCGGCACGACAAGTTCATCGACAAGCACGCCCTCAGCTTTCCCCTGCTGTCCGACCCCGACGGCAGCCTGTGCGAAGCCTGGGGGGTCTGGCAGGAGAAGAAGAACTACGGCCGCACCTACATGGGCATCGTGCGGAGCACATTCCTCGTCGATGGGGCCGGGGTCGTGCGCCAGACCTGGACCAAGGTCCGGGTGAAGGGGCACGTGGACAAGGTGCTGGCGGCGGTCGAAGCGCTCTGAGCGGCTACTCTAGCTCGGCGTCCCGCTCGTCCTGGAGCCCGGGCACGTACAGGTCGAACCAGCTCTGGTCGGCCTCGCCGACCTTGACGCTGCGCACGACCAGGTTGGCGTCGATGAGCACGTAGCTGGGGTAGGTCGTGGACCGCTCCTGGAGCTGATCGATCAGCTCGGAGTCCTGGTCGGCCATCACCGGGTGGGCACTTCCGAACTCGGCGGCCCAGGCCTGGGCCTCGTCGGGCGTCGCGCCCTGGAGCATGGTGAGGATCACAAAGCCCCGTGCCCGGAACGCGCTGAAGCGGTCCTGGAGCATCGGTGCCGCGTCTCGGCAGGGCCCGCACCACGTGGCGGCCATGTCGACCACGATCACGTGGCCGGGGAAGTTCCACGGCGACACCTGGCCCCCACACTGATCGGTCAGCACCAGATCGGGCACCACGTCGCGGTCGTCCCAGCCCTGCTCACCCTTGGCCGCAAGCGCCTGGGCCTGGTCGCGCAGGTCCGGCCAGCGGCAGCCGTCCAGGGGCCAGGACCAGGGCAGCAGGCCGTCTGTGCCGCCGGCGTATTCCTCGCCGTCGGTGAAGCCGTCGTCGTCGGAGTCGGGATCTTCCGGATCCCAGCCCAGCTGGAGCTCCAGCCCGTCGGACAGGCCATCGCCGTCGGTGTCCACGCCGAACAGGGCCGAGTCGATGGGCGGTGCCGTGTCCCCGGTCTCTGTCGGGTCCGCCGTGCTGTCGGTGCGCCCGGAGTCGGTGGGCGGATCGCCGGTGTCGACGCTGTCCCGCGTCCCGCTGTCGCTCACCGCACTCCCGCTGTCCCCGATCGTGGGCACGGGCGGGCATGCCAACAAGCTCACCAGCAGGGCAGGAGTCACCAAGGTCCAAGCGGAAGGGAGGCCGCTAGAGCTTACCCGTGATGTCGATCACATGGAGCCGTCGCCAGTCCGCCCCCGCGTTGGGCAGAGCCGTGAAGGCCAGGAGCAGCTTGCCCCCGGAGTTGACCAGCTCCGGCTCGCCACAGGCCCACAGGCCGGTCTCGACGCTGCGGTCGTTGGAGCCGTCCAGCTGCACGAAGCGGACGGCGCCGGACTTCTCGTTGTCGGCGGAGACATAGGCCACAGACCGGCCGTCCGGCGTGAGCGCCGGCGCGGCCCTGGCCGGGAGCCTGACGTCGCGGGCGATGATGGTGCGCTTGCCGCCAGCCAGCGGAACCACGGCGATGTCCCAGGTGCCGTCGCCCCGCTCGGAGGTGAAGTAGACGACCTTGTCGCCAGCCACCACGGGCCGGGTCTGGTCCCCGTTGCCGCCCTTGAGCGGCGGCGTGGTGTTGCCACCGTCCCACCGGAACAGGTCCTCTGTGCCGTTGTTCTTGCGGGAGAAGACGACATTGGGCCCCTGGGCGGTGAACGCGGGGGCGTGCTCGGACTCGTGGGTGGTGAAGGTGACTTGGGGGTCACCGGCGGCCAGGTCCCAGACGTAGACGTCGCCGCGGCCGGTGGCATCGGACACGAAGGCGAAATGCTGGCCGGTCTTGGAGATCGCCGGGCTGCTCAGGTTGCCCTTGACCTGGCTCACCGAGATGAACTCGTTGGGGGCGCCGGACTCGGGGCTCGCGTAGTAGAGCCGCATGGTGCCGCCGGGGTTGCTGCCCTCGAAGATCACCATGATGCTGGGCGCACCGGCCCACACCGGCGATCCAGCAAAGTTTCCGCCCGCCCCGAAGGCGCTCGAAGTCCCGGGGATCTTGATCTGACGAGGCTGGCCCGGCACGCTGCCGTTGACCCGGGTGAGCCACAGCTCGACGGTGTTCGACAGGTTGTTCATCTCGAAGGCCAGCCACTTGCCGTCTTCGGAGAACTGGGCGTTCTGGACGTGTCCGTCGTCCGCAGTCGACACCTCGACGGCCTGTGCGGCCCCTCCGAGGAGCAGCAGCGCAGCGGCGATCATGGGTTGCTCCTTGCGTCCTTCGGCGCCAGCGTCAAGGCGACGTTGGCCCAGGGGTACCAGCGCTGGCTGTCGTTCTGGACCCCTCCCAGGACGCTGACAGCCAGCGTCAGCGAGGATCCGACGTCGTAGACACCGTAGGACACCGATGCCTGCCCTCCGGCCGTCAACATGGGGCCCGAAGTGTTCCACAGCAGGTTCTCGTCCACGGCCGCGTCCTCGGCGATGGCCTGGGCGACACCCGCGCCGATGGTCAGGCCGCCGCTCACCCAGATGTCGCCCATGCGGTAGGTCGGTCCCAGGGAGAACCAGCCGAGCCGCAGCTGGTGGCCGGGGAAGTACCCCAGGGCCTCGAGCTCGTCCCGGTAGGTGTCGACCTTGGAGCGCAGGCCTTGGTAGCCGACCTCGGCGTAGACCCCGAGCTTCTCGTTGATGCCGACCTCGAGCCCCACGCCGATGCGAGCCCCGACCCCGCCAAAGGCTCCCGGGGCGCCTTCGGTGCCCGGGTCGCTGCCCCGGGTGTAGCCGGGGCCCAGGTCGACGCGAGGGCCGACGTAGGCAAATGAGAAGCTTTGCATCTTCTGTTGGCGCTCCGACGGCGGGGGCTCGATGAAGACTCGAACCGGCTGCGCACCGGGCTCGACGACGAATTGTTCTTCGCCCAGGGAGTAGGCGCCCTTGGGGAGCAGGCCGTCGAAGAGGCCCGTCTCGGCCAGCTGGGCCCGGGCGACCTCGATGGCCTTGCGCTGGTCAGGCACGAAGGGCATCGCTGCGGGCTTCAGCTCGGCCTGGGCCCCCTTGCCCACCTCCAGGGAGACACCGCCGTAGACCCGGTCGATCTCTTCGATCAGGGCGATGGTCTCGGGGTTCGGCTGGGTCTTGACGGCCTCGGCCAGGCGGTCCCGGGCAGGCCCCATGAGCCCCAGGGCCCGGGCGGCCTGGGCGCCCAGCATCCACTCGGGGGCCGCGATGACGTGGCCGCGGTCCACGAGCAGGAGCATCTCCTGGAACTTGGCCTCGACCCCGCCCCAGGCGTTCCGGGACGCCATGCGGTTCATCTCCTCGCGGAGACGCTGGTACTCGGCCTCCTCGACCTGGCCCGCGTGGGCGACCGAGGGGGCGGCGGCCACCAGGCCGACCGCGAGGGACAGGGAGAGCGCGGTGAGGATTCTCATGCAACACCCGAGGTGTGGTGGTGGCACGCGACGCAGTGGTCGGTGCGTCCGCCTGGGGCGGCGGACAGAGCGGGCACGGCCCCCCGACAGGTCCCGACGAGGGCCTCGTCCGGGAGGGCACAGTTCGTGTGGAAGGGGCAGCCGCTGGGGGCCAGAGCGTGCTCGGGCGCCGGGTGGCCCCAAGGATCGAAGAGCACCTGAGCGTAGGGGTGCAGCGGGTCGCTCTCGCGCAAGTCCAGCTCCTCGATGACCCGGCCCGCCAGCATGACGAGCACTCGGTGGGCCCACCGCCGGGCGGCAGTCATGTCATGGGTGACGAGGATACACCCCGCCGAGGGGGGGAGATTGCCGATCAAGGCCTGGAGCACGGCGGCACGCCGATCCGGCTCCAGTCCCGACGTCGGCTCGTCGGCCACCACGAGCCGCGGTGTCAGGGCGAGCACCCGCGCCAGGGTGACCCGTCGCTGCTCCCCGCCGGACATCTCACGCGGCAGGGCCCCGAAGCGCTCACCGAGCCCGAGACGCTCCAGCATGGCCTGGCCCTCCTGGGTTGCGTCTGCCCGGCTGCGCCCGCCCAGCACACGCAGGGTCTCGGCGACGTGCTCGAGCGCAGTCTGCTGGGGATCCAGAGCGGCCATGGGGTCCTGGGGCACGTACTGGTACTTGACCCGGTGGGGGTGGCGCTCCCGCTCGGAGAGACCGTGCCAGCGGAGCCCCTCCAGCGCGATGCTGCCAGACGTGGGCTCCTCGAGCCCCAGGACGATCCGGGCCAGGGTTGTCTTGCCCGAGCCGGACTGGCCGACCAGGGCCACGACCTCGCCGGCCCGCACGGTCAGGTCCACCCCCTGGAGCGCCCGATTGGTGGTCTTCTCCGACCACGGGAAGGCCCCACCCTGGACGAAGTCCTTGCGGATCTCGCGGGCGGAGACGATCACGGGACGCTCGCTCATGGGGCCACCTCGACACCGGGCAGGTGGACCACGTCGTCGGCGATCTTGTCGACGGTCTGTTGGTGGTGGGAGATCAGCAACAGCCCACAGCGATGGTCGCGGCACACGTCGACCATCAGCTCGATCACACCGCGGGTCAGCACCGGATCCAGGCCCGTCTCGGGTTCGTCGGCGATGACCAGCCGCGGCAACGGCGCCACGGCGATGGCCAGGGCCGCCCGCTGATTCATGCCGCCGGACATCTCGCTCGGCAGGAGCCGACTGTCGCTGGGCGCCAGGCCGACCTCGGACAGCAGGTCTCGGATGGCCCTGGACAGGTCCTCTGGGGGTTGTCTCCGACGCCGGATCGCCAGGGCGAGCTGCTGGCCCAGGGTGCGCCCAGGGTTCAGGGCGCTGGACGCCGCTTGGGGCGAGTACGTGAAGTAGGACCCCCGCAGCGGCGCGGAGTCCTTGAGCAGCCGGCGCTGGGCCCGCATGCCTTGTCCCCGGACCGGCGCGTACCAGTCCCGGTCGTCGAGGGCCGGGTAGTGCAGCGTGCCGTCGACCAGCCCCGGGTCCACGTCCAGACACCCCATGACCGCGCGAGCGGTGAGGCTCTTGCCGGAGCCCGACGGCCCCATCAACGCCGTCACGCGGCCCTCGTAGCAGTCCAGATCGATCTCGCTCACCAGCTGGCGGGCGTGGGTGCGGATGGTGAGGTTCCGTAGCTTGACCAGGTGCACGTCGCCCATCAGCGGGCCCTCACGGCGTGGGTCACGGCCACCGCGGTCACCGCCACCAGGGCCACCAGGCCGAGCCCCAGGGCCAGGGCATGCCCCGAGTGCACGCCCAGGACGACCTTGTAGCCGAGGTCCAGCAGGTTGGCCCAGGACTGGACCGAGTC
>CAZFLE010000221.1:0-8894 GCA_964519895.1 uncultured Enterobacterales bacterium | reverse complement strand
TGAGCCACTGGGACAGCTACGGCTACAACCTCAACAACACGCACCTGTACCACGACCCCGACACGGACCGATGGCACTTCAGCCCCTGGTCCACGGACCTGGCCTTTGGCTGGTACCCGTGGAGCGCGGCCAATGGCTGCGGCTACCTGGGAGAGAACCCGGGTGACTACCGCCAGGGCTACCTGGTGCGGCGGTGCCAGGACCACAGCGAGTGCCGTCGGGCCTTGGAGGAGCGGGTCCTGGAGCTGGCGGACGAGCTGGAGGCCTTGGACCTCCCCGCGCGGGTCGATGAGTTCGCCGAGCTGGTCTATGAGCCGATGAGTCTGGACCCCAAGAGCTGGTACACCGTCCAGGACTTCCAGCAGCAGATCAGCTGCTTGAAGGACTGGATCGAGGCTCGTCCGGACCAGGTCCGGGCGATGGTCGACGGGGGTTAGAGCGCCGCGTCCAGCACGGTCCGGAGCGCCTCGGGCACCGTGGGCCCGAAGGTCCCGTCGAGCACGGCGGTACCCACCGTGAAGCCGTCGACGCCGGTCTCCCGCAGCCAGCGGATCTGCGCGGTGGTGCGGATCGAGCCCGCCACGATCAGGGTGTGATCGGGCAAGGCGGACCGCGCGGATCGGACCAGGTCCTCGGGGGCAGCGTCCCGGGCCCGCCACGCCAGGAGGTCGACACCCGCACAGCCCTGGTCCACGAGCTCCCGGCAGTGGGACCCGATCCGCGAGGGGCTGCCGGCGAGCACGGTCGGATGTCCCAGTGGCTCACCGCAGAAGGGCATCAGGCCCAGGTCGGTGCCCTGGGCCGCGTCCAGCATGCCGGACACGTCGACGCCCCCGAGCAGGTGGTCCAGCCCCAGGCTCAGCGCCAGCTCCACGGCCGCGGCCCCTCGGTCCAGCGCCACCGACTCCAGCCACACCCGGGCCCCGGCCTGTCGGGCGGCGGCGACGACGTCGCGGAGAGCGCTCGGATCCGCGCCGACGTCCTTGAAGCCCAGGTCCCGTACGCCGGCCTGCAAGGCCTGCTGCGCCAGGGGCACGCAGTCGGGCACCGTGCGGTCCGACCGGGTGAGCATGAACAGGAAGCGCACGCGGGCAGCCTACAGCAGCGCCGTGCGCCAGCCCGGCCTTCGCTACACTCTGGGCACGTTGATCAGAGGTGAACGGTGCTGTGGCTCCTGGTGATGGCCTGCTCGGACGGGGAAGACACGAACACGACCCCGGCGTCCACGACGCTGGCAGTGCTCCAGGACTTCGGCTCTGTCGCCGTGTGCCTGTCGTCGTCGGCGGGCCAGTCCCCACGGCTGCCCGACACCGCTGTCGAGACGGACACCTGGCACGTCAGCGGCACGCTGGTGGACAAGGACACCCCGGACTGGGGCACGTTCAACCTCATCGAGTGTGGGGCGACGCCCCAGCGGGCCTTCGAGGTCCAGGACGACGCCGGCGACAGCTGGTACCTGGGGTTCACCCTCACCGACGTCGACGGCGGCTACAAGGGCCTCGACCCCGATCTGACCAAGGACTCGGCGGTCACGGTCACCGTGGTCAGGCACTCCAGTGGTCCGGCGGCCTTTGCCCTGATCGACGCCGCCGGCCTGGCCTTTGTGGTCGACGCCGAGACCGTGACCCAGCGTATGGGTGCCGACGCGCTGCCCGGGCTGACCGTGGGTTGGGGCATCGACTATGGCGGCGCGGTGTCCGGGGACTGCGCCCAGCAGGCCAGCCAGCTGGTGCTCACCGGCGACGGCACCGCCGAGCTCTACGCTGGCGACGAAGACGGCCTGTCCGTCGGGGGCCAGGCGTTTCACGTGCGCGCCTTCGCCGTGTACCGGGATCCCGGGGATCCGACGTGCCAGGCCAGCCACGCCTTTGTGATGTACCGCTAGGGCCGTCGTGACAGTCCTCCTCCCACTGTTGCTGGGGCTCGCCTGCGGCACGCCCGAGCCCGTTGCCGAGCCGCCGCCGGACTGCGCCAGCCTGACGCCCCAGGCGACTGCGGACCGCTGCTGGATGGATCAGCTCCTGGGCCTGCCCCACGACCCGGTCGGGGCGGTCGTGGAGACCGCTCGCCGCATCCAGGACCCCGTCATCCGAGGCGCTGCGGTGTTCGGGTGGATCGACCTCAACGCCACCAAGAGCGCACCCGCTGACGCTGCACGGGTCTGCGAGGTGCTCGAAGGGCCCAACCGACGCATATGCGACCGCCGACAGAAGTCCTGGCACTTGCAGCGCTGAGCGCCTGGGCCTGCCAGACGCCGCCCGAGCCCGCCGAGGCGGAGCCCGTGCCGGCGGCTGTCAGCGTCCAGCTGCCCCAGGAGCTCCGGCGCTGTCAGCCCTATGCCGCCGACCCGCCGGTGCTGGCGTACTGCGTGGCGGGCGAGGCCTCGAGCGTCTGGCGCACCCCGGTCGACGTGGTCTGTGCCCACGCGGGCCAGTACGCAGACCTGTGCCGCCAGAACTGGGCCGCCGCGGCGGCGAAGCATGACCGGACCCGAACCCTGGACGAGCTCTTGCCGGCCTGTGGCTCCGACCAGGACTGTGCCTTCGAGGTCCTGGACACACGGCTCTACCTGGACCCGCTGGCCATCGCCGCCCGCTGCGCCGCCGACGTTCCCCGCCACGAAGAGGACTGCATCGGCCACGCGGTGGGCTTCTGGGTGGCCAAGACGCCGGACCTGAGCGGCCTGGACCAGGTGCTGGCCCATGGGGAGCGCTTCCCGGGCAAGGTCGGGTACCACCTGGGCACGCTGGTGGGGTGCAGGGAGTTGGGGGCCTGTCCGAAGCAGGGCCAGCTCGGGGACTGGTGCCGGCGGCGCGTGAAGGGTGTGACAGCGGCGCCGGCGACCTGTCAGCAGCCAGGGGGGCCGACGCTGGTGGGGTGGAAGCGGTGACACGTGGCCAGAGCCGGTCAGAACCCAGCCACCGCCCCAACGCTGGCCGTCGCCGCACTGCTCAACCCTTCCGGATCGAAGTCGATCGCTTCGCCGCCGACCCACAGGTACTCGAACTCCGCCCCCGGACTCCCACTGTTGGCAAAGGTCGACAGGCCGACGCCCAGGACCGACAGGCTGTCGCCCACGCTGTCTTCCTGCACGCCATCCAGCCAGAACCCGAGCGCCGCGCCGTCCCATGACAGGCCGATCCGGTGGGGCGACGACATGTTCACCACGTTGTCCATCGCCAGCAGGTAGCTGCCCTGGTAGTGACCGCTCGGTTCGGTGGAGTGCAGCACGATGCCTTCGATGCCGCCGTCGTGGTCGACGCCGTTGTAGTCGTTGCACGCCGACGCGGTGACGTAGCCCTGGTCTGTGACCAGCATCGGGCCGATGGTGTCGTCGTCGTGGATCCAGCCCTCGATCTCGACGTAGACCGGCTCGTCCACGTCGATGGCCATGGCCTCGGCGAAGTAGTCCATGTTCGTGCTGTCGGTGCCCAGGGTCGTGGCCGACGTGTCCACCGTGAACGTCGGCGTGCCCCAGCCGCTGTCGTACAGCGTGTCGTAGAGCCCAATCGTGTCGGTCTCGAAGGGGTCGAACCACCACGCCAGCGAGCGCCGCTCGGTGTCGGGATTGCCCACTGTCAGGGTCAGATCCGTGGTGCCGGTGTCCAGGTCGTCAAAGGTGACCCACACCACCGTCGCTGCCGTGTCCAGCGTCACCGTCTCGATCCAGTAGGACAGCAGGGGGCCATCGTGGGTGAAGACCCGCAGGTCCGCCCCGTCCGCCTCGAGCTGGCCGGCGGCGATCAGGGTGGCGGTGTCCAGCACCACCGGCACCTGCTCCGAGGCGAGCGGTCCGCCCGTGCTGTTGTCCACCGTCAGGCTCAGGCGCCAGCCCCAGCCGCCGCCCACCGTGCCGAAGTCACAGGTCAGCTCCTGGGGGCTGCTCGGGTCGATCCAGAACGTGTCGGTCCCGGTGGGGCTGCCGTCCTCGAGCACGTGCAGGCAGCTGTCCGCCGCACAGGCGGCGTCGGCACCCATGACGCCGCCGTCGGCGCTGCCGTCACAGTCGTCGTCGACGCCGTTGCAGATCTCGCTCGCGCCGGGGTTCACCGAGGCGTCGGTGTCGTCGCAGTCGTCGCTGGTGGCCGCGTAGCCCGTCGGCTCGCTGCACGCGGTCGTCGTGCCACCTCCCGAGCCGCCGTACCCGTCGCTGTCTCCGTCCTCGACCCAGGTCAAGGCGTCGGCCGCGTCGGGCTCGTCGGTGCTGCCATCGCAGTCGTCGTCGGCGCCGTTGCACAGCTCGGTGGCGTCCGGGTTCACGGCGGCGTCCAGGTCGTCGCAGTCGCCGGTGTCCGCCAGGTACCCCGTGGGCTGATCACAGGCGTCCAGGGTGAAGCTGAGCCCGCCCCAGCCGTCGCCGTCGGCGTCCAGGTACCAGGTGGTCTCGTCGCTCGCGCCCACATCGACGGAGCCGTCGCAGTCGTTGTCCGCCCCGTCGCAGACCTCCTCGCCGTCCGGGTTGATGGCCGTGTCGCTGTCGTCGCAGTCGCCACCGGTCGCGACCGTGCCCGTCGGGGCCTCGCAGCCCGTCGACGTGGACGCCACGTTGCCGTAGCCGTCGCCGTCCAGATCGGCGTAGAAGGTCAGCTCGTCTGCAGCACCGACGTCCGTGGTGCCGTCACAGTCGTTGTCGACGCCGTCGCACAGCTCGGTGGCGTGGGTGTTGACCGTCGCGTCGCCGTCGTCGCAGTCGTCGGCGTTGGACACGTGACCGCTGGGCAGGTCACAGGCGTCGGTCGGGCTGCTGCCGTCCCCTTCGCCGTCCCCGTCCGCGTCGGCGTACCAGGTGGTCTCGCCAGAGGCGCCTTCGTCGTCGATGGTGCCGTTGCAGTCGTTGTCCACGCCGTCGCAGGCCTCGACAGCGCCGGGCTTCACCGCCCCGTCGGCGTCGTCGCAGTCGGCCCCGTTGTCCACGGTCCCCGAGGGGGCCTCGCAGGCCTGGGTCTGGGCGGTGCCGTCGCCGAAGCCGTCGCCGTCGTCGTCGTCGTACCAGGTCGTGGCGTCCGAGCTGGTGTCGGGGTCCGTGACGCCATCGCAGTCGTTGTCGACGCCGTCGCAGACCTCGTCGGCGTCGGGGTTGATCCCGGCGTCGGCGTCGTCACAGTCGTCGTCGCTGGCCACGAAGTCCGTGGGCGCGTCACACGCCACCGTGCTGCTCGCTGCGTCGCCGAAGCCGTCGCCGTCACCGTCGCTGTACCAGGTGTCGCCGTCCACCGCGTCCTCGTCGACCGAGCCGTCGCAGTCGTCGTCGCCGTCGTTGCAGAGCTCTGTGCCCAGCGGGCTCACCGCCGCGTCGCTGTCGTCGCAGTCGTCGGCGTTCGCCACCGTGCCGCTCGGCGCCTCGCAGGCCTCGGTCAGCGCACCGGCGTCGCCGTAGCCATCGCCGTCGGCGTCGCCGTACCAGGTGCCCCCCGCGCTGGCGTCCAGGCTGTCGTCGTCGTCGTCCGTCAGGCCGTCGCAGTCGTTGTCCAGGCCGTCGCAGACCTCGACCCCGTCCGGGCTGGCGTCGCTCGAGGAGTCCTCGCAGTCGCTGTCGTTGTCGACGTACCCGGTCGGGGCCTCGCAGGCGTCGACGGTCAGCGCGCTGGTGCCGTAGCCGTCGCCGTCGAAGTCCAGGTACCAGGTGGTCGTGCCGCTCACGTCCGGATCGTCGTCGTCGACCAGGCCGTCGCAGTCGTCGTCGACGCCGGAGCAGGTCTCGGGGGCGTCCGGGTTGACGGTGGCGGTGCTGTCATCGCAGTCCGTGTCGTCGGCCACGCCATCGCTGGGGGCCTCACAGGCCGTGACGGCCGCGCCCGCATCGCCGAAGCCGTCGCCGTCGGCGTCGGTGTACCAGGTCGAGGGATCGGTCACGTCGGGGTCGTCGTCGTCGACCAGCCCGTCGCAGTCGTCGTCGCTGCCGTTGCAGACCTCGTCGGCCCCTGGGTTCACAGCCCCGTCCCCGTCGTCACAGTCGGTTGCATCCGACACGTACGCGGTGCCGCCGTCGCAGTCGCTGATGCTGTCCGTGGCGTCGCCATACCCGTCGCCGTCGCCGTCGCGGTACCACGTACCGGCGTCGTCCGAGGCCTCGTCCACGGTGCCGTCGCAGTCGTTGTCGGCGCTGTCGCAGGTCTCGTTGGCGCCCGGGAACGTCAGCGCTTCGGCGTCGTCGCAGTCGTCGCTGGTGGCGGCCATGCCCGTGGGCTCGAAGCAGGCGTCCAGGGTGAACGTGCCCGCGCCGTGGCCGTCCCCGTCGCTGTCCACGTACCAGGTGGACTGGCCCACGACCCCGTCGTCGTCGTCGTCCAGGTCGCCGTCGCAGTCGTTGTCCACGCCGTCGCAGATCTCCACGGCGTCGGGGTGGATGGCCGGGTCCGTGTCGTCGCAGTCGCCCGACGCGGCGCCATAGGTCGCCGGTGCCTCGCAGGCCGCCACGCTGGTGGCGTCGTCGCCGAAGCCATCGCCGTCGCCGTCGCGGTACCAGACCAGCTGGTCGGTGACGTTGGGGTCGTCGTCGTCGGTCAGCAGGTCGCAGTCGTCGTCGATGCCGTTGCAGACTTCGACCGCCCCAGGGTGGACGTCGCCATCTGCGTCGTCGCAGTCGGTGGCGTCGGCGACGTAGCCGGTGGCCCCTTCGCAGCTCTGGGTCGCGGTGTCCGGATCGCCGTAGCCGTCCTGGTCGTCGTCGGCGTACCAGGTGCCCCCGACCGCGTCGTCGACCTGGCCATTGCAGTCGTCGTCGAGGTCGTTGCAGGTCTCTGTGGCGCCCGGGAACACGGCGGCGTCTTCGTCGTCGCAGTCGTCGGCCACACCGACGCCGTCCCCGTCCAGGTCGTCGTCGGGGGTCGCGTCGTCGCAGTCGTTGTCCAGCCCGTCATAGGCCACCTCGGCCTGGCCCGGGTTCACCGCGCCGTTGCCGTCGTCGCAGTCCCCGGTGTCCGGCACCGCTGTGGCGGCCGGGCTGTCACACCAGTCCTCCACCACGGTGTCCGAGCCCCAGCCGTCGCCGTCCAGGTCTTCGTAGAAGTCGCAGACGGCCTGCACAGCGCCGGTGTCGGCCCCCGTGGTGTCCTTGTTGCGACAAGCGGGAAGGAGGAGCAGGCCGAGGAGCACGCCTGCCGCGGGGAGGGTCTTCATGACACATCCGGGTGCCGGGGCCCGGGCAGTCTACCCGACGAGATCCCAGGGTCCGGGTGGGATCAGCCCCGGCTGCGCCTGCGCCAGCCCAGGGCGAACACCACCGCCCACAGCCCGCCTGCAGCCGGTGCGGTGGCGCAGCCCGTGGACCCCGCTGCGCTCTCGCCGGACTGGTCCTCGTCCCGCTCACAGTCCCCATTGCGGTCGTCTGCGGTCTTGTCGCAGTCCCCGGGCTCGCCGGAGATGCCGTCGTCGAGATCCGGGGACTCGCCCGCCGGGTCGTCGTCGTCGGGCTCGGGCTCGGGCTCGGGCTCGGGCTCCGGGGCGCAGCCGCTGGGCGTCACCTCGGTCCACAGGGGGCAGCCCTGTCCGTAGAGGTAGGCCCCGTTCTCGGGCAGGGCGCCCTCGGAGCCGTCCTGTTCCATCCACCAGAAGCGGTAGGCGACGCAGTCGGCCTGGGGCTCGAGCGTGACCTCCCAGGCCCCCAGGGTGTCCGTGCCCGCGGTCAGGGCAAGGGCATCACAGGTGTGCGCCCCCTCGACCGACAGGGTCTCCGGCGGGTCGTCGTGGTCCCAGGTGGCGGTGAAGGTCACGCTGCGGGTGGGGAGCTCGGGGGTGTGCACGCCCATGGCGACCGGCACGTGCCGGGTGCCTGCGCCACCGCCGAAGTCCTGGGTGTAGTACTCGCCTTCGATGCCGCCGCCCATGTCCTCGAAGCTGCTGGACATGATGTTGCTGCGGTGGCCGCTGGAGCACATCCAGCCGTCGAACACGGCGGCCTCGTTGTCCCGGTAGCCCCAGGCGACGTTCTCGCCGATGCTGCGGCCGTCGTAGTAGGGCCAGACGCGGTCGCCGAAGTCGGTGCCGTCCCAGCTGTCGTGGTCCATGAAGTTGTGACGCTCCATGTCCTCGCTGTGCAGCTGGGCGATCTCGGTCAGCCCGTCGTGGAAGTAGAACGGGTTCTTGGGGGACCGCTCCGACGACTTCCATTGGTTGCTGTTGCAGGGGTAGTCCCATGCCATGGGGTCCACCCGCACCAGGTTGGTGAGGACCAGGAGCTCCCTCTGTTCCCAATTCGGCCGGTTCTGAACCACGTCGCCGTACCCCGCGAGGGCAGGTGTGGCGGTCAGCGCGAGCAGGGAGAGGAGCATTCGGTGCGCCCCAGGTATACGGCCCTCAGGCCGTCGCGGATGAACCCGACGGCTGGGTTGACGGAACCCTGGCGACCCGTTGACGCCGCCTCGACATTCAGGGGGCCGCGCGCTCCGGCGGCCGCCCGAGGGCGAGCTGTGCCCGCACCCGCGACTCCAGCTCGGCCCGGTGTTCCTCGACCCGGTCCAGGGTCCAGCCCGACGTGTCCACGGGCTCCATGACCTCGAGATCGAGGGGTGCGCGGCGGAAGCGCAGGGCCCAGACCTTCTTGATCGGCCAGATGTCCTGGGCGCCCCAGACCAGGATGGGCACGATGGGCAGGCCGGTCGCGACAGCCATGTGCACCACGCCCTTCTTGAATTCCCGCAGCTCGCCAGAGCGACTGCGTGTGCCCTCGGGCCAGATCCAGATCGACAGGCCGTTCTCGTGCACGAATTCCGCCAGGTCCTTGAGCGTGGCAATGGCCCGCTCCCGGTTGGACCGGTCGATCAAGGGGTGTCCGCTGAGCCAGTAGAGCCAGCCGAAGAACGGCACCCGCACGAGCTCCTTCTTGGCCACCCCGACCCCGCCGTAGGGGCAGATCCACATGCCCATCCAGATGTCGAGGGTCGACGTGTGGTTGG
>CAZFLE010000220.1:0-9147 GCA_964519895.1 uncultured Enterobacterales bacterium | reverse complement strand
CGGCTTCGCGGCCTACTACGACCACCTGGGCCGGGTGGACCTGATGTCCAACCAGCAGGGCCAGAAGAGCTTCTTCATCTCCGGCACCAAGGTGCGGGCGAGCCTGGTCGCTGGAGAGGCCCCGGACCCCCGCATCATGCGCGAGACCACGGCGGCCATCCTGATCGACGCCTACAAGGCCTGATCCCCTGGCGCCCGGCGCCGGGACACCTCTGGCCCGCTCCTTGCCATTGCGAGGGGCGGGCCAGTGTGCTTCGGGGAGCGGGTTAAGGGTCGGGGGTCGACCGGAGACCCGGATGGTCAAAGCCGCCACCCTCGACAGCCAGGAGCTCGCCCTGGCGCTGCACGCTCTGCTCCGCGATCTGGATCCGGTGCGGTGGCGGGCCGAGGCCGCCGACACCGCCCGGGCGCGCATGCAGGAGATCCAGGGAGGCCTGGTGGCGCTCCTGGAACGCATCGACACCGACGGCGCCATGGCCACACTTCGGAACGCCCTGAGCGAGCTCGTGCGCCTGATGAACGAGCTGTTGCCCGCCCAGGACCTGCCGATGCCGGACCTGCGCACGGCCTGGATGGACTTTCGAGCGCAGCTGCTCCCGGTCTACGAGGAGCTCGCGGGGGCCCTGCGGGTCGAAGACGTGCACGTGCCGTCCCTGCGGCCCACCAACTACTTCCGCAATGGGGTCCACGTGGGCGGCGGGCTGCTCGCTTTGGGCATCGTGCAGCTCATCGGGAACGCGACCTGGATCCTGGTCGCGGCTGTCTGCTTCTTCGTCTACGCGTGGACCACCGAGGCCGCGCGACGCCTGTGGCCCGGCATCAACGACAAGGTCATGGCCTTCTACGGGCCCGTGGCCCACCCCCACGAGTGGCATCGGGTCAACTCCGCCACCTGGTACTGCACCGCCATGCTGGGCCTGGCCATGACCGGCTCGCTGCCCCTGTGCTCGGTCGCGGTGGTCGTGCTGGGCTTCAGCGACCCCGCCGCGGCACTGGTGGGCCGGCGCTTCGGCAAGGTCCCGCTGATCCACGGCCGCAGCCTGGAGGGCACCGCCACCTTTCTGGTCGTCGCGTTGGTCGTGGCCACCGCCACCCTGCACGTCTTCTACCCGTCCCTGGCCCACGGGGGTGGGTTCGTGCTGGCCTTTGGCGCGGCGCTGGCCGCTGCCGTGGGCGAGCTGTTCAGCCGGCGGGTGGACGACAACCTGACCATCCCCCTGGCCGCCGGGGCCGGCATGGCACTTGCCGGCACCCTGTTCGGAATCACGTACTGACTACTGGCGCCGCAGACCGACCAGCAGCGGCATGAGCAGCAGCCACATCACCCGGCTCTGGCCACTCGCCGAGCTGCAGCCGCCGCAGTCCCCGCTGTCCTCGCAGCCACCGCAGCCACCGTCTTCGCTGGTCAGGTCGTCGCAGCCCATGGACTCGTAGGTGACGGGACCGGCCTGGACCAGGATGCCCAGGGTCTCCTGGTCGTCGCCCAGGGAGTCCGCGATGATCTCCTGGGCGCCCAGGCCCTCAAAGGCCGGCAGGGTGAAGGCGATCGGCGGCACCGCCGAGCCCACCACGGTCTCCATCAGGCCCCCCAGGGTGTCGGTCAGCTCTGCCGACAGATCCTCGGTGGACACGGGTGAGATCTCGCTTGTCATGACCCAGACCTCGACCCGGTCCGAGTCCATGACGATCTCGGCAGCCAGCTCGCCGGTGGTGCCGTCGAAGTCCAGGGGCAGCGTGACGGGGGCCTCGAGCTCTGCCCCGAGCACCCGGGCGGCGCGATCGTCCAGGTCGGCGATCAGATCCAGGCCGAAGCGATCGATGTCGATGCCGATGGCCGCGTCGCCCGAGAAATCGGCCAGGGGCGGCGCCTGGGGGCTGGTCGCGATGATCAGCTCGCCGGGCTCGTCGGCGTCGAAGAGCCCTTCGAAGGCACCCGGCACGAGCAGGTCCAGCAGCGTCGTGTCGATGGCGAAGCCGCCAGCCAGCTCGCTGTCGATGTCCAGGCACAGCAAGCCCCCGCGCCAGGCCGCGTAGAGCACCTGGTTCACCATGTCGTCGGTGATGGTCAGGCCTGCGTGGATGCCGGCGGGCAGGCCGTCGGCGCCGACGAACTGGGAGCTCGTGCGGCGGAAGTCGCCAGCGTCGAGCCCGTCGATGCACTGGGCGGGCTCGGCGGTGATCTCGCTGTCGAGCCAGACCTCGACCCCGGGAGGCCCGATCTGGATGTCGCTCGGGAGCAGGCGGATGGTGAGCTCGGTGCCCAGAGCGTCGACGGTGGTGTCGACCGTGGCCGAAGCGATGGCCTCTTCGAGGGCGGTCTCGAGCTCTGGCGCGATGTCGGCGATGGCGGCCTGGAGCTCCGGCTCGATCAGGCTCAGGATCCAGTCGTAGACGGACAGCCCCAGCAGGTTCAGGAAGTCCTCGAAGCCACCCAGGGAGCAGTCCATGTGGATGTCCTCGCTGGCCAGGTCGTAGGACACGTCGATGCTGTCGACCGTGACGTCGACGAAGGGCACGCCGTCCTGCTCCACGACGGCCATGGAGAGGGGCATGTTCACCGACGCCAGGAAGGGGTCCACATAGGTCGGGCAGGTCGTGCCCGCGCACAACAGCTCGTAGTAGAGGGTGAACTTGTCGCTGGCGTCGTTGATCGCCACGCTCAAGTGCGCCGTCAGGTCGATCACACCGGTGCTGGTGTCGATGTCGACGCTGTTCAGGCCCAGGTCCACCCACATGTTCGAGATGGCGAAGGCGTACTCCTCCAGGCACGACCAGCACAGCAGGCCGTAGCACTCGCGGACCGACGTGTCGTCGATGAGGAAGTTGTCCAGCGGCAGGGACGTGGCCAGCGTGTTCACATTGGCCAGGCCGTCCTGGGTGATGAGGATGCCCAGGCCTGCGTCCACCGGAGCGGGGTCCTGGGCCAGGGCGGGCGCGACTAGCAGGCTCCAGAGCGCGATCATCGGGACTCCCGGGGGCAGGGGAGCCTACCTGGCTGACATCCGTCAGGCGACCGAGCGAGGTGCAGAGCTTGTCAGGGTCCGAGCATCGCCCGGGTCAGCGTGATCGCTCGTTCTCCTCCGTGGGCGTCCAGCACGGTGACCTGGACGTCGGTGCCGGCCTCGCCGGTGGCCTGGCTCACGAACTCTCGCAGGCCCAGGTCGACGGTCGCGATGCCATCGACGGTCAGGATCACGTCGCCGGCCTGCAGCCCGGCCTGGGCAGCCGGGGTGTCGGGGTGCACGTCGGTGACGCGGATGCCCTGGTCTGTCATGGACACGGCGATGCCCATGCCGCCCCGGGGGTACTCGTTGAGCACCAGGTCGACCTGGACGCTGCGCCCAGGGGCATAGGCGATCTCCTCGCGCTGACTGCGGGAGAACCAGTAGCCGTCCTGGCGGACCGCCTGGAGCGTGCAGGGGGCGCTCACAGGGCTCACCGTGAACGCGCCGTCATGCGCCATGCGCACGGGCCCGCAGCCCAGCACGCGGGCGTCGAGCTCCGGGTTGCCAGCGGTGTTCAGGACCCGGCCACCCAGGGTCATTGGCTGCCTCGCGGACAGGACCAGGGGGTCCGGTGTGCAGGTCGCGCGCCCGCCCTGTGAGGTCCACGACACCTGGACGGGCTCGAAGCCCACCAGGTGGAGCACCTGGGCCCCGGCGTCACGCCCGATGGGGAAGCTGACGCGGTCGTCCATCGCGGTCACCTGGCCCACCAGGTACCGGTGATCTGTGTCCAGGTAGAGGGCCCCGCTGGTGGCGGGGAGCCGCTCCGAGAGCCTGCAGGTGACGTGGGGCCGGCTGTCTGGCTCCTGGGGCGGCAGGTCCGCCGGCGGCTCTGGGGCCGGGGCCCGACTGGGCGGGTCCGCCCGGGTCCGGGTCGGCAGGACAGGGCGATCCGCCGGCGCCCGGCCGGCGGTCCCGGGGCGGTCCAGGGGCCCGGTGGCGCCAGGGGTGGGCTCGGGGCGCTCGTCCCGCGGCCAGAGTGCCCAGATCGCAAGTGCGCCCAGACCCAGCAGCATCAACCCTCGAGAGCGCCTCATGGCAGGTCCCTATCTGGATAGGAGGGGGACATGCTCTCGCTCCTGTTGTTGTTCGCCTGCACCGACACCACCCCCGGGGACACGGCCCTCGCCACGACCCCCCAGGCACCGTGGCCCCAGTGGATCCACGAGCACTGGGTCTGGGAAGACGAGTCCACACAGGAGTCCGCGCTGGCCCTGGTCGACGGCTACCTCAGCCGCGATGTGCCCGTGGGCGCCATCATCATCGACTCGCCCTGGGCCACCGGGTACAACACCTTCGAGTGGGACCCGGTCTCGTTTCCGGATCCGGTGGGCATGATCGACACCCTCCACGAGCAGGGCGTGCGGGTGTTCCTGTGGATCGTCCCGGCGATCAACGTCGACGAAGAAGCGCTCTACGCCTACGCCGCCGAGCGGGACTGGTTCATGCGGCGCAGCGCCGACGACACCGAGCCCGAGGTCATCGACTGGTGGAAGGGCGAGGGCTCCCTCATCGACTACTGGAATCCGGAAGCCCTGGCCTGGTGGCACGGCCTGATGGACCAGGTGCTGGACATGGGCATCGACGGCTGGAAGTGCGACGGGCTGGACTACTCGTCGGTGTTCGCCCCCTACTCGCCGGCCGCCGGTCGCAAGGTCGAGCGGCTGGAGTACAGCCACGCCTACTACCAGGACATGCACGACTACACCCGCGAGGTGCTGGGCGACGACCGGGTGAACACCACTCGGCCCATCGACAACTACGGCGGGGACCTGGGCGGCGATCTGGTCGCGTTCACGCCCGTCGAGATCGCCTGGGCGGCCTGGGTGGGCGACCAGGACGCGACCTTTGAAGGGCTGCAGGCCGCGCTGCTGAACTTCTGGTGGTCCAGTGACTACGGCTACGTGAGCTACGGCTCCGACATCGGGGGCTACCGCGAGGACAGCACCTTCGGGTCCATCGGTCGAGGCCCCGAGCTGTTCACCCGCTGGGCCCAGCTCGGCGCCTTCAACCCGATCATGGAGAACGGGGGCGGGGGCAACCACGAGCCTTGGATCGTGGGAGACGAGACGACCCTGGCCATCTACAAGCGGTTCGTCGACCTGCACCACGAACTCATCCCCTACCTGATGACCCACGGGGGAGCGGCCTTTGACGCCGGCGAGAGCCTGATGCACTTTCTCACCAAGGACGACTTCACCTACCTGCTGGGACCGGACCTGTTCGTGGCGCCGATGATCGAGAGCGGCACCGAGCGGACCCTGAGCTTCCCGGCCGGAGACGACTGGGTCTACCTCTTCGATCAGGACCGGAGCTACGGCGGGGGTACGACCGAGACCCTGGAGATCCCGCTGGCGGAGTTCCCGGTGTTTCTGCGAGCGGGCTCGGACCTGGAGGCAAGCGGCTTCGGGCAGTAACGGCTTCCTGACGTCGACTCACAGCCTGTTGACGTCACACGGGGCCCGCTGGGGCAGAAGTAGAGTCACGGAGTGTGCATGTCCCCCCTCGCAGTGCTGCTGATCGCTTGTGCGCCGGTCGGACCGGTCGGGTCCACCACCGGGACCACCGACCAGACCAGCGACCCGCCCACGCTGCGCGAGCTGCCTGGACTGCACCCCTGGACGGCAGACTCCCTCGCCCAGCCGCCGGGTTGGGAGGGGTGCGGGCCCGAGGGCGACGAGGACACGGCCACGGGCGGTGTCGAACTCCAGGCCTCCCTCAGCCAGTGGATGGCCACGGTCGTACACGTGGCCTGGACCGACGTGCCGGGCGTGGTCCGCTACGACGACGGCCAGGTCCAGCGCGTCGCGCAAGCCCACCAGACCGCCGACGGCTACGAGACCTGGCTCATCGGTGTACCGGCCCAGACCGACGTGACCTTCTGGCTCGAGCCCGACGATGGCAGTCCCTGCAGCGACGCCCGGACGATCCGCACAGCGGACCTGGTCATCACCCCGGTCCCGGCCATCGTGGAGGCCCCCAGTGGCGCGGCACCCGCCGAAGGGCTGGTGTCGGTGAGCTGGTTCGGCGATCCGGGCACCGAGCAGGAGCTGCGCAGTGGCATGGCGCTGCTCGATCGCAAGGGCGAGGCGGTCTGGCTGGCCAGTGCGCTGGAGGGTTACCGGATCGCAGCGGCCGAGTGGACCACGTCGGGCGTCTGGACCCTCCAGGAGGTCGAGGAGGGCTCCCTTGGAGGCAACCTGGTCGTCTGGATCGGGGCCGATGGCCAGATCGGAGACCTGATCGGTGCCCCCGAGTCGCACCACGACCTGGTGGTCTTCCCCGACGGCCAGCCGGGCTGGCTGGAGATCGACGTGCGGGCCGTCGACGATCTGGGGCCGGTGGCCGGGGACGCCGTCGACGTGGTGGGGGATCGGCTGGTCCGCCTGGGCGCCGACGGCACCACCTCCACCCTGTGGGACAGCTGGGCTTCGTTGCCCCTCGAGGACGAGAGCCTGACCTGGGAGAGCGGTTTCTACGACGAGGGCAAGGACTGGACCCACGCCAACGGCTTGGACCTGAACGGCGCCGGCGACAAGCTCTTGATCTCGCTGCTCGGACTGGCCCGCGTGCTCGAGATCGACGTCGCGTCGGGCGCTGTCCTGCGCACCCTCGACGGGCAGACGCTCCAGGACACGGAGTCCCGGTTCCTGAGTCAGCACAGCCCGACCTGGTCCGACGTGGATCGGATCCTGTTGTTCGTCAACGCGCCCGAGGTGGGGGCCGAGTTCAGCTTCGCTGCAGAGTTCGACCTGGCCCTGGACCCGGTCCAGGAGGTCTGGGACAGCGGCAAGGAGTCCACCCCCTTCTACAGCCAGGCCTTGGGTCGGGTGGCGGCCCTGGGCGCGGATCGGGTGATGGTCAATTACGGCCAGGAGGGCGTGCTCGAGGAGATCGATCGCAGTGGTGACCCGCTCTGGCGCTGGTTCATCAGCGAGGAGTGGGTGCTCGGCGAGAGTGGGGTGGTGACCCTCTGGGAGGATTAGGGGAGCGGCATGCCCGACACCATGCCTACCAGGTCATTCCCGGGCTGCCCAAGACCCGCTCGGGCAAGGTCATGCGGCGCATCCTGCGCAAGGTGGTCGAGGGCCAGGCCGACCAGCTCGGCGATGTGTCCAACCTGGCCGATCCATCCGTCGTGCCGGCCATCGTCGAGGGCTTCACCGGCGCCTGACGTCACGGCTCCTGAGAGCGTGGCATAGGTCTGGTGTGGCGTGTCGCGCCACTCGGAGGTGACCGTGCTGATGCTGACGTTGACCGCCCTGCTCGCCGGCTGTGGAGGTGGCGGCGTGACCCTGGGAGACTCGGGCGTCACCAGCCAGGCCGACGCGGACGCCGACACCGATGCCGACACCGACACCGACACGGACAGCGACGCGGACACCGACACCGACACCGACGCGGACACCGACACCCCCCCCCAGGACCTGATCGCCGACGTGACCGGCAAGGTCGATCCACAGATGGTCCTGCGGATCGAGGTGGACTGGGTGCTCACCGAGCCGGCAACCACCTGGGTCGAGTACCACCTGGGCGATGACGACTGGCGGAGCACGCCCCGGGTGGCGGGCGACGCGGGCGAGCAGTCCATGTTCCTGTTGGGGCTCACCCAGAACACGGCCGTCACGTGGCGGGTGCATGCCGAGACGGATGCCGGGGAGCAGGTCGGCGACGAGGTCACCACCGACACCTGGAGCATGCCCGGCAACATCCCCCAGGCCGAGACCACGCTCTACGACGAGCTCGCCGCGTCGGACTACCCCTACCTGCTGGTCGTCTCCAGCGATGACTCCTCGTTCTCCAACTGGTACGCCGGCATCATCGATCGGGATGGCAACTACGTCTGGTACCACGAGTTCGCCACGGACTACTGGTCGCCCTTCGTGCGCAAGGCCCGGGATGGGCAGAGCCTGCTGATCAACGAGACCCGCTTCAGCGGCGGCGGCTGGGTGCACCGCTGGCTCCTGGACACCGGCAAGGTCGAGAGCTTCGAGCTCGACGGCGCCACCCACGCCTTCGACGAACTGCCCGGCGACAAGTTGGTGTGGCCTTCCGTGAGCGGCAACTGCGAAGAGGTGCTCGTCCGCCAGGCCGACGGCTCGGTCGCGTCGATATTCGACGCCAGCAGCTGGCTCAAGTCCATGGGCGAGAACGGCCGGTGCGACCACAACAGCATCGACTACGACGACGACACGAACACGCTCCTGCTGTCCTGGTTCACAAACCACACCATCGTCGAGCTCGACGCGGACACGGGCACCGTCCTCCGCTGGTTCGGTGAGCAGGTTCGCAACAGCTACGCCTTCGAGCCCGATGACGCCTGGTTCTACGCCCAGCACTTCCCGCACTACGTCCAGGGTGGCACCATCCTGCTCACGAGCAGTCTGGACTGGGGCCGGGAGACCCAGCTCCGAGAGTACGAGGTCGACACCGCCAACAATGTGCTCCGCCAGGTCTGGAACTGGGGCGAGGACCTGGGCTACATCGCCGAGCAGGTCGGGGACTCGGTGCGGCTCGATGACGGCCACACGTTGATCAACTACGGGTGGAGTGCCGAGGTCCGCGAAGTCACGCCGTCCGGCGAGCTGGTCTGGGAGGTCTACTTCGAGGGGACCGGACGGAGCAACAGCACCGGTGTCATGGGCCGCATGGAGCCGATCTGGGACCTGTACAAGTGGACCGAGCTCGGGTCCCGCGCGATCCCGGAGTAGGGGACCAGCTACTCGTCGCTGATGTGCGGGTCCTTGGGCAGGTGGCGCAGGCCCATGTACCCGAGCGCAGCCACGTGTCGGGCCACCTCGTGCTTGGGCAGCTCCTTGGACTCGACCCACCACTGCCCGGCCATGGTGACCATGCCGATCAGCCCCTGGGCGTAGATGGGGGCATAGGCGGGGTCGTAGCCGGCGCGCACGAACTCGGCGGCGAAGATCTCGCTGACCCGAACCCCCACGTCGCTCATCACCAGCCGCATCCCGGAGCCCCCGGTGGTCACCGGAGAGTTGCGCGTGAGCACGGCGAAGCCGTCGGGTCGGTCGTCGACGTAGTCCAGAAAGGCGGCGACGGCCTGTTCGAAGAGCTTGCGAGGCGAGCCCTGGGAGATGGCGTCGGACATCTGCTTGAACAGGGTCTCCATCTCCCGGTC
>CAZFLE010000219.1:8001-9212 GCA_964519895.1 uncultured Enterobacterales bacterium | reverse complement strand
CCCTGACCGCCGGCGACGGCCTGAACATCACCTTCCAGCGCACCCTGCGCATCCCGGACGACCACCGGACCTGGCGGCTGCCCCCCGGCTTCGGACCCTTCCCGCTGCGGGCCGTCGATGCTCTGCCCCACGCGCCTGGCTGGATGCGGGAGAAGGGCGGCGTGGTGCTGCCGATGTTCCAGCGGGAAGCGATGTGGCTCAGCTTCCACGCACCCAAGCCCCATGCCCTGAAGGTGGCGGTGGGCAAGGTCTGCGCCCTCACCGGCAAGTCCTGGACCGACGCCAAGCTGCGGCGCAAGAAGCAGGACTACCTGGTCACCCCGCCCCAGCCGTGGCTCGACGGGATCTGCACCGGCCCGGGGACCATCCGGCAATTCGTGGCGATGCCCCTGGGCTCGGGCACCACGGTCGAGGGGCAGGTCACGGGCGAGGAGACCGTCGGCGGCCTGCAGCTGCTGGTGGTGCCTCCCAAGAAGGGGCGCTTCGACGTGCCCAAGACCCGGGTTCGCCGGCGAGCCTGCGCAGCGCCGGCCCCTGCAGCGATGATGAGCCTCGACGCCGAGTGCAACGCCGGGTCCAGCATGGGGCTGGCGGCTGGCGGCTCCATGAAGCAGAAGCTCTACCCCGACCCCCACGGCGTGGACACCTGGGACCTGGCGCGGTCGGAGCGGCTCTTCGTCCACATCGTCGACAGCCGCACCTGGACCGAGCTGACAGGCGAGGCGATGCCCGCGAGCCCGGTGCACGCCAAGGCGTACCAGAAGGCCGGCTTTCCTTGGTTCGACCTGTACGACGAGCACCTGACCGGGCTGGACAGCACGCCGAAGCTGAAGAAGGTGCGGTCGCTGGGCTCGCTGCTGGCGGAGCTGCGGGACGGGAGCTGGTAGGGGTGAAGACCCGGCGGTGACCGGCGCTGGCCGTGATGTAATGCCCGCTGGCAGGGGACTGGGCATGAACCTCTTGGCAGCGGTGCTCATCGCGCTGATCCAGACGGCAAACGGGCGGCCGTCTGCCGCGTGGCCGGAGATCGCCAGTGAGCCTCGGGGCGGTGCTGGGAACGGCGAGTCCGACGCCGCGCTGGTGATCGCGATCGAGGACTATCTGCTGGTCGAAGACGTGGAGGGGGCAGGGCAGAATGCCGCCGACTGGTACCGCTGGCTGGCTCGAACCCGCGGGGTACCACTCTCTCGGATCCACCGCCTCAATGATGC
>CAZFLE010000219.1:1159-7901 GCA_964519895.1 uncultured Enterobacterales bacterium | reverse complement strand
GGCTGGCTCGAACCCGCGGGGTACCACTCTCTCGGATCCACCGCCTCAATGATGCGGAATTGGGGACGGCATGATTCCCGATGGGTGGACGGGCCCGCAGGTCGGCGTCCGGCAGAGGGGTCGCGATCGCTGCCTGGCGCCATTCGAGTTCGGTTCGAGTTCTGTGACCTTGCCCCCCGTGGCGCTGCCCTCCGACTTCGAGATCGAGTGGATCGCGGACTGGTGGGAGCCCGGGAAGATCACCAACGAGATCGGCCTCGCGGTGGGCCCAGTCCGCGCCGACATCAGCGGGCACTCGTCCTACTACCGGGTGAGCATGACTGGGCTCGACTCCAGGATCATCAAGCAGAGGGATGACTTCCGGGGTGTCCGGACGCGATTCCTCCTTCAGAAGGAGGGCTCTGTTGTGAAGTTCTATGGCAACGGGAAACAGCTCGGGATCACCCGGATCGATCGCTTCGACGAGCTGCGCACGAAGACCGTGGCGCCGACCATCGACTTCTTCTCAGTGGCCTTCTGCCTGCACGAGGTCACCATCCGGGAACTGTGAGGCTCAAGTCGTGTTGAGTTTCCGGCCGTCCCGCTCAAGTCCGCCTGAACTTCCGCCCGGACCAGTCCTGGTGGTCGATTTGACCGCAGATCGGGCCTATGAGCGGCCTCGAGACGCCTCAGTGAAGGAAAAGCGGCAGTACGAAGGGACTTGACTGTTCGATCAGCCCTCACCGCGAGTAGCTCAGCGTCTCTCGCACGTGAGCCGGGATCACCTCTACCAGGTCACCCATGCCATAGATCGATATCGTCAGCGTCTCGCCGGCGATGTCGACTCGGACGAAGCCCAGCTCAGAGTCGACGCTGGCAGCGTCCCCGTCGATCGCCGGAAAGGCCAGCCGATCCCGGTACCGGGCGTCCTCGTCGTCGGCGGGCACGATGCTGGTCGACGGCTCGTTGCCCGCCGGCGGTGCGATGAGGTAGCCGACACCCTGGCCGTCGGACCGGCCATAGCTGGCCGCGTCCTGGGCGTTGTAGCGCATGGGCACGATGCGCTGGGCCATGTGCTCGTGGCCCGAGAACACCCAGTCCAGCTGGCCGTCGAAGTGCTGGGTCAGGTCTCGGAACTGGTGCTGCTCCCGGTAGTGGCGGGTGCCGACGTTGTACGGCGGGTTGTGCCACGCGGCGAAGGCCCAGGGGGCATCGCTTGCAGCCACCGCCTGGGCCGCCCAGGCGAACTGGTCGCCCTCGTCGGGCGCAAACCCGAGCGCGTCTTCGGAGTTGAAGCCGAACAGCGCCACCGGGCCCAGTTCCAAGTGCCAGCGGGTGTCGCTGGTGGTGCCCGCGCCGTCGGCCCAGGGCAGGTCGAACCAGCCCACGAAGCGGGTCAGGTCCGCCAGGCTGTCCACGCCCGGGGTGTCGTGGTTGCCGGGCACCGGCATCAGCGGCACGGTGGCGAACAGGTCCCGACCCCGGTCGAAGAAGGTCCACCAGTGCCCGGGCTTGTCGTTGTACGCCATGTCGCCGACCAGCAGCACCGCGGCCGCGTCGCTGTGGCTCGCCGCCACTTCGGTCGCGACCTCGGCCCAGCGCTGGGTGGCCCCGCCGTCCTGCATGTCGCCCATCACCAGCAGGGACAAGGCGTCGCTGTCGGCGGGCTGGGTCCGGAAGGTGCGGGTCTCCGACACCCGGCCCCGGCTGTCGTAGACCCGGTACTGGACCAGGGTGTCCGGGGTCAGGTCCGTCAGGGCGATGTGGTGGCGGGTGCCGAAGTCCTCGCCCACGGCCACGTGGCCGAAGTCCGTTGCGGTCCCGTACTCCACGGTGCCCAGGCAGGGCACGGCGGTGACGAAGTTCACGACCACGCCGGTGCTGGGCAAAGTGTCGCCGTTCCAACCCAGGTAGGGCCCGATCAGCGGAAAGGAGATCGACTCGGCGTAGTCGTCCGTGCTGTTGTTGTCCCAGACGCCGGTGTCCCGGTCGTTGACGACCATGTGCAGGGCGCGGCCGTCGGTGGGCAGCGGCACGGTGACCGTCCAGGCGCCGTCACCGGTCGGGCTCAGGTCCGCCTGGACGTACCAGTCCTCGTCGCCGGTGTCCCAGCTGGTCTCCAGGCCGTCGATGCCGGAGACCTCGTTCCAGCCGTTGAAGCCATAGTGCAGCATCAGGTCCTTGCCGTCCCTGAGCTCGCCTCGGTAGGTCACGGTGGCTTCGCCCCCGGGCACGAGGGGGACCGGCGTGACCTCGACCACGGGGATCTCGTAGGGGTCCCAGGCGGAGACGTCGAGCAGGCCGTCGTCGGTGTCCTGGGTGTCGGTCGTGGCACCGCTGTCCCTCGTGCCGCCGGAGTCCGTCGTGCCGCCGGAGTCCGTCGGGTCTGCGGTCTCTTCTGTCGTCGTGGTCCACGAGGTGGACCCGGAGTCCCGGCAGTCCGCCGGCCGCGCGGTCGTTCCGCTGACCTCGGTGCAGTCGTTGCCGCACCCGATCAGCGCCATCAGCAGTAGGGTCACGGGTCCTCCACGGTGAAGTGCCAGGTGTCCTGGATCGGCCCCTGGCGCTCGACGGTCTCCGGCGGACCGTCGAAGATCCGGCCCGGCGTGTTGCCTGCCCGGTCCTCGACCTGGCCGACCTGTCGAAGCACGTAGTCCCCCGGACTCCAGGGGTCCCGGGGCAGGAAGGTGACGGCTGCGCCGCCGTCGGCGGGGGTCCAGGTCCCGGGCACGGCCCCTAGCGGGTCCTCGACGGCGAAGGCGTGCTCGAGCAGCCACCGATCCATCGGCTCGTCCAGGGTCAGTGTGAGCATCGCAGACGGGCTCCCCGGGGCGGTCAGCACCCAGTCCTCTGGCACCGGTCGGGTTTGATCCGCCGCCGTCGCCGTGAAGGTCCAGCTCCCGGGTGCTTGGAGCGGCTGGTCCGACAGGTCCACCAGCCCCTCGGTCACGTCGACCCGGTAGCGCCCGCCAGCACGGAGCACCGGCCCGAAGTCCCGGTTGAAGGAGACCCCGGTCTTGACCCGGCCGGGGTGGAAGAGCACCGTGAGGCGCTCGCGCTCGGGCCCCCAGAGCTCCTGGCGGTACCAGGCCCGGTCGTCGCGCTCGCCGGTGTCCAGGTCGGTCAGGTGGATGTGATCGGTGAGGGTCAGGCCGCCGCGCATGGGCTTCGAGAAGGTCAGCGTGAGCTTGAGCAGGTTCTCCGGGACCCGCTCGGCGCCGGGCTCCAGCCGCACCAGCCGCGGGGGCTCTCCAGGGGGCCTGCTGGCCGCCACCGGCATCACGAAGACCTGGCCCTGGCCGCCGGGGGGGTGCCACGCAACCTCCCAGGTGGTGTCCGGCTGGACCGCAAAGCGCGGGGTGAACACCAGGTCGTCGCCGTCGCGGGCATAGGTGCCGCTGACCCCCTGCTCGGTCTCGGCTCCGGCGACCTGGACCCCCAGCCAGACTCGGCCTGCGTCCGCGTCGACCGGCCCCTGGGGTAGCTCGGCTTCCGTCGGCAGCGCGGCCCGCAAGGCACCATCGCTCAGGGTCAGCTCGGCCGAGAACCGCGCTGGGGACTCACAGGCCAGCCCCAGCAGCCACAGCGCGATCATTCCTCGGTGAGGTCGATCACGTGCAGCCCGGCGTGCTGCAGGGCCACGATGTGGGTGTCGTCGACCAGGGCGATGCGGTAGCTGCCGTCCAGCGCCGTGACCCTGGACGCGTCGTCGTGGGCCATCGTGCCGCCGGCGCCCAGCATCTGCTGCGCGTCCTCGTCGATCTCGTCGGCCTGGGTCAGCCGGTCCATGTCCACCCTCACGACCCCCCAATTCTCCCAGGGGTCCGAGGAGTAGGGCAGCATGCCCTCGATGCTGGCGTACAGGCCTTCGTCGGTGACCACCAGGTCCATCACCTGCTTGCCCCCGCCGAAGTCGAAGGGGGTCGCCCCCACGGTCTTGTCGTCGCCCACCGCCAGGTCGCCCGCCAGGAATCGAACCACCGGGGTGCAGGTGTAGGTCCCGACCACCGCCGGCTCGCCGTCCTGGGAGTAGGTCCCCATGCTGACCACCGGGGCGACGGTCTCCCAGCGGTTGTGGGTGCGGTGGTAGGTCTTGGTCGACGTGACCGTGGTCGCGTCGCCATGGACCACCGGCACCGCCACCGACGCGACCTGGTTGGTGGTCCAGTTGGCGTCGGTGACCGCGGCGATCAGGTGGTCGCCGGACCACTCCAGGGCCATCACCAGGGAGCTGGCGCCGGGAGAGGTCTCCAGGGACACGGCGCTGTAGGTCACGTCGGACAGATCCACCACGCTGACCGTGTCGTCGTCATTGACCTGGAACAGGGCGGGCTCGCCCGTGGCCAGGCGCTCGGCGATCACGTAGATCCGCCCGGTGATCGGGTGGGCCGTGATGTCGCGGATGTTCGCCTCGGGGCCCGACGAGTCGCCAAAGGCCTCGGCGATCAGCTGGTAGATGTCGTCGATGTCCGGCCGGTAGTCCGTCACGTCGCCGGCCGCTAGATCGATCGCCACCAGCTGCTGGCCCGCACCGTCGGCGACGGCCAGGGTGCCGTCGGGGGCGAAGCTCGCCATGTGCACGCTCTGCAGACCGGGATCGCCCTGGACCGGGTCCGCCAGGCTGGTGCTCACCGCAGAGGTGGTGGTGCCCGAGTCGGCTGTCGTGGCCGAGTCCGTGGGGGTCGTGGTGTCGTCGCCACAGGCCCACAGGGCCAGTACAAGGAGAGGAAGGCTCATCGCTCGCTCCGTGCGGGTGCCGGCCACAGGATGCCTCACGGCGGCCGCGGTCGCGCAGGCGGTCTCAGCCCTCGTCGTCGGGGGTGCCCAGCAGCAGCTGTCCCTGGGCCGGTCCGGAGAGCTGGGCGGGCTGGGGCTCCGACGGCTCGGCGACGGGGCCACCCAGCAGTCCGCGCAGGCGCTGGGCCAGGCTCTTGCGCTCGGTGGGCTCGGGCAGGGTCTGGAGCAGGTGCAGCCAGCTCTCCAGGAGCTCCCTGGAGAACTGCTCGTGCACCGGCGCGTCGCGGTCGGCGAGCACCAGGGTCACGGACGCGGCGATCCGGTGGTTGCCTTGGGTCAGGGCGCGGCGCAGCGCGATCCAGAAGATCCCGGTGAACTGGGGCGCGTGGTGCCGGGCCCGCTTCTTGGGGAGCCGGTAGCGGGTCCGCAGGACCTGTTCCACCGCGGCGTCCAGCTGGGTGGCCAGGGGCCCCAGGGCCGGGTGCTTGCGCATCGCTTCGACCGCGTTGAAGCCGGCAAAAGAGGTCTGGGGGTCCATGTCGTCGAGCAGGATCGGCACGATCTCGGGCGGGGGCGGCAGGGCGTCCAGCGCCTGGCGCACCAGGGGCTCGGGGTCGACCCGCCACTCGTGGTCCTCGGGGTCCTCGTGGATGCGGAACAGCTCGGTGCGCTGGTCCTCGGTCAGGTCCGGGTCGGCCAAGGCCTGGGCGACCCGTTCCTGGTGGGCCAGCAGCGCTCGATCCCGGGCGAAGAGCTGGGCCTGGGCTCGTTGGGCCTCCCAGGCCTGCAGCTCCGGGCGGCGCCCGTCGGACAGCAGGCGCGGGCACGGGAGCTCTGCCAGGAAGTCGTCCCACCACCGCAGCCGCTCGACCGCGGCGCGGTAGGCGCTCTCGTTCTCCAGCAGCGACGGCGTACTCGACAGCCACTCCAGCCCGCCCAGGTCCTCGCTGACCACGCCCAGGTCACAGGTCAGGGCGTGCACCACTTCGCCGTAGGCATCGGCCGACGCCTCGAGCATGTCCACCATGGCCTGGCGCAGGACCGGAGGCGGTCCGGCCGTCCCCTGGGTCGCCAGGGTGTGCTCGGCCGGTCGCGCCACGGCGGTCTTGGACCGGGGGACCAGGAGCTCGGGGGGCTTGGCCACTGCGCTCAGCCGGACCGTTCGGCCAGCCCGGCCGCGACCAGGGCGAAGAGGGTGCCCACGAACATCAAGCCGACGGTCAACAGGGTGCCCACGTCCTGGTGGAAGAACCAGGCGAACAGGAGCGTGGCGGGCACGGCAGCGATCATCGGCTCGAGCACCGTGTGGCCGCTGGAGTGGCGGCCCACGATCCAGCCCCCGACCGGGAAGCCGGCGAGCCCGGCCAGGGCCGTCAGCTCCGCAGTTCGCAGCGCGCCGCCCGTCTCCTGGAAGGAGTCCTGGAGGAGCCAGAACCGCGCCACGCCCACCAGCGTGGCCTGGACCACCACCGTCACGATGATCCCGCCCACAATCCACTTCCACTGCAGCCCGGAGTCCCGGACCGGCGTGCGCAGCACCGGGACGTACCAGGGGTCGGGATCTTCGGGTACCTCGGGGTGGGCCACCTCGGCGAAGTGGATGGCGGTCGGGGCCTGAGCCCGGGTCAGATCCCGCAGCCGGGCACCCTCGCCCCTGTCCACCCACAGCCCCCGGCAGGCCGTGCAGTGGTCGATGAGCAGGGGCTCCCCTTCGCCATGGTCCCACTCGACCATGCGGGCCTCGCAGCGGGGACACAACAGCGCGATCGCGCCCTGCCCGCCCTGGGGCGGGGTGGGTTCCTTGGAGAGCCCGTAGAAGGACTGGAGCTCGCCCTCGTCGAAGAAGATGCCGCCGCAACTCCGGCAGAAGTCGACGGTGGTGCCGGACCCGTCTTCGACGACTTCCAGGGCCTCGTGACAGCGGGGGCAACGCATGGCCCATCGTACTGCCGAGCGGCCGGATGGCCAGGCTCAGGTGCCGGTGCACTCGTAGGTGATGGTCACCGTGTCGGTGCTGATCTCGCCT
>CAZFLE010000219.1:0-1059 GCA_964519895.1 uncultured Enterobacterales bacterium | reverse complement strand
TCAGGTGCCGGTGCACTCGTAGGTGATGGTCACCGTGTCGGTGCTGATCTCGCCTTCGCAGTCCCGGACCTCGAGGTCCACGTCGATGGACTCGGTGGTGGTCGTGCCATAGGTCGCCGGCACGCCGCTCACGGTCAGGCTGGCGACGTCGCTGTCCTCGTTGCTGAGGGACGCATAGGCCGACGGGCTGGTCCAGCTGTAGATCAGATCGTCGCCGTCGGCGTCGGTCGTGCTGGTGCCGTCGAGCACGAACACCACGGTGCTGCAGTCGTTGCAGGTGTAGCCATAGGCGGTGGAGGTGCAGGCGGCGGAGTCGCTGTAGGACTGGTCGTGGCCGGCGTCGGCCACCGGGGCGCTGTTGTAGCCGCGGCTCAGGACCTCGACGTCCAGGGTCGCCATGGCTGAGTCGTCGGCGCCATCGGTCACGATCAATCCAAAGGTGAAGGTGCCCTCCTCGTCGGGCACGAACATCGGCGACGGGTCGCTGGCGTCCTCGATGTCGGCCGTGGCCAGGATCGAGCCAGCCGGTGCGCCCTCGAGGGACCAGTCGTAGCCCAGGATGGGGTCGCCGTCGGGGTCGGAGCTGCCCGTGCCGTCCAGGAAGACGGTCTCACAGGTGAGCACCGTGTCCGTGTTGGTCAGCTCGGCGACGGCCACCGGCGGGGTGTTCTCGACGGTGCCGTCGCAGTCGTTGTCGACGCCGGGCTCGTTCTCGGTGGAGCCGGGGTAGGCGAGCGGGTTGTCGTCGTCGCAGTCTCCGGCGTCGATGGTGTAGCCGTCGCCGTCGTGGTCGATGTTGCCGCAGTAGCTATTGGCCACCCCGGGGGTGCCCAGGTCGCCGCCCGAGGAGATCTCGATCGACGCTTCGCACCACAGGGCCGGGTCGTCGTTGTCCGCGCTGTCCTCGCCGCTCGGGTCCAGCTCCATCGACGCCCCGGTGGTCCAGGGCCAGGTGCCGCTGCTCCAGTCCACGCTGTCGATGTCGGTGGCGCCCATGGTGAGGGTCAGGCTGTCGGCGCTGTCGAAGGACAGGTCGGTGTCGTACTGGTAGTCCCCGGC
>CAZFLE010000218.1:7310-9262 GCA_964519895.1 uncultured Enterobacterales bacterium | reverse complement strand
TCGGATCCATGCTGGGGGACATGGGCGTCAGGCGCTGCTGGAGCACCATCAGCACGCCCACCAGTGTGGGCAGGACGCCCCACGGATCCGGAGACGAGAGGTCCCTGAGGTAGAAGAACTCGGCGTGGTAGACGTCCACCGAGAACAACAGGACCGAGTAGAGGGCAAACCAGACGGGCATCTGGATGATCATCGGGATGCAGCCGCCCAGGGGGTTGACCCCCTCTTCCTGGAACAGCTTCATCTGCTCCTGGCCCTGGCGCTGCGGATCGTCCGGGAACTTCTCCTTCATGGCCTGGATCTTGGGCTGCAGGGCCTGCATCTTGCGGCCGGACGCGAAGCTCTTCTGGGTCAAGGGCCAGAAGCCGATCTTGACCGACAAGGTGAGCAGGATGATCGCCGCCCCCCAGTTGCCCACCAGGCCGTGGAAGCCCTGGAGGATCCACAACAGGATCCGGGAGAAGAAGCCGAAGATGCCGAAGTCGACGGCGGCTTCGAGGTTCGGGTGGTGGGCCCCCAGCGCCTCGAGCTCCTTGGGACCGATGAACAGCTCCAAGGCCACGCTGTCGGACTGGCCGGGCATCAGGTTGGCGTCGTGGACCAGGAAGGCGCCCTGGCGTCCGTCGAAGGTCTCGGCGAACTCTCCCCGGCCCCAGGACGCCTGGGGGATCGCCGCGGCGATGAAGTAGCGGTCGGCGATGCCGAACCAGCCCACCGGACCCTCGAGCCGCTCGAGGTCCTCGAGGTCCTCGAGGGTCTCCAGGTCGCCGTCGGCCGAGATCACCGGTCGCGCCACGTTGGAGTAGCGGTTGGCCTCGCCTTCGAAGCGATCGGCGGCGCCGACCCACAGCGGACCCTTCCAGGGCTCGCTGCCCCGGTGGGTCCAGGTCACGTCGACGTGGACCAGGTTGGGGTCGTCGGTCGGGGTGTAGGTCCGACGGACCTCGATGCCCTGGGGATTCGTGTAGGTCGCGGTCGCAGCGGACCCGCTCTGGACGGTGTGCCGGCCCACGATGAAGTCCCCGCCAGCGCCCGCCGCGAGCACCAGGCCCTCGGCACTGATCAAGCGCTCGGGGCCGGGCTCCAGACCCCACGGGAGCCACTCGTCGTCGGCCTTGCCGGTGACCTTGGCCAGGGCCCGGCTCCAGATGGCCTGGATCTCAAAGGGGGACTGGTGGCCCTCGACGACCACGTCGGCCAGGCCCCCGCCCTCGCTGGTCAGCTCGGTGCTCAGGCCCGAAGTGGAGAACGCCAGGGTGCGCTCGGGCAGATCGGCGGCGGCGGGCACCACCGGTGCCGCGCCGGGCTCGGGCGTCAGCGCTGCCGCAGGGGAGGTCGTCGGGGCCTGGCCCGTGACCTCGGCGGCGGCCTGGGCCACCGGGTCTGCCACCACCGGCGGCGGCGGCGGCAGGAAGAAGGCGGTCCAGATCCAGTAGACCGCCACCGACAGGAACACCGCCAGGATGAGTCTCTGTTCGGCCTCGGGGTCCTTCTTGATCACTCCGAGACTCCGAGCTGTGCACCGAGCGTCGGCACGGGGTCGAGCCCACCGGGGTGGAAGGGGTGGCACTTGCACAGCCGCGCGGCGCCCAGCCAGCCTCCGCGCAGGGCGCCATGGCGCTCGATGGCTTCGAGTGCATAGGCCGAGCAGGTCGGGTGGAACCGGCAGCTGGCCGGCAGGACCGGAGACAGGAAGCGCTTGTAGAAGCGGATGAGAGCGGTCAACAGGGTCTTCACCGGGCACGCTCGCTGAGCTGGGAGAAGACCGAACACACCTGGGCGGTGATCGCCTCCTGGCCGACGGTCGCGGCGCGAGGATTGGCGATGAACACCACGTCCCAGCATCCGGAGACCTGGGTCCGGTGTCGACGGATGCCCTCTCGGAGCCAGCGCTTGACCCGGTTGCGGATCACGGCGTTTCCCACCTTGCGGCTGACGGTGATGCCGAAGCG
>CAZFLE010000218.1:0-7210 GCA_964519895.1 uncultured Enterobacterales bacterium | reverse complement strand
CCCGGTTGCGGATCACGGCGTTTCCCACCTTGCGGCTGACGGTGATGCCGAAGCGGCTGGTCGCCGTCCTGCCCGGCAAGAACAGGATCAGCAAGTGACCAGTCCGGAGTCGGCGCCCACGGCCCTGGACCCTCCGATAGTCCCTTGTCCGTCGAAGACGGGCGGACTTGGGGAAGGCCTGGGGCGTGCTAGAGCTTGCGCTCACTCGGCACGGTCACGACCAGGCGCTTGCGGCCCTTGGCGCGGCGGCGGGCGAGGGTCTTGCGGCCACCGGGAGTGGCCATGCGGGCACGGAAGCCGTGGCAGCGCTTCCGCTTGATCTTCGAGGGCTGGTAGGTGCGCTTCATCGCGTGGGGTCCTGGGCGGGGTCTTTGCGACCGGGGCCGGCGCTTGAGCCGGGAAAATCGGCCTGCGATCTATTCGACGGACCGGTCCAAGGCAAGCCGGCGGGCCGTCTTGCCTGCCCTCCTCCCCACTGATAGCGTGACCGGGTCCGGTCCCGGCACACCGGCACGTCTCCTGGCCCATGTCCCTCGTCTCCCTCGGTCTCCCGGTCCCAAGGCGGATCCTGGCCCGGCCGAGCAGGGGAGCGTGCGCCTCGAACGCCCCAGCATCCGGGACCGGGATCCCCGTGGAGATCCGATGAACGAGATCTGGGACCAGGTCCAGAGCCGCCTCGAAGCCAGGCTGGGTGCCCAGGCCCACGACATCTGGATCCGGCCCATCCGCCTGATGGCCCTGGACGGTCAGATCGCTCGCCTGGAGGTCCCCAACCGCTACTACAGCGACTGGATCCGCGACAACTACGAGCACGACCTGCTGGACGAGCTGACCACCGCTACCGGCCAGGACCTCAAGCTCGAGTTCCACTACCAGGCCCCAGAGCCCGTCGCCGAGGAGCCCACCGGTGCCGCGGTGCTGGCCGACGTCGCCTCGAGCAGCCTGCCCCGGCTGATGGTCGACAAGACCTTTGACACCTTTGTCGTGGGGTCCTGCAACAAGTTCGCCCACGCGGCCAGCCTGGCCGTCGCGGACTTCCCGGGCACCCACTACAACCCGCTCTTCGTCTACGGCGACACCGGCCTGGGCAAGACCCACCTGCTCCACGCCGTGGGCAACGCCGTGAGGGCCCAGAACCCGGCAGCCCGGGTGGTCTACACGACCACCGAGGTCTTCGTGAACCAGCTCATCAACGCGCTGCGCTTCAAGAAGATGGAGGAGTTCCGGAACACCTACCGCCAGACCGTCGACTGCCTGCTCATCGACGACATCCAGTTCCTCAGCGGCAAGGACCGCTCCCAGGAAGAGTTCTTCCACACCTTCCAGGCGCTCCAGGGCTCGGGCAGGCAGATCATCATCACGGCCGACGTCCTGCCCAAGGAGATCGACAAGCTCGAGCCCCGGCTCCGCAGCCGCTTCGAGGGCGGCCTGCTCGCCGACATCCAGCCCCCGGACCTGGAGACGATGGTCGCCATCCTGCGCAAGAAGGCCGACGAGCTCAACATCGCCATGCCCGACGACGTCAGCTTGTGGGTCGCCGGCCGCGTCCGCTGCAACATCCGCGAGGCCGAAGGCGCGCTCAAGCGCCTGGGGGCCCTGAGCTCGTTCTTCTCGACCGACCTGGACATCGAGTTCTGCAAGGAGCACCTGGCCCAGCTCTACCCCGAGCGCACGATGGCCCCGACGCCGGACCGGGTCATGGAGGTCGTGGCCCGCTTCTTCAACATCCGAGTCACCGACCTGAAGGGCCGCCGCAAGGTCAAGGGCATCGCGCGACCGCGGCAGATCGCGATGTACCTGACACGGACCCACACCGAGCTGTCCTTTCCCGACATCGGGCGGGCCTTCGGGGGCCGGGACCACTCGACGGTCCAGTACGCCTGCAAGAAGGTCAAGGCGGACCTGAAGCGGGACCCGGACCTGCGCGAGGTCATGCGAAACCTCGAGAACAGCCTGGGGGTGTGAGGGTGTGCTGGACCCCGCCGACCGCTGTGGACAGCCCTGTGATCAGCCCTGTGATCGGGGGGGGATCAACCCTGTGATCGGGCCTGTGATCAGACGGGGGAGCAATTGTGGAGGACTTGGGCTCCCCCGAGCACTCCCCAATCCCTCCACAGGCCGTACCCCCAGCTCATCCCCAGGATCTCACCGATCCAAGTCCTTGAGAAGACACGGTTTTGGCCAGTTGTCCCCACTCTCGACAGGACTGATCGATCCACAACGAAATACACACTCAATCCTTTAATTCTTCGTCTCTGAGGAGCCCTCCATGGACCTCTACATCGACCGCGACGCGTTCTCCCACGGCCTCACCCGGGTGCAGGGCATCGTGGAGCGCCGCAGCACGAACCGCATCCTGTCCAGCGTCCTGCTCGAAGCCGCAGACGATCGCCTGCGCATGACCGCGACGGACACCGAGGTCGCCTTCACTGGAGACCTGGGTGCGAACGTCACGGCGCCGGGGGCGATCGCCGTCGACGCTTCGAACCTGTTCCAGATCACCAAGGCCCTGCCGGACAGCACTGTGCACCTGGTGCTCGGTGCCAACAACCGACTCGAGGTCAGCTCGGGCTCGGCGTGGTTCAAGATGGTGGGCAGCCCGCCGGACGAGTACCCACCGCTGCCCGAGTTCACCGGCACGTCGACCCTGACACTGCCGGCCAGCGGCCTCAAGTGGCTCATCGACCGGACGCACTTCTGCGTGTGCAGCGACGACAACCGCTACGGCATCAACGGCGCTCACCTGGAGCTCTCCAATCGCGACGACGGCCCCCGCCTGCGCATGGTCGGCACCGATGGCCACCGGCTCGGCTTCGCCGAAGCCGGGTTCTCCGGGGACTTCGGCATGCCCGCCGCACGGCTGTTGCCGCGCAAGGCCCTGGGCGAGATGCGCAAGCTCTCCGAGCGCGGCGACGAAGAGCTGAGCCTGTCCTTCTCCGACAACGGCGCCTTGCTCCAGACCGGCGAGGGGCGGTTCTTCTTCCGGCTCATCGACGGGGAGTTCCCGGGGTACCGCGAGGTGATCCCCGCCGCGAGCCAGCGACGGGTGATGATCAACCGCGGTGGACTGCTGGCGGCGGTCAAGCGCGTCGGGCTGCTGGCGTCGGACCAGACCCGGCCGGTCCGCTTCGCCTTCGAGGGGGACCACCTGACCCTGTCGACCCAGAACCTGGACATCGGCGAGGCCCGCGAAGAGGTCCCCTGCGAGCTCGACGGCGAAGACATCACCGTGGGCTTCAACGGCCGGTACTTCAGCGAGGCCCTGGCCGCGACCACCGGGGACCAGGTGCTCATCGAGCTGACCGATCCCCTGATGCCAGCGCTGCTGCGTGAGCAGGACCAGGACGAGGGCCTGTTCGTCATCATGCCGATGCGGCTGGACTGAGCCACCCGGGAGCCCCGACCTTGGCCGAGACCACCCGGCTGATCCAGGTGACGGCCCGGGGCTTTCGGAACCTGGCCGACGAGACCCTCGACGTCGACGCGCCCTTCGTGGTGCTCCACGGGGACAACGCCCAGGGCAAGACCAATTGGCTCGAGGCGGTCTACAACCTGGCCACCCTGAAGAGCTTCCGGACCCGCTCGGTCCGGGAGCAGATCCGCTGGGGCGACGCCGCCGCCGTGCTGAGCGGCACCCTGCGCCGGGGCGAGGTCCTGCGCCACTACCGGGTGGCCCTGACCCCCGAAGGGCGCAAGGGCACCGTGGACGGGAGCGCCCCGGGCAGCCTGGTGGACTACTTCCGGGACATCCGGGCCCTGGTGTTCGCGCCGGAGAGCCTGGAGACAGTCAAGGGCGGCCCGGACGCCCGGCGCCGCTTCCTGGACCGGGCGGCGTTCACCCTGCGCCCCCAGTTCCTGGTGCTCGCCCGGGAGCACCGGAAGCTCCTGGACCAGAAGGCGCGGCTGTTGCGGGACGGCCGGCCGGACCCGCTGTGGCTGGACACCCTGGACGCCCAGCTCGCCGTGGCGGGGGCTCGCCTGGTCCAGCGTCGCCGGGAGGTGCTCCAGGCCCTCCAGGCCCCCTTCCAGGTCCACCACCAGGCCATCGCCGGGGGCGGCGAGGCCGTGCTGGGCTACCGGACGGCCTTGAGCGGTGACGACGAGACCGGCGTGGCCGCCAGCTACGCCGCGCTGCTCGCGGAGCGGCGGGACGAGGCCCTGCGTCGGGGCATGAACGTGGTCGGGCCCCAACGGGACGAGATGACCGTGCACATCGACGGCCGCCTGGCGCGGACCTTTGGCAGCCAGGGCCAGGTGCGCTCGGTCGTGTTGGCGCTGACCCTGGCGGTGCTGGACCTCCCGGCGCCGGTGCGCCCGCTGCTGCTCTTGGACGACCTGAGCAGCGAGCTGGACCGCTTGCGGACCGGTCGCCTGGTGGAGCGGCTGAGGGCCTGCGGGGTCCAGGTCTTCGTGTCCACGACCGACCCTTCGCTGGTCGACGTATTGCCCTCCGAGGACGTGCTCCGACTGCGGGTGTCGGACGGCCGGATCTCCCCGGAATCCTGAGGATCCACGGGCCCTCCAGCGGGGGTGCGAAGGGGGGCTGGACGGGTTATCCCCAGGGGGTTGCGGGGCCGCTGTAGAGGCCCGTCCAGAGGAGGCGCGAGAACCCATGTCCGAGATGGCCGAACCCGGGGCTGCGACCGAGTACGACGCCGGCTCGATCCAGGTCCTCGAAGGCCTGGAGGCCGTGCGCAAGCGCCCCGCGATGTACATCGGGGACACGGCCGAGCGCGGGCTCCACCACCTGGTCTACGAGGTGGTCGACAACTCCATCGACGAGGCCCTCGCTGGCTACTGCGACGAGATCGTCGTGACCCTGCACGAGGACGGCAGCTGCTCGGTCCTGGACAACGGCCGGGGCATCCCGGTGGCCATGCACCCGACCGAGGGCCGTCCAGCAGCCGAGGTCGTGCTCACGGTCCTGCACGCCGGCGGCAAGTTCGACTCCTCGAGCTACAAGGTCTCCGGCGGCCTTCACGGCGTGGGCGTGTCCTGTGTCAACGCGCTCTCCGGGTGGCTCAAGCTCGACGTCTGGCGCGACGGCACCCACTACACCCAGCACTATGCCCAGGGCGACCCCCAGGTCCCCCTCAGCCCGGTCGGCGAGACCGAGCAGCGGGGCACCCGGATCTCCTTTCTGCCCGATCCCGAGATCTTCACAGAGACCGTCGAGCTCAATTTCGACAGGCTGTCCGGCCGGCTCCGGGAGCTCGCGTTCCTCAACCCAGGGGTGATGATCCGGATCGAGGACCTGCGCGACGGGCGCAGGCACGACTTCCAGTACGAGGGCGGGATCAAGTCCTTCGTGGAGCACCTCTCCGCCAACAAGACCCACCTGCACGAGCCGCCGGTCTACATGGTCGGCGAGCGCGAGGGCGTCGCGGTCGAGATCGCGCTGCAGTGGACCTCGGCCTACAGCGAGACCCTGCTGACCTTTGCCAACAACATCAACACGATCGAGGGCGGCACCCACCTGACGGGTCTTCGTGCCGGGCTGACCCGCACGCTCAACGCCCACGCCCAGGCAAACAACCTCCTCAAGAGCGCCAAGGGCACCAGCCTGGGTGGCGACGACGTGCGCGAGGGCCTGGTCGGCGTGCTCTCGGTGAAGATCCCCGAGCCCCAGTTCGAGGGCCAGACCAAGACCAAGCTCGGCAACTCCGAGGTCAAGGGCCTCGTCGAGGCCATCGTCAACGACATCCTGGCCGCCTTCCTCGACGAGAACCCCCAGGTCGCCAAGGCCGTGGTCGCCAAGGCGCTGGACGCTGCCCGCGCCCGGGACGCCGCCCGCAAGGCCCGCGAGCTCTCCCGCCGCAAGTCCGCGCTCGACGGCGGCGACCTGCCCGGCAAGCTCGCCGACTGCCAGGAAAAGGACCCGGCCAAGTGCGAGCTCTACCTGGTCGAGGGTGACTCAGCGGGTGGCTCGGCCAAGCAGGGCCGGGATCGCAAGACCCAGGCCATCCTGCCGCTCCGGGGCAAGATCCTCAACGTGGAAAAGGCCCGCTTCGACAAGATGCTGGCCAACAACGAGGTCAAGACCATCATCTCGGCCCTGGGCACCAGCATCGGGCCCGAATTCGACGTCGAGAAGCTCCGGTACCACCGGGTCATCATCATGACCGACGCCGACGTGGACGGCTCCCACATCCGCACGCTGCTGCTGACCTTCTTCTATCGCCAGATGAGCGAGCTGGTCCAGCGGGGCCACCTCTACATCGCCCAGCCGCCCCTGTACAAGGTCAAGCGCGGCAAGAAGGAGCAGTACCTCAAGGACGACCCGGCCCTCGAGGAATTCCTGCTCCAGCAGGGCACCCGCAACCTCAGCCTGGCCCTGCCCGACGAGCAGACCCTGGGGGGCACGGACCTGCTCCAGGCCATCCGCATCGGCTCCCGCTACGTGGCGGGTCTGGAGCGCCAGGCTCGGGTCTCGGACCCCGCCGTGGTGGACGCCTGGTTCGCCATCGACGGCGCTGCCGCGGGCGGCGACCGGGTCGCCCTCGAGGACGCCGGCGCCCGGCTCCGGGAGAGCCTGGCCCAGGTCCACCCGGACATCACCGTGCGTCGCGTCGAGGTCGTCTTCCACGACGACGAGGGCAGCTATGCGCTCCAGGTCCAGACCCTCACCCAGGGACGGGACCGGCTGACCGTGCTCGGCGGGCTGGCCAATGCGTCGCCGGAGCGAGCGGCCCTGGGCCGACTGGCGGCCGAGCTGCGCAAGCGCATCCAGCTCCCGGTCGCCCTGGGGGACAAGGTCCTGACGGCGTGGCCCGCAGTGGTCGACGCCGTGCTGACCGCCGCCCGCAAGGGCTACGAGATCCAGCGCTACAAGGGCCTGGGCGAGATGAACCCTGAGCAGCTCTGGGACACCACCCTGAACCCCGAGAACCGCACCCTGCTCCAGGTCCAGATCTCCGACGCCATCGACGCCGACACCATCTTCACCGTCCTGATGGGCGACGACGTGGACCCGCGGCGGGAATTCATCCAGGACAACGCGCTCAACGTGCGGAACCTGGACATCTGAGCGCCTTCCCGATGGTCATGATCGGCACGATCCGACGTTTGTCTGTCCGAGACTCCTGAGTCCTGGCTCGCTGTGCTGGCTGCTGTCGACTCACCCTGAGTGGGCCTTCCCAGATGGGCTCGTGCATGCGTGGGAGCGTCCTGGTCTGCCGGGCCGCGACCCCTGGCCGTTCCGCGTGGTGGG
>CAZFLE010000217.1:2206-9524 GCA_964519895.1 uncultured Enterobacterales bacterium | reverse complement strand
TCCGGCCGCATGTAGAACTTCAGGTACGCCTTGGTCCGGTAGGCCCGGAGCTGCTCGGCGCTGAAGGTCTCGGTGTTGATCTGCGGGATGTGGCCGCCGCCGTTGATCGTGTACTGGCGCCAGAAGTCGCCGTTCACGTAGCCGCGCTCCTGGGCGACCCGGTACAGGTCGGTGCCCGGCAGGGCCGTCGCCACCGAGAAGCTCGCCCAGTCCAGTCCGATGCCGCTGGCGAAGTTGATGGTCTCTTCGATGTCCTGGGGCGTGGCGTCGTAGTACCCGATCATGAAGTAGCCGCGGGTGTCGATGCCCTCTTCCCGGGCAATGCGGAAGGCCTTCTCGGTCTGCTCCCGGGTGATCTCCTTGTTCATGATCTTGAGCACACGATCGGTGCCCGCTTCGACGCCCATGTGGATCGACCGCAGGCCGGCCTTGCGGAGCCAGCGCAGCACGTCCCGGTCGACCGTGTCGACCCGGGCGCGGATGTTGAATTTGACCCGCAGGTCCCGGCGCAGGATCTCGTCGGAGAACTTGCGCATGCGCTTCTTGCCGATGGTGAAGGTCTCGTCGAACATGACGATCTCCTTCACCCCGTGGTTCTTCACCAGGTACTCCATCTCGTCGACCACGAGCACGGGGTCCCGGAAGCGCAGGCGGTCGCTGTAGACCTGGGAGCAGTAGCCGCAGTGCCAGGGACAGCCACGGGTCGTGACCATGGTGGCAAAAGGCCGCAGCAGCGTCAGGCAGTGGTAGTCCTCGAGGTTGACCAGGTCCCACGCGCTCATGGGGTACTTGTCGATGTCCCGCGGGACCGGATCGGCTGGGTAGCTGGTGGTCTCGCCGCTGGCGCTGCGGAAGCAGGTCCCGGGGATGCCGTCGAGGCCGTTCAGATCCTGGCTCTCTTCCCACCGGTTGCAGATCTCCAGGAAGATCTCCTCGCCGTCACCGGTCACGGCCAGGTCGAAGCAGTCCCAGGTCAGGGACTCCTCGGCGTAGAGCGACAGGTGGGGACCGCCGACCACGATCAGGGCGCTCGGCTTGGCCCGCCGGACCATCTGAGCGATCTCGATCACCGCCGGCCACCCCAGGGTCTTGGCCGTCAGGGCGACGATGTCCGGGTCGAAGTTCTGGACGTAGGCCTCGCCTTCCTCGGGGAGGAGGTTCTTGGCGTGCATGTCCAGGTAGTCGACGGCGTACCCGTTCTGCCGTGTCCAGGCAGCCAGGCCTAGCAGCGGCAGGCTGGGGAAGATCCCCAGCTTCTCCGCCGCCTTCTTGGACAGCGGCTGCTGGTCCGCAGCTTCGTGGTACTTGATAAAGAGAACGCGGGACTTCTTGGTCGCCACAGGGAATCCTTCGTGGGTTCAGGGCCATGCGCCCAGCACAACCTACCACCTCCGGTGGTGCCCCCGGGAGATGCCGCTCAACGTCGACGGTTGGATCCTAGTGGACATGAGGATTACCCGCACCGCCCCCATGAAGTGAGTGCGGTCGATGTCCGAGCGGAAGCGTCTCTCCCCCCTGCTGCCCGTCGCTGGTGCAGTCCTCGCAGGCCTGGCCATCTTCAGCTGCTCCGGTGGCGAACAAGCGGGACGGGCCAACACCCCCGCAAGCGCCGACGGACCCCGCGACACCCTGGTCGTCGGCTTCCAGTCCGACGCCGACCTGCTGATGTCCGTGGTCTACCAGTCCGCGTCCGACAGCCACGTGATGTCCGGCATCTTCGCCGACACCTACAAGGCGACCATGGACTGCCAGCTGGACTACAAGCCCTACATCGCCAAGAGCTGGGAGTTCAGCGAAGACGGCACCCAGATCAGCATGAAGCTCCAAGAGGGCTTCCAGTGGGCCGACGGCACCCCGCTGACCGCCCACGACATGGCCTTTACCTATGAGCTGATCCGCGACCCGCTCGTGGCCAGCCCGCGGCTGACCTACACCGAGTACATGACCGAAGACTCCCCGGTCGTGGTCGGCGACTACGAGCTGTTGTGGAAGTTCACCCGGGCCTACGACCAGATCACCATGACCGCCCACACCGGCCTGCCGCCGGTGCCCAAGCACAAGCTCGAGGGCGCTGACCGGGCGACCCTGCGGGGCAACGCCCTGGTGCGCGAGCCCCTGGCCAGCGGCCCCTTCAAGATCGAGCAGTGGCTGCCCAACGAAAAGATCGTCCTGGTCCCCAACGACAACTACCAGGGCCCCGACGAGTTCAAGCCGAGCTTGAACCGGGTGATCTTCAAGATCCTCCCCGAGTACGCCACGCGCCTGGTCGAGCTCGAGAACGGCTCCACCGACGTGGCCGAGGCGATCCTGGTCGCAGACGCCGACCGGATCCGCAAGGACCACCCGGACATCACCATGCACCGTCGGGGCTGGCGGTCGATGGACTACGTGACCTGGAACCAGCTCGAGCACGCCGACTACAAGGCCAAGAAGGCCAACGTGGCCGAGGGCGAGCAGGTCGACTGGAACGACGTCAAGCGCCACCCGATCTTCGGAGACCGGGCGGTCCGGCGGGCCTTGGCCAAGGCCGTCAGCGTGGACAAGCTGATGGCCGATCTGTTGACCAGCGAGACCGGCGAGGTCTACGCCAAGCGCTCCGTGTCGACCATCACGCCGGCGCTGTGCAACACGCACAACAACGACATCGAGCCCATGCCCTTCGACGTCGACACCGCCAAGGCCGAGCTGGCCGCGGCGGGCTGGGTCGACACCGACGGCGACGGCATCCGGGACAAGGGCGGCGTGGACCTGTCCTGGAAGCTCATGACCAACGCCGGCAACGCCCGACGCGCCAAGGGCGCCATCATCATGCAGGCCCAGTTCAAGGACATCGGCGCCAAGGTCGAGATCGAGACCGTGGAGTCGAACACCTTCTTCGAGCGCCTGCGCAAGAAGGACTACGAGTCGGCGCTGTCCGGCTGGTCCGCGGGGCTGTTCGTCGACATGTCGACCATGTGGAAGTCCGGCGACGCCCAGGAGTTCAACTTCCCCAGCTACGCCAACCCCCAGGTCGACGAGCTGATCGACGCCGCGCTCGCCGAGCCGGATCCCGCCAAGAACGCGCTCATGTGGAAAGAGATCCAGGGGATCATCTACGAGGACCAGCCCTACCTGTTCCTGTACTGGATGGACGAGATCGTCGGTGTGCACGGCCGCTTCGACAACGCCAAGGTCGACGTGCTGTCCCCGTTCCACGAGCTGTGGACGTGGAGCGTCGATCCCAACCAGGTCAAGTACGCGCGGTAAGACCAGCCCCTTGTCGTAGACTCGCCGACCCTTCCAGGCACACCCCTCGATGTTCTCCTACATCGTCCGCAAGCTCCTGCTCGCGATCCCGCTGTTGATCGGTGTCATCACACTGATCTTCGGCCTGATCGAGCTGAGCCCCGGAGACGCGACGGACCGGTTCTTCACGCCGGAGACCCCGCCCGAGGTGCGGGAGCTGATCGAGCAGAAGTGGGGGCTCGACAAGCCCGCAGGCCATCGGTACCTGCTCATGATCGGCAACCTGGTCCGGGGGGACTTCGGCCGCTCCATCTTCCAGGAGCGACCGGTCTTCGACATCATCTTCGAGGCGCTGCCCAACACCATCCTGCTGAGCCTGGTCAGCCTGCTCATCATCCAGTTCGTGGGCATCACCCTGGGCACGATCCAGGCGATGCGCCAGTACACACCATCCGACGCCGGCATCTCGGTGGTGTCCCTGTTCTTCTACTCCATGCCGCGCTTCTGGCTGGCGCTCATGCTCCAGCTGATCTTCGCGCTCATGTGGCCCATCCTGCCGTCGAGTGGCATGACCGACGCGGTCATGCATGACTACATGACGCCCTTCCAGCAGTTCCTGGACTACTGCAAGCACCTGATCCTGCCCGGCTGCGCCCTGGGCATCGCCAGCGCCGCAGGCATCGCCCGCTACATGCGCTCCAGCCTGCTCGAGGTGATCCGCCAGGACTACATCCGCACAGCCCGGGCCAAGGGCCTGAGCGAGACGACCATCACGGTCAAGCACGGCATGCGCAACGCGCTGCTGCCGATCATCACCATCCTGGGCCTGCAGCTGCCCTTCCTGTTCTCCGGCTCGGTGCTGGTCGAGACCATCTTCGCCTGGCCCGGCATGGGGCGGCTCATCGTCGAGGCGATCTTCACCCAGGACACCCCGGTCATCATCGGGTGCTTCTTCGTGATGACGCTGTTGGTCGTGGCCGGCAACCTGATCGCGGACATTCTCTACGCCCTCGTCGACCCGCGGATCCGGTACTCCTGATGGCGAGCGACGTGCCCGGCACCCGCAAGCTCGGCCTGGTGGTCCCCGGCCTGGGGCACCTGGCCGAGCGGCAGTGGATCGATGGGCTGGCGCTCCTGTCGTACCTGGGCATCCTGGCGTGGGCGCTGCTCGGCGGCCTGGGCCGCTTCGATGCCCTGCTGTTCCCCCCTGCAGAGGCCGGCGGCTTCAAGATTCATCCCTGGGTCGGCGTGGTGAGCTGGGTCGGCTGGGCCGCTCTGTGCTGGTTCATGGCCTGGCGCCACGCGAACCCGGTGGTGCCCCACGAGTCGGACAAGTCCAGCAACTGGAAGGACTTCAAGAAGCAATTCGTCAAGAACCGGGTCGGCGTGTTCGGCATGCACCTGGTGGGTTGCCTGATCCTGCTGGCACTGGTCACGCCGTATGTGGCGCCCTTCGACCCCGACCAGATCGACGTCGGCGGTCAGCGCCTGGCCCCTCAGCTCGGCTACCTGATGGGCACCGACGAGTTCGGGCGCGACGTGTTCAGCCGGGTCATGTACGGCGCTCGCATCTCCCTGAGCATCGGCTTCATCGCCGTGAGCCTGTCGGCCACCATCGGCACGGTGGTGGGCGCGGTGGCTGGCTACTTCGGAGGCGCCATCGACAAGGCCCTGATGTGGTTCGTGGACCTGCTGCTGTCCATGCCGCGGCTGGTGCTGCTGCTGGCGATCGTCGGTTTCTTCCGGACCAGCGGCGCCCAGTCGATCTTCCTCATCGTGGTCATCCTGGGACTCACGGGCTGGATGGGGGTCAGCCGCATCGTGCGCAGCCAGATCCTGTCCCTCAAGGAACAGGACTTCATCCAGGCCGGGCGCGCCCTGGGGCTGTCCAACTCCCGCATCATCTTCAAGCACCTGGTGCCCAACGCGCTGGCACCGGTCATCGTCTACAGCTCCTTGGCCATCGGCTCCACCATCCTGGTCGAGGCCGCCCTGAGCTTCCTGGGGCTGGGCGTGCCGCCTCCGACCAGCACCTGGGGTGCCATCGTCAACGACGGCCGCGAGTACATGCGGGCCGCACCCTGGATCACCATCTCCCCGGGCGTGATGATCGTCTTGGCCGTCATGGCGTTCAACCTGTTCGGCGACGGGCTCCGCGACGCCATGGACCCCAAGCTGAGGGGCCGCTAGTGACCGAGTCCAAGGCACCGCTGCTGGCCCTGAACGAGCTCAAGACCTGGTTCCAGGTCGAGGGCGGCGTCGCCAAGGCCGTGGACGGCGTGACCTACCACGTCGACGGCGGCGAGACCCTGAGCGTGGTCGGCGAGTCCGGCTGCGGCAAGTCGGTCACGGCCCTGTCCATCATGGGTTTGCTGCCCACCCCGCCAGCCCTCAAGGCTGGGGGCACCGTGCTGTTCGAAGGCCGGGATCTGCGCCAGGCCACCGAGGCCGAGCTCCGGGCGATCCGCGGCAACGACATCGCCATGATCTTCCAGGAGCCGATGACGAGCCTGAACCCGACCTACCGCTGCGGGGAGCAGATCGCCGAGGCCCTACGGCTCCACAAGGGCATGACCCGCCAGGAGGCCTACGAGTACTCCATCGAGATGCTGGACAAGGTCGGCATCCCGGACCCCCGGAAGCGCGTCGACGAGTACCCCCACCAGATGTCTGGCGGCATGCGCCAGCGGGTCATGATCGCGATGGCCCTGGCGTGTGACCCCAAGCTGCTCATCGCCGACGAGCCCACCACGGCACTCGACGTGACGATCCAGGCCCAGATCCTGGAGCTCATGGAGGAGCTCCAGGAGGACTTTGGCACGGCGATCCTGTTCATCACCCACGACCTGGGGGTCGTGGCCGAGGTCTCCGACAAGGTCGCGGTGATGTACGCGGGCAAGGTGGTCGAGTACGCCGACGTCTTCACCCTGTTCGAGAACCCGTCCCACCCCTACACCAACGGCTTGCTGGCCAGCCTGCCCAGCGTCGAGGGGCGGCAGGGCGAGACCCTGTCGACCATCCCTGGCGTGGTGCCCAGCCCGCTCCACTGGCCGACCGGATGCCGCTTCCGCAACCGCTGTCCGGTGGCCCGCGACCGGTGTGGCGTCGACGAGCCGCTGCTGCGCGAGATCGGGACGGGACACACGGTCGCCTGTCACGCCGTGGAAGAGGGGTGGCTGGAATGAGCGACTCCAAGCCGCTGCTCGAGGTCCGGAACCTGAAGAAGTGGTTCCCGATCACCAAGGGCCTGTTCAGCAAGGTCGTGGGCCAGGTCAAGGCCGTCGACGGCGTGGACCTGGACCTGGGCACCAACGAGACCCTGGGGGTCGTGGGCGAGTCCGGCTGCGGCAAGACCACCGTGGGCCGCACGCTCCTGCGTCTGCTGGAGCCGACCGACGGCACCTGCTCCTTCGAGGGCAAGCCGATCTTCGACCTGCCGGCGGATCAGCTGCGGGAAGCGCGCAAGCGCATGCAGATCATCTTCCAGGACCCCTACTCCAGCCTGAACCCTCGCTTGAACGTGCGGACCATCGTCGGCGAGGGGCTCGAGGTCCACGGCATGGCGTCGGGCCAGGAGCTCACGGACCGGGTGGCGTGGCTGCTCGAGCGTGTCGGGCTGCTCCCGGACCACCTCTACCGCTTCCCCCACGAGTTCTCCGGGGGCCAGCGGCAGCGCATCGGGATCGCCCGTGCCCTGGCGCTCAAGCCCTCGCTGATCGTGTGCGACGAGGCGGTGAGTGCGCTCGACGTGTCCATCCAGGCCCAGGTCATCAACCTGCTCGAGGAGCTCCAGGAAGAATTCGGCCTGAGCTACCTGTTCATCGCCCACGACCTGGCCGTGGTCCGCCACATCTCGGACCGCATCGCGGTGATGTACCTGGGTCGCATCGTGGAGCTGAGCGACTGCGACGAGCTCTTCCGAGACCCGCGCCACCCCTACACCCAGGCCTTGCTCAGCGCGATCCCGGTGCCCAAGCCGACCAAGGTCCGGCGGCGGCGCATCGTGCTCACCGGCGACGTGCCCAACCCCATCAACCCGCCCCCGGGCTGCCACTTCCACCCGCGCTGCCCCTACGCGATGGACAAGTGCAAG
>CAZFLE010000217.1:0-2106 GCA_964519895.1 uncultured Enterobacterales bacterium | reverse complement strand
ACTAGATGTCCAGCCGGGCCGCGTCGTTCTCCAGCGTCGTGCACATGTTCCACCACCGAGTGGGCAGCACGCCCGACGCCGACGCGATCACGGGAAAGCGGGGTGGCGACTGGTACACGTGGACCTGGCGCGACGTGGGGGACCGGGTGCGCAGGCTCGCCTGCGGCCTGCACGCCCTGGGGCTCTCCAAGGGCGAACGCTGCAGCATCCTGAGCAACACCAGGCCCGAGTGGGTGGTGGCGGATCTGGCCATCCTGTGCGCGGCGGGGGCCACGACCACGATCTACCCGAGCAACGGCCCGGACGAGTGCGCCTACATCCTGGCCGACTCGGGCACGGTCGTGTGCTTCGCCGAGGACCAGACCCAGGTCGACAAGCTGCTCGGCGTGCGGGACCAGCTGCCGGATCTGCGTCACGTGGTGGTCATCGACGGCAAGGGCACCGACGACGGCTGGGTGCTCCCTCTGACCGAGGTCGAGCGCCAGGGCCGAGCCTGGGACGACGACAACCCCCAGGGCTACGACGCTGTGGCCGATGCCGTGGGGCCAAGCGACATCGCCACCTTGATCTACACCTCGGGCACCACCGGGCCGCCCAAGGGCGTGATCCTGACCCACGACAACTGGGTCTTCGAGGGCGAGGCCATCGACAAGCTGGCGGTCATGAGCCCCAGCGACCGCCAGTACCTGTTCCTGCCGCTGGCCCACAGCTTCGCCAAGGTGCTGGAGATCGCCTTCATCCGCCTGGGGGTGCCGACGATCATCGACGGCAGCGTCGACGACCTGGTGGCGAACCTCCAGGACACCCGGCCCACGGTGGTCGGCGCCGTGCCGCGCATCTTCGAGAAGGTCTACAACAAGGTGGTCACCGGCGCCCACGACGCCGGCGGCGCCAAGCTGCGCATCTTCCACTGGGCCATCGGTGTGGGCACCCAGGTGTCCGAGCTGCGCCAACGGGGCGAAGAACCGCGAGGTGCGCTCGCGGCCAAGCACCGGCTGGCGGACCGGCTCGTGTTCTCCAAGCTCAAGGCGACGTTCGGCGGACGCATCAAGTACTTCATCTCCGGCGGTGCCCCTCTGGCCCGGGAGATCGCCGAGTTCTTCCACGCCGCGGACATCCTGGTCCTGGAGGGCTACGGCCTGACCGAGTCGTCGGCCGCCAGCTGCGTGAATCGCCCGGACGCCTACCGCTTCGGCACGGTCGGGCCCCCGGTCCCCGGGGTCGAGGCACGCCTGGCACCCGATGGCGAGATCGAGCTGGGGGGCCGGGGCATCATGCAGGGCTACTACAACCTGCCCGACGCCACCGCCGCCGCCCTGACCGAGGACGGCTGGCTCCGCACCGGCGACATCGGCCTGATCGACGACGAGGGCTTCGTCAAGATCACGGACCGCAAGAAGGACATCATCGTGACGGCGGGGGGCAAGAACATCGCCCCCCAGAACATCGAGAACACGCTGAAGGCCCGGTGCCAGTACGTGTCCCAGGTGGTCATGCACGGGGACACCCGGCCGTTCTGCGTGGCACTGATCACGATCAGCGAGGACGCTGTGGGGGCCTGGGCGCGGGAGAAGGGGCTGGTCTTTGACGACTACGCCTCGCTGGCCGCACTGCCCCAGGTCCACGACCTGATCTGGCGCCACGTCGAGATGCTCAACGCCGAGCTCGCCAGCTACGAGACCATCAAGCAGATCGCGGTGCTGGACCACGACCTGAGCCAGGAGCGCGGCGAGCTGACCCCGACGCTCAAGGTGAAGCGGCGGATCATCGCCGAGACCCACGGGGCGCTGTTGGACGGGTTCTACGAAGGGCGGGCGGCGGCGCCCTGAGCCTGGATGTCCGGGGCGCGCCATGAGCGGCCGTGTACAGTGGCCCCGTGACGCACGAGGAGCTGGTCGAGACCCTGACCCGAGCGCTTGCCGCCCGGCCCGAGGTCCTGGACGCCTACCTCTTCGGCTCCACTGCCAGGGGCACCGCAGGTCCGCTGAGCGACGTCGACGTCGCGGTCACCCTCGACGAGGGTGCGCTGGAGGACGAGCCCTACGGCGCCGCGGCGACCCTCGCGGCCGACCTGATGGCCGCTCTTGGCCGCAATGACGTCGACCT
>CAZFLE010000216.1:0-9576 GCA_964519895.1 uncultured Enterobacterales bacterium | reverse complement strand
GAAATCGCGATATGGCGTCGCCTGCTCGGTCCGAAACGACGAAACCCGAGCCTAGTCCGCGCCGACCGCCGCGTGCCGGGCCGACTCGACCACGGAGAGCTGGTTCTGGAGGGCCACGAGCTGCGTCTCCAGGGCGCTCACCCGGGTCTGGACCATCTCCGACAGCGCAGCCTGGTCCAGGCGGGCCTGGTCCAGGTTGGCCATGACGGATGCGCGGGTCTGCCACGTCAGCAGCATGTTCCCGGCCAGCATCACGAAGATGATGGTCAACAGGGCCGCGCGGGCCCGCATGGTCTGGGTGGCGTGCTGCTCCTGGTAGTAGGCCAGGTTGTCCAGGTCGTCGGCACCGCTCATGTCACCGGGTGCAGGCGCTGAGGCCGGGTCGATCTCGGTGGTCGGATCGTAGGGCGGGGCGTGGACGAGGCCGGCGGAAGGCTTGGACATGACGGGCTCCCAGCTGAGGTGCCGCGTCCACTTTACAGGTTCTTGACGGTTCGCTTCAAGGAGAACCGAGGGCGGCGCGGGTAGCGGTCAGGGTACAGGCTGCGCCGTACACGCGGCCTTCGAGCGACGGCTCCACCTGGTCGTGCACCCCGACCAGCCGACCCAGGACGTCGATCACCGGTGCCCCCGTCGCGCTGATCAGCGGCACCGGTTGCTGGAAGACATAGCGCAAGGTCTCACCGTCGACGTGGGACACCGTCGCGGCATGAAGCCAGCTGCCGTCTTGCCCCAGGGCGACCACCCAGACGTGCTCCAGGGGCACGGGCTCCGCCGGCGCGAGCGCCAGCGACGAGTCATCGAGCCGCTGGGGGACGCGTCGGGATCCCAAGGGCTGTCCCCCTGGCGCGCAGGCTGTCGCCACCGCGTCGGGCTGGCCGCGCTTGAGCTTGAGTCCGACCTTGTTCGTGCCCGTCCAGGTCAGTCGCATCGTCGCGTCGTTGCTCAGGGCCTGTGCGGGCGCCAGCAGGGCAGGGGACCCATCGTCTCGGACCACAACGAAGGCGACGTGGTCCGGCGCAGACGGGTGGATCAGCAGCAGCGGTGTCGGCACCGGTGGATCTGCCATGGCGCCGCCGATCAAGCACAGGATCAGGCCGTTCATCACCACCGGGACACCTCAGCGGAGCACTCGCTTCAGGGGACGCGAGGACTCACGTCACGCAGGTGCCGAACCGATCGTAGTGGGTGGCGAGGACACCCATGGAACGATCGAAGAGCTGGAGCGACCTGGGCCTCAGAGCCGTGAACCTCGGCTCCTCCTTCTCCCGGACCGAGCTCCCCAGGATTCACACCCGACGGGTGGAGCGTGTCCTGGTGCCCGATGAGACCGGCTGCGTGGCCCAGGAGATCGTGACCGATCAGCCGGACAAGCTCGCGGCCTGATCGGCGCTCTAGCCAGGGTCTACCAGACCTTGTCGCCCCCGACCCAGACGCCGTCGACGCTGATCTTGGTCAAGTCGGCCGTCTCGGCGGTGAGGGGGTCCGCGTCGAAGATCACCACGTCTGCCCAGGCGCCGACAGCCAGGGTGCCCAGCTTGTCCCGGAGCCCCACAGCCTGGGCTGTGCCCGCTGAGTAGGCGTCCAGGGACTCGCCGACGCTCAAGGCGTGCTCGTCCAGGTTCAGTGCCGACCAGGCATTCAAGAGAGGCCCGGGGGAGAGCCAGACCGGCCAGTCCGTGCCCATGGCAATGGTCACGCCCGCGTCGGCCAGGGCCCGGTAGTCATAGGCCCGGTCGAAGCGCTCCTGGCCCCAGTTGTCCGCGGTCTCGCCCAGGCTGGTCGGGATCACGTGGCCGGGCTGCACACTGCCCACGATGCCCAGCGCCGCCACCCGAGCCTGGTCCCCGTCTGCCATCAGCACGACGTGATCCAGGGTGTGTTGCACGCGCAGCCCGCCGTTCTCGGATGAGACGGTCTCGAAGGCGTCGATGGCAGCGGTCACCGCGGCGTCCCCGTTGGCGTGGAGCTTGAGGGGCACAGCCAGGGACTCGGCGTCGCGGATGACCCGGGCCAGATCGTCGGCGTCGAAGAAGTACAGGCCGTGGTTGTCGGGATCGGTGACCAGGGGCTCGGAGACCCAGGCCTGGGCGGTGCCCATGGACCCATCGACCCACAGCTTGGCCCCGGCGAAGCGCACCCGGTCGGTGTCCCAGTCGCCCTTGTCCGCCACGGCCTGAGGCAGGCCGTCCGGCTCGAAGACCGGCACGTAGTAGTGCACGCGGAGCGGGAGCTCCCCGGCGTCGTCGAGGGCGGCAAAGACCTGGGGGCGGGAGATGTCCACCCCCGGGATGGCCATGACCTCGGCCACCGAGGTCACGCCGGTGCGCACGAAGTCGGTCAGATCGGGGCCCAGAGCGGTCTTGAAGTCGTCGTCTGTGTAGTCGGCAAGGGCCACCACGCTCATAAGCGAAAGCGCACTCTCGACCAGGTAGCCATTGGGCTCGCCGTCCTCGGTGCGCCCGATGATGCCGCCGGCGGGATCGGGGGTGTCGGCGGTGATGCCGGCCAGATCGAGCGCCACGGAGTTGACCAGCGCCGAGTGCCCGGAGTTGTTCACCAGGATCGCAGGTCGGTCCGGGAGGAGGGCGTCCAGTGACAGGCCCTCGGGCTCCTCGATGCCCTCCTCGAGCCAGCCATAGCCAAACACCCACGGCTCCTCGGGGTGCTCGGGGGCGTAGTCCGCCACCCGCTCGAGGATGTCCTCCATGGAGTTCACCCCCATCAACAGGAGCCTGTCCAAGGCGAAGCTCCCGGCCATCAGGTGGGTGTGTCCATCGCCCAGCCCCGGCCAGCCCCGCTGGGCGTCGGTCAGCGCCACGACCTGGGCCGCGCCGGGCTCCAGGTCCAGGGCGTCGTCGCCGATGGCCACCACGACCCCGTCGCGCACGGCGACGGCGCTGGTCGTCTCGGTGGAGGACAGGTGGAGGGTGCCGGTGAACACCAGGTCGGCGGGGTCGTCGCCGGAGCAGGCGAGGAGGGCGAAGATCAGCATGAGAGCTGGCTAACCAGCGGGGCCCCAGGTGGGCTCGAACACCGCGATCTCGCCAGCGACGCCCATGCGCGGCGGCAGCCCGACGCACCAGTTGCCGCGGTGCACGTAGTGGCGTGTGCGGCCCGTCCACCACCAGCCCTGATCCCGCACGCCCAGGGGCCTGAGCACCGACGCCGGCAGGCCGAACATGTTGCCCGCCACCTGGCCCCCGTGGGTGTGGCCGCTCAGCACCAGGTCGAAGCGGTCCGGCGGGATCCAGGCGCCCAACCGCGGATCGTGGGCGAGCAGCAGGCGACAAGTGTCCGCGGGAGCGGCCGGAAGGGCCTCGAGGGCGCGGGTCAGCTGTGCCCTGGCGTCGGACCAGTGAAAGTTCACGCCGGTGACCTGGAGCACGCCGGCGTCGGTCCTGGACAGGACCTGCTGGTCCACCAGGAGTGGGATGCCGACGGCTGCCAGGCCCTCCACCAGCTCTTGGAGCACTGGCAGGTCGTGGTTGCCAGGGCAGCAAAGGACCGGGGCCTCGAGTCGTGCCAGGGCGTCGACCAGGTAGCCGTGCTCCCCTTCCGAGAACGGCATGACCAGATCGCCCGTGACGACGACCCAGTCCGGGTGCAGGCTGTTGACCCGGTCCACCAGCCGATCCAGCTGGGCCTTGTGCATGAAGGCGCTGGCGTGCAGGTCCGAGAGCTGGACCACTCGGCCAGGCAGCTTCGGGATCCGGTGACGACGCACGACCAGGCCGCGGGTCGCGGCTTGCAGCGTGCCCCATCCGGCCAGGACCAGGGCCGGCACCAGCCAGCGTCCGGGCCACCAGGGATCGGTGCCCGCGATCAAGGCCAGGGGCGCATGGATCCACCAGGTCAGCCCGCCCCACAGCGCCCAGGCATAGGCCAGCTGCGAGCCCCAGCCCAGCAGGGGGCTGAGGGGGTGTGGGTGGTCTCGGTGGATGCCGAAGAACAACGCCCAGATGCCCAGCTGGCCCAGGAGCATCCACGGGTGGGTCCCGTCTGGACCCACCTGGTGCATCAGAGCGTAGAAGCCCATGCAGGCCACGACCACACCGGCCACGAAGTGATCGTTGAGCGTGCGCCCCACCGCGTAGACCCGACGCAGGGTGTCCAGGCCCAGCACCAGCGCCGTCAGCCAGCCCAGGGCGTCAGGCACGGGACGCCACCAGAAACTTGAGCCTGCCTTCGTGGTCGACCGCGGGTCGCCACAGCCACCTGCCCGGCAAGGTCTCGGGGAGGATCGAAGGGGGCAGCTTGAGCCGGGTGTCGGCGGGGGCGTGGGCCAGCAGGGCGCCCAGGTCCAGCCCCAGGTCCGCCACGGCCACGCCGGTGCGGTCGTAGTCCCGGCCGCCCCAAGGAGGGTCGGCCACCAGCACGTCGCAGGGGGTTCGCGCCAGGACGTCGACGGCGTCGCCGTGAACGAACTGGATCCGGTCCGCCACGCCGTAGACCGCGGCGTTGTGACGAGCGAGGCCCAGCCGGTCCGGGTCCCGCTCGATGGCCACGACCCGCGTGACGCCAGGGGTCCGGGCCAGGGCGAGGGCCAGGCTGCCCAGGCCACAGCCGGCGTCCACCGCGATGCCCTGGGCACCGGCGACCATGGCCAGGGCCAGGGCCTCGGGGGTGGCGCTGAACAAGCCCTCGTCGTCCCAGCGCACCCCCTGGTCCCACATGGAGAACAGGGAGCGGCGACGCTCGGCTCGGGCGCGACGCGGCGAGGGGCGACGGCCGATGCGCAGGGGCGGCTCCAGCACGACCCGGAGCCGGTGCCCCGCGACCATGCGGCCGTCGAGCAGGTGGTGTACCCGCCGCGCTTGCTTGGGCCCGAGGCGGCTGTCTGCGGGCAGCCAGAGGGTGGGATCCAGCCAGTCTGGCCCCACGATGCGCACCTGGACCTGCGCCGGCTCCGTCAGCAGGTCCCGGGCCAGGGAACGGATCTCCTCGGCGCCGGCGTGGGGGTCGCCCTGGGCCTGGGCGTCCAGCAACACGCGGAGCCGGGACAGCTGCGCCTGGTCCCGGTCCTGGACCGTCGGGGTGGCCAGGAGCCTGTCGGCCTGTCGGCGCTTCAGCCCCGCACGCACCAACGCCCGCCCCGGGTTGACCCGGCAGCCGGCCGCCGAGAGCACCTGGGCCACCGTGGCGGCGGGCGCGCTGCTCACCGCTCCAGGGCCAGGACCTGGACGGCGATGACGGTGGCGTCGTCGGGATGCCCACGCTGCACCAGCTGGCGGTCGAGCTCGTCGATCAGGCCACGGGCGCCCGGGGACACGAAGAAGGCGTTCTGGATGCCGCGCTCGCCCAGAGCGTCGATCACACCGTCGCTGCACAAGACGTAGAGATCGCCGGCCCGGACCTCGAGGACGTGGATCTGGAGGGCGGTGCGAACCCTGGGGCCCATGCCAACATAGGTGGCCAGGCCCCGGCCCCGGGTGTCCGGGAAATTGAGGCGCTCGAGCTGCGCATTGCGCAGGCGAAAGATCGCCGAGTCCCCCACGGAAAAGGCCCAGACCTGGCCTGCTGCGAGCCAGACCCCGGCCAGCGTGCTGGCGCTCTGGGTCTCGTCCCGGACTGTTGTGTCCGCTCCTTCGACCAGGTCTACAAGGGACTCCTGGGAGGCTGACCGGGGCTCGGTGAAGAACCGGTGCAAGTGGGCACAGGTGATGCGTGCTGCGCGCCCACCGTCTGTGGTGGAGCTCACGCCGTCCGCGACGGCGTACATCACGCCCCGGCGCGCGGAGCGCACCGCGTCGTCCCCTTCGTCGTAGAGGGCGTGACAGTCTTCGTTCGCGCCGTGGGAGCTCCCCCGACGAGACGTGACGGCCGCCAGCGTGTGCGGCAAGGTGCCGGCCATGTCGAGAGCATAGCTGGGCCGCCTCGGTCCGGTCTGGCCTGGAGCGGTCTCCCCGTGCACACTGGTCGCGGAACGGGGATGCCGGAAGCGGATGTCGAAGTACCTCACCGAGGCGCTGCGCCAGGCCAAGGCGGAGCGCGAGGCGGCCCGACCGGCGCCCGGGGCGGCAGGCCAGGACGCGGTCCAGGCCTTCGAACCCCTGGAGCCGCCGGACTTTGCCGCGGCGGGCCTCGACGAGCCCTACATCGAGACCCTGGTGCTCAAGCACCTGCTGGTCTTCCCGGGCCACACCGGCCGCCAGATCGCCCAGTCCATCGCCTTGCCCGCGATGCCCACGAGCGTGCTCCTGCAGTCCCTGAAGCAGTCCAAGCAGGTGGTGATCAAGCAGAGCACCCAGACCGGCGACTTCCACTACGAGCTGTCCGAGGCGGGCCGGCGCCGGGCCCGGGATCTGATGCAGCACTCCCGCTACGCCGGGCCGGCGCCGGTGCCGCTCGACGACTACCTGGACTCGGTCCGGCGCCAGAGCGTGTCGGGAGTCCGCCCGACCGAGGAAGGCGTGCGTGGGGCCTTCGATGGACTGATGGTCGGGCCAGGGCTGCTGCGCAAGCTGGGTCCTGCGCTGTCGTCGGGCAAGGGGCTGTTCCTGTACGGCGATCCGGGCAATGGCAAGACCACCCTGGCCCAGCGCATGACCCGGGCCTTTGGCAGCTCGGTTTGGATCCCTGCGTCCGTCCTGGTCGACGGCATGGTCGTCAAGGTCTTCGATCCGGTCATCCACCAGGCCGTGGCGGCCCCCGCCGGGCGCTGGGACCGACGCTGGATCCACTGTCAGCGGCCGACGGTGGTGGCGGGTGGCGAGCTGACCCTGGAGCAGCTCGAGGTGCAATTCGACGAGCGGCTGGGCGTCTGCGAGGCGCCGATCCAGCTCAAGGCGAACTGCGGCACGCTGGTCATCGACGACTTCGGCCGCCAGCGTTGCTCCCCCACGGATCTGCTGAACCGCTGGATCGTCCCCCTGGAGCACCGGGTCGACTACCTGCGCATGCCCGATGGCAAGAAGATCGAGGTGCCCTTCGATCCCCTGGTGGTGTTCTCGACCAACCTGGACCCCAAGGACCTGGTCGACGAGGCCTTCCTGCGGCGCATCCCCTACAAGGTCCGCGTGGGCGATCCGGATCGGGCCACGTTCCTCCAGTTGCTCCGGACCCGCTCCCAGGAGCTCGGCTTCACGGTGGACGAGGCGGTGCTGCTGGACTTGCTTCAGCGGCACTTCGTGAGCGCTGGTCGCCCGCTGCGCTTCTGCCACCCGCGGGACCTCGTGCAACAGGTCTTCCACCAGCGCACCTTTCGGGAACAGTCCCTGGTGCTGACCCAGGCGGACTTCGACGAGGCGGTGGACACCTACTTCAGCCTGATGTAGTCGGGCCCATGTGGTGGCTCTTGCTGGTGGTGGGTCCGGGGTGCTCGGACGCGGCGGATCCCCAAGGCCTGAGTCCGGCCCAGCAGCGGCGGATCCTGTTGGGACCTGTCGCCCATGCCTGGCGCGACCTGGCCCGGGCGCAGTCGGGGCCGGGCGACGCTGCCCTGCAGTACAGGGCCATGGCCGCTGCGCTCGAGGCCGTGCCAGTCCCTCCGACGGATCCCGAGCTCGGGGCCTGGCGAGACCTGTTGGTCCGCTCTGCCCAGCGCGACGCGGCCTGGGGCGAGGCACTGGTCCGCCAGGTCCCGCTGCCGGCCTCTGACCTGGGGCCGATCTCCGAGCTCCGGGCGCTGGCTCTGGACCCCCGGTCGGGGGGGGCGGTCACGGCCAGCGCGAGCCTGTTGCTCCAGGATCCCCCCTGGGCCAGCTGGTCCCCGGACGGCACGCCATGGCTGGACACGGCCGCCCTGGCGCTGGACGCGGCCCCCCCCTTCGCCGTGGACGCCCACTGGGGCGCCTGGCGGCCTCAACAGGCCAATCGCCAGGCCGCGGGGCTGGCCTTCAGCGCCCAGGGAAAGGGCTCGCCGGCGGCCTTTGTGGCAGGCATGGCCCGGCGGACGGGTCCGAGCCCGCTCCGGGCCCCGCTGGGCTGTGACCTGTACCGGGACGTGGCGGGCGAGGCGGGACCACCGGACCCGGTCCCGGCCGGGGTGGAGCAGGCCATGCGCTCTGCGGAGCTCCTGGCGCGGATCCGCGCCCAAGACCTGGCCGAGGCCCGCGCCGCAGTCGGGCCCCTCGTGGACAGTCGGGACCCACGCTGCCCCGGTGCGGCCTTCTTCCTGGCCGGGCTCACCGGTCGTTTGCTCCTGGCCGAAGGCGACCCGGGAGCGATCGCCGAGCTCGAGCGCGCGGTCTACGTGGGCCGGACCCTGTTGTCAGGACTGCTCGGTCGTTGACCCGCAGGCGTGCAGCAGCGCCAGAATGGCGATCAGCCCGGCGCTCACCCCAGCAGCTTGGCGATCAGCGCCCGATTGCCCTGGACCGCGGTGCGGTTCATGTAGAAGTGGAGCCCGCGCTCGCCGCCGAGCTCGGCGCCACCGCCGGCACGGCCGGGTCCACCGTGAAGCAGCCCCGGCAGGACCATGCCGTGAGGCGTGGCCTGGTCGGCGACCTTTTTGTCCACGGTCAGCACCCGGCCATTCCACGCCGCCACCTCTGGGAGCAGTTCGCCCAGGAAGTCGCGGTCGCTGGAGAACACCGACGTGACCAGGGATCCCTTGCCCCGCGCGACCAGCGCACCCGCTGCAGCGGCCGAGCCGTCGTAGGCCAGCACGGTCGCCACGGGGCCGAAGACCTCGTGGTCGTGGACCGGGCCCGCGTCGGTGTCGGCGTCGACCTGGAGCAGCACCGGGGCTGCGAAGTAGCCCTTGCCCTCGGCACCCTCGGCGCAGACCTCGCTCGGGGAGCCGTAGACGATCCGGGCCACCCGGGCGAGCTTGGCCACGCCCTCGCGGTAGTCCCGAAGCTGGCCCGCGGTCGTGAGAGGGCCCATGCGCACGCCCTTGACGGTCGGCACGCCCACCCGAATCCGATCCAGGCTCTCGCCGACGTCTTCGACCAGCGCGTCGACCAGGCCCGCGGGCACCATGATGCGCCGGATCGCCGTGCACTTCTGGCCGGCTTTCTGGGTCATCTCGGTGGTGATGTTCCGAACCACGGCGTCGTAGACCGCGTCCCTGCGTTCCACGTCTGGACCCACCACCAGGGCATTGAGCGAGTCCGCCTCGACGTTGACCCGGGCGCTCCCGGAGACGTGACCCGCTACCCCCCGCAGCAGGGCCCCCGTGTCCGCGGAGCCGGTGAAGGCCAGCACGTCCTGGCCTGTCAGGTGGTCCAGCAGGTCGCCGACGCCGGCGCCGATGAACTGGAAGGCGCCCGCCGGCAGGATCTCGGCGTCGACCACGATCCGGGACATCTCATAGGCCAGCCACGACGTGGAGGTGGCCGGCTTGGTGATGATCGGCATGCCCGCCAACAGTGCGCAGGCGGCCTTTTCGAAGGTGCCCCATGCCGGAAAGTTGAAGGCGTTGATGTGCACGGCCGCGCCCCGCAGGGGTGCCCAGAAGTGGCGGCCGTGGAACCGGGCCATCGCCGGGTTGATGACCTGGGACTCCCCGTCGGCGAGCAGCTTCTGGTCCCCCAGGGCGGCGCCGATCCGAGCGTAGTGGCTCAGGGTGAAGGTGGCGCCGTCGATGTCGAACTTGGCGTCGGAGCGGGTGTTTCCGCCGTTGGTCATCGC
>CAZFLE010000215.1:0-9763 GCA_964519895.1 uncultured Enterobacterales bacterium | reverse complement strand
GGGAGACGACCTTGGGTCGCGCCCAGACGCGCCACCGCGGTAGAAGATCCGGGTGAACCCGTCCGACCAGCGTCTGATCGTGCTGCTGGACCGGGTGTCGGCCGCGGAAGCCGCCCTCCTGGATCCGCTGTACGACCGCCACGGCATCATCCGGGGTGGCAGCGTCGAGACCCTGGTGCGGGCCATCCGGCTCGACGGCTCCAACACCCTGGCGTCGACCCTCCGTGGTGGCGTCGGGGTCGGGTACGACGCCGTCGTGCAGGGCGTCGCGCGGCGCCTGAAGCTCGACGTCAGCGGGAGCCCCACCGAAGTCCAGCTTGAACGGGCCGTGCTGGACGCGGTGCTGGGGCGGATCTTCGACCAGGGCACACCCGCTTGGCAGGCCGAGGTGCTCGGCGGCGTGCAGACCACCAGCCTGGCGGAGCCCCTGCGCACGGGCCGCTGGGTGCCCGGCTCCCTCCAGGTCATGGTCCGCGACGTGGGCTCCGACGAGGTCGCCTACGTGGTCGGGCAGATCGTGGCCCGGGCGGTGGGCTACGGCGCCGCACGAGAAGCCGCAAAGCGGCTGGCCGGCACCGCCGGTCTGGCCGTGCCGCTGGTCAACGTGGCCATGATCGGCTGGACGGTGTGGGATCTCGCAGGCCCGGCCTTTCGCAAGACCATGCCCACTGTGGTCGAAGTCGCCTTGCTGCGGCTGCGCTTCGGCGCGGAACGAGTGGCGGGACCCCCGAGTTAGCCAAGCCGGATGCTCGCCTCCCTGCTGATCGCCGCCGCGCTGGCCCAAGACGCCCTGAAGCTCGAGGCCGTGCGGCACGCCCAGGTCGGCCTGGGTGCGCCGTCGCTCACCTTCGTGCCCGGCGTGGCAGGCCGCCTGGACGCGCGACTCCGCTGCGGCAGTCGCGCGTTCTCCTGGGCCGGCACCATTCGCCCGGGACAGCCTCGGACCTTGACCCTGTCCGGCCTGGGACAGGGCAGTCACACCTGTCAGGGCTCGGTGACCCTGGAGGCCGACGACGGCACCACCGGCGAGCTGCCCCTGTCCTTGGACGTGTGGATGCACCCGCCCCTCAAGCTGTCCGTGGACAAGCAGGCTCTGGACCTCGCCGGTCACACCTTGGCCCTGACCGGCTCCCGCCCCATCGGCCGCGTCGAGATCGAGGTGCTCGGCGAGGGCGGTCACCGCATCGGCAGCGGCGCCGTGGCCGGCCTGGCCCCGGAGAGCCCGGTCCAGGTCCAGTGGCAGCAGTCCCCGGGCGAGGCTCTGAAGATCCAGATCACGGCTTGGGACGCCCACGACCTGCCGGGCCGTCTGGAGCTCAGTCCTTGGTCCTACACAATCCCCCACGAGGACGTCGTCTTCGAGAGCGGCCAGGCCGAGGTCCTCCCGAGCGAGCTGCCCAAGCTGGAGCAGGCCTGGTCCGAGCTCGAGACCGTGCGCGCCCGCTACGGCGACGTGATCGAGGTCCGGCTCTTCGTGGCCGGCTACACCGACACGGTCGGCGATGCCGCGTCCAACCGCGGCCTCAGCACCCGCCGCGCCCGCGCCATCGCCGCCTGGTTCCGCGAGCGGGGCTTCGACGGGCCGATCCACTACCAGGGCTTCGGGGAGAGCGTGCTGGCCGTGCCGACGGCGGATGGCACGGACGAAGCCGCCAATCGCCGTGCGCTCTACCTGCTGGCAGCCGAGGAGCCCGGGGTCGGCCCGGAACTCCCTCGCGCCGACTGGCAACAGCTGTAGACTGACCCCGATGCGGATCGTCGATCACCAATGGACCGGGCTCCCCTGAGAGCGGGGCGCCCGACCCGCAACCGCTACTGCGCGGCGGGCACCGACGAGCACTGGGTCCACGAGGCCTCGCCCGCGGCGAGTGCGGCGGCGTAGGGCTCGGGCGGCGCTTCGGGGGAGGCCCAGAAGGTCTCGAGGGACGTGCGGGCCGAGATGGTCGCGTCCCACGCGGCCTTGGGCTCACCCAGGGAAGCGTCCTTGGCGGCCTGGAGAGCGTCGGCCAGCTTGTCGTAGCGAGCGACCTTGGCGGCGGCGGCACCGGCGGCGCCGGACTTGGCGCTGGCGTCGGCACGGGTGGCGCTGCGCACCGCGCCGCCGCCACGGCCCATGGGGGCGTAGCGGGCTGCGCTCGCGCCGCTGGCGGCCTTCTTGGCCGTGGCCTGGGCCGCCGCGTGGGCTTCCTTGTCGGCCTGGGCCTCGGGCCCGTCCTTGAAGGCCATGGCAGCCGTGTGTGCCGCCCCCCACGCCGCCGACGCCGCGGTCTTGGAGTCGTTGCAGAGCTGGACCGGGTCGGGCTCGGCCTCGCCGCAGGCGATCAGGAGGGGCAGGGACAGGATCAGGCCGTGACGCATGGAGACTCCAGGGTGGAAGTCCCTTTCCTTACCGCTTGAGCAGGCACCGTCCAGACCCTCTCCCGAGATGACACCCGGGCGAAACCGATCCATGATGGATCAGCCAAGTGATCCATCATGGATCACCCAGGCCTCCTGCTCGACCCAATTCCAGGTACTTGGACGTGGCACGACCCTTGCGATTGATGTGGAGCGACCAGTCCTGGTCCTTGCTCGATCCAAGAGGTCACCATGAGAGTCCGCTTCTGGGGTGTGCGCGGCAGCATCGCCGTCAGCGATCCCCGCTTCATCCGCACTGGTGGCAACACCGCCTGTGTCGAGATCCAGGCCGCCGGCGAGCGGCTGATCCTCGATGGCGGCACAGGGCTCTCGGCCCTGGGCCAGTCCGTTGGCCACCGGCCCCTCGATGCGACGCTGCTCTTCACCCACGTGCACTGGGACCACATCCAGGGCGTGCCGTTCTTCGGCCCGGCCTTTCACCCCCAGTCCCGGCTGACCCTGGGGGGTGCGACCACGGCGGCGGGCACGCTCGAGGACGCGCTGCGGGCCCAGATGTGCCCCCCTCAGTTCCCGATCACGCTCGAAGCGCTGAACGCTCAGCTGGACTTCCTGGCGCTGGAACCCGGCGTGCCTTTTCGGCGGGGTCCCTTCCTCATCCTGCCCGAGGTGGGCCACCATCCCGATGGGGTGTTGAGCTACCGGGTCGAGGCCGAAGGCCGATCGGTGGTCTTCGCCACCGACGTGGAGCACGCCGGTGCCCCCGCGGACACCATGCTCACCCTGGCCGCGGGCGCCGACTTGCTGATCCACGACGCCCAGTTCACCTGTGCGGAGTACGCCGGTGAGCACGGCCCGAGCCGAGAGGGTTGGGGCCACGCCACGTGGCGCGAGGCGGTCCAGGTGGCCCAGGAGGCCGGAGCCCGGCGCCTGGCGTTGTTCCACCACGACCCCACCCGGGACGACGACGCCCTGGCCGTGGTCGAGCACCAGGCGCAGCGGGAGTTCAGCGCCAGCTTTGCCGCCCGCGAAGGAGCCTGGATCACCCTGTGAGCGCCGCGCTCCACACCCGGCCTTCGGCCCGCTCCGTCCGCCACCTCCTCGGCCTCGCAGGACCGACCGTGGCCGCTGAGGCCCTCCAGAGCCTGCTGGAGCGGGTCCGGGGTCGCGAGCTCGACCTGGATGCGGTCTTGGGGCTGGTCATCGACACCGTGTGCCGGGAGCTCGGCGCGGACCGCGGCACCCTGTACCTGGTGGACCACGCCAACCAGCAGCTCGTCAGTCGGGCCGCCCACCTGCCCGAGATCGCCGAGATCCGCCTGGACCTGGGGGAAGGCCTGGCCGGCTGGGTCGCGCGGCACCGCTCGCCCGTGGTCCTGCCGGACGCCAGCCAGGACCCACGCCACGCGGGGCAATTCGACGCCAGCACGGGCTACCAGACCGCGTCCATGATGGCCGTGCCGGTGCTGGGGCCGGACCAGGAGCTGCTGGCGGTGCTCCAGGTCCTGAACCAGCGCGACGGCGTGTTCGGTCGCCAGGACCTGGGGCGGGCCGAGCGCATGGCCCAGGGGGTCGCCGCGCTGCTGGACACCACCAGCCTGGGGAGCCAGCTGCGCCCGGACAACCGCCAGCGACTGAGCTGGCGCTACAACAACATCATCGGGGACTCGGCTTCGATGCAGGGGGTCTACGGGCGCGTGGGGCGGGCGGCGCGGACCGCCGCCACCGTGCTCATCCGAGGGGAGAGCGGGACCGGCAAGGAGCTCATCGCCCGAGCGATCCACTTCAACTCCCCTCGCTCGGACGGCCCCTTCGTCAAGGTGGACTGCGCCGCATTGCCCGAGCACCTGGTCGAGAACGAGCTCTTCGGTCACGTGGCCGGGGCGTACACCAGCGCTGCCCAGCAGGCCCGCGGCAAGGTCATCGAGGCCGAAGGCGGCACGCTCTTCCTGGACGAGGTGGGGGAGCTCCCGGCCGCCGTACAGGCCAAGATCCTGCGGTTGGTCCAGGACCGGACCTACTTTCCGGTGGGTGCCAGCACGCCATCCCAGGCCGACGTTCGCTTCGTGTGCGCAACGCACCGGGACCTGGAGCTCGAGGTCGAGCACAAGCGCTTCCGCCAGGACCTCTACTACCGGCTTCGGGTCGTCGAGATCGCGCTCCCCCCGCTCCGGGACCGGGGGCACGCCGATCTGGAGCGGCTGATCGATCACTTCCTGGACCGGTTCCGTCGGGAGCACGCACGGCCCGGCCTGGTCCTCTCCGCCGCCGCCGCCACCACGCTGCACGCCCACAGCTGGCCGGGCAATGTGCGAGAGCTCGAGAACTGCCTGGAGTCCGCCGTCGTCCTGGCCCCGTCGGACCGCATCACCCCGGACCTGTTGCCTCTGCGAAGTCCGACCACCCAGGCCCGGGGCCCAGACACCTTCTCGTCGGGCCTCAAGACCCTGGCCGAGGTCGAGCTGGCCTACATCCGCCACGTCCTGCAGCTCTGCGGTGGCAACCGCACCAAGGCGGCCCGGATGCTGGACATCGGGCGAAACACGCTGATCCGCAAGCTCAAGGACAGCTGATCAGCCGAGCACGCCCCGCTCCCAGAACGTCATGACGCCGTGTCGCTCGAAGCCCTGCCGCGACACGATCGGCGCCGAAGTGCCCACCCGGGCATAGAGCCCGATGCGGGCCAGCCCCAGGGTGCGGGCCATGGCGATCCGGGCGCTGACCAGGGCCGTATAGGCGCCACGCCCCCGCCCCGAAGGCACGGTGCCACCGCCCCAGCACATGCCGAAGCCCAGGTCGTCGAAGGCGGTCATCGCACTCGACGCCAAGGGCTCCCCCGTGCTGCGGTCGTAGGCCACGAAGCGCTGCACCCGGTTGCCCGGCACGGCTCGGGCCAGCTCGAGCGCCGTCTCCCCGGGATCTCGGTCCAAGGGTCGACCAAAGGCCAGGCCGTGGGCGTGGTCCCAGTCCGCGAGGCCTTGGCGATCCCGCACCGGCCGCACCACCAGGTCGTCGGGGGGCGTGCGGGCGTGGTCGTCGACGGCGATGGACATGCCGTGGTGGCGGTCGCCGGCGGCGTAGCCCGCAGCGGTCAAGGCCCGCTCCAGCGCGGTGGACTGGCACTGGGGATTGACCTGGACCTTGGACAGGACCCCCGCATGGGCGGCCGACAACTCCGCGACGAGCCCGGGCAGGTCGCTCTGGGCGCCCCGGATGCGCAAGCAGCTGTTCAGGTAGCCGACAGGCCGATCGCAGCAGACGTAGAGCAGCTCCGGCCGATCGACGACCCTGGCGTCCGGCGGCACCCAGAACAGGTCCCACTGGGTCCGCTCCAGGACCTGGTCCGGGCTCATGGCTACCCGTCCTCGGGGACGGCTTCCAGCAAGCGCCACGCGACCATGTCGCGGAACCAACCCGTCAGCTGGGACGCGAGCCACTCCGGGTCGACGCCACCGGCCACCACCTGTTGCAGGACCTCGCCCAGTCCGCGCCCCGCGCCAAAGGCCGACAGCAGCTCGAACCAAGGCCCCGGCAGCACCCGGTGGCGCATTCGCCGCTCCCGTCGGTAGAGCACAAGGGGAAAGTCCCCCGCCTGGAGGGGGCTCGGCTCGACGTCCCCCGCAGCCTGGGCGCGCCACCGGTGCACGTCTCGGGTCAGACGGCGCAGCGAGACGTGGGGCTGCAGCCGCAGGCGCGGCGCGGCAGACAGCAGCGCCGGGTCGACGTCGTGCCCTTCGCCCGCCGTGAAGCCCCGGTTCACCGCCACGTCGACCCACGCCAGCTCGACCTGCTCGACCGGCGCGTCCTGGGACGCGAGCCACCCCGGCAGCTGAACAGCCAGGTGGGCCAGGGTCCAGCTCTGGGGGGGGCAGGCATCGAGATAGGCCCACAAGACATCGCTCGCCCGGTCCCCCAGCAGCGCCACCAGGCCAGGGATCTCCCCCACGAGCGTGTTCCACATGCGCAGCCGGTACTGCTGGCGGTACACCGCGATCTGCTGCTCGCCACTGAGCACGGGGCCCCCGGTGAACCAAGCGCCCTCCAGCGGCGCCTGGCCGCGGATCATGGCGACCATGTGGTCTTGCCAGTCCGCTGGAAGCACGGGCTCAGACACCGGCGAGGGCCCGGTCGCGCAAGGTCCTGGCGGCTGCGGCCTCGGCCTGGAGCCGGGGGAATTCCGGGATCTGATCGTCCCACTCGATCAGCGTGCTGACGCTACCCAGGCGCCGGATCGTGTGGGCATAGAGCGCCCAGACCTCGTCGCAGACCGGGCCGTCGTGGGTGTCGATGCGGTAGCCCTCGCGGATGCTGTGGCCGGCCAGGTGGAGCTGCACGACCCGGTCGACGGGCACGTGGTCCAGAAACTCCGTGGGCGCGAAGCCGTGGTTCACGCTGGACACGAAGACATTGTTCACGTCGAGCAACAGGGCACAGTCCGCCGCTTCAGCCACCGACGCCAGGAAGTCCCACTCCGCCATCACCGAGTCCCGGTAGCCCAGGTACGACGACACATTCTCCAGGGCAAAGGGTCGCCCCAGCCGTTGTTGGACCTGGTCGATGCGGGCGACCACGTGGTCCCTCACGGCCGGGGTGTAGGGCACCGGCAACAGGTCGTGGACCCGGGTGTGAGCCGTGCCGGTCCAGCACAGGTGGTCCGAGATCCAGGGCGGATCCAGATCGGCGACGAGGGCCGCCAGTCCATCCAGGTGCTCCGGATCGAGGGGGCCAGCCAGGTTCATGGACACGCCGTGGGGCACCACCGGGTAGTGGGCCCGCAGACGGTCGAGGAAGTAGCGCGGCGACCCCCCGGCCACGCGGCCCCCCGCGATCATGAAGTTCTCGCTGATGACCTCGAACCAGTCCATCGGCGGGTGGTCATCGACCACGTGCCCGTAGTGGGGCACGCGAAACCCGACCCCGATGCCGAGGTCGGGCACGCCAAACTTCGAGACGGTGTCGGGCATCACGACTGGCGTAATGGCTCCGACACCGCGGCGGGGTCAGCCCTCGCTGGACTCGCCCTCGTCCGGGGCGGCGGCGGGCTCTTCGGCGCCTTCGGCCTCGTGGCCAGGACAGGTGGTCTTGTCGGCCATGGTGCAGCAGCCACCCATGCCCTTGCACTCGTTCTGGCCGGCACAGGAGTTGGCGCCTTCGACGCCACAGCCGCCCATGCCCTTGCACTCGTTCATGCCCTTGCAGGCGTGACCGGCGGCCTCTGCGGCCTGGTCGCCTTCCGCGGACGCTTCGGTGGCCTCTTCGGCAGGCGCGGCCTCTTCGGCGGGCGCGGCTTCCTCGGCGGCCGGCGCCGGCTCGGCAGCGGGCTCGGGGCTCTCGTCGGCCTTGCCGCTGCAAGCGGCCAGCATGACGGATCCGGCCAGCAGCCCGGCCATGGCATTTGAGATCAGCAGGTTGTGCAGGTTCTTCGACATGATCATCTCCTCGGGGGCACGCGCGATGCGTGTGCGCGAGGGTAGGGATGGCGGATCCCCGTGTCAATCCGGGGGAATCCATCGCGCGGCGGCGGGGTCGCCTTGCCCGGGCGGGTCGCAAGTGCAAGCATTCCTCGTTCCTCGGCCGGAGACTGGATGACCGCCCTCTTGTTGTCGCTCGCGACGCCCCTCGCCTTCGCCGGCGACATGCCCGACATCGACACCCCGCATGCGTCGGGGACCAAGTCGGCCAGGGACGGCGCGATCGTCCTGTCCGTCGAGACCTACGACAACCTGCCCGACGCCGACTACGCCGCCCGCGACGGGGCCGCCTTCAAGAGCTGGCTGACCGGGACCCACGGCGTCACCAGCAGCAAGGTCAAATTCAACAGCAAGGGCGACGCCGCCACCTTGCGCAAGACCCTGAAGTCCGGGGCCACCCGCGCCAAGTCCGGCGGCACCCTGTGGGTCTACTTCGCCGGCCACGCCGCCCAGACCCCCGAAGGCTGGATGCTCCTGGCCAGTGACGCGCCCGAGGACCTGGGCTCCCTGGGCACCCAGGGTATCTCCCTGGCAGAGGTCCAGAAGACCCTGGCCAAGTCCAAGGCCGACCAGGTGGTGGTCATGGTGGACGCGAGCTTCTCGGGCCACGACCGGGGCGGCGCCCCGATGTTCGACGGCGATCCCATCGAGCTGGACGGTCTGCCCGAAGCCACCTCCGACAAGTTCCTGTTCTGGCTGGCGGACACCAGCGGCGCCGGGGCCCTGGGCTTCGATCCCGCCGAGCACGGCCTGTTCACATACTTCGCGGTCGGCGCCATGCGTGGCTGGGCAGATGGCGCGGTCGAGGCCGACGGCACGGTCACCCTGGCCGAAGCCCAGCACTACGTGACGCGCCAGCTTCGGCTCCTGGGCCGCCCCCAGGACCCCTCGCAGCCCGCCCCTGACTCCGAGCTCGTGGTGGTGGACAAGACTCTGGAGAAGGGGCCCAAGCTGGCCACGGTCCAGCAGTGGGGTCTCGACGACCGCTTCAAGCGCGTGGCGATGGCGGAGTCGCAGGTGCGCAAGCAGGTCGCGGCGGCCTACGAAGAAGCGCGCGCCAAGGCCGAGGCCGGCGACCGCGCGGCGCTGGAGACCTTCATCACCGATCACAGCTACACCACCGCGATGGTGTCTTGGGCCCTGTTCGTGCCAGAGGTCGACGCCGCCCGCACACTCCTTGCCGACCCCGACGCCTTCAAGCCAGCGGTGGCAGAGGCCAGCTCCGAGGAGGCGGCGACGGAACAGGGCGGTGCCCAGGGCGCCTCACAGGCCTCGAGCGAGCCCGCCAAGGAGCCCGAGCCCGAGCCCGAGCCCGCCAAGGAGCCCGAGCCCGAGCCCGAGCCCGCCAAAGAGCCCGAGCCCGTGGCTGAGGCCGAGCCCGCAGCCGAGCCCGAGTACAAGGGACCGCCACGGCCGAGCGACTGCAGCGACTACCAGATGGTCGAGCCCTTCGCGCTCATGGGCCAGCTGGGCAAGGAGCTCCAGCACTGCCTCGAGGGCGAGTACGCCAAGGTCGACCTCCAGACCGACAAGGACAAGATCTCCAGGCTGCTCCTGATGGACGCCGAGGCCCGCGGCGACCGGGTGGCCTGGGGCCGCTTGCTGGGCCGGCACCTGGAAGAGGTCGACCGCTCGGACCCGGACCTGTGCTTCAAGTACGCCCTGTACCTGTCCAAGCAGGGACCGGACCGCAGCGAAGAGGTCATCAAGTGGGCCGACACGGCCCTGGAGAACAAGCAGGTCTGGAAGAAGGCCACCTTCAAGCGCCGGCTCTACGACCTGTACCGGCTGCGGGCCCAGACGGCGAACGACCTGTGGACCTCGGCCGAGGAACGGTACATCTCCGACCGCAGCGACAAGTCCAGCGCCCTGGCCGAGAAGTGGCGCAACGACACCAAGCAGTACGCCAAGGAGTGGCTGGACTACGCCTACGCCAG